>CBFGRV010000040.1:0-28054 GCA_965651265.1 uncultured Rhodothermales bacterium
ACTTCGAGACCGAGGCAGGGGAGAGCTACGTGGTGACGGCGGATCGGTAGCGACTGACGGTTTGTCCCACCGCGGCGAGCAGCGATGCAGATCGTCGAGCCGGGAGTTTCATCAGGGGATGGTACGGGCGTATCTTACCTGCGGTTTGCTGACCCCTGAGCCCGGATGTCCCTTGAGCACAGATCTCCTGCGTTACCCGATCGGCCGATTTGACCGAAATCAACCACTGCCTGCAGGTGGTCACGCGGAACTAATTCGCTCGCTGGCCACCGTGCCCGCCCGAATGCGCATGGCCGTGGACGGCCTCAGCGAAACCCGGCTCGACACACCGTACCGGCCAGGAGGATGGACCGTTCGCCAGCTCGTTCATCACGTGTCTGACAGTCACATCAATGCGTACGTCCGAATGAAGTGGGGACTCACGGAGGATACGCCGGCCATCAAGACCTACGATGAAAAAGTCTGGGCGGAGCTGCTCGACGCGCGCACGGCAGCCGTCGAGATTTCGTTGCAGCTTCTGACAGGCCTACATGCGAGATGGGACGCCCTGCTAAACGCGATGACGACAGAGGATTTCGCCCGCACGATCCGTCATCCCGAGATGGGCGCGATGACGCTAGTGGCACGGCCGGCATCACGTGGCGCACATTGAACGATTGCGCGAGCGGGAAGCCTGGTGAGGATGAAGGGTCCATCCTTCCAACAAAAAAATGGGCGCCGGCACGATGCCGACGCCCAGGCCAGGGGTAAGGTAAGCTAGCTACGTGGGCCTTGGGCCGCGGAAGAGGCGCCGTGCCAGGTTCGGCGCGTGCTTCCGAGCCGGCCCCGGGGTGGGGTTTGTGAGGTATCGCCATCCAGACATCGCCGTTTAATAGGCGGGAATCTGGATTCTGGCTCGTGAAAAGCACGGACGACGTCCTGCGTACAATCGCCTACGGCTCCGTAGGAACGTCTACGACTCGGCGGCCCCGCACCGGCCGAGATTGTAACAGAAATGCGGTTAAGGACTCCGACTGCGGGGCGATACTCCGGATGGTCCGGGCCCAGGCTCGGACCGTCTCCACGCTCTCGTGCAGGCCAGGGCATGGGAGGTGGAGATAGGCCCGGCCCCGGGGTGGGGTCGGGCTTCTTTTTTTTCTCCCGGCCAGGCGCGCGCCTGGTCTATCCCGTGAAGCGGTAACCCAGCCCGTATACCGTGTGGATGTACCGTGGCTTAGAAGGGTTCGGCTCTATCTTTCGCCGTATCGATCCGACGTGCGGGTCGATCTTTGCGACGGCCACATCCGGATTGATGGTGTAGGCGATCAGGTCATCGTCGATATGCCACGCCTCTCGGAGCAGGCGCTTCTTCGTAACGACGCATCCGCGATTTCGCACCAGGCATCGCAAGATGTCAAGCTCCATCTCATTGAACGCTAGCTCGCTCGTGTCTTTTCGAATCAGGCTTCTCTGGAAATCGATAACGTACGAGCCCAACCGGTACTCGTTGACGGGCTCCAGGGGCCGGCCGTCGCGACCGATCAGCGCCTCAGTGCGCTCGAAGAGGTCCTCGGGTTCGAAGGGCTTGACGATGTAGTCCTGCGCGCCGAGTCCGTATCCCTTCAGAATATTCTCCTGATCGCCGCGCCCCGACATCATGAGAACGGGAGCCGTATACCCCCTGGACTGGGTTTCCTGCAGCACCTCGAACCCGTTCATGCGCGGCAAGACGACATCCAGCAGCACCAGATCGAAATACGGTTCCTCTTTCATGATCTCGAGAGCCGAAACACCATCTTCCGCCGTATCGATGCGGTAGCCCTCCATCTGGAAGTAGGTTTCGAGAGCCAGACGAATTTCGGGGTCGTCGTCAACGATTAGAATGTGCGGACCCTCCGACGCCCCGCGTCCGGCGGCGTCGTTGGCGCCGGGCCGATCGTGAGGCCGCGTTCTACGCTCCCGTTCCTCGAGATCGGATCGGCCACCGACGGATCGATCGGATGGCCTGTCCCTGGAAAGACTACTGGATTTGCTGGCGGGGATCATCGTACGGCGTGGCGGGCTTGAATCGGGTTCATCATGACGCGGACCGAGGCATCTTCGTCGAAGGCGGCGCATTAAGTAGCGAACCGTCAGGGCGAGGGGAGGATTCGACTGGAAGCGTTACACGATGGAAGTAAAATTAGACCGTTACATATCGAGGCCCATAGCGGGTTGAAGCGCTGAGCATGTCCCGGGTCGAACAAACCCGTGCCTACCTTGCCCTCGGATCAAACCTGGGAGACCGGTTGGCCTATTTGCGTATGGCCGTGGAGGCCTTGCGGCGACACCCGAAGATTCGGATAGCGAGAACATCTCCGATTTACGAGAACCCGGCTGTGACCCTCGCCTCGGAAGATTTGCAACCGGATTTTCTCAATGCCGTGGTTGAGGTCGAGACGTCGCTGAATGCGCGGGCGTTGCTCGAGGTGTGCCAGGAGATTGAACGAGAGGCAGGCCGCGATCGAGAGAAGGGGAAGCGCTGGCAGGCGAGGACACTGGACGTGGATCTGATCGCGTTCGGTGACGAGGAAATCGACGAGCCGGGCCTGCGCATCCCGCATCCGCGGCTGGGCGAGCGCCTCTTCGTCTTGCGCCCGCTGGCCGACATCGCGCCGGACGCGCGAATTCCCGCTCCGTTCAGCGCACGCGTGACGGAGCTTCTCGAAATGGCTCCCACACACGAGATGGCGTTGCCGATTGCCGAAACCCTGTGACGGAACTATCGATACGGAGGGGATGAAATTACCGGCAATCGCCGAACATGGCGTGCGGCCTTCCGTAAACACCACAGCATCCACGCGCGATGTCATACCGCCCGCAGAGTGCAAAGCCAGCTATCATGCTAAAACTCCTCTTTCTCGTCTTCATCGTCTATCTCGTTTTCCGGACGACGCTGCGCTTATTGCGCGCGATGAGGACTGACGAGACAGCACCTCCCCGCGATGATCGGCGGCGCTCCACGGTACCAGGCTCATCCGCGCCGCGCACCTACGATGCGGATATCGAGGATGCGAAGTTTGTGGATGTGTAGGCGGTCCGACGCTACGCGTCGATTCCGAACGTAAAGGTCAGAGTCGTTCGGCTGGGCACAGGCTGCCCGTTCTTTCTTGCGGGACGAAAGATCCATCGATCGGCGGCCGAGAGAGCAGCCTCCTCGAGGCCGTAGCCCAGGGTCGCCACGGGGGTCTTCGTGACGCCGTCTTTGTCCAGCAGGAATCGCTCCACGATTTCCGCATCCTGAACCTGGCCACGTTCATCGATCATGACGGCCACGACGAGCTCGGCGCGAATACGATTTCGCCTGGCCTCGCGCGTGTACTCCGGCTCCACAAAACGGACCGTCTTCGGGCCCTCCGTCGGACCGGCCGATTCCGCCACCGCATCACCGCTTTCCTCGCTGGGCAGCGCATCCTCGCCGGGGTCGTCCAGCGCCAGAAATTCGTCGGCGAACTCGATCTCATCCTCTTCGAGCACAACATCATCGGGAACGACGATGGGTATAGGCGGCGGGGGTGGGGGTGGCTTCGCATTCACCTGGCGCGTCGGCTGAATCTCCTCGATTTCGATGACCTCTCGCTCGCCGGTATCGTAGACGAGGCGCGGAGTGGCATCCTCCGAAGGCGGAGGCCACAGCTTCACGGCCGAGAGCACGACGATCAGAGATACCGCCACGCAGGCGAGCGTGCGTATGCGATAGTCGGAGTGATATGAGGAGGGGGTTCGACGGCGCATGGACCTCACTACATCAGCCCAGTGAACGCCAACGAAGAACTACGGGTTCGAAAGGGGGAACGTCTGCCCAGCCGTGCTGGGAGAGCGCAAGCGCTTCCAGCAAATGTGAGGCACTTTTGCTCCATGAAGATTGTTGTGAAAGGCCTCATCGACCGATATCTTTGGAAACTAGTCGTGGCGCGTCAGGTTACGCATGCGACGAAAACGAGCACAGCGACGTGTGATTGGCGACACAGACTTGAAGTTCGCTACGCCACCTCAGCATCAGACGATTCCCTTCGGAGCGGGAATGCACCCGACCCCAAGCCTTCCCATTTTTGGGGAGGCTTTTTTTGTATTCGGCAACACGATCGCTGCCCGACACAGCAAGCCCGCAGACACAAGGCTGTATGACTAACTCCGACGCTCAGAACAACGGAAGGCCCTGCAAACTGTCCCTCGCGGATGGCATCGTCGTCACCGGCACGAGTATTGGACACGTGGGTGAGACGGGCGGCGAATTGTGCTTCAACACGAGCATGACGGGCTATCAGGAGATCATGACCGACCCGTCCTACCACGGGCAGATCATGATGATGACCTACCCGCACATCGGAAATTACGGGGCGATGGATGCGGATCTCGAAGCGCGTCGCCCGATGATCGCCGGCCTCGTCGTTCGTCAGTTCACGGAGCGATACTCAAACCTGCTTGCCGACGAGTCTTTGGATAGCTTCATGAAGCGGTACAAGCTCGTCGGCATCACGGGTGTTGACACGAGGCGGCTCGTGCGCCACATCCGTACGAAGGGCGTCATGAACGCCGTGATTTCGTCCATCGATCTCGACGATGAGAGCCTCATCGAAAAGGCGCGCGCGTGGCCATCGATGGAGGGGCTCGAGTTGGCCTCAAGGGTTACCACGGGGGAGCCCTTCGACTACGCGCTCGGCGGCGGTCCGCGCATCGCGGTGTTCGACTACGGCGTAAAGCTCAACATACTGCGATCCTTCGAAGCGCGTGGATGCAGCGTCCGCGTCTTCCCAGCCTCGACGCCGCTGGATCAGGTTCTCGCCTGGAAGCCGGATGGGCTCTTCTTCTCGAACGGTCCGGGAGATCCGCGGGCCATGCCCGACGACATCGCCAAAGTCAAAGCCGCCTTCGAGACGAAGATTCCGATGTTCGGTATATGTCTTGGCCATCAGCTCATGGCCCTGGCCAGCGGCTTCGACGTGTACAAAATGTTCGTGGGCCATCGCGGAGCCAACCATCCCGTCAAGAACCTCATCACGGGTAAAGTCGAGGTTACGACGCAGAACCACGGCTTTGCGGTCGCGGAGGATTCTATCCGCGAGAAGTTTGCTGCCGTGACCCACCGAAACCTGAACGACGGAACGATCGAAGGTTTGCGCTTCAAGGAGCGGGCCGCGCTCTCGGTGCAATACCATCCCGAAGCCTCGCCCGGGCCGCATGACAGCCACTACCTCTTCGAGGAGTTCCTCGTCGAGGTCGATAACCTGCGCGCCATGCCGGCGCGGCGGGTCGAACGCTCCACACTCGCTTAAGTGAGACCACGAAATGCCTAAACGCGAGGACATAAGTCGGATACTGCTGATCGGAAGCGGGCCCATCATTATCGGGCAGGCCTGCGAATTCGACTATTCCGGGAGCCAGGCCGCAAGGGCGCTCCGGGCCGAGGGGTACGAGGTCGTGCTGGTGAACTCGAACCCGGCGACCATCATGACCGACCCGGTCACGGCCGACAAGATCTACCTGCAGGAGCTGAGCCCGAATTCGATCAAGGAGATCGTGGAGAAGGAACGGCCCGATGCCGTGCTGCCGACGATGGGCGGACAGACGGCGCTCAATCTCGCCAAAACGCTACATGACGAGGGCTACTGGGCGGAGCAGGGGGTGGCCGTCATCGGCGTGGATATCGATGCGATTCAGATCACGGAGGACCGCCAGGCATTTCGCGATTTGATGGAAAAGATCGGGGTGGATCAGGCTCGCAGTCGCGGCGCAAAGAGCCTGCTGGAGGCGAAGGAAATCACGCAAGAACTGGGCGGGCTGCCCGTGGTGATACGGCCGTCCTACACGCTGGGGGGTAGTGGCGGCGGCATCGTATGGACCCACGATGAGTTCGATCGGAAGGTCACTCGCGGGCTCGAGATGTCGCCGGTACACGAGGTGCTCGTGGAGGAATGCCTCTTCGGATGGAAGGAGTTCGAGCTGGAGCTGCTGCGTGATCGAAACGACAACGTCATCATCATCTGCTCCATCGAGAACGTGGACCCGATGGGGGTGCACACGGGCGACTCGCTGACGGTCGCGCCCGCGCAGACGCTCACGGACAAGCAGTTCCAGCGGATGCGCGATGCGGCCATCCAGATGATGCGCTCCATCGGCACGTTTGCCGGTGGGTGCAACGTGCAATTCGCGGTCGATCCGGCGACGGGCCGGATGGTCGCCATCGAGATCAACCCCCGCGTCTCGCGGTCATCGGCGCTGGCCTCCAAAGCAACGGGCTATCCGATCGCGAAGGTCGCGTCTAAGCTCGCCATCGGATACACACTCGACGAGCTTCCCAACGACGTTACCGGCACCACGAGCGCGTGCTTCGAGCCGGCCATCGATTACGTTGTAACCAAGATCCCGCGCTTCAACTTCGACAAGTTTGAGGGTGTCGATGAAGAGCTGACGACCCAGATGAAGGCTGTCGGCGAGGTCATGGCCATCGGGCGCACGTTCCCGGAGAGCCTGCAGAAGGCGTGGCAGAGTCTCGAGATCGGGTACAACGGTCTAGGCGCCGACCGCGAGGAGGCGACGCGGGAGGAGGTGCGCGAGCGGCTGAAGCGACCCTACTGGGATCGAACCCTCCAGATCCGCAATGCCTTCAAGCTGGGGGCATCCGTCGACGAGGTGGCCGACATTTCGAAAGTTGATCCATGGTTCCTGTATCAGATACAGGATATGGTCCGATTGGAGGATGAGATCAGTGAGCACACGCTGGAGCAGATGGACGCTGACTTCATGTATCGCGTGAAGCGATACGGTTTTTCGGATGTCCAAATAGCATATTTGCTGGATGGGGATTACACGGAAGATCAAGTTCGTGAGCATCGGAAATCGCTCAACATCCTCCCGTCATTCCAGGTAGTCGACACGTGCGCGGGCGAGTTTCCGGCCGAGACGCCGTACTTCTACTCCACCTACGAGACGGAGACGGAGAGCATCGTATCGGATCGGGAGAAGATCATCATCCTGGGCAGCGGTCCGAACCGGATCGGCCAGGGTATCGAGTTCGATTACTCCTGCGTGCACGGGGTCATGGCTGCGCGCGAGCTGGGCTACGAAGCGATCATGATCAACTGCAATCCGGAGACCGTGTCGACGGATTTCGACGTGGCCGACAAGCTCTACTTCGAGCCTGTGTACTGGGAACGCGTGCTCGACATCATCGAGCACGAGAATCCGATCGGGGTGGTCGTGCAGCTCGGGGGGCAGACGGCGCTCAAGCTGGCCGAGAACCTCGACCGGAACGGCATCCGCATCCTCGGTACGCCCTACCATATGATGGATCTGGCCGAGAGTCGGGGCAAGTTCTCTGACATCCTGAAGGAGCTCGAGATTCCCTCGCCGCCCTACGGGAAGGCCACGTCGGTGCCCGAGGCCATCGAGGTGTCCGAGCGGATTGGTTATCCGATCCTGATTCGGCCGAGCTACGTTCTGGGCGGCCAGGGCATGCGCATCGCCATCAACAAGGAGGAGGTGGAGCACCACACGCGGAAGATCTGGAAGATTTTCCCGGACAATCAGATCCTTCTCGATCTCTTCCTCGAGAATGCGATCGAGCTCGATGTGGACGCCATCTCCGACGGCGAGGAAACATGGATTGCCGGCATCATGCAGCACATCGAGCCGGCGGGGGTGCACAGTGGTGATTCGACAGCCGTGCTGCCACCGTACTCGCTCTCGGACGCGGTAATCAAGACGGTTGAGACCTACGTGCGCGAGATCGCCGCCCGCCTTGAGGTGGTCGGGCTGATCAACGTGCAGCTCGCCGTGAAAGACGAGATCGTTTACTGCATCGAGGCCAATCCGCGCGCCTCGCGGACGGTGCCGTTCGTGGCGAAGGCGACGGGCATCCCCGTGGCGAATATCGCTACCAAGGTCATGCTGGGCCACAAACTGGCCGAGTTCCGCCAACGTGGCGACCTGGAATCGAAATTGAAGGGCTTCGCGATCAAGGAGCCCGTCTTCTCGTGGGACAAGTTCCCCGAGGTGCCTAAAGAGCTCGGGCCGGAGATGAAATCGACGGGCGAGGCCATCGCCTTCGTCGACACCCTCCGCGACGAACACTTCCAACGGCCGTATGAGATGAGGAATCTCTACCTAAGTAGGTAGCAGAGCCCTCCAGACGATTCACGAGGCGCGCAGCCACTCCCGGCCTGTCCGGTTGCTGGGCCATTCTACGCTTACTCCATATGCGGTCACATAGCAAAGGCTCGGCCGGGAAGGTACAGATCGCGCGTGTGTTCGCCCGGCCGCATGTCGTAAGGCTCAGAGCAGGCTGGCCGGAATCGGCAGACTAACCGATGTGTCGAGTTAGTTCGTGTTGACGGCTAGGCCGCGGCTCTTCAATCGGCGCCCGAGGGTGGCGGCTCTCGAGTTGACATTACACTAACGCATACGGTTCGATGCTCACCGTGCCGCGCTCGGTAAGCGTCCCCAATTGCACCGATTCGATGGTGCCCTCCTTCGATGGCTCGTACGGAGCCTCGGCGCGGATGTAGTTGTCCGTGTAACCGTTCATGAAACCATCGCGCTCGGCGCCTTCCCAGAGCACGGCGCGCGTCTCACCTTGGTGAGCACGGTAGAAGGCAGCCTCCTTCTTGGCCGAAAGGATGCGTAGCATGCGACTGCGCCGGGACCGCTCGGTCTTCGGCACAGGTGCGCCACCCATACGATCCAGTCGATCGACGGCTGCCGTGTTCGGGCGCTCCGAATACGTGAACACGTGCAGGTAGCTTACCGGAAGCTCATTAATGAACCGGTACGTGTTCATGAATCGCGATTCGTCCTCGGCCGGAAATCCAACGATCACATCCACACCGATGGAGGCATCCGGCAGCACATCCCGGATGCGGGTCACGCGATCCGCATAGACCTCGCGCCGATATCGACGGCGCATTCGGCCGAGCACGTAGTCATCCCCACTCTGAAGCGGGATGTGAAAGTGAGGCTGAAACTTGTCGGACCTCGCGACGAAATCGATGATCTCGTCCGTCAGAAGGTTCGGTTCGATGGAGGAGATGCGGTACCGCATGATGCCATCCACCTCGTCGAGCCGGCGGGCCAACTCCAGCAGCGAGGTGCCGTGCTCCTGCCCGTAGAGGCCGATGTTCACGCCGGTAAGCACGATCTCCTTGAAGCCCTTTTCGGCGATGGCTCGGGCTTGTGCCACGGTGGCATCGATCGGCTGCGAGCGACTCTTTCCGCGAGCCAGCGGAATCGTACAGAACGAGCAGGTGTAGTCGCATCCGTCCTGCACCTTAAGGAAGGCTCGCGTCCGATCGGTGGAGGAGTAGGCCGGTCCGTATTCGAAGACGTCGTCGATGCACGAGACGGCGGTCTGCGTCTTCTCGCGCTTCGTGAACTCGTCGACCAGCTGGAAGAGCCTGAACTTCTCCGCGGCGCCGAGGACCAGATCCACGCCTTCGATACCGGCAACCTCCCCGGGCTGTAGCTGGGCGTAGCAACCCGTCACGATGACGAACGCCTCTGGATTGGCGCGCAGGGCGCGTCGGATGACGTTCCGGCACTTCCGGTCGGCTTCGCTCGTCACCGAACACGTGTTGATGACCGTCACGTCAGCCGCCTCACCGAAGGGCACGACGGAATACCGGCGCTCCATGAACTCACGCTCGAGCGTACTCGTCTCGGCGAAATTCAGCTTGCAGCCGAGTGTGTGGAACGAAACACGCGGCATTGCGAAAGGGTTGTTGAGTGCGGATGTCGCGGCTGTGCAACGAAGCCTCGCTGGAGGGGGTTTCTCCATTCGGTCCGACGTCTGGGCCTTGAGTCGTTCGTCCATCACGACTAGAAGTACCTCGATACGTGTTCGCAAAAGAAGGCTACACCCTGATCGCCATCGCGGCCATCCTTGCGGCCGTCCTCGCGCTCGTCGGATTTCAGCTTTCGATCTATTGGAGAGTCCCATTTCTGGTGCTGGCCGCCGTCATTCTGGGCTTTACGCTCTATTTCTTTCGAGATCCGCACCGCACCCCACCTGACGAGGCAGCGGAAGGACACCTCATCCTCGCACCGGCCGATGGGAAGGTTATCGTGGTGGATGAAGACGTGCACGAGCCCCTCTATATCGAGGGACCGGCGAAGCAGGTATCCATATTTTTGTCGCCGCTGAACGTGCATGTGAATCGGATTCCCGTCAGTGGGACGGTCGAGTACGTTCGCTACGTGCCGGGAGAGTACCTCGTCGCCTGGCATCCGAAGTCGAGCGAGCTAAACGAGCGATCAGAGATCGGTGTGATGCACACGAGCGGTGCCAGGGTGCTCTTCAAGCAGATTGCCGGCGCCGTGGCGCGGCGCATCGTGTATCATCTGAAGGAAGGCGACGAGGTCGTTGCCGGCGAGCGCTTCGGCATCGTTAAATTCGGCTCACGGATGGATGTCTTCGTGCCATCGCACGCGGAGATCAGTGTTGCCGTCGGAGAGCACGTGAAGGCAGGCGAGAGCATCCTCGGGTACCTCCCGGAGTCCGCGGGTCTGGACTCTACTGCTTCCGTTCTCGCACGAAGCGAGTCGGAATGATTCGCCCGATCCTATGAGTCCACTGATGGAATCGCGTTTTCAACGCCGACCCCGCGGGAAGCACTCCCGCATACGTGGACGCCTCGCCTCCTACCGAGCAAGCCGCGCCGAGGCAGGCGGACGCCGGCAGATCCCGCGCGAGGCCGTGCCCTCCTTCTTCACGCTCATGAATCTCTTCTCGGGATTCCTGGCAATTATCCAGACGATGGAAGGGCGACTCGATTACGCGTGCTGGATGATCATCCTCGCCGCCTTCTTCGACGTGCTCGACGGAATGATGGCCCGCCTGACCGGGACCTCGAGCCTCTTCGGCATCGAATTGGACTCGCTGGCCGACGTCGTGTCCTTCGGGGTGGCACCATCCATTCTGGTCTATGAATTCGGGCTGAGGGAGTTGGGAGTACTGGGGCTCATCACCTCCTCGTTGCCCGCTGTATGCGGCGCCGTGAGGCTGGCGCGGTTCAATGTCAGCTTCGATGGAGTGAAGAAGGACTATTTCGTAGGACTTCCAACGCCGGGAATGGCCGCAATGATCGTAGCCATTATCCTCAACTTTGATCAGGCCGAGTCGTTCGATCGATATAGTCCGGGTAACCTGAACTGGCTCGTTCCGATCGTCGTCGTGCTCTCATTGTTGATGGTATCGAGCATCAAATTCGATGCGATTCCGAAGCCGTCCACAGCCTACATCCGGTCCCACCCCCGAAAATCACTCGCCTACACGATCGCCATTCTGTTGGTGATCTTCCTTCAGCAGATCGGTCTGCTCATCGTTCTTGCGGTCTACCTCCTGTTCAACATCGGACGCGCCGCCCGAGGTCTGCTCAATGCGGTGGCGAAAGGAGGTGACGAATCGACGCGAGCCTCGATCGAGGAATCGAAGGATGGTTCGCTGGAGGAGTCAACGGAGACGTCCACCGAAGTTACATCCTCACCCGATTAACACCATGTTTAAAGCACGTATACACGTTCGCCTGCGGCCATCGATCCTCGACCCGCAGGGCAAGACCACGCATCACGCACTGGAGGATCTCGGCTTCGACTCCGTGAAGAGAGTGCGGATGGGCAAGCTCATCGAGATCTGGATCGAGGCCGACGACGAGGAAGCGGCGAGACGCGTGGCCACTGAAGCCTGCCAGAAGCTGCTCGCCAATCCCGTGATGGAGGATTACGAAATTTTCCTGGAAGCCGTCGAGGAATCGACGGTCGTCTTGTAGAGAGAAGCCAGTTCGTGGTGATGACGCACACAGCACCGTTTCGGTGGAAGTTCATCTCACCTGCAATGAATGCAGGGAACGAAGGTGCTCCAGCCCTTACCCCGGAGACCGAAGTAGCCGTAGAGGAGGCGGAAGAAGAGCAAATCGATTCGCCATGGCGCGTCATCCTCTATAATGATGACATCCACACCTTCGACGAAGTCATCACACAACTCATCAAGGCGACCGGGTGTAGCATCGGCCGTGCTGAGGAGCTCACCTGGCAGGTACACCTCGAAGGCAATGCGTGCGTATTCGAGGGAGCATTCGAGGAGTGCTTTCGCGTCCAGGGGGTGCTGAAAGAAATTCACCTCACGACGGAGATCAAGGGTTGATGTCGGACGGCGAGGATGTCTATCGCTCCGTCGAAGGACGCGCGCGCTCCGAGATCAAGGTTAAAGGCTCACGTTTCATCGCGGAGGTGTTTCCGGTCGCGTCGGAGGATGAGGCTTCCGCGATCATCGACGAGATCAAGCGCCGTGAGCACGCGGCCACCCATCATTGCACGGCCTATCGGCTGGGCCCCGGCGGGGAGGTGTTTCGCTACAACGATGACGGAGAGCCCAGCGGGACGGCCGGGTTGCCGATTCTCCGCCAGATCGAAGGGAGGGATCTGACGAACACGCTCCTTGTCGTGACGCGTTACTTCGGCGGCACGAAGCTGGGCACCGGCGGGCTGGCACGGGCCTACTCCGACGCGGCATCCGACGCCCTCGATCGAGCAAAAATCGTCGAGCACGTTATATCCGAGCGGGTAAATGTGTCTTTTGATTATGACGACACGGCGGCCGCGATGCGAACCATCGAGCGCTTCGGCGCCAGGGTGGTCGAATCCACCTATGCGGATCGTGCAAGGTTGGCGCTCGAAGTCCCGCGAAGTCGCGTCGAGGCCTTCGGACAGGCCTTCGTCGATGCGCTTGCGGGGAGGGGCAGCCTGGAGCAGTAGTGCTTACTTGAACTGCTCCATGGCGGCGACGGCGAGCTCGTCGACGCGGTTGTTCAGCGCGTCGTTCGCATGGCCCTTGACCTTGACCCATTTGACTCGATGGCGTCGGCTCAAATCGAGCAGCTCCCGCCAGAGGTCCTGATTTTCGACGGGCTTCCTGGACGAGGTCTTCCAGCCGTTGCGCTGCCATTTCTCCAGCCAACCGGCCGTGAAGGCATTATGGACGTACGCGCTGTCGGTGTGGATGACAACCTTACAGGGCTCCTTGAGGGCTCTCAGCGCTTCGATGACCGCCGTGAGCTCCATCCGATTGTTCGTCGTGAGGGGCTCGCCTCCGGCAATGGTCTTCTCGTGGCCATTGTGCTGCAGGAGAGCGGCCCATCCTCCTGGACCCGGATTGCCGCTACAGGCACCGTCTGTATAGATGATGACCTCCTTCACGCGCTGTATTGATGTAGGATGGAGAGCATGTTGAATGAACGCATTAACGTAAGATCGGTACCATCCGTTTGCACGAATCGGCGGCGACCCGCCTCGAAATCGCATTGAAGATCGGAGTGCCTGGCCGGATGCCCCCAGAAGCATGAAGTTCGTCGACTACGTTACCATCACCGTGAGGAGCGGCCGGGGCGGACCCGGCGCGGTGGCCTTCCGACGTGAGAAATACGAGCCGAAGGGCGGACCTGCCGGAGGCGACGGCGGCGACGGGGGTTCGGTCGTCCTGCTCGGCGATGCGAACTTGTACACGCTGCTCGATTTGCGATACAACCGGCATCATTTCGCAAAGAGCGGCAGTCCGGGCGAGGGCGGAAACCGTAAGGGAAAAGATGCAGAGGATATCATCCTGCGCGTGCCGCCGGGGACCATTGCGCGTGATTCGAAGACAGGGGAGCTGATCGGCGAGATCAAAGAGCCCGGTGATCGGCTGGTGCTCGTCAAGGGAGGGCGCGGCGGCAAGGGCAATGCCTTCTTCAAGTCGGCCACCCGGCAGGCGCCACGCCATGCTCAACCGGGCGAGCCGGGAGAGGAGAGAGAAGTCACGCTCGAGCTCAAGCTTCTCGCCGATGTCGGTCTCGTCGGCAAGCCAAACGCAGGGAAGAGCACGCTCATCTCGGCTCTATCGGCGGCACGCCCGAAGGTGGCGGACTATCCGTTCACGACACTGGAACCCTCTCTCGGTGTCGTCTACGTCGGTGAGTATCAATCCTTCGTGATGGCCGACATTCCGGGGATCATCGAGGGTGCGCACGAGGGGCGAGGCCTCGGCATCCAATTCTTGAAGCACATCGAGCGAAACCTGGTGCTCTTGTTCGTCATCCCGATCGATACGAAAGATCTGGCGGGAGAATATGCGACCCTTCTCAACGAATTGCGGTCCTACAGGGAAGACCTCCTGGAGAAACCGCGGCTCGTCGCTCTCTCGAAGATCGATCTGCTTCCGCCCGAGGAGCGTGCGCTGCTCCCGGAGGTTGTGGCCGACGAATTTCCGCCGGATGTGCCGGTCATCCCCATCAGTTCGGTGAGCCGCATAGGTCTGGATGAGCTGCGGCATCGGCTCTGGGAGGAGATCCAGCGCGAGCGGCGCTCCGAGGAGGTACCCTCGTGATCGAAGCGATGGAGCGAACCGTGCGGGATCACAATCCGGTGACGCTCGCGGAACAGCGCGCACTCATCGCTTTGTCATTGGTCGATGGAGTCGGATCGGGCCGCATCGGTAAGCTGGTGGAGGCTTTCGGCTCGGCCCAGGCGGCGCTCGAGGCGTCGCCGGACGAGATCGCTGGCCTTTTCGGGATAGGCATGCAGACGGCGCTCGCAATCGCACGATTCGATGGGCACGATGAGGTCGAGCGCCAGATCGATCGGGCCCATCGCATCGGTGCCCAGATGATTTCGCGCTGGGATGATCGATATCCCGTGTTGTTGCGCGAGATTTTCGATCCGCCGGCCTTTCTGTGGGTCAGAGGCGTCCTCGAAAACGGCGAGCAAGACCGCCGATCCATCGCCATCGTCGGCACGCGCCGCGCCACGGAGTACGGCAAGCACGCCGCACACGAATTCGCGGCCATGCTTGCGGGTTTGGGGGTCACGGTCGTCAGCGGCCTCGCGTACGGCGTCGATGCCGCCGCTCACCGCGGCGCGATCGAAGCGGGCGGCCGCACCGTGGCCGTGCTGGGGTCGGGCGTTGACCGCATCTATCCGGATCGCCACCGCCGTCTCGCCGACGAAATGACAGAGAGGGGCGCTCTCTTCTCGGAATACCCGATGGGAGAGAAGCCGGATGGACCCAATTTCCCGCGGCGTAATCGGGTCATCAGCGGGATGACGAAGGGCACGCTCGTCGTGGAGGCCTACGAAGAGGGGGGCGCACTCATTACGGCGCGGCTTGCCGTCGAGCAGAACCGGGACGTATTCGCCGTTCCGGGCCCCATCTACAACAAATCCAGCCATGGCGCCAACGCGCTCATCCGCGAGAGCGCGGCGAAGCTCGTACAGAGCGTGGACGACATTCTCGATGAATTCGGACTCGGAGGGTCGCGAGTCGCGCCACGAGGCGAAGGGCTCGACATAGCCCAGTTGCCTGCGGAGGAGCGCCTTATCTGCCAGGCTCTCACAACGGACCCCACCCACATCGACCTCATCTGCGCGCGCACGGGCCTTGACCCCGCCGCTGCGCTTGTCTATCTACTGAACCTCGAATTCAAGGGGATCGTGCGACAGATGGCCGGTCGGCAGTTCTTCTTGTCGCAGGCACTTCCGTAACAACGCCGCCTCGGCGGCTGCGCCCGGTGCCGGAAGGCCAAGATCGCCGCAGCAGGTTCATATGGACGAACAGCGCATCGAACAGGTCGTCACCCTCGAAGTGCCGTCAGGATACGCAGAGGGCGCTCGTCTGGACGTTTACCTTTCGCGCTTTCTCCCGAACGTCTCGCGCACGAAGGTCCAAGCAGGAATCCGGGAGGGACGCGTGACGGTGAATGCAGAGGTCGTCGACCGGCCGTCCTACAGCGTACAGGCCGGGGACACGATCGTTTGCACGATCCTCCGTCCTCCGTCCATGGAGGCACGTCCCGAGCCCATCCCCCTCGACATCGTGTACGAGGATGCGGATCTGATCGTCGTCAACAAGCCTGCGGGCATGGTGGTGCATCCGGCCTACGGAAACCGCACCGGCACGCTCGTGAACGCGCTTCTTTATCATGTGGGTGCGGGGACGATCGAACTCGAATCCGAGACCGAGGAAGTGCTGGACGACGAAGACGTCGGGCTTTCTATGGTCGGCGCCGTATCCGGCGACGCGGAATACGCGGCCATTCGGCCCGGCATCGTCCATCGTCTCGACAAGAACACATCCGGGCTCCTCGTCGTGGCGAAGAACGATGCGGCGCACGCCGCCCTCGCGCGCCAGTTCGCCGAGCGCACCATCGAGCGACGTTACGTGGCCGTGCTATGGGGCATACCGGACCCGCCCACGGGGCGCATCGAGACGGATCTCGGACGCGATCCCCGCGACCGGAAGAAGATGGCTGTGCGTCCGACCGGAACCGGAAAACGGGCCGTGACGAATTACGAGCTCATCGAGCCGATGGCCTACACGAGCGTGTGCACATTTCGCCTCGAAACCGGACGAACCCACCAGATCCGTGTGCACGCGGAGCACATCGGGCATCCCATCTTCTGCGACGAGACGTACGGCGGATGGTCCATCCGATACGGCCCGGCAACGGGCCGGCGAAAGGCCTTCATGCGGAACCTGTTCAATCATCTCGATCGCCAGGCCTTGCACGCGGAGATGCTGGGGTTTACCCATCCCCGTACGGGTCAAAGCCTGACGTTCGAGGTCTCCATACCGGAGGATATGCAGTATGTCATCGATCGCCTGCGAGCGATCGACGGGGCCTGAACCGGTTTAAGAGGATGTGCAGATGGCTCCCACGGACGACTGTCGAGCGAACAAGCCGAATAGACGAACGTTAGCACGAAGCATTTTGAAAAGCACATGGTTCGTTTGCCCATCCATCCCTGTCATCGGTTCGGGAGGATTGCGGACGGCGCCTCGCCGCGGGAAGAACTCAGGTAGATTTTTGGCTATGCCTGCAACGCGATTTCTCGAAATACATGATCTCCTCACGCTCGCCACGGTAAGGGTCGGGCTGCCGGGGAGCTCAAAAGAGGATGTTCTTCGCAATCTCATCAACCTGCTGGAGGGCCATCCATCCGTTCGCGACATCGAGGAAGTACGAGCGGCCATCTTCCAGCGCGAATCGATGATGTCGACCGGTGTCGGCAAAGAGCTAGCCCTGCCGCACGCGAAAACGAGCGGCGTCACGGAGAGCGTTGCGGCCTTCGCCGTCACGGCCGAGCCGATCGATTACGGATCCATCGACAATGAACCCGTTCGCCTGATTTTCTTGCTCGTCGGCACGGAAGCCGCCAAATCCGAGCACATCAAGATGCTCAGCCGAGTGTCCCGGCTGATGAACCGTGATCGATTTCGCGAGCAACTGTTGCGGGCATCTTCCCCATCCGATGTGATCGAGACGTTTCGTGAGGGCGAGTCGGATCTGCTAGACGGATAGACGCCAATCTCACCTGCGCCTCGTCGTGGCTCGCACTTTTCAGAACATAAAAGGCACCTTCGACATCCTTCCGGACGCCTCGTCGACGGACGGTGCAACCATCCCGGGATCGGCAGCGTGGCAACACGTCGAGTCGGTGGTCCGCGAGGTGATGCAGCGCTTCAATCTGGAGGAGATTCGCACGCCAATCCTGGAGGAGACGGAGCTCGTTGCGCGTGGGCTGGGGCAGTTGAGCGATGTCGTGTCTAAGGAGATGTTCAGCTTCGAGCGCGGCGATACGAGCTACGTACTACGGCCGGAGGTGACCGCGCCCGTCATGCGGGCCTACTTACAGCACCGACTGGATCAGCGCGGAGGCGTGCAGAAGTTGTTCTACATCGGCCCGTGCTTCCGCGCAGAGCGGCCGCAGAAGGGCAGATACCGGCAGTTCCACCAGTTCGGGTGCGAGATCATCGGCGCCGACGATCCCCGCGCGGATGCAGAGACCATCGCGCTGATGCTCGCCGTTTATGACGCGCTGGGCGTGCAGAACACGGACTTGAGGATCAATACGCTAGGGGATGCTGAAAGCCGGCCGCGGTACAGGCAGGCGCTGCAGGAGTACTTCCGCCCGTATGCGGCCCGGCTGAATGAGACGAGCCGGAAGCGCCTGGAGACGAATCCACTGCGCATCCTCGACACCAAAGACGAACGGGAGCGCGAGCTCGTCGAAGGGGCGCCGAGGCTGATCGATTATGTCAGCACGGAAAGCCGGGCGAAGTACGAAGAGGTCAAGGCGTATCTGGACGCCCTCGGGATCGCCTATCGCGAGGATTTTTTCCTCGTGCGGGGGCTGGATTACTACACGCACACGGCCTTCGAGCTGGAAAGCCCCGATCTGGGTGCACAGAGCGCGCTGGCCGGAGGCGGACGCTACGATCTCCTCGCCATGGAGATCGGCGCGAAGGAGCCGGTGCCGGCTGTCGGTTTCGCGGCAGGGATGGAGCGATTGTTTCTCGCCCTTCATGCTCAGGGCGTCGAACTGCCCGGGAGCGCCGAGCCCGACGTGTTCATGGTGGCCCTGGGGGACGATGCTACCCGGTGGGCGTTTCAGCGCGCCCACGAGCTCCGCGCCGACGGGCTGCGCGTCGGACTCGACCTGAAGGGCCGCTCGATGAAAGCACAGATGCGGGAGGCGAATCGTCAGCGGGCCCGGTACACCGTGATCGTCGCACAGGACGAGCTCGAAGCCGGCATCGTGCAGCTGAAGGAGATGCAAACGGGCGAGCAGGTCCAGGTGCCCGGCAGCAGGATTGCGGAGCACGTACGCAGCCGCGCGAAGGACGCGACCGTCACACAATAGCCCGAAGCGATGTATCCACGGCTCAGCGACATCTTCAAGGATCTGTTCGGGATAACGCTGCCCATCCCGATCTATTCGTTCGGGGCGATGGTAGCCGTGGCCGTGCTGACTGCGATGTGGCTGACGCGGAAGGAGCTCGATCGGATGTACGAGATCGGGCGAATCGGCGCGGTGCGTATGCCCGTCGAGAAGGGCAAGGACAAGCAGCGCCGGCAGGCGGCCCATCAGGAGGCAAGTCCCTCCGCAATCCTCGGAACGGTCACCGTGCTGGCTGTGGTTCTGGGCATCGCGGGCTCGAAGCTGTTTCACATCCTCGAGAACCTCGACGACTTCTCGCGCGACCCGTTCGGGATGATCTTCTCCACGGGCGGCCTGAGTTTCTACGGCGGCCTCATCCTGGCCGGCCTGGGTATCGCATGGTACGTGCGGAGTAAGGGCGTGAAGATCTGGGCTTTCGCCGACGCTGTCGCGCCGGGGCTGATGATCGCCTACGGCATCGGACGGATCGGTTGCCATCTGGCCGGTGATGGCGATTGGGGCATCGTGGCCGACATGAGCGCGAAGCCGGATTGGCTGCCCATGTGGCTGTGGGCGGAGACGTATCCCAACAATATTCTGGGCGTGACCCTGCCGGAGCCGGGCGTGTACCCGACATCCGTGTACGAATTCTTGTTCGCATCCCTACTTTTCGGCGTCCTGTGGGCGTTCAGGAAGCATCCATATTTGAACGGATGGCTCTTTTCCTTCTATCTCGTGCTGAACGGCATCGAGCGATTCCTCATCGAACAGATCCGCGTCAACAATGAGTTCAACGTGCTGGGGATGACGGTGACCCAGGCGGAGGTCATCGCGACACTCATCATCGTGGCGGGTGCTGTCGGCCTCTCGCTCACGTGGCGGCGGCGGGCGGCGGGCGAAGAGGCACCACAAGAGGCGATCGCCACGACGGCCTGACCCCGACGTCATCGAGCCACACGCGCATTCGCATCGGCATGGATCTTCCCGATTACCTGTCACGCGCCGTCGAAGCGATTCGAGAGTGGGAGGCACGATGGGGAGCATCGCCGGACCATCCCGCACTTCATGTCGACGAGGGCCGGCTCTCGCAGATCTACGAGGAGTACCTCCAGCGGCTGGAGGGAAATTATCCCTTCTTCCATCCGCGTTATGCCGGTCAAATGTTGAAGCCGCCGCATCCCGTGGCGGTAGCCGGCTACGTCGCGGCCATGCTCATCAATCCGAACAACCACGCGCTGGATGGCGGTCCGCCGACCAGCGAGATGGAGAGGGAGGTGATTCGCGACCTGACGAAGATGTTCGGATTTCCCGAGAGCCTGGGGCATCTGACCAGCAGCGGCACCATCGCGAACCTAGAGGCGCTCTGGATCGCCCGCGAAATGCATCCGGAGAAGCGGATCGCTTATGGAGATCAGGCCCATTATACCCACGGGAGGGCGCTCGATCTGCTGCGTGTGGATGGTGTCGAAGTGCCGTCCGACGCTACGGGAACGATGCGGCTGGATGTCCTCGAGGAGACTTTGCGGGATGGGTCCATCGGCACGGTAGTCGTCACGGCCGGGACGACGGGCCTGGGCCGGGTCGACCCGATCGACGACATCCGCAAACTATGTGATCGTTACGGCGCGCGCGTGCACGTCGATGGTGCGTACGGCGGGTTTTTCGTCGTTCTGGCGGACGATCACGCTGCGCCGCTCTCGGATAAAACACGGCGTCATCTTCGGGCCATTGCCCGCTGTGATTCCGTGGTGGTCGATCCACACAAACACGGCTTGCAACCGTACGGCTGCGGGTGCATCCTCTTCCGTGATCCGCGGGTCGGGCGGGTCTACCAACACGAATCACCGTACACTTACTTCACGTCGGACGAACTCCATCTCGGCGAGATCAGCTTCGAGTGCTCTCGAGCAGGGGCCGCGGCCGGGGCGTTGTGGCTGACCCTGCAGATGATCCCTCTTCGATCGGACGAGGGCCTGGGGCCGATTCTCTCCGCCGGCCTTCGCGCCGCGCGGGCCCTTCATGGGCTGCTCGGCACCTCGGATCGATACACGCCTTTCGTCGAGCCCGAGCTCGACATCCTGACATACTTCCCCGAGCCGGAATCGCCTACGACGACGTCTCTAGATGCCGCAACCGCTGCCGTATTCGACCGCGCGATGCATCAAAAAGATGACGCGCTATTTCTCAGCTTGATGCGCGTGAATGCGGAGCAGGTCGCGGCCCTCCATCCCCACATCCAACCCGATTCGAACTCCACGCGTGTTCTGCGGAGCGTGCTGATGAAGCCGGAGCACGAGGTGTACAATGAAAAGTTATTCGCCCTGCTTCAGGAGGCGGTGGGCTAATGGGAGCGAAGCGGCATCCTGACACTTCCCTCATCCTGGGGCGGAATCCCGTGCGCGAGTTGCTGGAGCGGGACCCCGGACGCATCGAGAAGGTCCTGCTGCAGCGCGGGACAGGTGGGGCAGACATCGCGGCTATCCGCCGGCTCGCGGCTGAGGCGGACGTTCAGGTTCAGTACGTCCCCGCCGGTCACCTTCAACAGCTCGCCGGGGGGCTCAATCACCAGGGCGTTGTGGCGAGGGCCGCCGCGCTGTCGTATACCGATTTCGACGACCTGCTTCAAAAGGTGGGCGCCTCACGTGAGGACATCAGGACGCGCCGGCCACGTATTCTCGTGCTGGACGGCATACAGGATCCGTTCAACTTCGGCGCGATATTGCGCAGTGCCGCGGCGTTCGGAGCGGCCGGCGTCGTTGTGCCGCAGAGAAACATGGCGCCACTAAACGCGGCGGCGATGAAAGCGAGCGCCGGCACGGCCGGGCGCGTACCGATCGCGCGTGTGACCAACCTGGCCGAGGCGATCTACCAGCTCAAGGAGAGGGGCTACTGGGTGGCCGGAGCGGACGCGGACGGGGATACAGACATCTGGGAGATGGATTGGGAACGCCCGCTCGTCATTGTGCTCGGCAGCGAGGGAAAGGGTTTGAGGCCGCGCACCCTTTCGGAATGCGACTACCGCCTACGAATCCCGATCGAAGCGGTAGCCGAATCGCTCAACGTATCCGTCGCCGCGGGCATACTCCTATGCCTGGCGGCGAAAGGACAGTCGAACGGGGCCGGTCGGACCGGCCCATGAGTCATCGGCTATTCAGCTTGTAGACGATCTTGCGGATCGTATCGAACTGCAGGTAGGGGTAGTCCTCACGAAGCTGTTCGATTGCGTCGTACGCCGGGATGTCGTCGGACCGCATCTGGCGGAACTTGCGGCGGATCTGGTAATCCCGAACGCTCTTCTCGTTGAACAGGTTGTGCTCCTCGAGGAGGTGGTACACCTCGTCAGGAATCAGCTCAGCCAACGGGTTATGGCCGTTCTCGGTGACGGAAGCTTGCATGATGCTAGCCAAAGTTTACTCGTAGCAACAACGTCTGGCCGAGGCTTGTCGGCAAGCTAACGGTACGATGCCGTCGGGAGTCCGCCACGGATTCCTGCACGAACGGTGATAGCTTCCTGCTGAGCCGTAGGATGGAAGATCTGAGCGGTCGAGCTTAGTGAATTTTCGGACAAGGAATGAGGGAGGAGAGGAGGGTACGGCTCCGGATCGACGGCTCCTCCGCGATTCGGGCCGACAGAATCTCAACGGCCCCGATATCAGCGAGAGCCCTGGCGGCGGCGGTGCGTATCTCGAAAAGTCTATCGCCGAGAAGGTCGCGGAGACGACGCATCGCCTCTCGATTGAGCGGTGCCAGTTCGCGGAGGAGCTCGATGGCCCGCAACCTCGTCGCCGTGGCGTGGCTGCCTTCCGTGTGCGCGAGACCTGCGCTCAGGGCGACGCCCGGCGCCCGATTGTGCAGCAGGGTCAACGCCGAAAGGCCGGCCTGAAGTACGACGTCTCCCGGTGATGGCGTGATCAGCGCCGCTCGCGCGATGTCCACGGCCTGCTCGGCTCCCAGGCGTGCGAGCGCCACGACAGCCTGAGCCTGGACGTCGGGATCCGTGTCCTGCTCCGCGGCCGTGACGGCCATCTGGATGGATCGTTCGGAGTTTGCCAGACGCGGTAGTACGCGAAGCACGGCCCGACGAACGGCCGGAGCGGGATCATCGAATAGCTCGAACACGGCACGCTCAGCGGCTTCGCTACCTACGTTCGCAATCGCATCGACGACGGCGGCTCGCACGTTGGGATCGGTCTCGACGTCCAGGGCCGAACGAAGCCCGAGCAGAAGGGCAGGATCGGGGTCGACCGAGGCGAGCGCCCGAGCCGCCGCCAGGCGGCCCCCCTTCGTCGAGGCACCCCGCAGCTGCGCGACCCAGGCGCCCGGAGGTTGATCAACCTCCGCCTCCAGCAGGCCGTGAGCTTCGGGATCCAGCGCGAGAAAACGAGGCTGAGCATCAAAGGGAAGCACGACATGCTCGATCCGCTCCTCGATTGAGACCGTAAAGCGCTCCATGGAGCCGAGCGAGCCCACCTCGACGGCCAGCTCGAGATCGAAAGCTTCGGGTACGGCCTCACCTGATTGGACCTGCTCGATCCGAAGCAGCACGCCATCCTCGACTCGCTCATAGGATGCCCGAATGACGGGATGGCCCGCGCCAAAAATCCATTGCGTGGCGAACTCGTCGAGGTCCGCGCTGGAGACCTCCGCCGCCGACGCGATGAAATCCTCGGTCGAGGCGCCGGAGAACGGATGAGCCTGCACGAAATGTCTGATGGCATCCTGGAACGCCGTTTCGCCAATGCGGTGCCGGAGGAGGTGAAGGACCCACACGCCCTTGGCGACGGCATGCGCATCGTTCAGCTCGCTCGGGTGGTTCCAGCGCGGCCAGACCAGCGGCCGCACATAGCGCTCAGCCTCCGCGAAATAGAGCCGTTGTAGATCGCGCAGCGCGGCGTCCATGTCGGAGCCTGATACCAGTAGCCCCAGATAGGCCGGAATCGCCAGCTCCAGCCATGAGTCAGTCGGATTTGCGGCGGACACAACAGCGCCGATCCACTGCTGCGCGATATGCGCTCCGATCCGAGCATCGTCAGACAGGCTCTCGAAGCCGAGCGCGGACGTGCCATGGCTGGCCGGATGCACACCCAGGCCGGCCCCCGCATCGCGATCTCCCGATGCCCCCGACACATGCGCGTACCGCTCGAAGGGGTAATCGAATCGCAACCAACTCGAAAGCGCGCCGATGTATTCCATCACGCGCGGATCCGGTATGCCGTCGAGAAAGGAGACGGCAACGCGGCGTCCGGCCGACAGCTCTGCGAAGACTGTCTGCGGCTCAAAGATTCCTGCTATGAAATCGATGTGCCGCGCCTCAAGAGGATGGGGCGAGACGATTTGAATTGTAATGGATCCATCCTCATTTGCGCGCATGCCCGTCTGCACGCCCGGGGCCGAAACAGCCCAGGTCGCCGGAACGGCCACGTTCATGCTCGTCTCGAATCGATCCCATGCCACCGTCGAGCGTGGAAACCAGGTAGCGTCGCCGGTAAGGGTCCATGCCACGCTGTCATCCACCCGTGTATTCAGACTCTCGAAGTCGATGGCGAGGTACAGAAGGCTATCCATCACATCGCCCTCCTCGAAAAGGGGCAACGTGCGGATGGAGACGCTGTCACGCCCGAGAGCCTGAAAAGCGAGGGGAACCGATGGCCGATCCGACTCTCCGCCGAACACACTGTCGATTCGCGCCCCGGAAGAGACGACCACGAGCGAGTCGAGAGGGGAGGAAAGCAGCATTTCGTAGGTGATCCGACCCGAGACCGAATGCGACGACGAATCCACGCGCACGTCGACGTGTGCTCTTCGGATGTCGACGAGGGCCGGCGGGTCGCCGTAAAGGGGGGCCTGGTACGGGAAGGGCGTGCAGGATGCCTGGCCCAGTGCATCCGCGACTCCAATCGCCGATGCCCACACGAATGCCGCTATCAATGTGACTCTACGCACGCCTTCCTTCTTCGACGGTGAGCGTTCGGCGGCGCAGCGTGTCGAGACTCGTACCCTGGAGCGCGAGACAGATTACGCCAACGACCACGTAGAGCACCAACTGGGCACCGTGGGTGAGTACGGCATACGTCGCCGCGGCCTCGTGGGGCAGGGCGAAGAGGTGCACCAGGGTTTGCACGGTGATATAGTGATAGGATCCCGTTCCTCCCGGCGACGGAATGGCCACGCCGATCGCACCAAGAATCATGATGGACCAGGCGTCGAGGAGGTCTATCTGGAACGGTGCCGCCATGCCGAGCATCTCGAAAGGCATGTATGCGGCCAGCAAGTACAGCAGCCAGATGGAGATCGTCGTAAAAACCATCACCCCCCAACGGCGGACGCGAAGGAGGCTGAGAAGCCCCTCATTGAAGGCCATCATGGCCGGTCGCGCGCGTTCCGACCAGAATCGGCCCGCCGTCGAATCCTGACGCAGCACCATCCGGCGAGCCATGTATGCGAGCGCCAGGCCCAGCATCACGATGGCAACGCCAACGATCAGCGTCGGAAAGCTGCCGATTTGCTCGGCCAAAGGGGCGATGAAGAGCCGGTCCAGCGTCGCCATCCGATCGAGAAGGAGGAAGAAGACACTGCCCAGAGCCGCCACCAGCACAACCATATCGAGAATGCGTTCGACGACCACGGTCCCGAAGAGGCGGCTAAATCCGATGCCAGCCTGAACGCTTAGATTGGCCGTACGCGCCACTTCGCCAAGGCGAGGGGCGGCGTAATTGACCATATACCCGATCATCACGGAATAGAACGCCTGCTTTACCGTGGGATGGGTGGATGCAGAAGCAGCCGCCTCGGCGGACGGAGATACGAGGGCAATATCGGCCTCCTGACCTGTGCGATCTTGGGGAAGGCCCTCGATCAACACTTGCCAGCGCCAGGCCCGAAGCCAGTGGCTTCCGAGCATCACGACGATGAGGGGGAGGAGCCAGGCGTAATTCGCCTTGACCAGGGCGTTGCCTATGGCCTTCAGGTCCGCCCCTCTGAACGCGAAATAAAGCAGAACGCCCGCGAGCGCAAAACTTCCGACCTGTGCGAGAAGTCTTCGCGCGTGTGGATTCATGAGGAACGCAGATCAACGACCTCAGCGCCCTCAGGCGGGGTGAAGGAGAAGACGTCGCCCTCGAGGGAGGGATTGATCTGAATGTTCTTCAAACGAAAGACCATCCTGGTGCCATTCACATCGACGACTTCGAGGCGGGTCACCATGTTGTCGCGCGCCCGCATCGAGAGCGTAGCCTCGGTAAAGAAGGCATTGCTCGACCGGGGTACAAGAGAGACCAGGTAGTGCTCCTCGCCGTCGAGCGTCTCCGTGCGAACATCGGACAACTCAAACTTGTCGTCATAATTGAAGAGGAACTCGCTCACAGAGAACGTAGCCTCATCGTCCGTATTGTCATTGATGAGGACTTGCTTCTGTGACGGCATATAGACCCACGTGACCTCGCCGTCTGTGACGAGCGTCTGACCGGCCGTCTCAACGCGGTACTTCTCACCACTGGCGATGAGGAGGCCATTCGAGGTGGCTTCCTCATCGAGGAACTCGGAGCTCATCGTCTGTGAGAATTCGGCGCGAAGCGCGTCGATGGACTCATATGTCCCCTTCAGGCGCCCGAATATTTCTTCGGCATCCTGCGCGGACAGCCGGGGGACGAAAGCGAGTAGGGCGAACATCCAGAAGACGACTGTAGCAATCAGGAATCGAGACTTCATTGGCGTACTTACTCCAATTTTTTGGCCGGTCGAGGCCTTATGATGCGGCCTTACAGGTTGCATCAAACAAAGCGCGTGCCGCGGGACGTATACCCCGGGATTGACCCGCCGGTTCGTCCAGGCCGGACTAGATCTGCTCATCATAATGTACACGCAATGTCCGCGCATACGTTCGGTGATGTAACGCTTCGTCAACGATTCCAAATTCTCCCGAGACGACTGCGGCCATTCGCCTCGAGTTATTCAATCTGGGACCGATATCATACATTATACGCTCCGCCATTGACGCAAACGAGAAAGATTCCATGTCAGACTTCGGGTTGGAAACCGGCGTCGATCTCGATAGGATCATCGATGATCTGATGGAGACGTACCGCATCTGTCATGAGACCGCTGCCTACTGCATCGATAGCGGGGGAGAGCTGGCGACGCTCGAACGGCTTCGCGCTTTCGATGATTGTGCCGAGGCCAATCTGACGCTAGCAAATTTCCTTCTTCGGGCTTCGGAACACGCGGCGGACGTTGCTCGGCTTTGCTACAAGATTTCGACGGCCTGCGCGCAGGGGATCGAATCCGTCGAGCACAACGACGATCAGCTCCGGGCTGCATATGCCGCCTGCCAGCAGTCCAGAAATGCATGCCTCGAGTTCCTCGGCGAGCAGATCAGCGACCGCGACGACAGGCTTGACGAGGCCGTGCGTCAATCGTTTCCGGCGAGCGACCCGCCCGCGCCGCCCTCGCAGATCTGAGCGACCTCCGGCATCTTACACCGACCCCTCCTGGTAAAGCGGATAGGTCTCGAGGATCGAGTGCTTGGCTCCTTTCGGGCTCAGGTCGCTCCGATAGAGGTGGAAGCTCCTCACCGTGGCGGGCGGCAAGCGAAAGTCGGAATACCGGACCAGGTACTCCCTTACCTGCTGGGGTCGGACCATCCTGAATCGTGCGATCGTGATGTGCGGATTGAAAGCTTTCTTATCGTCGGGTAGCCCAAGGTCGACGACAAGCTGGTCGATGCTCGTCTGAATTCTGATCAGCTCCGGATTGGGCGCTACTCGGACGACGAGTACCCGCGGCCGGCGCCTCGACGGAAAGACGTCCACCCCAATACTCGAGAGCTCGAAGGCCGCTCCGCGGATCTCCGTCAATGCCCCGGCGAGTCGATCGGCGATTTCGTCGTTCGCCTCGCCCACAAATCGCAAGGTGAGATGATATTGGTGCTCGGGCATCCAACGGGCGTTGAGCGAATCATCCCGCAATGATGCCAGCGACGATGCCTGTTCAGGATCCAGATCGATGGCAACGAACAATCGGGGCATTGAGATGATATTGCAGTAAACCGGTGCCGAATGAGATGATCGATGAAAACACTCAGATGCGAGGCCCAACTCCATCGAGAACGAATCCGCCGCGGACCGGGTTCGGCCGGAGCAGATTGTCACGGGCGGACAGGCCGGCGTGGATCGTGCGGCCCTGGATGCAGCGCGGGATGCCGGCATTCCTGCAGGCGGATGGTGTCCGAAGGGTCGGGTCGCCATCGATGGACGAATCCCCGACATCTACGCACTTCAGGAGACCCCCAGCGCCGATTACGCCGAGCGGACCACGTGGAATGTTCGGGATAGCGACGGCACACTGGTTCTGATCG
>CBFGRV010000041.1:0-27766 GCA_965651265.1 uncultured Rhodothermales bacterium
CAACTTCCCTGATCGTCTGGTTGATGGCTTCCGGGGCCCGAAAGCGAAGCTCGTCCCGGTCCCTGGCTGCCAGGTAATCGGCCTGGGCCTGCTCGAGGCGGCCTGCTGCCTCGTGCAGTCGCGCCCGCGCGAAGTAGGCATCGGCCGAGAGATCATCGACGGCGATCAGCGAGTCGAGCACGGCGAGCGCGCGGCCGGAATCTGCCGGCGGCGACACCGTCACGGCACGAAAGGCCGCGTTCCAGGCGGCGGAGTCGGCTTGCTCCGCGAGTCCTGAGACGAACGGCGGAAGATCTCGATCGTTGGCGGCGACCGTGCCGATGAAGACGGGCACCCCTGCATCCCGGTACCGGCAGAGCATCGCGCGAAGGTTCGCCTCGAACTGCCGGATTCCCCGGAGATACAACAGGCTCCCGAGAGGAATGCTGCGCCGGCGAGCCATCTCGTGCATCAGGGTGGCGCCGGGAGCATCGGGTCTGGGGGATGGAGTCAGGCGCACCCAGAGCTGCCGAAGCCCCTGAACGATCCGAAAATGATCGACGGCGAGATACAGCGAGGCGAGCGATCCGATGGATTCCGTAGACGCTGCACCGAGCGCGCCGTAGTACTCGTTGTGGCCGGCATAGATGAGCACCGCATCCGGCCGCGCCTCGATGATCTCCCGTGTTTGATCCCGAAGGGTGTGCGAGCTCACGGCGGCCATCGCCGTATTCACGACCTCCACCTCGCGATTCGGCAGTGTGGCGGCCAGACGCTGCTCCAGCATCCGCGAGAAACTGCCGTTATGCCCATATGGGAAACCCGCGACCGTGGATGCACCCTGTACGAAGATGCGAAGCGTATTCGAAGCGCGCTCGGCTCGAAACGCGTCGTGCATCGGGGCAGGAACGACGCTCGTACGGGCGAAATAGCGCCTCCCTGTCTCCGGATTTGGATGGAGATATTCCTCGTAGCCGGGCACGGGGACGAAAAGCGGATAGTCGCCCCCCACCCCTGCGATTCTGAGCCCCACTTCCAGAACCGCGAAAAACAGAAGGGGGATCAGCAGCGTGGCTGTCCAGAAAAGGACGCGCTTGAATCCATCCACCTAGTTCACCACAATGAACGAATGCGTGCGCACGGAGCGGCCCGACTCCATCCTCACGAAGTACAATCCCGGGGGGAATTCCGTCACATTGAGCTCGGCTTCGTGTCGCCCGGCCGCGACCATGCGTCCGTCGACCAGGCGCGCCATCTCGCGCCCGAGGATGTCAAATGTCCGAAGCGTCACGCGCGCGGGCTCATCCAGCCAATACCGGATGCGCGCCATGTTGACGACGGGGTTGGGGAAGCTCTCGATGCGGAATCCAGGCACTGCGCTCCCCGTCTCCTCCCTTCCCACCGGCTTCCCCGTTGGCGAGAGGATCGCCTCCAGGGCACCCGCCACGTAGAGCAACGGCGCATTCCAGTTGATCGTTACTTCGTTGCTCGCGTAGCTGCAAAAATCGTCCACGTACGATTTCGCCGGCTGGGTAAACGGATAGGTGCAGCCGTCCTGGCGGCCGCTGTTGGGCCCTCCCACCAGAAATCCGGGCACGGGATCGGCGATGTTGTCGGCCTCTGATTGACGATGGTGCGGATTTCTGGGCGTGCGGTCACCGACGCCGGTAACGAAGGAATAGCCCGTACCATTCCGGCCGAGAAGGTAGTCCAGATTTGAGAGCGCGGCCTCCAGATACCGGTTGTCGTCCGTGATGCGATAGGCCTGAAGAAGCATCATGGCTTGATTGGCCGCCAGAGAGTTGCTGCCCCAAAAGAAATCGCCCGAATTCCCCATCACGATGTCGAAGGCCGAATCTCGCTGGATCGCCAGGTAGGAGTTGGCGAGAGTGGTGATACGGCTCCGGATCTCCTGGATGTCGACCGTGCCCTCGACGTCATCGGCATGGAAAGCCAGCGAGATGTAAGCCAGCGGATCGACGTAAGGCCATCCGGGCGCCTGGAGGTTGCCGGACTGCCAGGGCGGGTACATCACGACGAAGCTATCCTGTTTCGTGGTGATGAAGAGCTCGGCCGCCGCCCATCGAAATTCATCGAAGAAGTCGTTGTCGCCGTACGTGCCCGTATTGATGTCTGGGTCGTAGGCCTGGTTGAGGGCACTCTGGTCGTACGGGACCCCGGGGTTGAATTGTGCCCAGTTCCAGGCCGCCTGCGCCGCGGTGAGCATCGAATCGGCGAGGCCCGGGAATTCGTCCCCGAAGTCATCGAAGATGCGAGCGCCCAGCGCCATCACGGCCGCAAAGTTGAGTGTGGCAGCCGTGCTCTTCTGCACGACGTACCGCTGCTGTGCGGCCTGATGCGGCATCATGACGCCCTCGAAATTCGGCGTAGTCAGCTTGTGGTACACCCCGCCGTCGCCCGGATCCTGCATGGCGAGCATCCAGCGGATATTCCAGAGCGCCTCATCGAGCAGATCCGGAACGGAATCCCCGCTTTCCGGGATGTTTACGTCGAATTCGGCGAAGTACTCGGGATAGTGTTCGTACAGCATGAGCAGGGTACCCGTCGAGATCCCCGAATTGACGATGTACTTGTTGAAGTCGCCCGCGTCGTACCAGCCTCTGGGGGCGGAAATAATAGTTCCGGCGGGGCGGCCCTCCGATGCTGCGGAGGGATGTATCAGCACTTCATCGTCGGGATGCCCAGCCGGGCGGCTCCAACGGCCGGCATAGGCCGGTGCCAGAGCAGTCGATACGCGTTGGAAATAGTAGGCCTTGAGAGCGGCGCGCGCGACCTCCTGGTGGATGTGCGGCCGGATCGAAAAGGGATACGAGATGCCGAGGTCGGGAACGGCCAACACGAAATCGCCCGTCGTCTCCAGATCGGTGAAGTCCGCCATTCGCGCCGACTCGCTTGCAGCTGACCACGTAAGGGAGCCGGACAGGTTGCCGGTGAACACGGTGTCGGCAAGGTCTGCTGTCAGCACGTGAAAGATGCCGGAGGGGGCATCGACAACGGCCGCCTTTTTGAGCATCTGCGGATAGAATCCGACCTGGTTGAGCCGGATCTGGGAGGTCGTCGTGGTTTGCGCGCAGACGGAAGTCACCATCCCCATCCACAAGAGGGCAATCAGGGATGCGGAGATGAAGCGCGCAGCGTATCTGCGAGGTGAGGAAGGCATGCAAATCGCGCAAACAACAAGAAGGGTGTGAGCGCACGGACGAATCCGGCGCCCACACCCGTTCCTGTCGCGGTGCACTACCGAATAAGCACGAAGGACTTCGTCTGAACGAATTCGTTCGAGCGGAGCTGATAGAAGTAGGTACCCGACGGTAGCGAAGAAGCGTCGATCGACACCTCATAGGTGCCCGCCGCTTGCCGTGTGTCGACTACGTTCATGACCTCGCGCCCCAGAACGTTGAACACCTTCAGGGTCACCCGCCCATCGCGCGGCAGCTCGTACCGGATCATCGTGGTCGGGTTGAAGGGGTTCGGATAGTTCTGATGGAGCGCGAACCGGCGCGGGACCTCGTCGAGACCGATGGCTGTGCCTACGGGCTCGAAAAGGTCGCCGATCCACGTGTAGAACCAGTACTGCGGCGACGTATGGGCGTTGTCGTCATCGAGGAACGAGTACGTCAGCATGCCCTCGCGAGCGCCGGTGCCGGCATCGTCATCGTGGATCTTGAAATCGAACGGAATGCGCATCCCGTTCACCGGGGTAAACGGAGCGGCCGTGTCGAACGCGAAGGCCTCGTACGGCAGCTTCAGCTCGACGATGTAGCCATTTTCGGTCTCCGCCCACGCGTAGTTCTCGTGGCCGGTCTCGTAGATGGCTGCATCCGTGCTGTTCGAGTGCAGCTCTGTCCCGTAGATGTTGAGCTGGTAATCCGGCTCGGCTTCCGTCCCGAAGCTCGTGTGGATGGGACCGCGCCAGTCGTACAGCCCGATGAAGACCTCCAGGTTGTCGTACATCCACCGGTCTGCCGGCGGGTTGTTGGACGGTTCGGGGCTGTAGGTGTCGTCGGTGACGTCGAAGGCGAAATACAGCGCCTCCTCATCGGCCGCCACGTACACGTTCGCCGAGAGATCCGCCGCATCATTGATCACGAATCCTGGCGGGATGTGATTCAAGTAGGCATCCGGTGAGACCACGATGGGCGTAAATCCGCCCCATTCGCCAATGTCGCCGTCGGCCGCAAAGCTGGCGGGCGGAGCGAGCGCGATGGTGGCCAGACCGCGGGCCGTGTTCGTGACCGTCGAACCCAGGGTCGTCGGCTCCGAGCGGTTCCCGGCCGCGTCGGTTGCGGTGATCGCGTAGTAGAACTCGACCTCCTCATCCGCGACGGGCCAGTACAGGTCGTGTACGAAGACCTGGTTACCCCTCTCGATGCCTGACCCGGCGACGAGGACTTCGGCGCCATCCACATCGTCGATCGGCCAGAGGCTGTAGTAGACGGTGTAGGTCTCGCTACCCTCACCCGGCACGTCCTCCCAGGAGACGACGTTCGAGTACTGCGTCGACGCGTCGACGGCCAGCCCCTCGACGGCGGCCGGCGGCTCGAAGTCGGTTTGTTGTTCGCCGTAGGTGGTCATCCGGTCAAAGGCGATAGAGCCCTGGGCGGCGCCGCCTGAACCTACGCCGATCTGGATGAGGATCTTCTCGATAGTGGAGGGATTGAGCGTGGCTCCGCCCGGCGGATTTTGCCAGCTCGGGATCTGGAGCGCGCTTATCGGGATGAGGATCCGCTGCCAGTTCCCCGACTCGTCGTTGAGCACGTTCGACGCCGTGTACTGCCAGTCGTAACCCGGCAGCGATGCGTCGAAGATCTGGAACGTCAGATTCGCACTGCCCGTGATGGGTTGGAGCACCTTGTAGAAGATGCTGATGTGCGTGTTGTCGGCCATATCCGGGAAGACGGCTCCTCCGTCCGGGTGGAACTGCATATCCACACTTCCGCCCCAATCGAGGTCGCCGACGACGTTGTAGTCGAGCTGCAGGGCTCCTGTACCCTCCACCGTATCCGCAATGATGGTGATCGTGTGGGAGCCGGATCCGTTATCCCAGTGGTCGCCTCCATCGGGCTCGGCATCGAAGCTCGCCAGAAGATCGTAGCGAACGCCCGTCGCATAGAAGGCATCGAACACGATCTGGCCGGCCGTCGAGCTGTCGGCCACCTCGCCAAGCTGGCCCGCCGTGAACTCGAGCTGGAAACCGGAAATCTTGTCGAGGTCGAGCTGGCCGTTGCCCCAGATGCCGCTCCAGCAGCTGCTGGGGCAGCCGGGTCGGGAGAATCCGCCGCTTCCGGGCGTGACCGGCCCGAGGTCCTCGAGCGGGATGGAGTATACTCTCCAGCCTGGCTGTGCCTGGTAGACTTCACCGGATTCGGAGTACCAGTCCTCTGTTTCACTCGTGGGCGCCGTTCCCAGGCCTTCGCTGGCGTCGTGAAGCTTCAGACGGAATGTCGCCGGCGGATCGGCAGGTACCTGCACGTTATACCACAGGTGGAGATGCGTGAAGTCCGACAGATCGTACAGTTTCTCCGTGGTGTCGGGCAAGTAGTGCTGAAGCGCGCTGGAGCCGCCCCAGTCCTCATCCGTAAAGAGCTGCCAGTCGATCATCAAAGAACCCGTTCCCTGGTATGGGGCGCCCGCCCACGAGGACCAGTACGCATAGTCGCGGTCCTCGTCCGTCTCGGGCGTAAAGCCATAGGATCCCCAGAAGAGCGTATCATCTTCCAGCGATTCAAACATCCAGATATGGGGTACGTTCGGCGCCCCCATATGGGCTGAGGGCCCGTCGAAGAAAACCGGCACCTGGGCGGCCGCGTCCGGCATCGCATAAAGCCAGAGCACGGCCGTGGCCATGAGAATTGTAGCGAGTCTTCGCATTGTAGACCTCCGATGATGCATGTTCGTGGTGGTGAAGGGCGGGTCCTATCGTATTCGATAATCGCCTGTTATTCGGGTGGATGGTGAGCCACGTCAGAACCCAAGTCTCAGATCGAACATCTTGACGTTACCCAACTGCTCGAAGGGGATGTATCCGAAATCGGCGCCGAACCGGACCCCGCTGATGCGCAGGTCCATGCCGCCGCCGAAGGTCAGGTGCGAGGTCACGTTCTCCAGCGGGAAGTCCTTGTAGCCGCCGCGGAGGTCTAGATTGAAGGATCCGAGCGTGTACCGAATTTCCGCTCCGAAATCCGCATTTAGATTGTTGTCGTTGGTCTGGTGGGCGTCGCTGAGCAGATCGATCTGCAGGAAGCTCGACTTCACGACCGGCAGCGCCGCCCCAAACTTGAAGGAGAGCGGCAGGTCCCAACCGGTCGTCTCGAGCTCGGCCGGCAGCGAGTTGTTGCTGCCTTCGCTGGTCGGATCGATGTCGACGAAGATGCGGGAGTTCACACCTCGCATTCTCATCGATCCGCCGAAGTTCATGATAGAGGCCGCGAGGCGCAGGCCGTTGAAGTAATCGCTCTCGAGCACGAAGCCGACATCGACGGCCATCGTGTTGGCCGACATGTCGTAGATAGCCTGGCGGACGTATTTGGCCGTACCGCCGATGTAGAAATTGCTCGTCAGCGGCTGCGCGTAGCTGAGCCCCACCACGAGGTCGCTCGCACCGAAGGTCTCTCCGGTTCCCTCCGGCAGGTCCACCGTCGTCACGTTCATCCGACCGTAGTCAAGCTGGGCCAGACTCAGGCCAAGCGCACCGGACGAGGTCACCGGAATGACCAGCCCGAAGGCATTGTAGTTGGTGTCGAGCAGCCACTGCGCGTGCGAGAAGAAAACCGATCCTCGCTCCCCCGACGGCCCCAATCGCGCGGCACCGGCTGGATTCCAGTAGAGCGCGTCCGCGCCGGTAGCGACCGTCGTGTACGCGTGCCCGAGCGCAGATCCACGCGCGCCTGTGCCCAGCGTCAGAAACTGCGCCGCCGAGGTAGAGACGCGGCTCTGGGCGGAGGCGGGGAGGGATATCGCCACCGCAAGAAGAAGGGAGAGCAGGTATGCCATTCGGCTCTGCCAGCGAGCCACCGAAATCGGAGGTCGGAAGTCCGAGGTCGGAATTCTCCGTACCGACGCCTGGCGGGGCAGATCTGACCTCTGACCTCCGACCTCTGACCTCTTTGTACTCATCGCTTCGCCTATCATTTCACGATCGCAAATTTGCCCACCTTCTCGCCGATGCCTGGCGCATTGACGTGGTAGAAATAGACCCCGTAGGCGACCTCTTGCTGGTTCTCCGTCATCAGATCCCACCAGGCCGCACCGTTGCCTCCGGAACCGTTATGCTCGATGCGGCGGACGAGCTCGCCGCGAATGGTGAAGATCTCGATCGTGCATCGTTCGGGTAGATGGGTGAACTGAATCCGCCTCGGACCGCGTCCCTGAATCTGGGTCCGGGGTTCCCATTCAGCAGCGGCGATGTACGGATTCGGCACCACAAGGATCTTGTCCAGCTCGCTCCGGGCCAGCTCCTCATCCACAAACCCGCGACGCATCGTGAACTGGAAGTAGTCGTTCCGCGAGAAGGGGCGGAAGGTCGAAATCTGGATCTCGGCGCCTGCGTGCGGCGGGGTATTGCCCTGGCCGAAGGCCTGGAACTGCACGACGTGCCGCGTGCGGTATACACCCAGGATTAGGTCGGAGATGACCAGAGCGTCCTGGAGGAGGTCGAGCTCTCTGTCACCGTCAATGTCCCGCACGAAGATGTCGCAGGGTGTGTTCAAGGTGATGTTCGTGCACCAGACCGGGATCTCCGCCTGGAAAAGGTACTCGGCGTACCGCCTCGGGGGTGTGGTGTACATCGAGTCGGCGAATGTCAGGCGGTACTCGTAGGGCGACTCGACGAAACGTTGTGAATCGTCCGGCTCGATGGTGACGAACCAGTTGGAGTCGTAGCCGGGCAGGGCTCCAGCAAATTGCCCGTACATTTCTTCGCCGTCATCGGCGACAGCGCGCCAGCCGGTCGTGGCCGGATCGATCGCCGCCTGATCGTTGAATATGTTGATGACGAATCCGTCGACGGCCGGCGTCGTTTCGGCGAGCGGCGACCGCGGGATGAGCACTTCGTTCGTCTTGACGTTGCGAAGCTCGTAGCCTGTCGTCTGGTACAGATCTCGCAGCACCTGCGTGGTGTCGAAGAACGAGAGGCGGTAGACGGCTTCCGTGTCGATCTCGTCCGAATTGACCACGGTGACGCCGATGGAGCCGGTGCCGATGCCTTCGGTCGGGCGGCTGAGGTCTTCGTTCGTGCTGGCGTCGACGTATCCAGCCGCCCGCGAGCGGGGGGTGACCACGGCCGCGTTCCGGCTGATGCCGCGGATCTCGCCGCCCTGGTCGACGCTGATGTTGAAGGTGTTGTACTGCGGATCGATGGGAGCGGCGTCGGGATTGGGACCGTTCGGGTCGGGCACGAAGCCCTTGTCGTAAGCGACGATCGCGTAGTAGTACGTCTTGCCGTTCGTGACGTCGCGATCGATGTAGCTGAATTCGAGGCCGGTGTCGTTTCCAAGGTTGAACCAGGCCGAGTTCTCGTGCACGGGTACCCGCCCGCGGATTCCGTTGACGAGATCCCATTCGGCGATGGGCTTGTGGAAGGTCGGGATGCCCTCCGCGTCGGTGATGACACGCGAGTCACTCAGCAAGTTGTCCGTGCCCTTGTAGAGCTTGTATCCCTCGAAGTCGAATTCCTGCGTGAAGCGGTCGTAGCTCGCGAGCGAGAGGGTGTCCCACGAGAGCACGACGTAGCCGTCGCCCGCCTCGGCCTTGAGGGTAGGCGCGATGGGCGGCTGCGCGAAGCGGTAGTCGGCATTGTAGATCCGCTGCACGGTCTGCCGGTTGCGGAAGAAGTCCTGCTCATCCTCCCCGAAAATCCAGGCCGTCGAGAAGAAGTCGGTGCGATTGGGTCCGAGATCGACGGGTCCGGAGCTGAAGTTCAGGAACGGCTCGACATCGGCGACGAACTCTGCGGGCTCGTGGCCGAGCTCGAACTGGGAATCGCGGATGCGCGTCCACATCCAGGTGTCATCCTGCAAGTTTGAGCCCGATTCGTAGAACGGTCGCGAGCTGAGATGGAAGCCGGTGAGGCCGATCTGGTCGCTTTCGTCGACATCGGTTTCGTCGAAGTTGGGCTCGCGGATGGTGGGGATGCCGTCGGCCTCGCCTTCATCAGGGCCGGGGTATCCGATGTCGAACGGCCCGAGGCCATCACGCCCGTAGTCGTCGTTCAGGAGCTCGCCTTCATCCAGAATGCCGTTCCCGTTCTCATCGCCGAATCCGACCCAGTCGAGGTTTTCGTCGCCCGTCCACCAGACGCCGGCGCGATAGGCCGGCCGATCGGCAAGCACCTCGTCGAAGGTCTGGTCATTGGTGCCGTAGTAGGCCGCGAAGTTGGCCGTGTTGTAGTTGGCGACCACGTAATCGCGGATGGCATCCTGGCCCTCGATCCGCATCCCGGGCCCACCAAAGCGCTCCTCGTCGGTGATGCCGTCCTGGTCGTTATCGAGGCCGTCGAACTGATCGGCGGGACTCTCCAGGAAGGCGAAGCCCGTATAGCCCAGCTCGTAGGTGCCGCCCGTCTGATGCTGCCCGATGCCGTCCTGGTCCCATCCGTACGCGATGTCGAGCAACGGATCGAATGCGGCGTTCTCGTCACCCTCCTCGTTGCCGAGGCCGTAGTCGACGAACTGGGCGAAATACAGGCCGGTCTTGCTGAGGCCCTGGGGCAGGCTGACGACCTCTCCGTAGTTCGTGGTGCCTTTGTTCGTGATGCGGTAGATCAGGAACATGGCATCCTCGGCCAGAATGTTGGCCCACTGCAGAATGCGGACATTCACCTGGAGGCCCAGGCCGCCCTTCGTGGAGTCGGATGGATCGGGATAAAAAACTCCGTAGGCACTGTAGGGTCGGCGAAGCTGCGGGTCGATCAGATATTCGTGGTCGGAGAAGTCATCTACCACGTAGTAGCTCTCCAGGTCGGCGTTGAAGACGCCTTTGCCGAACATGCCATTCCAGTTGCCGGGCCATCCGGAGTCCTCCTCCTGCAGGCGGTCGGGCCAGAATGCGGGCCAGGAGGTGGGGTCATCGCTGATGGCCGGGATGGGCTCGCGAAGACCGGTGACGGGATTGCGCCGGAGTTCGTTGTGGAAGCCGGGCAACGGAAGCCATCCCCAGATGCCTCCGTACGGCCCGGGCTTGGTGCCGGCACTGCGATAGTGGATGATGACGGGGTTTAGCAGCGTGTCCGGCGTGCCCGGCGCCCAGTAGTTGTAGGGCGCGGCGGACCATTTGGCGCGTTCGCCGACCACCTGCCCGGCAACGACGACGGCGACGCCGTCGATGTGGCGCCCGCCGATGCTCCGCGGCCAGACCCCCCAGGGTGAGTCGTTCCATCGGGCCAGCTCGCCGTGGTTGCGGTAGTTGGTCTCGATCAGGTTGCCGTCGAGAATGCCTCGCGCGATGGCGAACTGGCTGCCGCGAATGTCGTCCGGAATGCTGGAGCCTTCTTGCGCGGCGGATTCGGATCCGCTCGCCATCAAGAAGGCGGACGCAACCGCGAGGCTGAACAAATAGCGAAAGAACGATCGGGTGCTCGCCATCAGAAACTGTAATTCAAGCCGAAGATGACGCGGCGCGGTGAGGAGAATCGCCACTGCTCGACGTAGTACTCATCGAGCGAATTGACGCCGCCGACCTGCGTGCCGGCCCGGCGGAACAGCTCCATGGTGACCGACTCGTCGCTCCGCCCCGTGTCGGAATAGACGCCCGTGTGCGCGCGCACGTCGAAGATGTTGTCCACCTGCAGCGTCAGGTTCACGTCATGCCGAAGGAACGGGGGCCGGAAGTAGACGCGCAAATCCGACACGACATTGTTGGGCCGCGTCCCGTTGTTTTCGATGTAGGAGGTGATAAACTGCCGCACCGTCGTGTAGGGCGTGCCGCTCTGGAACCGGTTGATGAGCGTGGCCGTGAGGGCGGTGCTGGGGCGGAACGTGACGCTGTTCGTCAAGACGTGCCGCCGGTCCCAGTCGAGCCGTACGAGGGAGAGAATATCCTCCTGACCTGCCTGGAAGCGGTCGAAGGCTTCCGTGGGGTTGGATGACGTGCCACTCGCGAACTGGAGCGTGTAGTCGAGGTCCCAGCTGATCGGCCCGACCGGTCGCTGGAAAAGCGAGAGTGTGACCCCCCGCGACGTGCCGACGTCTCGGTTGATGTAGCGCACGAAGTAGTTCGTGGTGACGACATCCCGCCGGATCTCGACACCGGTCAGGTTTCGGATGTCCTTCGAGAAGAGCGTGAGTTCGAGGCCGAGGCTCTCCGTGAGCCCCTGCTGAAGGCCGATCTCGAAGTGCAACGTCCGCTCGGGGTCCATCGACGGATTCCCGAAAATGGTGGACTCCGCAGACGGATTGACCTCGTACTCGTTGTTCGTGTACAGGATGTTGAGGGGCGGCACCTGGAAGAACAGCCCGGCCGAGAAGCGGATCACACCGTTCGATGAGATGGGAAAGGCGATGCCGATGCGCGGGCTGAGCTGGTAGCGGGCCGGGCTCGACTTGCGATTGTACAGAGAGTCGCCGGTTGGATTGCCGTCCTCGTCGAAGGCCGGGATTCGGAGCATATTCGCCTGCGTCCAGTCGAGCGGGATGTCAAAATCGGGCTCGAAGTAGTCGAAGCGGAGGCCGGCATTCACGATGAGGTTCCGGTACTCCATCTTGTCCTGGATGAAGGCGGCCAGCTCGTAGGGCCGCGTGTCGAGCGTATCGCGGCCGTAGACATCGACGGCGGGCATGGGCAGCCAGCCGGTGCGCGCGCTCACCTCGATCCCGTAGTTGCCGTTGTAGAGGTGATGAAGACGGGCCGAAACGCCCGCCTTCATCTGGTGCACGCGCGTAAGCTGATGCGTGTAGTCGGCCATGATCGTGTGCGTCTCCGTCAGGTCGTGGCCGTTGAAGAGGTCGTTGCCGCCGACGGCGAAAGCATTGACGCCGGCCGTCGTACCGACCTGCGGCGAGACATAGCGCGGATCGAGCACGCCGGTCTGTGTGAAGTCATCCGGCACGTCGTAGAGCCGGGAGGAGCCGCGATCGCGCAAGTAACTGTAGTTCACCTGGCCGAACGCATTCTGGCCGAGGCTCAGATGCAGGCTTCCCAGGTGGAACTGGCTATTGTTGTGGTAGTGGTTGACGCCATCCGGCACGTATTTGCGGGTGCGGTAGTTGCCCGCATCGAGATTCCATCCATTCATCCGCTGGTAGATAGCGGTGTACTCGAGGCGGATGTTGCGCGTGAGGCGGAAATTGGCCGTACCGTTGATGGAGTAGCGCTCGTGGAAGGGCGGCGCGAACGACTGATCGCCCGTGGACTCGATGATCCACTGCTGCGGCTGGCCCGAGTTGAGGTTCTGGGAGGAATCTGAGGGCGAGAAGAGCCGCCGTCCGATGACGGTGCCCTCATCATAATAGTAGCGGCCCGTGAGGCGCAGGCCGAAGCGGTCGGGAATGATCGGGCCGCCGAGCGACAGCTGCGCATCCCGCCGGCCCCAGAAGCCCGCCGCCTCGTAGTAGGGTATCTGGACAGGCCGAAAGTCATTGACCGTAAGATTCGAGCCCGGGTCGATCGTGCGCTCGACGTACTCGAGCTTGCGGATGCTCGCCACGCCGCCCGTCTCGGCAGTGACGGAGCCTGTCCAGCGGTGCGGGACGCCCTTCGTGACGATGTTTACGACGCCCGACATGGCCTGGCCGTACTCGGCGTTGAACACCCCGCTGATCACCTCGAGCCCGGAGACCATGTTTTTCTCGATGTCGAAGGCGGCCCGGTTGCTCTGGGGGTTGTTGATGGGTACGCCGTTGACGAGGTAGGCCACCTCGCCTTCCCGCCCGCCTCGGAAGTGGCCATCGACGACGCCGGCCTGAAGGTTGATGATCTCGCCGATGTTCGCGACGGGGAGCGCCTCGATCTGGGCTTCATCCACGTAGGAGGTCGTGGTCGTGCGGTCCATCTGCACGAGGGGTCGCTCGGCCGTGACGATGACCTCCTCCCCTTCGATGACTTCCTCCTGGAGGGCGACGTCCAGGGGCGTGGTCTTGTCGATCTCGACCTGGACGCCTTCGACGCGGGTGGGCGCGAATCCGACGAAGCGGAAGACGACCGTGTAGGTGCCGGCTTTTACGTTGAGGAGGGAGTAGAATCCGTCGGGCGCGCTAACGGTACCCTGACCCGTTTCTTCGATGATGATTTGCACGCCCGGTAGCGCCGATCCCGTCGACGCCTCGGTCACCATGCCGGAAATCTTTCCGGATTGTGCGTGCGCCTCTCGGGGTGCGGCGAACGCAATGGCCAGCCACCATCCTGTCGTTGCCAGCAGCAAGAGCCGTGTATTCAGCGCCACCCGCATCTTGCTCGGAGTCTTAAACAGCCGCCTGCCCGTCGCCATGTGTCCTTAAGAAAGCTTCGCTTGACAGCCAATGCTTGCGGAAGTACTTTGAATCGTATTCATAATATGACTTTGTGACCTTGTGAGCAATACTAATTCTTGAGGACATGGCGAACGGTTTTCAGCCGGTAGTGCGGACCTCGCTCGTCGATGATGCGGCCGAGCACATCGCCGAGCGTATCCGATCGGGAGCGTTTCAGCCTGGTGATCGCCTGCCGCCCATTTCCGAGCTGGCGAAGAGCCTCGGCGTGGGTCAGCCCACCATCCGAGAGGCCCTTAAACAGCTGGAAGTCATAGGCGTGCTCGAGATCAAGCATGGATCCGGCGTCTATGTGCGGAAGGGGCGCGACATCCTCCTCATCTCCAATCCGGTCTTCGGGAGCATCCCGACGAAGAAGCTCATGGTCGATTTGATCGAGGCCAGGATGGCCATCGAGACGACCTCCTGCGAGCTGGCCGCGCGCGAGCGCACCGACGAACAGCTGGAGACGATGAAGGCGTACCTGGAGCAGGCAGGCAAGAACCTGGATGACGACGACCTTCTGAACACCGTCAACATGAGCTTTCACCGGGAGATTGCCGTGGCCTCCCATAATGTGGTGCTGGCGCAGGTACAAGACGTACTCACCCGGCTCTTCCAGAGCGAACAGGGAACCATCATGAAGATATATGGCCGGCGCGAGAAGGACCACGAGGAGCACGTCTCTATTTTGGAGGCCATCGAAAGGCAGGACCCGGAGTTGGCCCGCGACCGCATGCAAAAGCATCTGGAGGGTGTGCGAGAGGTCCTTCTTCAATGGGACCCCGATGAGGTGCCCATCACCCCGGATCCGAACGAGCCGTAGCCGCTCCGCGTGATGATGTCCGCGACGCGCCCCCTCCCCTTCGGGCACGGGCTCGCCCTACCTTTTGAGTTCCGGATGGCCCTTCCCTTCAGGTACCTGCTTGTGGGCCTCGTTTTTATCGGGATGGTGACGGGGTGTTCGAGTGTCGATTCGACGCCCGATGACGATGATGAAGAGGAAGGGGATGATTCTTCGCTGCGAGCGCTCGCCGATGCGGCCAATTTCTACATCGGCTCCGCAGTCGATGCGGAGCCGCTCGCGCAGGACGCCCTGTATAGCGCCCTTCTGGCGCGCGAGTTCAATCTGCTCACGCCGGGGAACGAGCTGAAATTCGGCCCGCTGCGGCCGACGCCTACGACGTTCCAGTTCACTCGGGCCGATCAGATCCTCGATTTCGCCGAAGCCCACGACATGGCCATTCGCGGGCACACGCTCGTCTGGCACCAGCAACTTCCCGGCTGGCTGGAGAACGGCAACTGGACGCGCGAGAGCCTGATAGATGCGCTGCGGGCTCACATTCAGACGGTAGTCGGGCGATACAAGGGGCGCATCGCGGCGTGGGATGTCGTGAACGAGCCCATAGCCGATGACGGCTCCATGCGCGAGTCGGTCTGGCTGGATGTCATCGGACCCGACTACATCGACCTGGCCTTCCGATGGGCGCACGAGGCCGACCCGGATGCCCGGCTCTTCCTGAACGACTACAACACGGAGGGGCTCGGTACGAAATCGGATGCCATCTACGCGCTCGCTCAGCGGCTGCGGGGTGACGGCGTGCCGATCCACGGTGTGGGCCTTCAGATGCACGTTTCGACGGAATTCGCGCCAAGCGTGAGCGACGTGGCCGCTAACATCGCCCGGCTGGGGCAGCTTGGCCTGGAGGTGCATATCACGGAGATGGATGTGCGAATTCCGCTTCCGGCGAGCAGCGCGGAGCTGGCCCAGCAGGCCGATCTGTATCAAAGTATGCTGGAGGTGTGTCTCGAGGCGTGGAACTGCACCTCCTTCGTGATCTGGGGATTTACGGATCGCTATTCGTGGGTGCCCCAGACCTTCGAGGGCTACGGCGCGGCGCTGCCCTTCGATTCCGACTACGAACCCAAATTTGCCTACTCCGCCCTCCGGCTAGCGCTCGAGAATGCGGCGGGAAGTGCAAACTGACTGCCCATGCGAATCCGAGATCTTCGCGCCACTACCGTCACGGTGCCGCTCGAGGCGCCGCTCCGGCACGCGAACGGCTGCCACTGGGGCCGGTTCGTGCGCACGATCGTTGAGGTCGAAACCGAAGACGGTCTGATCGGCCTCGGGGAGATGGGCGGCGGCGGGCACAGTGCCCATGCCGCCTTCGAGGAGCTTCGGTCCGTGCTCATCGGGCGAGATCCGACGCGGCTCGAGGAGCTGCGCTTTATGGTCGCGAACCCGACGGCCTCTCTGTACAACAATCGAACGCAGATCGTCGCGGCCATCGAATTTGCGTGCCTCGACATTCTGGGGCAGGCGTGGGGCGTGCCGGTGTCGGAGATTCTTGGCGGGCGCCTTCGCGATCGAATCGACTTCGCCTCCTATCTCTTCTTCCGATATCCGGGCCGGCAAAACGGTGAGGTGCGGACCATCGATCAGATGATCGCCGAAGCGGGGCGCCTCAAGGAGCGCTACGGGTTTCGGACGCACAAGCTGAAGGGCGGCATATTCCCGCCCGAGTTCGAGCTGGATTGCTACATCGCCCTGGCAGAGGCTTTTCCGGAGGACCGCCTCCGATTCGATCCGAACGCCGTATGGTCCGCGGAGCAGGCCCTGTGGTTTGCGCGCCGCATCGATGGCTTGCGCAACGATTACCTGGAAGATCCCGTTTTCGGCCTGGGCGGGATGCGGCGCGTCCGCGAGAAGACGGCGATTCCACTGGCTACCAACACGGTGGTCGTCAACTTCGAACAGCTCAGCGCGAACGTGCTGGATACGGCCGTGGACGTCGTATTACTGGATACGACCTTCTGGGGCGGCATCCGCGCCTGCCTCAAGGCGGCGGCCATCTGCGAGGCCTTTCAGTACAGCGTCTCCATTCACTCATCGGGCGAGCTCGGCATCCAGCTGGCCACGATGCTGCACCTCGGCGCCGTCCTGCCCAACCTGAGCTTCGCCGCCGACGCGCACTACCACCATCTCCTCGACGACGTCATCGAGGGTGGAAAGCTCGTGTACGAGGACGGTTCGATGCCGGTGCCGACGAAGCCGGGGCTCGGCGTGACGCTCGATCGCGACAAGCTGGCATGCTACAACGAGCTCTACCGGAAGCTCGGGCCGTATCCCTACGATCAGGATCCGCTGCGCCCCGGCTGGAGCCCGCTCATTCCGAACGAGCGCTGGGCGGATCCGCTGGATGATCGTATTCCGGAGATACCTTTTTAGAGGTTGCTGGTTGCTGGTTTGAGAGTCTCGAAGCGGTCGGCGGCGCTGTGCCCATAAGTCGTTCCCTGTCAGCCGTCCACCGTCCCCTGTCTGCCGTCCACCGTCCCTCGTCTGCCGTCCACCGTCCCCTGTCTGCCGTCCACCGTCCCCTGTCTGCCGTCCCCGCTCAGATCTGACTCTTCACCCGTTTCAACAGAAAAATCCGGACTTTCGGATTTGGTTGGTTAAATAGATAAATCCGAACTCTCGGATTATTTGGCCTGACAGAAATCCCCCAACGGATAAATCCGAACTCCCGGATTAATTTGGCCAACTGGAAATCCGAACTCTCGGATTTATTTGGCCCGACAGAAAATCCCCCAATAGATAAATCCGAACTCCCGGATTTAACTGGTCCACAAGTAACACCGAATTCCTACATTTCAGCTCGGGGCCTTCGGGCGGCGGCGACGACGGCGTGGAAAGCCGGCTTGGGTCGGCCCTGGCCATCGAACAGCAGCGGATACGTCGTGCGGCCGCGGATCGGCCAGTTGTTCAACCATGAGTCCGTATCCCGCACGCCCCACAGGGTGACACGGCTGATCTTGTCGCTCTTCTGCAAGAACACGTCGAATAGATCCGCGTAGCGCTGCGCGAGCTGGACCTGGACGGAATCGGGCAGGCCCTCGCTGAACGGGTTGAGTTCCGCGCTGAGCTCCGCGCTCTGCGTGATGTCGGCGCCCCAGTACTGCTGCGGGCGCGGGAGCACGGCGATGTCCATCTCGGTGATCATCACGTCGACTCCGAGCGCCGCGAACGAGTCGATCGCCGCGGCCTGTGCCTCTACCGTTGGATGGTTCGGATCGATGAGATGGTGGGCCTGCGTGCCGATGCCGGCCACGGGGATGCCGGCATCCAGAAGCCTGCGGACGAGCCTCACGGCGCCATCCCGCTTGGCCGGATTCTCGAGCGAGTAGTCGTTGTAGTACAACTCGGCGTCCGGATCGGCCTCGTGCGCCCAGCGGAAGGCCTGCTCGATGTAATCCTCGCCGATGATCTGCAACCACGGGCTCTGACGCAGCGTGCCGTCCTCGTTCAGCGCCTCGTTCACGACATCCCATCCGTGGATACGCCCGCGGTAGCGACCGACGACGGTCTGAATGTGATCGTGCATCCGCTCGAGGAGCACCTCGCGGCCGAGCCGCTCTCCGTTTTCATCCTCGAACACCCATCGCGGCGTCTGATTGTGCCAGACGAGCGTGTGGCCGACGATGAACATGTCGTTCGCCTCGCCGAAGTCCACGAACTGGTCAGCCTGCTCGAAATCATAGCGGTCGGGCTCGGGATGCACCTCCGCCCACTTCAGTACATTCTCGGCAGTGATCGTGTTGAAGTGCTTCTTCACGAGCCTCGCGCCTGCGGCGTCGAACTCGGTGAACTGCCCGGGATTCAGGGCGGCGCCGATCAGGAAGGCGCCATCGAACACCTCTTTCAGCGCGGGGAGGGTGTCGGCCTCGACGGCCGCCGACATGCCGGCCTCGGGCCGATCGCAACCCATCGCAGACAACAGCACCAGGGCCGCGACAGTCAGTGCGGCCACTATCGGCATCATGGCAATTCGGTGAGTCAACCGTTCAGGGCGAGGTTTCATGACGTCCTCATGCTTTCGTGTTCGCAGAATCTATGGGCGCGCGTGCCGTCGAGATGAACCGACTGCTCATTCCTCCTCATCATGCCGCTGCGCGGCGGGCGGCGAGGTCCTGCTCGATGCTCACCATCATCCGGTCGGTCAGAGGGTACATCAGCATGATCAGGCCGCCGATAATACCGAAGATCGCGGGATACACGCTCATTATCATCCGGATGCCCGTCATCGTCTCCGCCGGCTGCGCCACGCCCGCCTCGAAGCCGTAGGCCCCCAGGATCCATCCAACCATTGCCCCGCCAAGCGTGAGGCCGAGCTTGAGCGCGAAGAGCGATGCCGCCATGATGAGGCCCGTCGCCCGGCGGCCGAACTTCCATTCGCCGAAGTCGGCCGTGTCCGTGTAGATCGCCCACTGCAGCACGGAGACCGAGCCGAAAAAGAAGGAGACGAGGATGTTGAGGGCGTAGATCATCAGCACGTTCTCCGGCTGCAGCAAAAAGAAGAAGGCCGAAAAGAGTGCGCTCGCGATCAGGAAGGCCGCGTAGGTGTGCTTCTTGTCCATCCGCTTCGTGAAGAGCCCCGTGCAGATGGCGCCGATGAGCGTGGAGACCGTGCCGAGTGTCACGAAGCTCGACGTGAACACCGTGTAGGTCAGATCGATGTTCGTGCCGAAGAGCGCGAGCTGCTGATCCTGCACGTAGTACCGGAAATAGTACGGGGTCGCGGAGCCGCGCATCACGATGTAGGTCAGCTGGAAGAGCGTCGCGGTCCCGATGAGCACCCACGGCTTGTTGCGGAAGAGATCGCCGAGATCCTGGCCGACATTTCCCTGCTGCGCGGCCGTGGTCTGCACGCGCTCGCGCGTGAGGAAGGAGGTGCCGAAGAAGAGCAGAACCGCCAACGCGCCGTATACGATCATCGCATACCGCCAGCCGAGCTGCTCATTGCCGCCACCCAGCTGCTCGACGAGCGTGAGGGCCGTCAGGCCGATGATGAATTGGCCGATGAACGCGGCGACAAACCGGTACTGCGAGACATTCGTCCGCTCTGCCGAATTCGGCGTGATGACCCCCATCAGCGCCGAGTACGGCACGTTGACCGCCGTGTAGAAGACGATCAGCAGCGAATAGGTGATGTACGCGTAAGCGAGCAGCCCTCCCGGCCCGAAGTCGGGCGAGGTGAAGGCGAGGATCCCGGCCACGGCGAGCGGGAGCGCGAACCCCGCGATGTACGGCCTGAATTTCCCCCAACGCGAGCGCGTGCGGTCGGCGATCATCCCCATGATCGGGTCGTTCGCCGCGTCGAAGAAGCGTGTCACGAGCAGCATCGTGCCCATCGCGCCGGCCGAGATCCCGAACACGTCCGTGTAGAAGATGGGCAGGAAGACGACGAACGTCTGGAAGTACAGGTTCGAGGCGGCGTCGCCAAGGCTGTAGCCGATCTTCTCCTTTACGCTGAGGTGCCAGCGCGATCGATCGGATGGCGAGTCGTCGGCGGGCGTCGGCGTGGGTCGTGCGGCGATCTCGGTCATGGGAGGATGGGTTTGGGGATGGAGGGCAGCGAGCTACTTCACCTCGAGGATCACGGTCTGCAGGTCCTCATTGCGCGAGGAGGTGCCGACCATGATCTCGAACTCGCCGGGCTCGACGACGAAGTCCATGTTGACGTCGTAAAAGGCGAGGCGGTCCGGCGTGATGGGGAGTTCTACGGTCCGTCGCTCGCCGGGCTCGAGCGTCACGCGCGCGAAGCCCTTCAACTCCTTCACGGGCCGCGTCACGGAGCTTACGCGGTCGCGGATGTACATCTGGATGACCTCGGTCCCGGCACGGTCGCCGGCGTTCGTGACCTCGGCGCGCACGAGGGTCGAATCGCCACGGCCGATCACGGCTTCATCCAGCCGCACGTTCTCGACCAGGAACGTCGTGTAGCTCAGTCCGAATCCGAACGGGTACAGCGGCGAAGCGTCGTCGAACAGGTAGCCGCGCCGGTCCGATGGCTTGTGGTTGTAGTAGGCCGGCAGGTGCCCGACGGACCTCGGGATGCTGATCGGGAGCTTGCCGCTCGGGTTCACGACGCCGAAGAGGACCTCGGCTACGGCCTCGCCGGTTGCCTGGCCCAGGTACCAGCACTCCAGAATGGCCGGGACGCTCCGGCTCAAGTGCGTGATGGAGAGCGGACGGCCGTTGAAGAGGAGCGCGACGACGGGCTTGCCGGTGGCGACGACGGCGTCGACCAGCTCATTCTGCCGCCCGACGAGGTCGAGCGAGGCGCGGTCGCCCAGATGCGTGCGCGCCCAGGCCTCTCGCGAAGTCTGCTCGTTGCCGCCGATGGCCAGCACGACGATATCCGCCCGCGCGGCCACCTCCACGGCCTCGGCGATGAGGCGCCGGTCTTCGTCCGGGTCGGACGGCACGACCTCGTCGATCGTCCACGAGCCTCCCTTCGTGATCTTGCAACCCTCGGCGTAGAGCACTTCGACGGAGGCGTCGGCTGCGGCGTCCCCGGCCAGAAACGCCTCGATCCCCTCGCTGACCGTCGAGACGTGCTTCGGGATGCCGCTGTAGCCGCCCAGCAGCTCGCGATCCGCATTCGGCCCGATGACCGCGATGGTGCGGATGCCCGCCGGGTCGATCGGCAGGATGCCATCCTCATTCTTCAGCAGCGTGATGGTCTCGCGCGCGGCCTGCAGCGCCAGGCGGCCGTTGGCCTCCGAGCCGACGATGCGTTCGGCCTCGTCCGGATCGACGAACGGATCATCGAAGAGACCCATCCGGAATTTCCACAGGAGTAACGGGGCTACCAGCTCGTCGAGCTCCTCCTCGCGCAGGATGCTCTCGCGGACGAGGTCCACCAGGTGCAGGTAGCAATCCGGCTCGGGCAGCTCCATGTTCACGCCCGCGCGGACGGCCAGCGCGCATGCCTCGCGGGCATCGGCCGCGACGTGGTGGCCGTGTGTTTCGGGACGGTCGTGCAGCTCCCAGATGGCATAGTAATCCGACAGGAGGAAACCTTCGAAGCCCCATTCGCCGCGCAACACATCCCGCAATAGCCACCGATTCGCGTGCGAGGGCACGCCGTCGATTTCGTTGTAGGACGGCATTACGCTGATCGCGCCGGCCTCCTGGATGGCCACCTTGAACGGGTACAGGAATACCTCGCGCAGGACGCGCTCCGAGACGTTCGCCGGCGCGCAGTTCATGCCGGATTCCGGCTCACCGTGCGCCGCGAAATGCTTGAGCGTGGCGATAAGGTGCTTGCGGTCGCGGAAGGTCGCATCCCCCTGGAAGCCGCGCACGGCCGCCATCCCGAGCTGCGCCACCAGGAAGGGGTCCTCGCCGAAGGTTTCCTCGACGCGCCCCCAGCGGGGGTCTCGTGCCACATCGACCACAGGTGTCAGCGCCTGGTGCGCGCCGCGCACACGCGCCTCCTCGGCCGTCATCGCGTAAAGCTGCTCGACGAGCTCCACATCGAACGTCGCCCCCAGCCCGATCGGCTGTGGGAAGCTCGTCGCGCCGATGGCCGCGTGCCCGTGCAGGCACTCCTCGTGAAAGATGACGGGGATCCCGAGCCGCGTCTCCTCGAGGAAGAACTTCTGGATGGCGTTCGTGAGCTCGGCCATCTCGCGTGGCCCGCGGCCCTTCCACGGCTCTGTCTGCACGGCGCCGGAATCGCTTGGACGGCCTACCTGGCCGATCCCGTGTCCATCCGCAAAGGCCCGCCGCGCCTTCTCGATGTCGAACCCGCCCCGATCATCGAGCAGCTTCTCGTCCTTCTCGTTCCAGATGCCCATCATCTGTGCGGCCTTCTCCTCCAGCGTCATCCGCGAGAGGAGATCCCGCGTGCGCTCCTCGGGCGAGAGGTTCGGGTCGCGGTACGGCAGGGTTTCGAGTTCCGGTTGGGTGGAAATGTGGTCCATATCTATGTGGTTGGATGATGTATCGTCACCTGTCGATGTCGGCGAGCCATTCGATTTCTCGACATCCTCATTCTGCGATCTCGGCCAGCTCTTCGAGCCGGATGTCGTCGGATGAGGCACCGACGCGGATCAGCACCGGCTTCTGCTCGGTCACCCAGCGGTCTTCGTCGGGGTCCCAGTAGGCGAGGTCGGATGGATCGATGGCCAGCCGCGCCGTCTTCGTTTCGCCCGGCGCCAGGGTGATCCGGTCGAAGCCCCGGAGCTCCTGGATCGGCTGCTCGACGGCCGACTCGGGGAAGCTCACGTAGAGCTGCACGACTTCGTCGCCGGTGCGATCGCCCGTGTTGGTGACGTCGACGCGCACCTCCATCCTGCCGTCATCCAGCCGGCCCACGCTCAGGTCGTCGTATTCGAAGCTCGTGTAGCTCAGGCCGTGCCCGAAGGCGTAGAGCACGTCGCCATCGAAGTACCGATAGGTGCGGCCCGCCATGTCGTAGTCCTCGAATGGCGGCAGGTCGTCCACACTCCGGTAGAAGGTGATGGGGAGCCGGCCTGCGGGGTTGGCGTCGCCGAAGAGTACGTCGGCGATGGCCGTGCCGGCGGCCTGCCCCGGATACCAGGCCTGCAGGATGGCGGGCACGTGTTCGTCGGCCCAGTTCACGGCCAGCGCGCTGCCGCTCAGGAGCACGAGGACCGTGGGCTTGCCGACCTCCACGATGCGCTGCAGGAGCCGCTGCTGTGACGCGGGCAGGTCGATGCTGGTGCGGTCGCCGCCGCGGAAGCCCTCGATCTCGACGCGCATCTCCTCCCCCTCCATCGCGGGCGTGAGACCGAGGAAGAGCACGACGGCATCGGCCTGCTCGGCGGCGTCGACGGCCTCGGCGAGGAGGTCGCGCTCGGGCGTGGTCCAGAGCAGCTGCATCAGGGCATCGCCGTAGCTCTCGGAGGCATCCACCCGCAGCCGGTACGATCGCCCGGCCTCGAAGTGGAGCGGCTCGCTCTGCATGAGGTGCGGATCGCCCGACTCCACCTGGTACGCGTTGCGCGTGGTGAGCACCAGCGAGTCTTCGACGTACACATCGAACTTCATCGATGCGATGACCCCCAAACGGTACGTGCCCGATTCGTCCGGCTGGATGGTGCCGGTCCAGCGCACGGCGAAGTCGTCATCGTCGAGATCGTCCCGCGGGGCGCCGTCGTACCAGTTGGCATCCAGCGCGGGCGCCGTGGTCTCGAACGCCGGAGCGCCCACCATCTCGCCGTTGTCGAAGACCTCTACGCGAAGCTCGCCCTCGCCATCGGGCCCGGCGAGCCGCTCGGCGGGCACCACCTCGAACAGCGGAAGGCCGTCCGCCGGCTCGGCGCCCTGCGCGTAGAGGACCCGCGTCGACGGCCCCACGGCCTCGCGGATGCCCTCGAGCGGCGTCGTGAGCGTGCGGGGGATGCCGTTGTAGTTGCCCAGCAGCATCAACCACTGATCCGCATTCGGGCCGACGACCGCGATGGTGCCGAGGTCCCTCGAGAGCGGCAGCAGGCCATCGTTCTTGAGGAGGACCATGGATTGCCGCGCCACCTCCTCGGCCAGCTCGCGGTGCGCCGGGCTGTCGACGACGTCATACGGGATCTGCGCGTACGGTACGCGCTCGGGCGGATCGAACATACCGAGCCGGAAGCGCGCCGTCATCACGCGGCGCACGGCGCGGTCCACGTCGGCTTCGGTGACGAGCCCCTGCTCGACGGCATCCACAAGGAGTGGAAAAACGGTGCTGCTGCAATCCAGATCGGAGCCCGCCTTGAGCGCGATGGCCGCGGCCTCGACGGCCGTGTCGACGAGCTTGTGGCGCATGTAGATGTCGTCGAGGGCCCAGCAGTCCGTGACCACGTAGCCATCGAAGCCCCATTCGTCGCGCAGGATGTCCTGCAGCAGGGGCCTGCTCGAGCACGCCGCCTCGCCGTCGACGCGGTTGTAGGCGCACATGATGGAGCCGGAGCCCGCCTCCCGGATGCCGTGCTTGAAGTGCGGCAGGTAGGTCTCGCGAAAGTCGCGCTCGTCGGGCACGGCATCGAAATGATGCCGCAGCGGCTCCGGCCCGCTGTGTACGGCGTAGTGCTTGACCGTCGCGATGGTCTTGAGATAGTGGGGATCATCCCCCTGCAGCCCCTTCACGAAGGCCTCTGCGATCTTCGCGGTCAGGAAGGGGTCCTCGCCGTAGGTCTCCTGACCGCGCCCCCAGCGCGGATCGCGGAAGATGTTGATGTTGGGCGAGAAGATGGTGAGCCCCTGGTAGCGCAGGTACTGACCGCGCCGCGCGTAGTTGTGATGCTTCGCGCGCGCCTCGTCGGAAATGACGTTCGCCATTCGGTGGATGAGGGTATCGTTCCACGTCGCTGCCAGACCAATGGCCTGTGGGAAAACCGTGGCGATGCCCGATCGCGCCACGCCGTGCAGCGCTTCGTTCCACCAGTTGTACTCGTGGATGCCGAGCCGCTCGATGGCCGGCGCCTGATCGAGCAGCTGCGATACCTTCTCCTCGAGGGTCATGCGCGCGACGAGGTCGTCCACGCGCTCGTCGATGGGGAGGTCGGGGTTCAGGAAAGGCTCAGTCTGGCCCGTGGCCGGCTGCGCGACGAACGCACGCGCAAGGACGGTCGAGACCAGCACCATCACCACGATGCCAGCCCAGCGCGCCGCCCGGTCGTGCATGTTCACTTGTCGGATCGAGGAGAGCTTCATCATCTCATGGGTTGCCGGGCATGTGGTGAAACTCGATGCCCATGTAGTACTCGAGAGTGTGCTCCGGCTCGGGGTATCCGGATGGAATCTTGCGGCCGGAGACCTCCTGGAAATACGCGAGGCTCGCATCCCGCCACCATCGCGCCTCCTTCATCTGGATGGCCAGAAACGCGGCCACGTCGGCGTGCCGGCGCGGATCGATGCGGCCCTCCAACGAGGCCCACTGCTCCTGCATCCATCCAACCGTCTCGACGCCCTCATTGTAGCGGTGCACGAGCTCCTCCCAGAGTGTGCGGCCGGAGGGCATCTCGCGATCCCAGGACACGTGATGGAACCAGAGCAGATACTTCTCCGGCACACGGACGGGGTCGCCGTAGATGTCGTCGAGGGGCGGATGGTACCGGGCGACGTTGTTCGAGCCGGACGAAGTGCGGTCGAAGCCGATGCCGTCCGCGTCGGCCTGGTGGTAGTAGGTCGGATTCCAGTCGGCGCGCCCGAGGTCCGACACCCACGGGCCCGGGCCGTAGTGGTGGCCGGTGGCCATCACGTGGTGCAGTCCGAGGGGCGTCATGTAGTTGACGGCGGCCTCGTGGGAGGCCATCATCATCTCGACGATGGTCGCGACGACCTCATCGTCGTTCGAGAACGTCATCCGCACCCACTCCTCGGCGATGTCGGCGGCGGACAGGTCCGGATTCCACGCCAGGCGGCCGAAGGCGTACCAGTCGGCCTGGTTGAAGTGTGAGCCCGACCAGTTCCGGTCGGTGCCCGTGTTCGCCACGCCGGCTATGCCCGACATCGCGTAGTCGTGCACGCTGCCGTCGATCACGCGCGCCACGGTCGAGCCCTCGCCCGCTGCGAACGTGTCCGTCTGGAAGATCTCCTCCCACATCGGCCCGAGGTAGGTCAGGTGCGTGGCCTGGCCCAGGTACTCCTTCGTGATCTGGAGCTCCATCATGAGGGGCGTCTGCGGCATCGCGCCGAAAAGCGGATGGAAGGGCTCGCGCGGCTGGAAGTCGATGGGGCCGTTCTTGGGCTGGACGAAGACGTTGTCCCGGAAGCTGCCGTCGAGCGGCACGAACTCGTCGTAGGCCTGGTTGGCGCGGTCCTCGCCCTCGACGGGGCTGTAGACGAAGGCGCGCCACATTACGATGCCGCCGTGCGGGGCGACGGCCTCGGCGAGCATGTTGGCGCCGTCGGCGTGCGTGCGCCCGTAATCCTGCGGGCCGGGCTGGCCCTCCGAGTTGGCCTTGACGAGGAAGCCGCCAAAGTCCGGGATGTGCTCGTAGATCTCGTCGGCCTTCTCGCGCCACCAGCGGCGGACCTGCGGATCGAGCGGATCCGCCGTTTCCATCCCCCCGATTTCGATGGGCGCCGTGAAGCGCGCCGTGAGGTAGACGCGAATCCCATACGGCCGGAAGACGTCGGCGAGCGCGGCCGCCTTCTCGAGGTACGGCTCCGTGAGAATGAGCGCGTTCGCGTTCACGTTGGTGAGCACGGCGCCGTTGATTCCGATGGAGGCGTTCGTGCGCGCGTAGTCCGTGTAGCGGGGGTCGAGGTAATCGGGCAGCTTGTGCCAGTCCCACAGCGAGAAGCCGGCGTAGCCGCGCTCGACGGTGCGGTCGAGGTTGTCCCAGTGATTGAGGAGGCGGTAGTCGATGCGTGGTGACTCGATGATGTCGATGCCCGCGACCGGCTGCAGGGTCTGGATTCGGCGCAGGAGCGCGAAGGCGCCATAGAGGATACCGGCGTCCGGATGGGCCGCGATGACCGTGACGGGGCTGCCCTCGCGGACCGCGCTGGAGATCGCGAAGGCGCCCGGAGTCAGCTGCGCGTGGGTCGGGCCCTCCGCCGATCCGAGCGTCACCGAGCCGGTCGTCTCCAGTACGATGGCCCCCGGGGTGATGGAATCGGCCAGCGGGATGTCGACATCGAGCAGGCCGGACAGCCCGCGCCGAAGCTCTTCCGCGGCGACGGCCATGCTGGGCGACTCGCCCCGTATGACGATCGACGAGAGTGTCTCCCGGTAGGTGGCCCGGAGACTCGCATCTTCGAGGGGGCGATAGCGGAGCCAGAGATCGTAGCCGTCCTCGACCGGCTGTGCCTGGATCGGTGTTACAGCTGCGGAGACAACCAGCACCCAGATCACGACGGCCGCGGGCGCTATGGCAGCGAAAGCCGCGTGCGCTCTGGCGGCGAAAGCTGCGTGCGCCTCGGCCGCGACGGCCACCGGCGCCCACGTCGCCTGTCCCAATCGGGCGATACCCATCGCCCACCACGTTCTCGAGGAGAAGCTTCGACCGATCGGCATCGGAGCCGCGTCTGCCAACTCATAAGGTGACTTTATCTATCCGGCATAGCATACGGGCGGCCGGATTCTAAGTCAACCAATGCGAACGGGCTGAAGGTCATGAATGCTGGTCACGAATCCATCCTCCGCAGAAATCCCAATCTCACGACGAGGTCCTGATTCACGAAGCTCACCTTCTCAGCAATGTGCGTCCCTGATGCATCGAGCACGGCGACCGTGAGCGCCAGCGCTTCGTACGGGCGATCGGGAGCCTTGCGACAGTACTCGGCAAACGCGAGTTCGCCGTTCAGGCCCGTCGGCACCACTCGGAAAGTGCCGGGTCCAGGACGCTCGCCCCAAATCTCGTAGCTGCTGTACAGGACGCGGAGCGCATCCCGTCCGACAAACCACACCGACCAAGGCGGCATCGCGTGGATGGCGTCGTCCGTCAGCATCCCCACGATCTCATCGATGTCCCCGGCTTCCCACGCACGCACGTACCGATCAGCCATTTCGGCTTTCTGCTCGTCA
>CBFGRV010000042.1:0-26857 GCA_965651265.1 uncultured Rhodothermales bacterium
TCTGCCCAGGGATTATCTAGCGATGGACTTGCGCCGGCGAGCCGCACACGAGAGCTAAATTCGACATCCCGTCGGTACGATGGCCACAGAGGTCAAGAACAGAAAGCCCAGTTTCTGGGAGGCCATGACTTCGCCGGTCGGACGAAAGATCACGACCGGCGCAACAGGTCTGGGTTGGGTAATCTTCATCATCCTCCACCTGATCGGAAATCTGGGCTATTTCAGTCCGGGGAATACATTTAACGAGTACTCGCACTTCTTGCTGAGCCTGGGCCCGTTGCTCTGGTTCCTGGAGGGTCTTCTACTCCTGGGGCTCATCCTCCATGTGGCGATGGGGATCGACATCTACCTCAGAAAGAAACGATCCCGTCAGCACGGCTACAAAGAGTACAAATCGATGGGCCGGCCAAGCTTGCAAACGCCCAGCTCGCGTTCGATGATCTTCACAGGCATCGTCATCCTCGGATTCCTTTTCATCCACGTTGGTCATTTCAAGTTCGAGATCGGCGTGGAGGGCGAGTATCTGACTAGCGTCGCGGGCGTGGAAATGCGAGACCTGAAGCGGCTCATGACGGAGACTTTTCAGAATCCGTGGTTCGCTTTTGGGTATCCCATCGTGATGATTTTGCTGGGATTCCACCTGCGGCACGGGATCTGGAGTGCGTTTCAGTCGCTCGGAACAATGAACCGGCGCCTCACGCCGATCATCTACGGCGTCGGAACCGTGCTCGCCATCCTACTTGCCATCGGGTTTCTGTTTATTCCGCTGTACATCTACTTTGCGGTCTAGCCCACGTGCGCGTGCTGCTGCATCATCCATATTCTACCCGCTGCACCCTTGAGCGGCGGCCGTCCGTTTCGCAGACTTTACCCACCTGCTCGTTTAGCTCCGAACCTTTATGAGTCTGGACTCCAGGGTCCCGCCCGGACCGTTGCAAGAAAAGTGGGAGACCTACCTCAACGAGGCAAAGCTCGTCAATCCAGCCAATAAACGAAGGTATACCGTCATCGTAGTCGGGACGGGCCTTGCAGGGGGCTCCGCAGCCGCCACGCTTGCCGAGCTCGGGTATAACGTAAAGGCGTTCTGTATTCAGGATTCGCCACGTCGTGCGCACTCCATTGCCGCCCAGGGCGGCATCAATGCGGCTAAAAATTATCCGCATGACGGCGACACGATCTGGAGGCTTTTCTACGATACCATCAAGGGCGGGGACTATCGTGCGCGCGAGGCGAACGTTTATCGGCTTGCAGCCATCAGCAACAACATCATCGATCAATGTGTCGCGCAGGGCGTGCCCTTTGCCCGCGAATATGGGGGATTGCTGGCTAACCGGTCCTTCGGCGGAGCGCAGGTATCGCGCACGTTCTATGCGCGCGGTCAGACCGGCCAACAGCTCCTGCTCGGCTGCTACCAGGCGCTCGAACGGCAAGTGAATCGTGGCAAAGTCGAGATGCTGTCTCGCCGCGAGATGCTCGAGCTGGTCGTCGTGGATGGCCGGGCCCGAGGCATCATCACGCGGAACCTGGTTACGGGTGAGCTCGAGCGGCACGTGGGCGATGCCGTGCTGCTGTGCACCGGCGGTTACGGAAACGTCTATTTCCTGTCGACGAACGCGAAGAACTCGAACGTCACGGCGGCCTGGCGCTGCCATCGCCGCGGCGCGTACTTCGCCAACCCGTGCTTCACACAAATTCACCCGACCTGCATCCCGGTCTCCGGCCACTACCAGGCGAAGCTCACGTTGATGAGCGAGAGCCTGCGAAACGACGGCCGGGTCTGGGTTCCCAAGGATCCCAATGACGCTCGTTTGCCGAATCAGATTCCGGAGGAGGATAGGGATTACTACCTCGAACGACGCTATCCGAGCTTCGGCAACCTCGTGCCCCGCGACGTGGCATCACGTGCGGCCAAAAAGGTTTGCGACGAGGGGAGGGGCGTCGGCCCGACGGGACAGGCCGTATATCTGGATTTTTGCGATGCCATCCAGCGGCTGGGCCGGGCGGCCATCGAGGAGCGCTATGGTAACCTCTTCGAGATGTACGAAAAGATCACGGCCGACAATCCGTATGAGGTCCCGATGCGCATCTACCCGGCCGTCCACTATACCATGGGTGGACTCTGGGTGGACTATCATCTGATGAGTACCATTCCGGGGCTGTTCGTGCTCGGGGAGGCCAACTTCTCCGACCACGGCGCGAACCGTCTCGGGGCCAGCGCGCTGATGCAGGGCCTGGCCGATGGCTATTTCATCGCCCCATCCACCCTCGGGAATTATATCGCGTCCTCAGATCTGGGCGCCGTGAAAACCAGCGAACCCGCGTTCGAGGAGGCGGAGCGCGATGCCCGCGAGCGCATCGAGCGATTGCTGGGCATCGGCGGCACCAAGACCGTAACCGAATTCCACCGCGAGCTCGGCCGGATCATGTGGGACTTCGTGGGAATGTCGCGAAATCGCGAGGGCCTTCAACATGCGATAAGCGCCGTCCGGGACCTGCGCGATGATTTCTGGAGAAATGTGCAGGTGCCGGGTCGCAAAGACACACTGAACAAGAATCTGGAATTCGCGGGCCGCGTCGCCGACTTTCTGGAGCTGGGCGAGCTTATGGCGCTCGATGCGCTTTACCGTGAGGAATCGTGCGGAGGCCACTTCCGCGAAGAGTATCAGACCGCCGACGGGGAGGCGCTTCGGAACGATGACGAATTCACCTATGTGGCAGCGTGGGAGTACTCCGGCGACCTTTCAAAACCGACTCTCCACAAGGAGAATCTGGAGTTCGAGGCCGTCGAGCTGACGACCCGAAGCTATAAGTGACGACTCTTTCATGGCAAAAAAGATCACCATACATCTTCGGATCTGGCGTCAGCCCGGCCCAGATGCCCCCGGGAAACTGGTAGATTATACCGTCCGCGACGTCGACACGGACATGTCGTTCCTCGAGATGCTGGATGTTCTCAACGAGGACCTGATCAAGAAAGGGGAGGACCCCGTCGAGTTCGACAACGACTGCCGGGAAGGAATCTGCGGTACCTGTGGCGCGATGGTGGGCGGCATCGCACACGGGCCGACACCGCAGACTGCACTCTGCCAGCTACACATGAGGCATTATCGGGATGGCGACACCATCGTGGTCGAACCGTTCCGTGCACGCGCGTTCCCCGTGATCAAGGACCTCGTCGTCGACCGGTCGGCCCTCGACCGGATTATCGCGGCGGGCGGGTACATCTCTGTCGATACCGGTGGCGCGCCGGATGCCAACTCGATCCCGGTCCCGAAAGAGGACTCCGACGAGGCGTTCGACTTTGCCGCGTGCATTGGATGCGGGGCTTGCGTGGCAGCATGCCCGAACTCGTCGGCCTCACTGTTCACAGCCGCCAAGATCGCGCATCTGGTGAACCTCCCCCAGGGAAAGATCGAGCGCAAGACCCGCGTTCTGAATATGGTGGCGCAGATGGAGAAGGAGGGATTCGGAGACTGCTCGAATCACGCGGAGTGCGAAGCCGTCTGCCCGAAAGGCATCTCGATCGCGTCCATAGCCCTGATGCGCCGCGAGTACCTCCGGGCGCTGCTAGGCTAGTACTCCGCACACTAATAGGCTAGTACTCCGCGCACTACCAGGCTAGTTCTCTGGGCGACTTTCGACAGGATTTCGCGACGCTGAATATCGGATGCAGGTCTCAGCCGCCGCGGCGAATCGTGAGCGTCTGGCCAGGCCGGATGGTAGACGACTTGAGCGAATTCCACCTCTTGAGGTCTTCGATACTCACGCCGTAATTCTTAGCGATCACGTAGAGCGAATCCCCCTTCTTGACGCGGTATGTGATCGTGTCGGATTCGCCGTTTTGAATGGTCAGCCTCTGCCCGACCCGGATGGTATTCGATCGCAAGTTGTTCCAGCGACGCAGATCCGAGACGCGAACCCTGTACCGTTTGGCGATTTCGCTGAGGGTGTCGCCACGGCGCACGCGATATTCCGTCGTTGTCGGCTCACTGGGCTCCGGACTGGTGTCGTAGAGATAGAGCTTCTGTCCCGCCTGGATGCGGCTGCCCTGAATGCCGTTCCATTTCCGGATGTCTGAGATCGAGACGCCGTACTTCTTCCCGATCTCGGTCAGATTGTCACCGCGGCGGACCGTGTATACGATCCGCGTCGATGCCGTCTCCTCTTCGACCTCCTCGGATTCCTCGGCTGCATTATCGGATGGAGATGGTCCCGACACACTCGCGGCTGTAATCGTGGCCTGCTCTTGCGCGGGCGGTTCCGAGGCCGCCCCTGCCCGCTCCGCTACGACTTCGTCACCTTGCGTACGGGCCTCTCGGTGTGCCGCGTCCGTGCTGGCCCGAACAATCGGTGTCGTCGACCGGCTCGACCGAGCCTGGCTGCCTTCCGCAAGCACCGGGCGCATTCGCGTGCGGCCATACTCTACGGTGATCGCCTCCCCATTGGCCTGCGCGAGGACCGGGCTTCCATCGTAGGATGGCACCGGTACGACCAGCCGCTGCCCGACGCGAATCGTCGTGCTCCGGAGGCCGTTCGTTCGCATGAGCTCCGTTACGCTTACGCCGTACTGGCGCGCGATCTTTCCGAGCACGTCACCACGCTTCACCGTATAGGAGACCGTCGATTTCTTCTTCTCGGCCGGAAGCTCCGCGTATCGCGCTTCGAACCGATCATACGTTCCGATCGGGATGCGCACATAGTAGGCATCTCGTGCCGGCGGGATGAAGTCGCGACGCAACTCCGGATTCAGCGCCTTGATGGTTGCCTGCGTCGTACCCGCGAGCTGTGCGATCTCCTCGAGCGATAAGAAGCCGCGCACAGGTACATAGTGATAGGCGTACTCCGGTCCTGGCTCGATGCGCGACACGTCTACTCCGTAGGCATCCGGGTTGGACGACACCAGCGCGGCCGCAATGAACATTGGCACGTAATTCCGTGTCTCGCGCGGAATGTCGTTGTATATGTCCCAGAAAGTGGCCCTGCGATTGAGGCGGCGCTCTGCCCGGGCAATCGCTCGCTTCACACGGGCGGGACTGCAGTTATATCCGGCAAGGGCCAGCTGCCAGTCGCCCCCGAACATTTTATGCAGGTCCTTCAGATGGCGCGCGGCGGCACGTGTAGCCTTCTCGGGGTCGAGGCGCTCGTCCACCCAGCTGTTGACTTCCAGCCCGTAGGCCCGACCCGTCGCCGAGATGAACTGCCACATGCCGTTGGCCGCCGCCCAGCTGCGCGCGCGAGGATTCAGCCCGCTCTCCACCATCGCCAGGTACTTCAGCTCGTCCGGCACGCCCTCTTCCGCCAGTATCTTCTCGATCATCGGGAAGTAGGTCTGTGCGCGGCTCATCCAGTTGTACAGATGCTTCTCCGGCGAACGTAGCAGGTAGGCGATGCTCTGCTCCACGAGGCGGTTCTGCGTCATCGGAATCGTCGTCGCCACCGGGGTGACGAACGGAACGTCCACGTCCTCGAGGAGAGGCTCATCGACCATGTTGAGGGCGTCGAATAATTCGTCCCTGACCGCGAAGATGTCCCCGAAGGGGAGGGCGAGCGAGTCGGCCGGAATGCCGTAATGCCGCTCGTACTCCGATAAAACCGTGCGATAAAGGTCACGGAATCGCGGGCGGGCGACCACTTCCGGATAGGCCAAAAGCTGCTGAATCTCCGTCATAGCGACGTCCAACTGCTCCTCGACCAGGTCGTTGTCCTCCAGCGCTGCGGCTTCGAGGAGTCGGGCATGTCGATCGTAGATGCGTCCGATGGCTGACAGAATCTCCCTGTCGCTGAGCGGCTCGTCATCCGGCCGGCTGCGAACGATCACGCGCACATCGTTCTCGACGGGCAACGAAGCCGGTGGACGAGATTGGAGGCGGGTCGAGGGCTCGACGGTACCCGCGCGCCCTGATTTCCCACCGGAATCCGACTGGGCGTGAGCGATAGGGACCGGCGCCAGCGCCAAGCAGAATACAACGAGGAAAGAGAAGGATGTCAGCAGCCGCAAGGATACCTCCCAGGGTGGTGCGCCGTCGGGCGCGAAGTTAAAGAGAGACATTAGGTGCAAGCCTATAGGTGCGCCACTATAAGGCTCTATGCCAATTTTTGCAAGACCGGTCGAGCCGGATATGCCTCTCTCTAGTATCGGCCGTCTGGGTCGCAGATAAAGCTTCGAATTCCGGCCCATCGGCAGTTCAGAGCGGGATATTGCCGTGCTTTTTGCGGGGATTGTTCACGACTTTGTCCTTCAGCATTTCCAGGCCGCGGATCAGCCGATACCGGGTCTCGCTCGGAAGGATCACATCATCGACATAACCCCGCTCGGCAGCGATGTAAGGATTCGCGAACTTCTCGCGGTACTGCTCGATGAGAGCCGCCTCCGCCGCCTGGGGGTCATCCGCCTCCGCGATCTGCCTCTTGAAGATGATCTCAACGGCGCCCTTCGGGCCCATGACCGCGATCTCAGCCGTCGGCCACGCGAAGTTCAGATCGCCACGAATGTGCTTCGAGTTCATCACGTCGTATGCACCCCCGTAGGCCTTCCTTGTGATGACGGTCATCTTCGGGACGGTCGCCTCGCAGAAGGCAAACAGAAGTTTGGCCCCGTGCCGGATGATGCCCCGCCATTCTTGATCGGTGCCCGGCAGAAACCCGGGCACGTCCACGAATACGACGAGCGGAATGTTGAAGGCATCACAAAACCGAACGAACCGCGCGCCCTTCATTGAGCAGTCGATATCGAGCACACCGGCCAAAACCATGGGATTGTTGGCTACGATGCCGATAGGCCGGCCTCCGAGGTGCGCAAATCCGACGATCAGATTCGGCGCGTACTCTTCGTGAATCTCGAAGAACTTGCCCTCATCGACGATGCCCTCGATCACACGGTGCATATCGTAGGGTTTGTTCGGGCTCGACGGCACCACATCGTTCAGCGAATCATCCTGCCGGAGCGGGACATCCTCCCATGGGCGGATGGGTGGCTGTTCCTCGCAGTTCTGGGGGATGAATTGCAAGAGCTCCCGGATGCGGTGCAGGCACTCCACCTCATTCTCGCAGGCCATGTGAGCAACACCGCTCTTTGTGGCATGCGTCTCCGCGCCGCCCAGCTCCTCGGAGCTGACGTCTTCCTGCGTCACAGTTTTGACGACGTTCGGGCCCGTGACGAACATGTAGCTCGTGTTCTTGACCATGAACACGAAATCGGTGATGGCCGGGCTGTAGACAGCGCCACCGGCGCAGGGTCCAAGCACGGCAGAGATTTGCGGCACGACGCCCGACGCAAGCGTGTTCAGCAGGAAGATCTCGGCATAGCCCCCAAGCGAATCCACGCCCTCCTGGATGCGCGCGCCCCCTGAATCGTTCAGCCCGATTACAGGCGCGCCGTTTTCCAGGGCCAGGTTCATGAGCTTGGTGATCTTGCGGGCGTGCGCGAGGCCCAGCGATCCTCCAAAAACAGTGAAATCCTGGCTGAATACGTACACGAGACGGCCATCGATCGTGCCGAACCCAGTGATCACGCCATCGCCGTAGGGTCGATTCTTCGCCAGCCCGAAATCGTGGGTCTGGTGCCGCACGAATCTACCCAGCTCCTGGAAGGAGCCGTCATCGAGCAGAATCTCCAGCCGTTCACGAGCCGTCAGCTTTCCCTTCTCGTGCTGGCGAGCGATTCGCTCCGGCCCGCCGCCCCGTCGAGCCTCTTCGCGTCGCGCCTCGAGGTCGGCTCTGCGTGCGTCGAAGTCACTCATGCGGCGGGAAAGCAATGCTGTGGGAGCGAGGCCGGCGATGCACTCTAGCGCCGATACCGCATTTCGGCGGCATCGGTGAAGGCCACAGCCGGATCGCTGTAGATATTGACCTGGTGCTTCAAGAATACCTCCTGCGCAATCACTTTGGACGCTTCGGCCCAGGTCCCTATCGACTGTAGCTTGCGAACCGTCGATTCGTACTCGTTTCGATCGCCCGCGAAAAGATGGCGAATGAACAGTTCTCTATTTCGCGCCCCCCTGGGTCCAAGCACCTCCATCTCAAGATCTTCAAACCTCGCATTGGTCATGGTTCGATGGGGGGAACGGACGGTCTGTGCCGTGTCGGATGCGCCACGGAACTGCTTCCACAGCGGCTCACCCGGGCCCGATCGAGCCGACTGGGCCACGTGCTCGTCCTTGATGACGACCTCGCTCTGCTCGAATTGCTTCCAGAGAGGGATGGGCTCTCTCTCGGTTGGTGAGCGATCCTCCTGGACGGGCTCGGGGCGCTGCGGCCGGCCGGCAGCGGCCCCGTCACCGGCATCAGGTCGAAACAGCCCGGCCAGCGCGTCGGTCGGCACGCGCTCATCAGATTCGAAACCGTTGTGCAGGCGGTTCAGTGCCGCCTCCGCACCCTTTTCGTGTAGGAAGGCAGCGAGGAGGTCACTGGGGATCTCGTCCCGAAAACCGGCCGCTCGCAATACGGACGACAGGGGCCGCAGGAGCCGAACCCACTCGGCGGGCCCATAGTCGCTCGTCATCTCCCGATCCACTCGTTTCAGGAGTGCCTCGAGCCGGCTGCGGTCGAAGGACGCCACATTCTTCTGTTCTACGTAGGCCTCGACGACCTCACGGAAGTAGGGGTAGAAGCTGAAGTAGTCCAGTTTGCCGAGCACCTCATCGGGTGCGGCCGTAGCACGTCCATCCTCAAAGACCAGATCGGCAAGCGTTGAAGCCGGGCGCACGAGTACGCGCATGGTCTCGTCGCAGGCGCGGTCAAGGATCCCTTCCCAGGCATGAGCAGGCACCCGCTGATGACGGGCCAGCACATCCAGATACGCACGCTGCGCCCGCGCGACGTCGTCGTGCTCGTCGTCGATCCAGGCCTCCGGCTCCGGCACGACCCTTCCCAACCGGGCGCGAAGCTCCTGCCTGAGATAATCCCGGACGGGCACCGGCATCGGATCACCCGAGAAATCGCTGATGCCATACGACCGCGTCGGAGGATAGGCTGAAAGAAGACGGTCGACGAGCGAGTTGACTGCCGAAGTAAGCATAGGCGGACGCGACGACGACGGAGGATTACACCAGGACCTCGGATTGCTGCGTCGAGATGGGTGGACAGGCAGGCACGCAGCAGGCTCCGAGGTAACTCTTCCGCTATGACACGAGCGAGTTGAAGTTCCCACCCACGGAAGGCCTCACACACGGCTGCTCGAAACAATTCGGGCGTCCCGAGGCGTTCGCGGCGTGCGCCGCAGCGCACCCGTTCGCGACTCGAAGTACGCACGATGCCGGCCCATCTCACCGATCTCTTTCGCAGATACATTGCCTGGACGAGCGACGACCCGCTGGGCCTCGTGATCGACCGCGCCGAAGGACCGTTCATCTTCACTTCCGACGGGCGACGGATTATCGACTTCATCAGCGGTATTGCCGTCTCTTCCCTAGGACACGGGCACCCGGCCGTCCTCGAGGTCATCCATCGCCAGGTCGATCGCCATCTCCACGTGATGGTCTACGGCGAGATGATCCAACGGCCGCAGGTCGAGCTTGCGGCGCTCCTCGCCTCCCGACTGCCGCCCCAACTCCAGGTCACCTATTTTACCAACTCCGGTACCGAAGCCAACGAAGGTGCGCTCAAGCTGGCCAAGAAGGCGACCGGACGGCATCGAATCATAGCCTTCGAGGGCTCTTTCCACGGTGACACGCACGGCGCGCTGTCCGTCACGGGACGAGACGTCTACCGGCGGCCCTTTGAGCCCCTTCTTCCCGGCATCGAGTTCTTGCCCTTCAATGACACGGCCGCGCTCTCCGCCATCGACATGGATACGGCGTGCGTCATCACCGAGCCCATCCAGGGGGAAGGTGGCATCAATGTGCCGCAGGATTCGTGGATGCAGGCTCTTCGCCAGGCCTGCGACAAAACCGGCGCTCTGCTGATCTTCGACGAGGTCCAAACCGGGATGGGCCGCACCGGGACGCTCTTCGCCTTCGAGCAATTCGGGGTCGTGCCGGACGTGCTCACCCTGGCGAAAGCCTTCGGAGGAGGGATGCCTCTCGGCGCGTTCATCTCCAGCGGCGCTCACATGTCGGCCCTCCGCTCCGATCCTCCTCTCAGCCATGTAACCACCTTCGGCGGACATCCGGTCTCCTGCGCGGCCGCACACGCAGCTCTTTCGGTCATCATCTCCGAAAACCTTCCCGCCCGTGCGAACGAGCTCGGACGCCGCATCCGTGAGCGGCTACGCGGGCCCGGCATCGTCGAAGTGCGCGGCCGCGGCGCGATGCTCGGACTCCTCCTGCAGGATGCCTCGCTCACGGCACGTGTCGTCAAGCGCTGCCTCGACGCCGGCGTCCTACTGGGTTGGACTCTCCATTCCGATCGCCTCATCCGAATTGCACCTCATCTCAATATCGACTGGGAGGTGCTGGACTTCGCCTGCGAAGTGATCAAGGATTCCGTAGCGCAGGAGCAGCGATGATTACCAACTACTACACCCTGGCAGCGCTCGTTGCGGAGTGGCAGCATCGCGTTCCGGATCACGAGTTACTGGAGGCCTTCTCTCAGGAACCCGACGAGATCCACCTGGCGCTGGCGGGCCCGGATAGCGAATCCATGCTGCGCGTTCGCACGCGGCCGCCGATGCAGTTCATTTTTCGGGTCGATGGTTACGCGAAGGCGCGCCGCAACGTGGCGACCATCTTCCCGCAGATCGCAGGCCGGAAGGTCGACGCGCTCACCATCGCGAATCGCGACCGCATGATCTATCTCCATCTGGACGATGGATCGCGGATACAGATCGTTCTGTTCGGTCCGCGAGCCAATGTGTTGTGGGTCGCGGATGACGGGACGATCCAGGATGCCTTTCTGCGAAGTGATCAGCTCACGGGCACGGCGGCACCGCAGCCTCGGCCGGCACCACGGATCGAGAGCACGGAGGTATTCCAGTCGCGCTGGAATCCCGAAGCCGAGTCGCTCCAACAGGCCATTGCGGCCGCTTTTCCGCTTCTTGATCGCGACATCGCCGCTGAGGTCGCCATTCGAGCCGGCCACCGTCCGAACGACGCGCCGGCTCTCGACAGGGATAATCTGCAATCCATTCTCGACGCTGCGGTAACCATCGGGGCCGAGCTGCAGGATCCGAAGCCGATTATCTACTGGGACGAGCATGAGCCCAGGCTTTTCTCGCTCATCGAGCTTAGCTCTTTCGAAGGCCTGCGCGCAGAGCGGTTCTCGTCAGTGGATGAAGCCGTGCGCATATTTGTTCGGCGCACCCTCGTCCGCCGCCGGTTCATGTCGGAGTACGAGCCGCTCGAGCGCGCCCTCGTCCAGGCTGCCATGCATCACAGACGCGCCGCCGATCGAATGTCCGACGAGATCGCCCGGCCAAGTCGCGCGGACCTATATGAGCGGTGGGGTCATCTATTGATGGCGCAGGCTCACCAGGTGCCGCCTGGCGCGAACGACGTAGAGGTCGACGACCTGTTCGCAGGTGGAAGGACGCGCATCCCTCTTGATTCGGGGCTTTCAGCCGTCGAGAACGCGAAAGCTTACTACGAGAAAGCTCGGGTCACCCGTCGTTCACGTGAAGAAGCTCAACGGCGGCTCGATTCGGTCACGAAACAGGCCGATGAGGTAGAGCACCTCCTGGAGGAGCTCAGGTCTGACGTCGCAAGCCTCCGAGAGCTGGAGGCGTATCGCAAGCGGCACGCGGAGGAACTCGCCCGCATCCTTCCGGATAGCCGGCGCCAGTCCGATTGCATACCCTTTCGACGCTTCAAGCTTCCCGGCGGGTATGAAGTGTGGGTTGGCCGCAACGCGCGGCAGAATGACGCGCTCACCTTCCATCATGCACAGAAATACGATCTGTGGATGCACGCGCGCGGAGTCCCCGGCTCGCATGCCGTGCTGCGGAAGCCGAACCGCGACGCGGAGCCCAGTCCGCAGATCCTGGAAGCGGCAGCGTCTATCGCGGCCTATTTTAGCAAGGCCCGCGGCAGCAACCTCGTACCCGTGGCCATAACGGAACGCAAGTACGTCACGAAACCGCGAGGCGCGGAGCCGGGTGCCGTTCGCGTCGAACGCGAACAGGTTCTGATCGTTGAGCCCCGGTTGCCGGATTGAGACCCTAGCAACCGTATGTGCGCGTAAGTACCTTTCGCCCCTCTAATTCCGGATAGAGGAATCAAGTAAGCATACAACGAGGTTTAGATGACCTGGTGGGAAGCAATACTTCTTGGGCTTATCCAGGGCCTCACCGAGTTCTTGCCGGTCTCTTCGTCGGGTCATCTCGTCCTCGTGCAGCATCTCCTGGGCCTGGCCTCCGATGACGTGACCTTTGAAGTCTTCGTGCATTTCGGAACGGTGCTAAGCATCATCCACGTGTACCGCCGTCGGCTAGGTGAATTGATTCGTAACGGATGGGCGGGTGTCGCGAATCCCTCGAAGGTCGCGCAGAACTACCGCGAGAATGCTGATTTTCGCTTCGTGATCTTCATCCTGATCACGATGATCCCGACGTTCATCATCTATCTGATCTTCAAGGATAGCCTTAAAGCGGCATTCGGTGATCCGAGACAGACCCTGATGATGTTGCTCGTCACGGGCGTGTTGCTGCTTTTGACGAAGATCCGAAGGAACCCCGATGGGCCGCTCACCCCACTCAAGTCCCTCTTGATCGGCGCCGCACAGGGGGCCGCGCTCATTCCCGGCATCTCACGGTCGGGGGCGACGATCTGTACGGCGCTCTATCAAAATGTCACGCCGGAGCGCGCCGCAAATTTCTCATTCTTGATGTCCCTTCCCGTCATCATAGGGGCCACCGCGATAAGCGCAATCAAGATGTTCCAAACGGGGGTCGGCCCCGACCTCTGGATCGTGCTCCTTGCCACGATCGTGGCCTACGGATCCGGAATCATCGCCATCAAAATCGTGCTGGACTTCGTGCGACGCGGAAACCTCGAGTATTTTGCCTACTACTGTTTCGCGGTAGGAATTCTGGGGCTCATCTTGATTTAGCCTGGCCGCTCGATCTTGCCTGCGGCCGCCCGTCTCCGTCCGCTCTCGAGCCGTGCCTGCGCCCGAGCCGTCTTGACTCGGGAGAATTTCGGCCGATACTTGCGCAAATGCCGTCTTCGCTGCGGAGAAGTCTCCTTTGATCGATCCGCCGTAGGTCCTGACAACCTGTTGACGAGCATTCACTCCGCATTTTCGACGCTGCCCGATGAGATTCCGCGTTTTCGTCGTCGACGACGATAAGTACTACTCGCGACTCCTCAGCCGACAGCTGGAGAGGAATGGCGCCTTCGAGGTGCAGACCCTGCGTTCAGGCGAGGAGCTCCTCGAGCGCCTCGATAAGGATCCGCACTTGATCCTGCTGGATGTCATGATGCCGGGCATGGGAGGCATCGAGACGCTTCGTCGCATCGTCGAACGGAAGCCGCACATCCACGTCATCATCGTTTCGGCCCAGGGCGCCGTAGAAGTGGCGGTGGAAGCCATGAAAATGGGCGCTTACGACTATATCACGAAGGGGCAAGACGACCTCATCAAGCTCGACACGGTCGTCAAGCACGTGCAGGAAAAGCTCGCGATGTCGCGCGAGCTCGAGAACCTTCGAAGCGCCGTATCCCAGAAATATGGGCTGGATGAGCTGATCGGCGAGAGCCCCGCCATGGAGCGTGTGTACCGCCTGATCAACAAGGCGCTCCGTGGCGACATCACCGTGGCCATTCAGGGTGAAAGCGGAACGGGGAAGGAGCTCGTCGCCAAGGCCATACACTTCAACTCGCCGCGACGACATGGCCCGTTCATCGTCGTCAACTGCGCGGCCGTTCCCCGCGAGCTGATGGAGAGCGAGTTTTTCGGCCATGAAAAGGGATCCTTCACCGGCGCGCATTCCAGGAAGATCGGGAAGTTCGAGCAGGCCGACAGTGGGACGATCTTCCTCGATGAGATAGCAGAGCTGGATCTCGACCTCCAGGCAAAACTGCTCCGTGCCTTACAAAACCGGGAGATTCAACGCGTTGGAGGCAATGAAACCATCCAGTTTGACGCTCGGGTCATCTGCGCCACGAACCGCGACGTCATCCCCATGATCCGAGAGGGTCGCTTCCGTGAGGATCTCTACTATAGGCTCTTCCAGTACCCGATTCCCATGCCGCCTCTGCGCGAGCGAGATCAAGATGTCCTCGCGCTTGCCGATTATTTCCTCGAGGCCTACACGCGGGATGACCCGGCCTTCAGAAACAAGAAGCTCTCAGCCGCGGCGCGTCAGTACATCCTTCAGTATGCGTGGCCCGGAAATGTGCGCGAGCTGAAGAGTGCCATAGAGCGCGGTATCCTGATCTCCGAAGAAGATGAGATTCAGCCCGCCGATCTACTCATCGACGGCCGCACGATGATCTCGCCATGGTCCGAACGCGTCACACTCGCGGAGGCCGCCGAGGGGGCGGAGCCGCAACCTGGCGGCTCACCGAACGGTATGAGCAACGGCGAGGGGCCGTTGGCTATTAGTGGCGTGCCGATCGGCGGCGACGGCGGGGAAATCAAGACGCTCGAGCAATTGAAGCGGCAGGCCGTCGAACGGGCCTACCGACTTTGTGAGGGCAACGTCGACAAAGCCGCCGTCGAGCTCGGGATAGGGCGTGCCACGATGTACCGGCTCCTCAAGAAGTACGAGATCATGGGCTGATCGCGTTGTCGATGAGTACGCCCGAGGTCTCCATGGTTCATCATTTCAACCTGAAGGAAGAGCCGCGTGCGCCTCAACGACTACGAACTGGAAGCCCGACGCGAGATCGAAAAGTGGCAACGGGGAGATGGCTCCATCCTATCGCAGGCCCTGAATTGGGCCATGAAGCCGATGGACTGGGTGGTCGACCGCGTCGTACCCGTCGAGATCATCGATCGCGCGAGTGAGGCCGTTTCGGAATTCCTCGCCTTTCTGAACGACGCTTCGGGATGGACCTACGAATCGGACGATCTCCTGCAGGAAGCGCGTCGAGCCGGGGCGGACGTTGAGCGCCTGGAGGATTTGAGAGAGCATCCCCTCGAGACTCTGGACATCCTGGCGCGGAAGCATTTCACGCAGAACGCGATTCTGGCCGCCGTCGAAGGCGGAGGAACCGGTCTGGGTGGCGCTGCCCTGATCATTGCGGACATCCCGCTCCTGTTCACGATCAATTTCCGCCTCATCCAGCAGATAGGCGGATCGTACGGATTCCCGATGCGAGGCCCCGAGTACCGGCCGCTCGTCCTCTCCATCTACAACGTCGCTGCATCCGGCAGTCGCGACGCCAAGTCCGACGCACTCCGCGAAATCAGCGTTGCAGCGGCTGCCTTCGCCCACGACCAGGCCTACAAGGGTCGCGTAAAGGGGACCTTCCGCGAGCAGAACCGGCACATTCCACGCGAGATCGCCAAAAATCTCCTGGGCCGTAAGCTCGGGCAGGCCATTCCGATCGCTGGAGCGGCGGTTGGCGCGGGAATCAACTACTGGTTTACAAACGAAACGGCGCACGCGGCGTACATGCTGTTCCGGGGCCTGTATCTGGAACGCAAAGAACGCCTTTAGCTCGCCATGCCGCTCGTCGCGATCGTCGGCCGCCCCAACGTGGGGAAGTCGACCCTCTTCAACCGCCTCATAGAGGCGCGCAGGGCCATCGTGCACGATGAGCCAGGCGTCACGCGCGATCGCGTCTACGGGGAGGTGGAGTGGGCCGGGTCGAGATTCAATATTGTCGACACGGGTGGATTCGTACCCAATTCCGCGGAAGCCTTCGAGGCGGCCATCCGCGAGCAGGTCCACATCGCCATCGAGGAAGCCGACGCTATAGTTTTCGTCGTGGACGTCACGACGGGCGCGACCGAGCTCGACGATGAACTGGCCCGCATCCTCCGGAAAACCCGGAAACCTGTCTTCACCGTGGCGAACAAGGCGGATAACGAGCAGCGCTCCTGGCAGGCCGCCGAGTTCTACCAGTTGGGGCTTGGAGAGGTCTATCCCGTCTCCGCCATCAACGGAATGGGCACGGGAGAGCTGCTCGACGACCTGATCGCCGCGCTCCCGAAAGAGCCCGACCGACCCGAAGAGGACGATGTCCTCCGTATCGCCATCATCGGCAAGCCAAACGTCGGCAAGTCGTCCCTCACGAATGCCATTCTCGGATTTCCAAGGTCGATCGTCACAGAGATCAGCGGCACTACCCGCGATGCCATCCACTCCGTGATCGAATTCGAAGGGCGAAAGGTCATGCTGATCGACACGGCAGGACTCCGAAAGAAATCCCGCGTCAAAGAGAACGTGGAGTTCTACTCCACGCTGCGGACTCAGCGGGCCATCCAGGAGTGCGATGTAGCAGTGCTTATGCTGGATGCTGTTGAAGGACTGCAAAGCCAGGATATCCGCGTCCTGAAGCAGGCCGAGGAAATGCGCAAAGGTCTGCTCATCGCCGTCAACAAGTGGGACCTCGTCGAGAAGGAGACCAACACGGCCCGCGACTACCAGCGCCACATCTATGAGCGCCTCCCGATGCTCGATTATGTGCCGATCCTGTTCATCTCGGCCCACACCCGGCAGCGGGTGTACAACGTGCTGAAGACGGCCATCGAGATCGACGAGCAGCGCCGACGACGCGTCCCCACGAGCAAGCTCAACGAGGTGATGCTCAAGGCCATCGAGCAGCATCATCCTCCATCCTACAGGAATCAGTTCGTCCGCATCAAGTACGTGACGCAGATTCGCGAGAATCCCCCGGTGTTTGCGTTCTTTTGCAACTACCCCAAAGGGGTGAAGGAGTCCTACCGACGGTATCTGGAGAACAAGCTCCGCGAAGCGTTCGGATTTACGGGCGTCCCGCTCACGCTGGTTTTCAAATCGAAATCGAGAGAGAAGGTCGAGAGCCGGTGAAAAGTGTAGCTTGAAAAGGTGGCAGGATGGCGGTGCACAAGTCGATCTGGGAGATCATCAAGCAGACCTGGAAGGAGTTCTCTGAGGATGACTGCCCTCAGATGGCAGGAGCGCTGGCCTACTATACGGTGTTCTCTCTGCCACCGCTTCTCGTGCTGGTGATCATCATCGCAGGGCTCGCGTTCGGACGACAGGCCGTCGAAGGGCACGTGGAGCGCGAGATCGCCGGCCTTATCGGCCCCTCGGCCGCGGAGCAAATTCAGACGATGATCTCGAATGCGAGCCAGCGCCTGGAGGCGGGTGGAGGACTTATCCCGACGATCATAGGCGTGGGCGCCCTCATTTTCGGGGCCACAGGCGCCTTCGCACAGCTTCAGAAAGCGCTCAATCGCGCCTGGGAAGTGCAGCCGGCTCCGTCGCGCTCCGGCATCATCACCTTCCTGTTCAAGCGACTGCTCTCCTTCGGAATGATCATCGGCACGGGATTCCTGCTTCTGGTCTCCCTCCTCCTCAGCGCGATCGTATCTGCTTTCGGCAACCGGCTGCAAGAATATTTGCCCGATGCGTTCGTCGACCTGCCGACCATACTAGATTTCGTCCTCTCATTTGCGGTGATCACGGTACTTTTCGCGGCTATCTTCAAAATTCTTCCGGACGCGAAGATTAGATGGCGCGACGTATGGGTCGGTGCCGGCGTGACAGCGGCATTGTTCGTAGTTGGAAAGGTGCTTATTGGTCTCTACATCGGGCGAAGCAATCCGGGCAGTATGTTTGGGGCGGCAGGATCGCTTGTGCTCGTGCTGCTCTGGATCTACTATTCGTCCTTGATTATGCTGATCGGAGCCGAGTTCACACAGGTGTGGGCAAAACGCTTTGGAGAGCGGATCATGCCATCAAAGAATGCCACATGGATCGAGCCGCGACGGCACTCGGAAGCGCCCGAACCGGAAACCGGCGCCAGAGCCGAATCGACGCCATCGCAAGAACCTATTCGCCGGCATTAGGCGTACGTCCACCACGTTTTCAGTAGTCCGAATCAAGACAACAGGTAGCAATGCCCGGCAAGCCGGTCAACCTTAGGAAGGAGAACGAGCGAGACCTGAATTTCTGGGAGCGCATCTATCTACCCGAGATCTTCCGCGGACTCGGGTACACGTTCCGGAAAATGCGGGAGCCGCTCTACACGTTTCAGTACCCGGATGAGCAGTGGTATCCGCCCGACAGCTATCGGGGCCGGCCCGTGCTGGTCGAAGAAGAGGGCAAGCCCCGATGCGTATCCTGTAATCTGTGTGCGCGTGCCTGCCCTCCGATGGCCATCTCAATGCAGTCGCACGAAATCGAAGGCGCCAAGGAGCGAGAGCCTCAGTGGTTCGAGATCAACATGCTCCGATGCATCTACTGCGGGTACTGCGAAGAAGTGTGTCCCGAGGAGGCCATCGTCATGTCAAAGGAATACGACATGACCTTCCAGAGCCGGGATGAAGCCATCTTCGGACTCGATCGCCTGCTCGTCCCGAAAGAGCAGCTCAAGGATCGACTCGAGTACCTCGCTATCTACAAGGATCCACAGTTCGGTCAGCAGTGGGATTTTCGCCACGAGAACAATATTCACAGCCTCAAGGACCGTCATTTCCTGACCTACCTCGCCCAGACACTCGACGAAGACGTCGTCGAGCAAATCCACGCCGAAACGCCTTCACCGGCCGCAAGGGACATGGATTGGGGAAGTGAGCGCCACGGCCCGCCCACGTCCGGACACGCGAATTGACCGAGCCAGTGCAGGGGGGATGAAGGAGGTAAATTCCGACGACAGGGCCCGGGCGATCGTACCTATGCTCGAGCAGCTCGAATACCTGATCGAGGAGGTCGAGGCGCTGAAGACCCAGTTGAAGCTGGTCCCGATCGACGTGCTCGCAGCCAGGCCCCTCGACTCGGACCTTTCTCTTAAGGAGATCTACGCGATGCTGGCACGGCGGGATGAAGAGGTGTTCGTACCCGTGATCCGCCGGATCGGGGAAGGTAAATGGTTGGATGTAAACGTGCCGGATGGGGAGAGCCTTCTTCAGAGCACAGACTGGAACGGAAGTGAAATGCACGCCATCCTCGGGCGCGTACAGCGGGCACGCAGAGAGCTTGTCGAGGCGCTCCGGTCACTGGACGCCGGCCACTATGGCATGCCGGTTCGGCTCAACGGCGAGAATACGGATCTCCTGGGCCTAGCGTACTGGATTACCCAGCAGGATGCCGCACTTCTTCAGCGAGCGGCACATCGACTGCACGACAGCCATCTCGTCCGGACGAACGCTCTACAAACAAGATAGACGAGCCCTTGCACAGGGGAATAGGCGTGGGCTCCACGCGTTTCCTAGATACGCGGGTAACGATCGGGGCGTACCATCAACAAACTCGCAATATACGCCGATAAAAGGGCTGCCCGGCGTTACGCCGCCTTACGCATTGCGTAATCCGCAGAGATGCGTGCGTATATTCGCGCAGCAGATAGGTGAAGCGGCGATTGAAGAATGGTCGAATAGAGCCTCCCGCCTAGGGGGCCATCCGTTCCGCACACGCATCCGAGAAAATTCGGCCGTATCTTTACAGATCTTCGGGCCAACGAAAAGGCAGACAACGATATGGCCGGTAACGAGACGACTTACGAACAGCTAGTCACCGCGTTCCGGCATAAAAATTTTCAGCCTCTCTATTTCTTTTACGGCGAGGAACGGTTCCTTGCCGAGGAACTGCAGGAGGTACTTCGCGATCACGCGCTCGCACCGCATGAACGTGACTTCAATCTGGACATCGTCTACGGACACGAAACGGACGCGCAGCACGTTATTTCTCTGTGCTCCGCGTATCCGATCATGGCCGAGCGCCGCCTCGTCATTGTTCGAGATTTCGAGCAGCTGAAGGAGGCGGACCGGCTGAAGGCTTACGCCGAAAATCCCAACCCGTCGGCGGTCGTGCTCTTCGTCTACACAGGTAAGCCGAACCTGAGCCGGCATCCGTTCCGAGCATTCAAAGAGAAGGCTGTCGTCTTCGAGTGCAAGGCGTTCCGCCCAAATCAGATGAGCGGCTGGCTAAAGGCGAGGGCCGAGACGGCGGGGTATCGGATCGAAGCCGAGGCTCTCCGGATGCTCACAGACTACGTGGGCACCAATCTTCGTGTAGCCGCCGGCGAGCTCGATAAGCTGGCCACATTCGCTGCCGGACGAAAGACCATTACGGCGGACGATGTCGTCTACGCAAGCGGACAGACGCGCGAGTTCAACGTATTTGAGCTTCAACGATCCATCGCGGAAGGCCGCCGCGCAGACGCCCACCGGATTGCGGAACGGATGTTGCAACAAGCATCGAATTCCCAGGGTGAAGCGCTCATGACGGTGGCCGTTCTGACAGCCTTTTTCGTAAAGCTGTTGAAGTTGACGACGTGCATTGGACAGCCGGAATCGAGTATCGCGAGCCGGATCGGTGTCCCCAGATACTACGTGAAGGAGTACGTCCAGAGCCTTCGCCGTTTTCCAATGCCCGCCATCGAGGACGCGCTCACCTCGTTGTTGGCGGCAGATTATGAACTGAAAGGGGGTGCCAATCGAAATGCGCCACTGGTAATGACACTCCTATTGCATAGAATTCTAGGACCGCAAACCTAAAGCACCGGTAACAAGCGGGATGCTCTCCCGTCTTACATAGAAGACGAAAACGCAGAGACGTCAATGCAGAAGGCAAATATCATACGACGTCGGCAGACGACGCTCAAGAATACGAACCCCAACACCCGGCATCTGGAGACCCTCAGCCAGATGACGGATGAGGACCTCATGTCCCAATTTCAGGCAGGTACGGTGGAGGCGTTCGACATTCTCGTTAGCCGTTACAAGGATCCGCTGACGAACTATATCTATCGCTTCCTGGGTGATATGAAGGAGTGCGAAGACCTCCTCCAGGAGACATTTCTACGAGTCTATCGGAATCGGCATTCCTATCGGCGAATTGCCAAATTCTCGACCTGGCTCTACACGATTGCGGGGAACCTCGCGCGCTCCGAATACCGCAAAAGGAAGCGCCGCCGACTCTACTCTCTTCAGTCCGTAAATCGGGATGATGAGGAGTACGAGGTGGAGGTACCGGACGAAACATTCTCTCCTGACCGGCATACCGAAAGTACTATTCAAGATTTCTACATACAGGAGGCCCTGAAACAGATTCCGGAGGAGTTTCGCGAGGTCGTGGTGCTGCGCGACGTGCAGCAACTAGCCTACGAGGAGATCGCTGAAATCACGGGTCTGCCGATGGGTACCGTCAAGAGCCGAATCAACCGCGGTCGCACCAAACTGCAGATTCTCCTCAAGGATATTTATTCGGTGCAGGAAGAATAACTTTTCGTCCCTATCGGGAAACCACAGGGGGTCGGCGGTTATTCTACTGCCGACCCCCTTTCGTTTTTGATCTTCGATGAACCGCCGATAGCTCCTTATGTGACGTGTGCTTGAGTAACCCTGCCTATGTGTGACGGATACGACCCACCGCTTAAGGACAACCTACCCGATCTCGAAGACGAACTCCTCTGCGAGTATGTGGACGGCACGATGGACCCTGTTGTCCGGGAGGTCTTCGAGGAGTATCTCTACGCGAATCCGGAAATCAAGGAGCACGTCGAGTGCCTGCGCGATACCCGTCAGTTGTTGTGTCGATACGGATGTCGCTGCCACGCACCCCGCGACCTCCACGATCGCCTCAAGCGACGGATTACGTTTGACTTGAGCTTTCATCCGGTGTCTTTCCAGTGGACCGTCGGCGATCGACTGAAGGGGGCCACCATGAGCTCGGCGTTTGCACTCCTGCTGGTAATCGGTCTCGCAGGAGGAATGTCGATGCTGGACGACGGGGATCTGCGGCCGACGGTGATGTCGGCAACTGCCGTACCGTCTCCCGATTTTCGATTCAGCATGGACAGAGCCGTTCGCTCTCCGATCCGAAGTAGCGCGGATTTTGGGGCAAGAATGTCGGCGCTGGGCATGGCCTCAAGCCCTCACGTCACGACCACCATCATCCAGAGCGATCACCCCGCACCGACTGCGGATACGAGCTTCGCGCTCCTCCTGGAACAATCTGCGTCCTTGCCCTGATCATTCAATGAGGTGTCAGGTATAAGCCAAGCGACTATTCTCGAGGGCCCTTAGCTCAGGGGTTCAGAGCGCTCGCCTCACACGCGAGAGGTCACTGGTTCAAATCCAGTAGGGCCCACCCACAAGACCCGCATGCATTCTGCCGCGGGTCTTTTTCGTAGACCCCTACCAGTAGCCGAGACGAAACGCCGTCGAATGTCGGTCTCCAATCGTGTTGTTTACGCCACGCAGCCACGGCCACTGCGTGATCAAATCCATGACCTGCTCAAGAAGCCGTCACCAGAGGCCATTGAAGGCCAGATTACAGCCATTGTCGTCCCCGACGCCAACCTGTTGAAGGGCGGTGAGGTCGCGGCAAATGTCTACAAGCTGCTCGAAGGACGGAGCTACGACACCGTAATCATCGTGACGCCCAGTCACATCGGAGGCTTCAACCGGATTCACATTTGCAATGTCGATGTGTATCACACTCCGTTCGGAGAACTGCACGTCAACGATCAGATCCGGAATGAGCTGTGCGACGAAGATGATGATATCTTCCTGGACAATCGCGGGCACTTTCACACGGAAGGCATCGACGTTCAGCTTCCCTTCCTCCAGACCGTTCTCGAGGGCTCGTTTGATATCGTACCCATCGTTATGGGGGATGAGTCGCCCGATCTCTGCCGCGAGCTTGGTCACGCGATCGGCGAAGTCATGTACAACCGCAAGGCGCTCCTGGTTGTGACGGCGAATATCCTGGAGGCCGACCTCGAGGCTCTGCAGAAACTAAAGGAGCACTTTGAGCTTGCGGACGTGAGCCGCCTGATGTCGTTCATCAATTCCGACGCTTTGCGAATAGAGGGGCGTGGACCTCTCCTGGTGGGCCTGATCGCGTCCCTTCACAGAAAGGCTGACCGGATACGCGTTCTAGCGGTCACACCACCGTCCAACGGCATGCCCGGCTTCGTTGGGGCGATTCTAGCGCGAAGATGAAGAAAGTGTGATTCCTGGATGAAGTTGAAAGAATGGTGATCGCAACGGAAAGATTTCATGGAGCCATTCGATCCGGGAAATAGGCGAAACCGCCTATCTCATGCCTCGTTTATGGTCGCTTGAGAGCCGCGGTGCGGCATCGTTCTGGCCATTTCCGCTACCGCTATCCTCTCGGCACCGTCGATTTCACGCGGGTGAGTCCGGTGCATGCAAGATGTAGAACAACCTGGAATGCCTCTATGAAAGAGGGCATTGATAGATACACGTTCAAGCTACTTTCAAAATCAACACGCCGGGGTACGCTAAGCGACAATAAGTTCAAGATATCGCGTTGGCAGGAAGGGGGTGATATAGGTGTCGCGGAGCTTCCGGATTGCCCGTATGCCGAGGAGGTCCGAGGCATCGAGTCTCCGACTCGCGCCAACATCGCATATCAGTCGCTGGCTGTTGCCTCATTAAAGACGCTTCGAGGCGTACTCTCTCGTGAACGGGAGGCCGAAAGGCTGGCCATCTCCCTCGCCCAGGGCGAGAAGCTCCGGCATCTGATTAGCACCCTGGAGTCCACGTCTGAGGCAATAGGGCAGACTCTCGACATTCAAGGGCGCCATGTATTGAATCTGTCGCCCGACTATTCCGTCACCCGAAATGCGGAGCGGTCCTGGTGGTTTGCCCTCGTGGAGTGCATCGAAGCGATCGAGGACGGCATCCATTGCATACTTTCGCTCGCCGCGAGCCAGCCCAAGGGTGGGCCCGGGCGCACCCTGACCGCTATCGTGGTTCGGCTGCTCCGTAGCCATCATCGGGAGCTTCTCGTTGAGGCAGACTCGTGGATCTCGTAGAAACCGATGGATCACCGGATCGAAAGCTGCCTGAAGTCCGATGATCACGAGCTCGCCGAACGCTGGCAAATGGTGCTCGATTGGGTTGCAGCTCGATTTGGAAAGCAGCCGGACATCGAAGCCATTCTCTTCCTGATCGGCCTCCAATCGCGCGGAATCGGATACGATCCTGACATGCCGAAGGAGCGGAAGCAGGATACGATCATGGAAGGGACGTTCTGCTCCTTCGAGAAACTGGGCTTCTACGAGCGCGTGGGACTCGATGAGGATGGCTTTTGGATCTGGGAGCGATCCGTGGATATCCCAAAGCTTTCCATCGAGGACCAGGAGAAGCTGCTCAAGATTGGAATTGTGCGCTTCTTCGAGGACGTACTTGGATCGGTTGGTCGGTCGACACCGTAAGCATCGACCGATCGCACCGTTTGCCCGAAAATTAGCCCATGGCCAGAGAGCTGACCGAGCAAGAACTCCGTCGACGCGAGGAGCTTGAGCAGATCCGCGCGAAAGGCATTCAGCCCTATCCATACGAATGGGACGTCACCGACCGCGCGGAGAATATCCTGAATACCTTTGACGATGCCGTTCATCAACCTTCCGAGGAAGGGGAGGCTAAAGAACGGTACACGGTCTCGGTCGCCGGCCGTATCACGTCCTTCCGTGTGATGGGGAAGGCCGCCTTTTTCGATCTGCTCGACGACACCGATACCATCCAGGTCTACGTCCGTCGTGACGACCTGCCGGATGGTTTCTACAACGAGGTCTTCAAGAGGCTATTTGACATCGGCGACATTGTCGGTGTTCGTGGGACAGTCTTTCGGACGCGCATGGGCGAGATCAGCATCCATGCGGACGACGTCAGGCTCCTGGCCAAGTCATTGCGTCCGCTTCCCGTCGTAAAGGAAACGGACGACGCCGTCTACAATGAGGTCACCGATAAGGAATTCCGGTATCGTCAGCGCTACGTCGATCTGATCGTCAATCCGGATGTCAGGGACATCTTCCGCAAGCGAGCGAAGATGATCACCAGCATGCGAGCCTTTCTGGACAGCCGCGGATATCTGGAGGTGGAGACGCCTGTGTTGCAGCCTGTCTACGGGGGCGCTACAGCGCGGCCCTTCATCACGCATCACAATGCGCTCGATATGACGCTGTATCTCCGAATCGCGGACGAGCTATACTTGAAGCGTCTGCTGGTCGGAGGGTTCACCGGGGTTTACGAGATCTCCAAAGATTTCCGGAATGAGGGACTCAGCCGTTTCCATAACCCTGAGTTCACCATGATGGAGCTCTATGTGGCCTTCAGGGACTACAAATGGATGATGGATCTCGTTGAGGAAATGATCGAGTACATCGCGATGGAGATCCACGGAAGGCCCGAAGTCACTGTCGGCGACTCGACGATCTCCTTTGAACGACCGTGGAAGCGAATTCCTCTGTTTGAGGCCATCGAGCAGTTCACGGGCGAACAGCTGTATGGTCTGGATCGTGACGAGGTCGCGGCGGCGGCGCGGCGCCTGGGCCTCGAAATCGACGACAGCATGGGAACGGGTAAGCTAATCGACGAGATCTTCGGTGAGCGCGTTGAAGAGCATCTCATCCAACCGACGTTCATCACGGACTACCCCGTCGAGCTTAGTCCCCTTGCGAAGCGTCACCGCATGCACGACGGTCTGGTGGAGAGATTTGAGGTCATCTGCAACTCGAAGGAAATATGCAACGCTTTCTCAGAGCTTAACGACCCGATCGAACAGCGGCTCCGATTCGAAGAACAGGCACGTCTGCGTGCAGAGGGCGATGAAGAGGCCATGCAGATCGATGAAGACTACCTCCGCGCGCTAGAGTACGGGATGCCTCCTGCGGCGGGACTGGGCGTGGGAATCGACAGACTGGCTATGCTGATGACCGGCCAGGAGTCGATTCGGGATGTCATTCTGTTTCCTCTTCTTCGACCGGAGGCGCATCGTCCCGGTGAGGAGCGGGAGTCGATTCCCGCGGATGGTGCACATCAGCCGTAACCGGCAGTCGCGCCTGCGCTGCGCGGAGATTTCGTAGAAATCCTTCGTACTTGGCCCGTTTCACGGGGCTTTGGCGGAATCTCTCCCGAAACGCCTCAAGATCAAGCTCTAGCCATTCGCCGATAGGAGTATTCGGAAGTCCCGGTCGCGGACCGTAGGCAGCTTCAGCGGTCGGCTTCTTGAACTTGTTCCAGGGACACACATCCTGGCAGATGTCGCAGCCGAAGACCCAGTTCTGGAGGTTTTTTGAAATCGACTCCGGGATATGGTCGCCCCGATGCTCGATGGTCCAGTATGAGATGCAACGATTGGCATCGACGGCGTAGGGTTCGTAGATCGCGCCGGTGGGACACGCCTCGATGCACCGGGTGCACGATCCGCAGTAATCGGCTACCGGATGGTCGTAGGCCAGCGGTACATCCACGATGAGTTCCCCGATGAAAAAATACGAGCCCATCGAGCGACTGATGAGGTTCGTGTGCTTGCCCATCCATCCGAGCCCGCTCTGACGGGCCCATGCCTTATCGAGGACGGGTGCTGAATCCACGAAGGCCCGGCCCGCCACGCCACCCACGCGCTCGTCCAGCCAGGCAAACAGCTCGAAAAGCTTATCCTTCATCACTCGGTGGTAATCATCGCCCCAGGCGTATCGGCTGATCTTGGCGACACTCTGATCGGGGCTACGCTCGTAGGGCTGATAGTAGTTGTGGAGCACCGAAATCACACTCCTGGCTCCCTCTACCAGCCGTCGTGGGTCGACGCGCTTTTCGAAGTGGTTTTCCATCCACATCATTCCGGCATGGCGTCCCGCGAGGAGCCACTCCTCGAGCCGGCGCGCGTCCTCATCGAGCCGCACGGCCTCAGCGAGGCCACATGCGTCGAACCCCAGGCGTCGGGCCTCCGCCTTGAGCTCCCGGGTCAGGCGCTCCTTTTGTTGTGAATCGAACCCCGGCATCTCGATGATGGAATTGTGTTCGCGCAGATTACCGGATCGAAAGGGACAATGATTCATCCAGCCCCAAATGG
>CBFGRV010000043.1:0-25146 GCA_965651265.1 uncultured Rhodothermales bacterium
TCACCTCCGATGCCGGTAACCCGGCCATCGACCACCGAATAGACCGGGCTGAAGTCCGGCTTGGGGATGTCCGTTCCGTCGTGGAAATGGGGCGCCGGCGCGGTGCTCCGGTACTCCATGAACATGCCCGTGATCTCATGCGACTCGTGGAAGGGCTCGATGGGCCAGGGATACTGGCCGAAAGCGGAGGTCGCAGGCAGAAGGAAGAGGGCGGCGAGAACGTATGCGGCCGGCTTCATCGGGCGTAGATCAGGATGGAATCGTCGAGGAGGACGGTGACGGAGTTGGCTGAGCGTCGGATTCGAGGCCGGGCCTGAGGCGACACGTCGAGCGGCATCTCGGCGATGAGCGTTCCGCGGGCGTCGATCTCGATGAGCTGGAGATCGTCGAATGCGAAGCCGCCGCTGACATACATGCCGCGACCCGTAAGGAGTGAGATCGAACCACCTCCGGGATCTCGCGCGTGGTCCAGCGCGACGATCTGCCGGCCCGATTCGGCCTGATACAGGAGGCGCGATTCGCCCGAGTCGAGCTCGAGCGCTGCCACGGAGCGACTGGACTGAAGAATCACCTCGCCGTCGCGGAAGATGAATTCATCAGCCCCGAATGGTGCTTCGGCGACGATTTCGCCCGCGACTGAGAGGACCGCAACGCCGTTCGCGACGCTGTTGCCCGCGTACGCATCGTAGGATGAGACGGCGACGTGTCCATCCGCAGACACGGAGAGCGCACGGAGTCCGGGGCCCTTTACGTGTCGCTCCCAGATGAGTGAGCCCTCCGCATCAAATAGGAAAAGCGCAATGTTGTCGCCGTGCAAATCCGCCCGGGCTGCTTCGCGTTGTGCCGCGACCGTCACGAAGCGCCCGTCAGGCGTGAAATCGAGTCGTATTTCCCGCTCTGTGTTGTGTCGAGCATCCTTGAACAGCTTCGTGCACTGCGGCTCGCCCGCGATGGCGACAAGGCAGAGCTCCGCGGTCGAAGGCCGGGCAATAGCAAGTCGGCCGTCGCTGTCCGAGACGGCCATTCGCGGAAGGCGCTCGTCGTAGGGCAGGGCAAAGTCAATCTGCTGCTGGAGTGCGCCATCTGCTGCATAGATGCGAACGCCTGCGGATGAGCCGCGCCGCGTGAGGGCCGCCGCGAATCGGCCCGAGGCACTTTGGCGAACCCCCATGAGCGTTCCATCCAACGGATCCGCTCGTGTCGTTCCGGCATCCTCAAACAGGAGCGTCTCGCCGTCAAGGTACACGGCCCGCTCCATGTCGGGTGCGTAGGCGAGCAGTCGCGAAGACGGTGCCGGGTGTGGACGAAGCTGCGCCGGCGCCTGGGCATGCGCCGAGCCTGCATTCGAAATCGATAACGTCGCCCAGATGCCGGTCACTGCGGCATAGAACAGAGGTCTCCAGGGCATGCGAAATGATGGGGTACTACGACGATGATGCGGACGAGGACCGAAGTCCACGCTTCCGACAAGATAGGAGCGGCCGTCCCACGGATCAAAGCTCCACGGTGTGAGTGGATGCGTGGCGCTCGGGGGCGCCCTCGAGAATGACCCTGGCGGAGAAATTGTACGTCGCGTAATTGTAGACCCAGTTCAGGAAGACGTCGATGCGGTTTCGGAAGCCCACGAGCTTGTAGACGTGGACGAGCGCCCACATGAGCCACGCCGGGATGCCACGCAGGCGCAGGCCGCCCGCGAGCTGCGCGACGGCGTCGTTCCGGCCGATCGTAGCCATGATGCCGGGATCTCGGTACGTGAACGGCTGCGCGGGCTCGCCTCTGGCGATACGACGGAGCTGTTCGCCGACGTGCCGCCCCTGTTGAATCGCAACGGTCGCCAGCTGCGGATACGGGTTGCCGGCTTCGTCCATCCCACCGGCGATGTCTCCGACGGCAAAGATCTCCGGATTCTCCGGCAGGCACAGCTCCGGATTCACGACGAGGCGCCCCGACTTCGTCTGTTCGGTGCCCACGATGCCGGCAAGAGGTCCAGCCTTCACGCCTGCCGCCCAGATCAGCGTCTTCGCGGGGATATGCTCCCCATCCTCAAGATAGACGCCATCGGCCGTGATGCGCTCTACCATCGTGTTCGTCCTGACTTCCACGCCGCGCCGTTCTAGCGCGCGGCGCGTATAGGCCCGGAGCGAGTCGTCGAAGGGCATCAGGAGGTCGGGCAGCATCTCGACGAGAATGACTTTGGCTTTCGTCGAGTCGACGGCGCGATAATCTTCCCGGAGCACGTACTTGAACACCTCGGCCATCTGGCCGGCCATTTCCACGCCGGTCGGTCCGCCCCCGACGATCACGAAGGTCAGATCTCCCTCTTCAAGTCTGTCCGGGTTGCGTTCCGCGGCCTCGAATTGGTGGAGGATGTGGTTTCGCAGGGCCATGGCCGACGGGATATCCTTGAGCGTATGGCCGTATTCCTCTGCACCGTCGACGCCGAAATAGTTCGTCGTAGCGCCGCCGGCGAGCACGAGGTAGTCGTAGCTCACCACCGTGTCATCATGCAGGCGGAGTTGTCGCCGGGCACGATCGATCTCCTCGACCTGGCCGAGCATGAACCGGACGTTCTTGGCTTTGCTGAAGATGTTGCGGACGGGGTGGATGATGTCTTCGGGATCGAGGCCGGTAGTGGCTACCTGGTACAGCAGCGGCTGAAACCGATGGTAGTTGTTCCGGTCGATCAGTACGACCTCGATATCGGTCTTCGCGAGTTCCTTCGCGACACGAAGGCCTCCGAATCCGGCTCCTATGATAACGACCCGCATGGATCCGTTATTGCAAGTTAGAATGTATCGTGCGTCAACAGAGACGCGAGCCTCGGCCGGCCGGCGGCCCTCCGGCGGATGCTAATCCAGCAGCACCAGAATCCCTTCGTCCGGCCTGAGCGCGGCCACATCTACGATACGATCCCCCTCGCGGTCGAGATGCGTCGACACACAGACTTCACCCTTCTGATCGCCCAGCGGGACGCTGACGGCCTCGTCCGAGAAATTCAGCACGATAAGCCACCGTCGATCGCCCTCTGCTCGGATATAGGCCAGCAAATCGCCCCCCAGATCAAGGGGTTCGTAGTCACCGACGGCGAGAGCCGCCTCCTCGCTTCGAAGCCCAATGAGCTTCCGGTACAGGCTCAGGAGCGAGCCGGGGTCCTCGCGCTGCGCCGCAACATTGACGTCCCGGAAATCATCAGCGATGGGCAGCCAGGGCTCAGCATCGGAGAACCCCGCACCTGGGGAGTCATCCCATTGCATGGGCGTGCGCTGCGGATCGCGGCCGAGCCGGCTTCCGAGATTCTTGGCCTGAGGGTCCTGGATCCTGTCCTCCGGAATCTCGACGTCATGCATCCCGATCTCATCCCCATAGTACATGGTCGGTGTTCCGCGCAGGGTGAGCAGCATCATGGCCGCGATGCGCGCTTGCCCCGAGCCGATGCGCGATACCACACGCGGCTGATCGTGGTTGCCTAGGACCCAGTTCGGCCACCCGTGGTCGGGAACGGATCCTTCATACAGGGCGATGGCCGCGCCAATGGTTCCTGCCTCCCAGGGCAACTCGATGAGCTGAAAATTGAAGGGGAGGTGTACGCCGTCATCATCATCCCCGTAGTAGACAACGAGCCGATGAACAGGTAGGTAAATCTCCCCGATTAGCACGCGTTCATCGTACTCGTTGGCAAGTGCCCGCATTTCGGCGACGATGTGGTGCACCTCCGGCTGATCCGTCGAGAAGACGGGCAGAAGCGAGTTGTAAGGCATGTCGGCCGGGTCGTAATCCGGATTGCGCGGATTGTCGCGGAACTGCTCATCCTTGATGAGATGCCAGAGCACGTCGATCCGAAAACCATCCACCCCTTTTTCGAACCAGAACCGCATGACGTCGAGCATAGCCCTGCGCACCTCGGGATTTCGCCAGTTCAGATCGGGCTGCTCCTTCAGGAAACCGTGGTAATAGTACTGGCCCGTGGCCTCGTCAAGGGTCCACGCGGGTCCGCCGAATACGCTCAGCCAGTTGTTCGGCAGACCCCCGTCGGGGCCGGGATCCTTCCAGATGTACCAGTCGCGCTTGGGGCTGTCGCGTGATGAGCGCGACTCCAAGAACCACGGATGCTGATCGGAGGTGTGGTTCGGCACCAGATCCAGGATCAGCTTCAAGCCCAGGCCGTGGACCTCGGCAAGCAGTCCATCGAAATCCTCCATCGAGCCGAAGATGGGGTGGATGCCGGTGTAATCCGAAACATCATACCCGAAATCGGCCATCGGTGAGGGGTAGATGGGCGATAGCCAGACGGCGTCGATCCCCAGCCACGTGAGGTAATTCAGGCGCCGCCGAATGCCTTCGAGATCCCCGATCCCATTGCCGTCCGAATCCTGAAAGGATCGGGGATAGATGTGATAGATGATCCCTTTCTGCCACCAGAGAAAATCGTCCACGGCGCTCAGGAGTAGGAGATGACGAGGCCTTCGTCGGGGCGGAGTGTGACTCCATCGTGCAGCACTTCTCCTTCGCGATCCAGGTACGTCGAGAGCCGCACTACGCCGCCTCCTTCGCCGGCATCGAAGGTCTGGTCTTCACCCGTCAGATTCAGCGCAACGAGCATGCGCCCGCCATCCGAGTCGCGCCAGTACGATATCACAGAATCGCCGGCTTCGACGAGTGAGCACGAGCCGTTGCCTAACGCCGGCTCCTCGCGCCGCAGACGAATCAGTGCCCGATACAGGTTGAGGAGCGAGGGGCCGTCGCTTTGCATTTGCACGTTGACCTCTGAAAAGTTCTCGGCGGCGGGTAGCCACGGGTCGGCCGTCGAGAAGCCCGCGTGGATCCAGTCGTTCCACTGCATCGGGGTCCGCACGGGATCCCGTTTGCGGCCGATGCGCTTTCCCTGCGGATCGCGTTCCTTTTCCGGCGGAATTTCGGCATCCTCCATCCCGATCTCATCGCCGTAGTAAAGGATCGGCGTACCGCGGAGCGTCATGAGCATCATGGCGGCCACGGGTGCCTGCGCAGCCCCGGCGCGGGTGGCCACACGGACTCCGTCGTGCGTACTGAGCATCCAGGATGGCCATCCATCTTCGGGAGAACAGGTCAGCGCGCCGTCGATGGCTTCGAAGAGCTCATCCGCCTCCCATGGAATGAGACCGAACGTCGGATTCAGCGGCAGGTGTAGCTCCGGATCCTCCTCGCCGTAGTACGTCGCGATTTCCTCGATGTGCAGGTACAGCTCGCCGAGCAGGACGCGATCGTCGTACTCATCCACCAGGCGCCGCATCTCGATCACGATCTCGTGGATGGTAGGCTGATTCCGCGTGTATTCGTGCACGACCGACATGTCGGGCGCGTCGGCCTCGGGGTCGTACTCCGGGTTCGGAGGATTGTCCGGGTAGTCCGGGTCTTCGATGACGAGATCGAGAGCATCCAGCCGGAACCCGTCGACGCCGCGGTCGAGCCAGAAACGCATGGCATCCAGGACGGCATCACGAACTTCAGGATTCCACCAGTTCAGATCAGGCTGCTCTTCCAGGAAGGTGTGCAGGTAATATTGCCCCGTCTTCTCGTCGTACTCCCATGCGCTACCTCCGAAGACGCTGATCCAGTTGTTGGGCGGGGAACCGTCGGGCTTTGGATCCTGCCAGACGTACCAGTCCCGCCTGGGATCATTCCTGGCGGATCGCGAGGCCTTGAACCACGGATGCTCAGACGATGTGTGGTTGGGCACCCAATCGAGGATCACGCGGAGATCGCGGCGATGAGCCTCCTCGAGCAGGGCATCGAAATCTTCGAGAGTGCCGAAGCGAGGATTCACATCGACAAAGTTGCTGGGATCGTAGCCCATCTCCAGGAAGGGAGAGTCATAAATCGGCGAGAGCCAGACTGCATCTACGCCAATCCACTGAAGGTACTCCAGTTTGCTGGTTACGCCGACCAGATCGCCGAGGCCATCCCCGTTCGAATCATAATAGGTGGGTACGAGGAGCTGGTAGATGACTGCTCGCTGCCACCAGGGTTGAGAATTGGTCATGCCTGTACACGGCTAAGGGTGAACGTGGCGGCACGACGGGCTCTCCGCCGGCTGCAAACCCGTCAATCGGTTGAGCAGCGGTGTGGTTCGGGATGCGCCTTCGATTTTCCAACACTGTTATGGGATGGGGTCGCTTTCGGACCGCGGACCCGTGCGTATGCGTGCCGTTCCATCTGCCGGCAATCGGTTGACCGCAATTCGGATATCGTGTATCTCTACGAAGAGGTACACATGCGATCGTAGACTTCAACGTCATGGAAAGGATCTCCCATCGATTTCATCTGCTCCTGCTGATCTCTCTGATGGTCTATGGAGGAGTGGGCGCATCTCTCCTGCGGGCTCAAGATGTGCCCGAGCCGCAATACCGGCTGACCCAGGACCAGACTCACAACCGTTTCAGCAGCGCGATTCCGCCGGTGCTTCGGGTGCCTTCCGGGGCGGTCATCGAGGCTTACACGAAGGAGGCCTCCGACGGGCAGTTGACGCTCGAGTCGACGATCGATGATGTGGCCAACCTGGACTTCGATCCCATCCACCCCCTAACAGGCCCCGTCTATGTGGAGGGTGCCGAGCCCGGAGACATCCTGGCGGTGACGCTGCATCGCATCGAACTGGGGGACTACGGTTGGACGGCCGTCATACCGGGTTTTGGTTTTCTCGCCGATGAGTTTGAGGAGCCGTACCTGAAGACCTTCGCGTTCGAAGAGGGGCAGGCCGTCGTACGCTTTGGAGAAGGCATCATGCTTCCGCTGCGGCCTTTTCCGGGCGTCATCGGCGTGGCGCCCGCAACCGAGGAGATGCTCTCGACCGTCCCGCCGCGAGCCAACGGCGGGAATCTAGATGATCCGAATATCGTCGAGGGCTCGACCGTGTACTTGCCCGTTTTTGTGGAGGGCGCGCTCTTCTCGATTGGTGATGCGCACGCCATTCAGGGCATGGGCGAGGTCTGCGGCACGGCGATCGAAGCCCCGATGCGGTTCGTATACGAGCTCAATGTGATCAAGGGGCGTACGATCCAGGAGCCGCAGTACGAAACGGATGACTACTACGCCGTGACAGGGTTCGGCGAGTCGATAGACGAAGCGGCGAAGAAGGCGACGAAATATATGATCGACTACCTCGTGGACGTCAGGGGCCTGCGCCGGGTCGATGCCTATGCGCTGGCGTCACTCGCGGCCGATTTGAAGATCGCGGAAGTCGTCGACGTGCCGCACATGCTGGTGACCATGCACATCCCGAAAAGCATCTTCGAGGACTAGGATTCGCTGAGCAAAGAGTGCTTCATCTCTCTACCAAAGCGTTCCCTCATACCGGTCCTCAACCCGCGCAAATTGTTCACAGGTGTGTGATTCCTGCACAGTTTTAGTCGCTTCGCCGGCGAAACTCGTCCAGGGATCGGGTGATGGCCGTGGCTCAAAACGCCCCTGTTGGCCCGTCAAGGGTCATTTCCGCCCGCGAGCGCGTTTTTTTTGGCGGCATCACAGGCTCGTAACCTTTGGCGCCTGCCTGCGGCACGACTCATGCAAAAAGGTGCTGTTGACACGGATGGATCCTCCCCAATGATCGGAGGATGGTCTATCCGACCCACTATCGTTCCAACAGAACTCCACCATACCATGCTACGCACTTCACTTTTTAGCGCGATCATTCTCCTCCTCGCATTTATGGTAGCGCCGGCACAGGCGCAGGACGCGAGCCAGGCGCCCCCGTCCGAGCAGGAGAATATCGTGGACCCGGCCGCCCAGATTGCCGACGATGAACTCAAGTCAGTCGCAGCGGCCTTCGTTGCCCTGGAGGACCTGAAGGCGACCTACGAGGCGCGCCTGAGCGAGGCAGCCGATGATGAGGCGGCCGAGTCGGTCAAACAGGAGATGGACACGGCCAAGAATGAGACGCTCGCCAACGCCGGCGTTTCCGCCGAGCGCTACGAAGAGGTCTTGACCCTTGCACAGGTCGATCCTGAGCTGAATCAGCGCCTGCAGGCAGAGATTGCTGCCGTCAAAGAGGCGCAAGGATCCGGTTCATGACAGGGACTTGTAGCTGACGGCGTAGAGCCTCGCCGCAAGAAGGGGCCGCATCGGACATTCGTTCGGCGCGGCCCTTTTTCATTATGGTCCCTGGACCATGAAGCAGGAAAAGCCCTGGGGTCTGCGGGGGAGACCTCGGGCTTTACTAATCCTGCGGGTACCACGGACGGTGTATCGCGCCGGGGCGGATTTCCTTAACGTTCATTCGACAAAAATCGGCCATTTCGGCCCATTTTGAGGAGGTTTACGCAAGCCTGAAGATCAAACTACCTATTGGAGATGGGTGATCGATCCCACGAAAGATGAGCGCGTGATCCGAGACAAAATCCCACTTCTTCTCCTATGAATCTTGTCCGTGGGTCGTCGATACTCCGTCCATTCGCCATCGAACAGTAGACATTCTGATGTGATGTTAGATCAGCTCTGCATTCGGCCGCTTCTGGACCTGATCAAGCAGGCCATGGATTGTGGTGTCATTAGCGGGTGGTCGGTCGAGGGGCCGCACCTTGTCCTGCTTAGAAACACAGAGAGGATAGCCTTGCGCCCTCTGACGGCAGGGCCCGTTCTGCGAGAGTGGATTTCCCAGGCCTCGCTGGAAGAGGCCGCGGCTTGAGCCGTGCGGCGCGGCGAGGACCGCGCACCCTGCGGTGAGCGCATCCCGCTAAAGGGGTTTCACGGATCGTGTCGATCTCGGAGCGACTCGGGGGAGTGCAGCTGCTGAGTCGAGGGCGAATCCTCGGACAGATCATCCGACGCTTCTGGTTCGCTATTGTGCGATTCTGGATCAGGATGGGATTCAGGCGATCGTTCGTGGCCTGGATCGCCCGATGCCTCGCGAGATTTGCGCTTTCGAGCGAGGAATGGCAGTTGCGATTCGGCGCTCTCGCGAGCTTCCCCTTCGGGCGGATCGTAGATAAGGGTCACATAGTCGGGATCGGCGCTCCGCGAAACGCGAAAGGGACCTAGCCTCGGGGTCTCACCGGGGGGTGTGGAGTCAAGGAGATCTCCTATGGGCTGCTCCGACCAGGTTGGCCCAGGAATCCCAAAGAATCGATGAAGCTGCCCAAGGCTTCGCTCCCGGTGAAAGTCGAGCTCGAGACCGAGTGGTAATGGTGGCGTCTCGGCGTAAGGATCGAACAAGCGGTCCATCAGCGGTTTCAGCCGGGAGCGCATAGCGACAAAGACGTGATCCCCCGGCCGCAAAGCGGTAGCACCGCGCGGCATGATGAGCGTGTTATCACGAACGAGAAGCGTTACGACCACGCTATCCGGAAGCGCGAGATCACGAAGGCGTTGACCGGCAACGCGCGCAGATGGGGCGACCGTATACTCCACGATCTCACCGTCCACGTTGCGAAGCGCGTCGATCTCGACCGATACGGGGGTCATCGGCTCGGCCGGCTCGGCAAGACCCAGCCAACGCGCCACGAGCGGCAGCGACCACCCCTGCGTGAGGGCTGAAACCAGCACCACAAAAAACACGATATCGAAGATCATCTCGGCCCCCATCACGCCGGCCATGAGGGGGAAGGTGGCCAGCGTAATCGGGACGGCTCCCTTCAGGCCGACCCAGGCTATGAGAGCCAATTCGCGCGGCTGAAAGCGGAACGGCATGGCCGACACCAGCACGGTCAGGGGACGCGCCACGAAGATCAGAGCGGCGGAAACCAGGAGACCGTTGACGGTGACGGCCGCCAGGCGGCTCGGAAAGCTCAGGAGGCCGAGAACCATGAAGAGGACGATCTGACTCAGCCATGCCGCGGCATCGTGAAACAGGAAGATGCCCCGCTTGAACACGGACAGGCGGTTGTGCATCACGATTCCGGCCAGGTACACCGCCAGAAACCCGCTACCACTCAGCACGGCCGCGACGCCGAAGGAGAGCAGACCAAAAGCGAGAACGATGAGCGGGTAGAGCCCCGGATAATCCAGGTTGATACGGTTCGTCATCGAGGCGCCGATGTAGCCGACGGCCACGCCGGACAGCGCACCCACGCCGAACTGCAGAAACAGAAATTCGATGAATTGCGGGATAGTCGCTGCATTCCCGATGATCAGTTCGACGAGCGCCACCGTCAAAAAGATGGCCATGGGGTCGTTCGACCCGCTCTCGACCTCGAGCGTGGCGGCCAGCCGATCGTCGAGTTTCTGGCCGCTCGTCCGCAGTATGGAGAAGACCGCGGCCGCATCTGTGGACCCGACGATAGACCCCAGGAGCAGTCCGTGGGTCAGCGGCATATCGAGAATCCAGCTCGCAGCCAGCCCCGTCAGGAGGGACGTCAGGACGACTCCGAGCGTAGCAAGCGAGAGGGCGGGCTTCCACGCGGCTCGGACGGACTCCATCGAAGTCCGAAGACCGCCATCGAACAAGATGAGAGCGAGCGCGACGCTGGTGATGTTGTTCGCGAACGCGTAGTCCTCGAACGCGATGCCAAGAACCCCTTCGGAGCCGGCCAGCATACCGACCCCCAGGAAGAGCACGAGCACCGGCATACCAAGCCGCGCCGCGAATTTGCTGGAGGCGATGCCGACGAGCAGAAGCACCCCGATTACTAAGAGGATGACGCCTATAGGGGTCATGTAGGCCGGGCTGAACGAACAGGTTCACGAATCTATGCGTGACGCATCCGCTAATGCGGCGTTCCCGAGCCTCCTGGCGCCCTTGCGGGAAGGGGGTTTCTTCGCGCGATCGCCGTTACAAGAAACATCCAGCAGGCATGCTACTCGCCGGTTAGCCCCCTGCGTCCTGCGATGCATCCGCGGCCGAGGTGATTTCCTCGAGAATCCCGCGAAATGTGTCGGTCGGATGCGCTCCCTGGACGGCGTAGCGGCTATCGAATACGAACGTCGGCACGGCTCGAATCCCCAAGCGCTGGGCGTATTCGATGCCGCGGCGGACTGCGTCCCGCCCTTCGCTGGACGCCAGAAAGGCCTCCGTGCGAGCTTTGTCCATCCCCACGCGTGCGGCCGCATCCGCCAGATAGACCGGATCGGCGACGTTCGCACCCTCCGAGAAATGACTTTCAAACAGCTTCTCGGCCAGAGCGCCCTGCGTCTCGGCACCGTACTCGGACAGGGCGTGGTGGAGAAGTCTGTGGGCCGTGAACGTGTTCACGGCCTGTGCGATATCGAATCGCATCTCGAGACCCTCTTGAGCACCGACTTCGGCGGCCTGGCGCGTCATCGAATCGGACAAGTCACCGTACCGTTCGCGTAGACGCTCCTTCACCGGAACGGGCGTTTGTGGCAGTGTAGGATCGAGCTGGTAGGGCCTGAAGACGACCTCCGGCCGCTCATCGGGTGACAGCTCTTCAAGGGCCGTCCTGAAGCGCTTATGGCCAATGTAGCACCAGGGGCAGGCGATATCGGAGTAGATTTCAACTTTCATTGGACCTGACCGTTCGGGGCAGTATGCCGCATCGGCCATATGTTCTCTACGTACGCTATCAATGCATCTCGACGGAAACCCGGCATCGAGTATCTATCCAACGCGTACCTCCCTGAAAGCTCCGGTGCAGGGCCGGATTCACGGCATGATCACGGTTGAGCCCATTGCGTATTATTAGCGGCTGATGATGCCTTAGAGACATCGGATTACGACGAGACAGGCGAGAGCATGGCTGAGCGGGGAGACGACACTTCGAAAAAGTCCGGGAAAGGACGGGAAGTAATCCGAGCATCAGGGCGCGAGGTGTCCATCTCGAGTCCCGACAAGATCTTCTTCCCGGAGCTGGGCTACACGAAGCTGGACGTCATCAACTACTACCTCGCCGTGGCAGACGGAGCGCTTCGAGGGGCGGGAGGCCGGCCGAACGTGCTCAAGCGCTATCCGGGCGGAATCCACGAAGAGTTTTTCTACCAGAAGCGGGCCCCGGCGTCGCGGCCCGACTGGGTGGAGGTGGTGACGATCCGCTTCCCGTCCGGCCGCTCTGCTGACGAGATCGTGCCGCGCGATGCGGCGACGCTGGTTTGGATGGTGCATCTGGGATGCCTCGAGCTGCATCCTCATCCGGTTCGCGCCGAGGATCTCGATCATCCCGACGAGTTGCGCGTGGACCTTGATCCGGTGCCGGGTGTCGGATGGAGCCAGGTCCAGCAGGTTGCCAGAATCGCGGGCGAGGTCCTCCAGGATTTCGGGATGACGGGATGGCCCAAGACATCCGGCAAGCGCGGGATGCACGTGCTCGTTCGCATCGAGCAGCGATGGGGCTTTGATGATGTGCGCCGGGCGGCTCTGGCGTTCGCGCGGCAGGTTGAGCGCCGCGCACCGAAGCTGGCCACGAGCGCGTGGTGGAAGGAGGAGCGGCACGGCGTCTTCGTGGATTACAACCAGAATGCGAAGGACCGGACCGTGGCGTCGGCGTACTCCGTGCGGCCGACCCGCGAGGCCACGGTCTCCGCGCCGCTGTCCTGGGATGAGGTCGCCGAGTGCGAGCCCGGCGACTTTACGATGGCCAACATGCCGGACCGCTTCGCCGAGCTCGGGGATCGGCACGAGGGCATCGACGATGCGGTCTGCTCCATCGAGCCGCTGCTCGAGCTGGCGGATCGCCAGGCGGCGGATGGGCTTGGCGATGCCCCGTGGCCGCCCCACTACAGCAAGCAGGAGGGCGAACCGCCGAGAGCCCCGCCGTCGAAGCGAAAGGCCAGGGGAGGGGCCGATGAGAAGGACTAAGAGCAAGCGCCGTGGGAGACGCTAACTCCCGGTGATGGAGCCGGAGGCAAAGATCTCGTCGAAGTCGTAGGAGCGCACTTCTTCGAGCTGATCGTACCGGCAGTCGCGGGGCTGCTTGTCGGGGCGCCAGCGAACGAATGTGGTGCCGTGCCGGAAGCGATCCCCCTGCAGATGATCGTACTTCACCTCGCAGACGCGCTCGAGCCGAAGCGGCTCCCACGAAAGGTCCTTGCCGGCACTCCAACGGCTTTCAGCGCCCGGCGTCCGCATGGTCTCATCGCGCTCTCCGAGCCAGGGGTGATTCTTCTCCGCATTCGTGCGGAGCGGGGCCAGCTCGCGAGCCAGCTCCTTGCGCCGCGCCATCGTAAAGGAGGCCGTGACGCCGACGTGGTGCAGCACCCCATCATCGTCATACAGTCCAAGCAGCAGCGAGCCGATGGCGTCCGTCGTGTTCTTGTACCACCGAAAGCCGCCGACCACGCAATCCGCTGTGCGTTCGTGCTTTACCTTGATCATCATGCGCTTGCCCGGCTGGTACGGCTCCCCGGGCGGTTTCAGAATGATCCCGTCCAATCCAGCGCCCTCAAACTGCTGGAACCACCGCTCACCCGTTTCGCGGTCTCGTGTGATGGGAGTCAGATAGATAGGGGGCGGAACGCGTTGCAGAAGGTCCTCGAGCCGAGCGCGACGTTTTTCTTGCGGCTCGGCCATGAGGTTCTCCCCGTCGACGGCGAGGAGATCGAAAGCGACGAACGAGGCCGGCGTCTCGGCCGCCAGTTTCTCAACGCGGGAGCGGGCGGGATGGAGGCGAAGCTGCAGGGCGTCGAAATCCAGGCCGCCGTCCGTCCGAATGATGATCTCTCCATCCACCACGCAGCCCGGCGGAAGCAGTTCGAGGCAGGCCTCGTGTACGTCTGGAAAGTAGCGATCGAAGGGCCTCTCATCGCGGCTCTGGATGTAGACATCCGAATCTCCCCGGAAGATCAGCGCCCGAAAGCCATCCCACTTCGGCTCGATGAGGTAATCGCCCTCCTTCGGTATGCGCCGGGCGAGCTTAGCCAGCATCGGCTTGATGGGCGGATCGAGGGGAAACGTCGTCTTTTTCTGTTGCTTGCTCACCGATCTCCGTGTTGGATGGATGGATTAATGTAGCGAAAGGGGCCGGATAGTGCCTCCGTAGGCCTCGTCGTCCGTCCCGATGAATAGCTCGACACGCCCGGGTTCCAGCTCGCGAATCGCGAGGCTCTCCACCTTGAATCCATCGATGGAGGCAAGGCGCTCGGGCGGATCGGAGAGGGCGACCCGTAGCTGATCCCCATCGGTGCGATGGATCCCCCCGATGCGCCAGACTACACTTCGGAAGGGCCCCGAGTCGACTTCCGAATCTTGCGTGGATGCGATGTAGATGCGACCGCTGGAATCGACGGCCAGGGCGGATACGGGCCGGGCATCGGGGCCGGAAGGATCGATGGTGGGCAGGAAGATCCGCCCGATCTCATCCCATCTTCCGATCTTCGATTCGGAGGGAGTGAGTGGCGTCCACATGAGCCACGTCCCCCTCTCACCATGCGCTCGCTCCGCAAACAGAAAATAGAACGATGCGCCCACGCGGATGACCTCTGCGGCCTCCACGTTGAATTGCGTACCCGGCCATGAATCGACAGGTCTGATGCGGAGCGTAGCGTTCTCGAGCTCGCCGATGAACATGCGACGGTATGCCGTGCCGTCGTCCCCGCTCTCGAGAAGGATGAACGTGTTCGAGCCGGGGATGCGCGCGATGCTCTCGAGGTCGTGGCTCGGATCCGCGTTGGGTGGCCAGGCAGGCTCCAGTGCGTGCCAGATCGGGCCGCCTGCCGAATCGGGCAAGCGCACGATGCTCAGCCGCGGCCAGTCTAGCTCCTCCGGTACCTTGGCGTCGTGGACGACAAGAAAGGAATCCGCTGCGATCCAAGCGAGCCCGCTCACGTCAGTGGGGTGGGGCGCCTGCGCCGAGACCACCTGCGCGCAAATGATCCAGACCGCTGCGGCGAATCCAGCCGTCCCGAACGGTGCCTGAAGCCGTCGTCCTCCCGCCATCCTAACTGCGAGGCACGAAACGGAACAGCTTAGCCGGACCCTTTACGCCCTCGCTGGAAATGAACAGCTCGCCACTCAGCGAAAAGGTGATCCCCTCAGGTTGCTCGAAGCGATTCGGGTCGAGCCTGCGAACGCCGGCAACTTTGCCACCCTCATTGAGAATCACCAACGCCTGATCGTTCGACGAAAGGACATACAGCTTGCTGCTCTTCGGATGGAAAGCAAGATCCGACGGCTTGAAGGATTTCAGATCTGGAAGCATCGATTCGACCGATTCGAGGTCGATGACGATGACGGGATCCGGCAGAAGTTCTTTCGTGGCCAGGTCAAACGCATACATAGCCCGATGCCGCTTCTTGTCCAGGTCCCCACCCGGATCTTCCTTTGTCGCGATCAGCAAGCTGCTGCCCTCCGGATCGAGGACGAGGCCTTCCGTATCGTTTCGGGCCTTCAGTTTCGTCTTGTAACGCTCCGTCTCGACCCCTCCATCCTGCCATCCTCGAATCTCGATCAGATTTCCATTGGCCAGCAGAACGTAGAGTCGATCTCCGACCACCTCGATGGCTTCGTAATCACCCCGTTTTCCAAACGGGATCCGCTCAGCGACCACCCCCGTGGCCGCATCGATCACGAAAACGATGCCCTCTTCATCCTGCACGGCCGCCAGCCGGCCATCGGACAACATGGTCAGCCCGGATATCTCGGTGAGCTCCGCGGGTAGCTCAAAGACGTCGTCGGGATTGTCGAGGTCGTACTGCGCATCCACCGCCGACCGGCCGGAAGAACTCTGCGCGGCAGAAATCGGCCGCGTGTGGCTCGCCGTGCCGGCGGTGTCGCCACCCTCGGACAGGCATGCCGCTATCCCGATCAGGGAGGCCGCCGTTCCGGCAAGTGTGATCGTGCGAAAAGATGTGATGTTGTTCACTCCGGCCTTCCTCCCCGTCTGAAAGACGATATCCGTTTTCAACGCGATCCTCTCCGCAGGTGCGCAGACTTACGAGATGCGTACCTTCAGATTACGACAGCCATTCGAAGCGAGTACAAGAAATCGCGAATTGCATCGCACCTCTTCCTATGCCCATCACTGAGCGCATACGCACGGCCGCACGCCTCCTTACGCCCACTCGCAAGCAGCCCGGAACGCCGCCCGGCACGCTCATTTACGGCGGCGAAGCGCCGGCGCGCCCCGTCAAAATTCACGCGCTGGATTACGGTCCGGAGCATTTCGTCGAGAGCGAAATCGAGGAGATCGCGCCTCTGGCAGCCTTCCGCGACCGGCCCACCACTACGTGGGTCGATGTCGATGGGGTGCACGACGTAAAGATCGTGGAGTTTCTGGGCCGGATGTTCGACATCCATCCGCTCACCCTCGAGGACATCGTCAGCCCTCACCAGCGCCCAAAGCTGGAGGAATACCCGAATTACACGTACGTCGTGGCCCAGATGATGCACTACCACCCCGATCGACTGGAGCTGCACACCGAGCAGGTGAGCTTCATCCTGATGAAAGGGATGGTCATCTCCTTTCAGGAATCCATCGAGGGAGACGCCTTCGAACCTATTCGCCAGCGCCTGCGCGATGGGAGCGGCAGCATTCGGTCGCGCGGCGCAGATTATCTACTCTACTCTCTGTTGGATGTCGTCGTGGACCACTACATGGCCATCCTCGAAAAGGTCGGCGAGCACATCGACGATTTGGAAGATGAAGTGCTGGCCCGATCGAGTCCCGATCTCGCCCGGCGGATCACCGAGGTCCGACGGCAGATCAATCAGTTGCGCCGCTCCATCTGGCCGCTGCGCGATGCGGTGCTCGCACTCGAGCGGAGTGAGCGGGCCTATATCTCCAACGACAACCGTGTATTTTTCCGCGACGTTTACGACCACTCCGTGCGCACGATCGAGCTCATCGAGTCGGTTCGCGACGTGCTCGCGACCGTGACGGAGCTGCACGTTTCAACGTTGTCCTTTCGGATGAACGAGATCATGAAGGTGCTGACGACGATTGCCACCTTCTTCTTGCCGCTGACGTTCATCACCGGGCTCTACGGGATGAACTTCAACACGGCGCGTTCACCACTCAACATGCCCGAGCTCGAGTGGTATTACGGATATCCGTACGTACTCGGGTTGATGGTGATCGTAGCGTTGGGGATGTTCATCTATTTTCGGCGGCGACGCTGGCTGTAGGAAACTTTGCCGTGGTGCCGGTTCTATGGCGGCCGGAGTTGCGTCTACCAGCGCGCACGCAGGGCACGCCGTGCCATTTCCGTGCAGAAGCCGTAGATGAAGTGGGCGACGAGCGCCGATGCATGCAATGACAGGGGCACCCTGGTTGGACCTTCCGCGAGCTTGAGCACGGGCAGCGCGATCTCGTCGGCTCCAAGCCAGACGGCCGCGCCGTAGGGGATTCCGGCGCCCATCGTGACGTTCGGCTCGATCTCCGCCGCCGCGCCATAGAGGGCCCCCATGGTCCCGCCGAAGGTGTAGTGTACGATCTGCCCGGCGGCCTCGGCCTGCTCGAGCGTCAGCTCCTGGTCGAGCGCTTTCTCGGCGATGATGTCGGCCACCTGGGCGGTTGCCGAACCCGCTTCTTCCACGGAGGCATCCTCCTGATTGGCGTCATTGGGGCTTGCGGCATCCTCCTGACCCGCGCTGTTATCCTGGCCACTCTCGTCCTCGCTGCCAAAGTCTGCTACATGGCCCATGAGCGTCATGAATGCGCTCATGACGGCGGTGGCGGCGAGACCGCCGATGAAGCCGGCGAGCGCGCCCCTGCCGACGTCGCCCCAGGATTGGATGGGCATGGAAGTAGACTGCCTGATCGAGACCTTTCGTCATCATCAGACGCATTCGGAGGAGGGCAAGTCCCTCGTTCATCGTGACGATCCCGTGCACAATCGGCACTATGCGCGATCGGCTCGGCCCTGAGTGCCACGGCCCGACGATACGTATCCAGGTTGTGCGCTACTTGGAATCGCTGCTCCAGGCTAGCTCGGCGCGCCGATGAGAGGCATCCAACAGAACGCGCATGCCCTCCTCGATCTGCTCGCGCGCCCAGGCCACGAATTCAGGATGAGGCGCAAAGCCGGTGCCCTCTTTGAAATCGAGGTCGGGCACGAGATCACGCGCCGGGCCCTGACCCGTCGTGCGGACCGGGATGACGAGCGGCGTTCCACCTTGCTCGTGGGCGCCCTCGATCATGGCCCGAATCTCGGGGATGGTCTTTGCGCGCTTATCCGGCCAATCTTCGCGCCACGTGTGGTAGAGAATATCCCGGTACTCATTCGGATCGTTGTCCCGGATGTAGTCGGCAATCGTCTGCAGATTCCGCATCCAGTGTTCATTCTCCGCATCGTCGCCGGTGCCGTGGGCCAGCAGGATGACTGTCTCATTGGCGGGATCCGCGCTGATCTCGTGGATCCGATCGATGAGCGCGGCGGCGAAGCGCGGGTGCGCCTCGATGCCACCCAGCGTGTGGAAGAGCAGATGACTCTCGATGCGCTCCGGCGTGCCCATGTGGCCTCCCGTCGGAGCCTCCTCGCGCAGGCCCAGCACGTACTCCGCCGCGTCGCGGAAGCTCGACTCCAGCGAAAAGATGCGGAGCACGATCGCCGCCTTCATGCCGCGATCCTCTAGCTTGCGGACGGCCCGCTCCACGACGTAGGGATCGACCATGCTGTAGGCGTCCTCTGTTACGTACTCCTCGCTGATGGGTGCGAGGGATTGCCGCATCGTCTCGTTCCAGTTGTAGTCGGATCCGTGCGGGATGAGGATGACGCCAATCTCATTGCGGGCCAGGGGACTGTAGGCATTGGCGGTTCGGACGAGCCAGCGCTCGATATTGGGATGCGTGCTAAAATCCGGCTCGCCGAATGTCACGTTGCGAACGCCGTGAAGGCCCATCTGCATCCAACTCCAATGCGACATCATCGTCGTCAGCCGCAATCCGAAATTGAAGGGGACGAGGAGGACGTGGCCATTGGCCTCGGCCGCCGACCGAATCTGCTTGACGGCCGCGGAGAAGTGTGTGCGCCCCTCTTCGGACCCGCGACGCGCGAGAACGACGACCTCCCCGGCATGCAACCCGTAGCGTTCGGCAGCCCGGCGTGCGAGCGGGGCCAGCTCCTCCTCGATGCGCGCGGCATCCTGCGGGTTCGAGGCACCGTCCGCTACCACGATGAGGTGCGGCGCCGACGACACGGACGACTCTGCCGCATGGCCGGTGACGGGGTGGGCAGAGCCGGCAGAAGCCCCGGCCGGAGCCTGGCGTCCTTCGTGGTGTGACGCGTGATGCGCGAAGTAAGTGTTTTTCGCGAGCGCCTCTACCTGATCGAAGAGCAACTCCTCGGCGAGGTAGCTCTTGCCGAACGGTTCGGCGATCGTGACTTGCCGATCCTCTAACAGGATGCTCGATGTGGCACGGAAGAGCGCCTCGTGTTCGGACATGAACAGCGGCAGGACGACGACCTCGCGCGAGGCCGACCCGGCCCGCAGCTCCGAAAGCGGCGCCATGAGATTCTCCCGCGGCTTCTCTTCCGTAGCAAAGGCGAGCCGCCATTCCGGCAGCCGGTCTCCAACGCGCTCCATCAGATCGCGCAATTCCTCGTTGCCCAGGAACCCGCGGTCGGGTGCGAGGATGAGGAAAGCGGGTCCGTTCTGTGCCGGATCAAGCGCCCCCGAATCCTGCGTGTGCATCATGCCCGGATGCGTCGCGGACCCGGCAGCGGCGGCTTGCAAGCCAAAGAAGAGAGCCAGGATCGCGGAGAGTAGAGCGGTGGAACGAGGCAAGGTGGAGATCATGAAGGTCAACGAACCTGCGAGGTGGTGAAGGTCAGATGGAGTGGAGCTCGTGTCGGATGCGCACTATTCAAAGGATGTGCCGCCCTCAGCGGTCAGCGCGTATTCGAACGTGTAGTAGCGCGAGTCCGTGGTGCCGGGCTCGACCGGCGCACCCAGATAGTAGCTGAGGATGCGCAGCTTCGCATAGTTACCCTCGGAGGTCCGTACGAGGATGACGCGCCCAGGGATAGGCGTAATGAGGTGATTTGGCGGTCCGGAATAATGGTACCAGCCCTCGTCAGAGCCGGTCGGGATGGCGGGATCGGCGAGGCCGCCGCCGGTCTTCCAATCGACATCGTCCGGAACGGACAAGATTTCGTCGAAGACACCTTCGTAGAGCGCTGCGCGGGCCATGCCCGGGCCGCTCTGGCCGCTGTTGACCAGTATCGTCGTTGCCATGAAGGCCAGATCCCACGCCTCCGACGTGGAGTCGGTGACGGTCGTGGAGTCATCCAGATCGAAAAATGTGAAATGCCCATCCTCGCCCGTAGCGTCGAGATCTTCGATGAGGATGAGCCGGGCAGGCAGTTCCTCGTCCAGCGAAGATGTGGAGCTGTCGCAACCGACGAGCGTGACGACGAGGAGAAGTGCGAGAATGTGAAAAGCGTTTCGTCTCATGGATGTATGTAGAAATCGAGGTTGAGTGGTCTCGTGTGATGCCATTTCGTGGTCAAAGGCGAAATTCAGCTCCGCCGTACCAGCGGCGGCCGGATAGGGCCGGCACATAATCGGGACGGACTCCTGTGAGGTTGTCCAGTCCGGCACGCAAGCTGAACCGGCCGAAATCTTTCGTCAGGGCAAAATTCCAGATGCCGAAGCCGTCTACGTATTCTGAATCGATGTCGAGCACTCCGTTGCCGTTCTGATCGGAGAATCCGTAGCGGCTCCGCATGCGCGCGGAGAGCATGGCCGTCAGACCCAGCGATTCCGCCGAGTAGAGGAGCTGTACGGTACCCTGATGACGCGACCGCTGCATCAAACCGCCGTAGTCACCGCGGGTCATCCGCCGGTCGCGGCCGTTGACGCGGGTGAAGATCTCGCCGGCATCGATCCTGTCGAGGACATCGCGATCGGCTGTATCCAGGAATTGATAGCCGATCTGCATGGAGATCGGTGGGAGAAGGCGAAGCTCGAGCGACGCTTCGATGCCCTGCGTGTAGACCCGGCTCAGGTTGAAGTACGTGAAGACTTGCTGGCCGCTATGTTTGACGGCGACCGGACGCGTTTCGATCAGATTGCTGACGTTGTTGCGGAATGCGCCGAAGCGAGCGCGAAGACGCGAGGTAGGTCGGAACGTGACCTCCGCATTGAAGGCCACGGAGCTTTCCGCGTCGAGCGAGCCGCTTTCGAGGTTGGGCATGAGCACATCGGCAAGCTGCCCTTCCTGCTGCAGCCGGGCCAGCCCTTCTTCGATGTTGATCGAGCCGAGGACCGAGTAGCCGACCGTCGGATTCGTGAAGTCGAGGTAGAGCTGCCGGAAGTCGGGCGCCTTGTACCCCGTCCCCACGGACAGACGGATGCGCCAGGCGTCGCGGAGCCGGTAGAGCGCGGCGGCCTTCGGGCTTAGCCGGGGCGCGTAATCGCTGGGCGCATCGAAACGTGCACTGAGCACGACATCGAGGCGATCGGTCGGCTTCCATTCATCCTGCACGAAACCGAAGAAGGTCTGTCGATCCCCCTCGATGCGATCGGCATCCACCGTTTCCTTCGTGTACCCCGCGCCGGCCATGACGTAATGGGCAGCGAACGGATACCCTTCGAGTACGGCCTCGCCGTCGGCGCGGAGGTGCGCGTAATCCGCTTCGACGTACAGCTCATCGTTGAGCTCGCGGCGCGATTCGTTGGTGTTCGTGAAGCGGCTTATGTCTATGCGCCCCGTGAGGAGATAACTGGCGCCGAGACGCTGTGTAATCGAAGGGGCGAGGCTCCAGTCCATCTGATTGGTCTGCTCCTGCAGCTGCGTCTCCGTGCCGTCGATCGACGCTACGAGAGCGGTCTCCTGATTCTGCACGTTTGCTCGCGTGGCAAGGGCGAGTGTCGTGCCCCCGCTGAGCCGCGATTGCAGGCGTCCCTGGACGGTATAGTCGGTGAATGCGGGGCCGGTCTGCGCGATGGTGGAAGGGTCCAGGTCGTAGCCGGCACTCGCATGGCGGTTGACGAAAAGACTCGCCGAAGTGCGACCGTATCGGCGCCCGACATAAGCGCTGACGTCGGATGTTTCGTGGGTGCCATAGCGCGCACGGATGGAGCCTTCGATGGCGCTATCCGGCTGCGTCGTGATGATGTTGATGACGCCGGCCAGAGCCTCCGACCCATAGAGCGAGGAGGACGGACCGCGGATGATCTCGATGCGTTCGACGTTATTCAACGTCACGCGATTGAGTTCAAGCGTTCCGGCGGTGCGTCCGATCAGACGTACCCCGTCGACCAGGATCGATGTGTACTCGGGGCCGAGCCCCTGCATCTGGATGCCCGTGCCGTGATCGTGATGGAGCATGAGGCCGGGCTGTTCGGCCAGTATCTCGGGCAGGCGAACGGCGCCGCGCGCCTCGATTTCCTGGAGGCCCACGACGGTCGTGGGTACGGGCACATCCTCCAGCTGATGAGGGGTGCGGGTGGCCGTCACCACGATGGGATCGAGCTCGCCCTCCATCAGAGAGTCGGCCGATTGAGCAAAAACGGGGCGTGAACAAAGGGGGACCAGCGCACAGAACCAGAATAAGACGAGTGCGGTGGCGAACGTCGTACGCATGCGATGCATCTACTCTCGTATTTAGACTAAATCTAAACACGAGGAGGCATCAATGCCTACAACCGCCTGTGAACGATGAATGAAAGGTTGGCGGCCCGCGGGCTCCTTTGCTTCCGGTTGGAATTACCCTTCCCGGGCGGTACGTTGACGCTAGAGAGTTCAGAAGTCTTCCGAGCGCGATGAAACGAGCCGTTGTTTGTGCGGTCCTGGTTCTAGTGACGCTATCCGCTTACGGCCAGGAAACGATGGTGCTGGGCTACTATCCGTCCTACCGGCACGGATCCTATCCCCACACGGCTATCAAGTTCGAGCACCTCACCCATCTGGCGCACTCCTTCATCTGGCCGGACACGAGTGGCTCCGGGGCGCTCCACGTGCCTGCTGGATTCCTATATCCCGCCATGATCGAAGCGGCTCACAATGCCGGGGTCAAGGTGGTGATCGCACTCGGCGGGGCGGGCAACAATGACGGATTCGGCCCGGCGGCATCCGATCCGGAGACGCGCGCGGTGCTCGTTGAGAACATCGTCGACTTCGTCGTCGACAACGGCTACGACGGCGTCGATCTCGATTGGGAGGGATTCTCCAACAGCACCTATAAGGACGCCCTCTCGTCCCTGATCGAGGATCTCGATGCCGCGCTGGAGGCCGCCGATCCGGCCCTCACCCTTAGCATGCCGCTCGGCGCAACGAACTGGCACGGCGCCTACGACATGCCCCGCGTGGCCGAGCATCTGGATTGGATCGCCATCATGACCTATGACCTGCACGGAAGCTGGACGACGCACGCCGGGCACCTCTCGCCGCTTTACCCGGCAACGGGCGATTCCGACCACTTCTCCATGCACCAGAGTGTCGATTATTGGATGGCGCGCAGCGTGCCCGCCTCGAAGATGTTGGCCGGGATACCCTTCTACGGGCGTCAATGGGAGGGCGTGAAGGCTCTTCACGGGCCAACGGTGGGCGCCGTAACGGCGCTAGGCTATGCCGGCATCGAGCCGCTCGTGGAGACGGACGGATGGGTGCGCCACTGGGACGAGGTCGCTCGCGTTCCATATCTCATCAACGAGGACGAAGAGCGCTTCATCACCTACGAAGATCCGATCTCGGTGGCGGAGAAAGTGGAGTACGTGCGCACGCGGAATCTGCAGGGCCTGATCTTGTGGGAGATCTCTCACGATTATATGCCGACGGGGGAACAGCCCCTTTTGGTCGAAGCGGGCAAACTGCTGCAGGATCCGGTTGCCATCGAGGACCGCCCCGTTCCAGAGACCGACTTCGTTTTCGAAGGCAACTTCCCGAACCCGTTCTCCTCATCCACCCGGATTTCGTTCTCGACGGCCGCCACGGCCCACGTCACCATTGAGGTTTTCGACGTGCTGGGACGCCGCGTGGCGATTCTTGTGGATGAGGTGCTGCCCGCCGGCCGGCATACGGCCAACCTGGAGGCCTCCCATCTGCCGAGCGGAATATACGTATCCCGGATGCGGACCGGCGACGTGAGCCGGTCGATATCCATGCTGCTGATACGATTGTGAATGACACGGCAATTTTTCTCGCGCTGACATTTGGCGTCAGCTACGGACTGGCCGCGGCCTTTCATTTTTCGGGGATGGAGTATGCATCGGGAGCAGGCGTGGCGTTTGCCACCGCCTACATGTTCGTGCCCGCTCTCTGCACGGTTATCGTCGAGAAGCTCATCCGGCGCCGCCAGATCCGCGAGCGCCTGCTCGTTTCCTTCCGGCCGAACTGGTGGTTCGCGGTGGCGTGGCTCGGTGCGCCCCTGATCGGCATCGGGGCGCTCGGCGTGGCGCTTCTTCTGCCGGGCGTGACGTTTTCGCCGAACATGGAAGGCATGTTCGAACGGTTCGGGGATCGGATGACGCCCGAGCAGATCGAACAGATGCGCGGGTATCTGGAAACCTTGCCCGTCCATCCCTTCTGGATCATGCTCGGGCAGGGCCTGATCGCAGGCCTAACCATCAACGCCGTGGCGGGCTTTGGCGAGGAGCTGGGGTGGCGCGGTTTTCTGGTGGATGCCTTCGGCGAGATGAGCTTCGCGCGCGCCTCCGTCGTCATCGGGACCATCTGGGGCATCTGGCACGCGCCGCTCATCCTCATGGGCCACAACTACCCGGAGCATCCGCTCCTCGGAGTTCCCATGATGACCGTATGGTGCGTGCTCCTCACGCCGCTATTCCTGTACGTCACCCTCAAGGCGCGATCGGTGATCGCGGCCGCCATCCTGCACGGGACGCTCAACGGCACGGCCGGCCTGGCTGTCGTTATGATCGAGGGGGGTAGCGACCTATCGGTGGGCGCCACGGGCCTGGCCGGCTTCGTCAGCGTGGCGCTCCTCGTCGCTGTGCTTTTCGCGTACGATCGCGCACTGGGTGGAGGATGGATGAGGGGCACACTCCGAGAGGCCTTGCAGCGTGGCGTACCGGCGCCCGGCCGCTCGGTGTGACAGCCGGACGCCTGCTCTCCACCCGTTACATTCCGGCCGTCTTGGCTTTCGCCTCCGGCAGCATCACCTGGAAAGGTCCGAAGGCGTGAAGCTGGATAATCTTTTCGCTCTTGGCACCGCCGTAGTGCGGGTTCTCCGGCTCGATGTGGATGAAGTCGCCCGGCATGTAGCTCTTCATCTTCGAATCGTCCGCTTCCGATCCGACGCCGAGCAAGAGCTCTCCACTGAGCACGGTCAAGTTCTCTGCCTTGGGGTGATAGTGAGCCGGGAATCGATATCCAGTAGGAAATG
>CBFGRV010000044.1:0-24642 GCA_965651265.1 uncultured Rhodothermales bacterium
CCAGCTTCGAAGAGATGGCGCGGCAATTCTCTCAAGATGGGTCCGCGTCGCGGGGCGGCGATCTGGGCTGGTTCGGTCGCGGCCAGATGGTGGAGCAATTCGAGGATGCAGCATTTGGCGCACCTCTGAACACCGTTGTGGGCCCGGTGAAGACGCGTTTTGGGTACCATCTCATCCTCGTGACGGCGCGGGCCGACGCCGAGGTAAAGGTGGCCGACTACGCACTCGAGGTTCGCGCCGATGTTGGGACCCTCAACAGGATGCAGGAGCAGTTGGAAGATCTTCGCTACTTTGCCGAGGAGCAGGGAGACTTCCAGGCTGAGGCCAGTCGGATGGGACTCGATGTGCAGGTCGCCGACATCGAGGAGGATCAGCAAATCATTCCGGGTATCGGCAACAGTCGAGCGCTGATGAACTTCCTCCGAACGGCCGCGCAGGGGGCTATCAGCGAGGTGATCGAGCTGAACGACGTCTACCTCGTGGCGCACGTTCGCCAGATCACGCCGGAGGGATACCGATCCTTCGATGCGGTTCGAGCCGAGCTCGAGCCACGCGTCTACATCGAGAAGAAGAAGCAACTGCTCACCGAGCGGATGCGGGATGCGGTAGCTCGCGGCGGCGACTTGAATGCGATTGCGCAGTCACTCGGTACCACGGTACAGACGGCTGGCGACGTCACATTCGACACCGCCGTCATTCCGGGGCTGGGACGTGAACCTCGCTTCGTTGGAACGCTCTTCGGCCTCGAGCAGGGCGAGATTTCAGGAGTCACGGCGGGCGAGAATGCCGTATTCATCGTCCGGGCGGCCGAGGTGAAGGAACCCGCCCCCATCACGGAGACGCAGCGCGAACAGATTCGCAATCAACTCCTACAGCGCCGCCGATCGCAGGTCACGTCCCAGTGGTTGGCATCCCTCCGGGAGCAAGCGGACGTCAAGGACTACAGGCATCGGTTCCAGCAGTAGAGCAGGCGACGCGGTTTCTGCTGCACTCCGAGTGTCTGATTTCGACGAACTCGCGGCATGGGACACAGGGCCCGAGATGGACGGCTGCCGGGACGCCTAGACTTCTACCGTTCCGCGAAAGACGTTTTGTGTCGGTCCTTCGAGGAATACCGAATCGATTTCCTCTCCGCTCATCGTCAGGCCGACGGTTAGCACGCCACCCGGCATCTCGACGTGGATGAGATCCCGATCGACGCGGCCGATGAGTCGTGCGATGGATGCAGCTGCCACGGCTCCCGTCCCGCATGCCAGCGTCTCGGCCTCAACACCCTTCTCGAAGGTACGCACTACGAGGCGATCCGGCACAACCACTTCGACAAAGTTCACATTAGCACCCTTGGGCTTGAGCGAATCATCGAGCCGGATATCCCTGCCCCAGCTGCTTACAGGCAGCCCGGAAACGTCATCGACGAAGCAGACCACATGCTCCGTGCCGGTCCAGATGTAGTGCAGATCGAGCGCTGACCAGGCGCCCGACCTGGAAAGTCGCAGACCCGACCTGCAATCACGAGGAGACGAGAGGAAAAGCCTGACCGGCGCATCTTCATCGGCAGGGACGGTGGCGCGAAACACTCCTGCATCCGTTTCAAAAACCATCTCCTCGACATCCACCCCGGCCTGTCGGACGAAACGGGCCAGGCACCGAGCACCGTTGCCGCACATGGTACCCAGGCTTCCGTCCGCGTTCAGATAGCGCATACGGAAATGATGCGACTCGTCTCGCGGAAGATTGAACGCGAGGATACCATCAGCGCCGATGCCAAACCGGCGGGTGCAGAGGCGAACAGCGAGGTCGGAAAGCTCCTGATCCGAGAAATGGTAGAATCTGTTGTCGATCACTACGAAATCATTTCCGGCTCCGTTCATCTTGGTGAACTCGACGACGAGCCGTCGTTTCGTCGCGTGCAGTGGATTCATGCTCGGATATGGATAGGATACATTGAAACGGCCCCAGTGAAGGAGCGTTCACGATAGGTCCTGCAACGAGTAGCGAACCGCCCCGGGGGTTCGGAATGTTGTACGGCCGGAAAATCCAATGAAGGCAACATCATAAACGATTTGGCAGAAAAGAAGCTCACTATTACGGGCGCCGAACCCCTTCTTCTTTACGGCTTCAACGACAGCAATCTGCGCAAGATCGAGGCGGCATTTCCCGATACCCAGATCACGGCGCGCGGCGTCGACCTCATCCTGAAGGGCGAGCCTGAGGTACTCGACGGCATCGAGCGGGTGGTCAACGAGCTCATCGTCATCCTGAATCGGAACGGGGATCTCAGTGAGCGAGACGTCGATACAGTGCTTGCCCTATACACGAGCGGCGACGGTGTCGGCGCGCTGGGTGCAGAGGCACGGGATGCCGTGCTTTTCACACCGTCCGGTGGTACCATCAAGCCGCGAACGCCAAACCAGGCGAGACTCGTGGAATCGGCCCGGAGGAATGACCTCGTATTTGCCATTGGGCCGGCCGGAACGGGCAAGACGTATATCGCGGTGGCGCTGGCCGTGGCGGCGTTGAAGGCGCGGCAGGTCAAGCGCATCGTGCTTTCCCGACCGGCCGTGGAGGCCGGCGAGCGCCTGGGGTTTCTTCCCGGCGACATTCGCGAAAAGGTCGACCCCTACCTCCGCCCCCTCTACGACGCTCTAGAGGACATGCTCTCGGGTGAGAAGCTGCGATCGCTCATGGAAAAGAACGTCGTGGAGATCGTGCCGCTGGCCTACATGCGCGGGCGAACGCTTCACTCGTCGTTCGTGATTCTGGATGAAGCGCAGAACGCGACATCCCTGCAGATGAAGATGTTCTTGACGCGCCTGGGCGTTAATAGCAAGGCCATCGTGACGGGTGACATCACACAGACGGATCTACCTTCACGCGAAAGGAGCGGTCTTATTGAGGCGCAAGAGATCCTCGAGGGCGTCGAAGGCATTGACTTCATCTACTTCGATAAGGGTGACGTGGTCAGGCACCGGCTTGTCAAGGACATCATCGAGGCGTACGAGCGCTATAATAAGGACGCGGGCGGTGTACCAGAGCGATCGGGCACCCGAACGGGGAACGGCGAGCGCTCCGAAATCGAAGACAGCGCACGCCACGTCGAGGACTCCGATACGGACGACTGACCGCCGAGCGCGTCGCCTAAGGCGGACCTAGCCGTACTCGTAGAAGCCTTGACCGCTCTTGCGCCCCAGGCGCCCGGCGGCGACCATCTTGCGTAGAAGCGGCGATGGCCGGTATTTGTCGTCCCCGAGCTCCCGGTGGAGCACCTCCATGATCGACAGGCACACGTCGAGGCCGATAAGATCGGCGAGGCGAAGCGGCCCCATCGGATGGTTCATGCCCAGCTTCATCACGGAGTCCACGTTCTCCGGCGTGGCTACGCCCTCCATCACACAGAAAATTGCCTCATTGATCATGGGCATCAGGACACGGTTCGAGACGAATCCCGGGTAATCGTTCACCTCAACCGGCGTCTTTTCCACCTTCAGCGCGAGCTCGTGGACAGTCTGGAAGGTCTCGTCCGAGGTCTCCAGGCCGCGGACGATCTCCACGAGGGCCATCACGGGAACGGGATTGAAGAAGTGCATGCCGATCACCCGGTCCGGCCTATCGGTCGCTGCAGCCAGTTTCGTGATGGAAATGGACGACGTATTAGATGCCAGGATAACCTGGCGCGGCGCTGCGGTACTCAGTCTCCGGAAGAGACTCGACTTGATGGCGACGTCCTCACTCGCCGCTTCGATGACGAGATCGACCTCCTTGACACCCTCCTCCAACGCGGTGGACGTGTGTATGCGATCGATGGTCTCGTCGACGGCGGATACGGGAATGGCTCCCTTGCGAGCCTGGCGGTTCAGGTTCGTACGGATGGTCGTGACCGCACGGTCGAGAGCCTCGGCGTCGATATCGATGAGCTGGACGCGAATGCCGTGCAGCGCCAACACGTGCGCTATGCCGTTGCCCATGGTGCCGGCACCGATCACGGCGGTCGAACGAACCGACATCGGCTAACCGCTCAGCGCTTCGTCAGGGAGAGCCGCAGAAAGATCGGGCTCCGAGTAGCCACTACCCAGCTGGAGGATGTCCCGCGGATCGTTGTTCTCGTTCACGAGCACCACTCGTGGTCGATGCTTGTGGGCTTCCTCCGGAGTGAACCGGGCATACGAGATCACGATCACTTCGTCTCCTGGCGCGGCCAGACGTGCCGCGGGCCCGTTCAGACACACGATCCGGCTACCGGCCTTACCCGGAATCGTATAGGTTTCGAAGCGGGCGCCGTTATTGACGTTGACGACCTGGACTTTCTCGTAGGGAAGGATTCCACTCGCCTCCAGAAGCTCTTCGTCGAGCGTGATGGAGCCTTCGTAGTACAGGTCTGCCTCGGTGACGCGAAGCCGATGGAGCTTCGCTTTCAACATGGTTATCGTCATGATCCAGGATGTTGGACTCGCACGGACTCACCGACATCCGGCACGCGCACGAACGCGCTGTCAATCAACCGCGTCTCACCGAAGAAGGCGGCGACGGCGGCCAACACTTCTTGCCCGGCTTCGAGCCTTTCGAGCGGTCGCAACGTCTGTGCGTCAACGACCTCGGCGTACTGGATTCGTGCATCCGGAGCACGCCTCAGGCGCGAAAGCATCGATTCAACAACACCCTCAGGTGCCTGTTCCCCTCTGGAAATGAGCCTTTCGGCCTCAGAAATTGCCTCGTAAAGCACGACCGCCTGGCTGCGCTGTGCGGGTGTGAGATAGGCATTCCGCGACGACATGGCGAGCCCATCCTTTTCGCGCACAGTCGGAATGCCAACTATTTCTATGTCGAAAAGCAAATCAAATACCATACGTCGAATGATGACGTATTGCTGGGCATCTTTCAGGCCAAAAATCGCTACATGAGGCTTGCAGGCGTGGAAGAGCCTGGCCACGATAGTGGTGACCCCTCGAAAATGGCCGGGGCGGTGGGCTCCGCACAGATGCCGATCGAGTTGCTCGACCTCCACCCAGGTCAAATTGGCGTCTGGACCCCCGGGATACATCTCACGATCGGTCGGCGCAAACACCGTGATATTCGGATCGATGGCTTCGAGGCGCGCCACGTCTTCGTCGAGCATGCGTGGATACCGCGCTAAGTCTTCCCCGGGGGCGAATTGTGTGGGATTAACGAAAATCGAGACGGTCAGCTCGTCTCCTCGAGCGAGACCCTCCCGCACGAGGTTCAAATGCCCCTCGTGGAGGGCACCCATAGTCGGCACGAGTACGAGTCGGCGGCCCCTCGCCCGCTCGAGATCTGCCCGTTGCTGCGCTTCAGCGATGGTTCGGATTATCCTCATTGGACGGGGGCGCCTGGCGTTTGATCATTTTTCAACACCGGGCGCGGACCTCAGGCGTATAATGACTCAATTCTACTCCATTAAATACGGCAAAGATGGCGCAGTATCGAATAGAGAAAGACTCCATGGGCGAGGTTCAAGTGCCCGCGGATGCCCTCTACGGAGCGCAGACACAACGCGCAGCAGATAACTTTCCAATCAGTGAGCTTCGGTTCCAGCGTCGTTTCATCGAAGCTCTGGGCGTCGTCAAGAAAGCGGCGGCGCAGGCGAACTTCGAGCTGGGGCTGCTCGATGAGCGCAAGGCGCGCGCAATCATCGAGAGTGCGGACGAAGTGATTCGCGGGTCGCTGGATGAGCATTTTGTGCTCGACATCTTCCAGACCGGAAGCGGCACCTCGACGAACATGAACGCCAACGAGGTGATCGCGAATCGGGCGTCGGAGAAGTTGGGTGGGGAGCGAGGCAGCAAGCTCGTGCATCCGAATGACGACGTGAACATGTCGCAATCCTCCAACGACGTCATCCCCACGGCGATGCACGTGGCCGGTCGCGTTGCCATCGAGCGTGAGCTCGTTCCGGCACTCTCCGCCTTGCAGGAGTCCCTGGAGAGGAAGGCGCGGGAATTCGATGACGTGCTGAAGAGCGGGCGAACCCATCTGATGGATGCGACACCCGTGCGACTGGGGCAGGAGTTCGCGGGCTACGCTTCGCAGATTCACCATTGTGTCCGGCGCCTTAGAAATGCCTCGAACGAGCTGGCGGAGCTCGCGCTTGGCGGAACGGCCACGGGAACGGGGATCAATCGGCACAAGGATTTCCCGGCCCGCGCGATTGCGCTGATCGGCGAAGAAACCGGGCTGGCCTTCCGAGAGGCCGAAAATCACTTCGAGGCGCAAGGAGCGAAGGACGCCTATGTGAGTGCGTCGGGGGCGTTGAATACGTTGGCCGTGGCACTGATGAAGATCGCGAACGACATCCGACACCTGGCGAGCGGCCCAACCAGTGGGCTGGCCGAAATTCGCCTGCCGGCCGTACAGCCGGGCTCGTCCATTATGCCGGGAAAGGTGAATCCGGTGATGAGCGAGGCCACGATGATGGTGTGCGCCCGCGTGATGGGCAACCACACGACGATCACCATCTGCGGACAGCATGGCAACTTCGAGCTCAATGTTATGATGCCCGTGGCCGCGTACGCCTTTCTGGAAAGCGTGACGATCCTCGCCAACGTATGCGACGCGTTCCGCACGAAATGCGTCGACGGCATCGAGGCCGACCGCGAGCGTTGTCGCGAGCTGCTGGAGCTCAATCCCTCCATTGCCACGGCGTTGAACGCCGCCATCGGATACGACCGTGCTTCGCAGGTTGCCAAGAAAGCAGCGTCCGAACGGCGGTCGGTGCGCGACGTCATCCGGGAGCTGGGCATCCTCTCGGAAGCAGAGATCGATCGCATCCTCGATGTGCGAGACATGACGGAACCCGGCATTCCCGGCGGATCCTAGGCGGTTCGGCTGACCGTAATATTCGTTGCACGCCGGAAACGTAGCACGGCTTGTCGTATTGCATACTAATAGCAATCCTCGGCACGTTTTTTTCATGTTTGGAGTATGTGCGGCAACGGAGGCGGCATCCCTCCTACGATGTTTCGAGCGGCCTCAGCCTTTGCCTTCCGGCTGGTTGCCTGCCCGGAGGCAGTCGCTTCCCGCCTAGTTATGTAGACATTCTGATAGACACGTTCAGTACGACGCAATGAAATCGACAGGACGAGTATCCCTTGCTGTTATAGTCGTCGCAGCCTTTCTCGCCGGCATCATGTTCACGACGATTGGCGCGAATGTCTTCGATGTCGGAGATAGCGTGGCCACCCCTTCACGCGCCGCCGGCGGGACGCTCATCGAGCAGGAGCTTCCCGGCGCTACGGAACTCGAGGATGCGTTTATTCAGGTCGCGACGCGGGTAAATCCAACCGTGGTACAGATTCAGGCCGAGCGCCTCGTCACGGATGGCGACCGCCCTCAACCCCGCAATCCTTTCGAGGGGACGCCATTCGAAGACTTTTTCGGCGATTTCGGCTTCGGTCAACCGCAACCCATGCCGCGTCAGGGCATGGGATCGGGTGTGATCATTCGTGAGGATGGATATATCCTGACGAACAATCACGTCATTTCGGAAATGAATGAATTGAGGGTCATCCTCATGGATGGCTCCGAATACGACGCAGAGGTCGTTGGAGCAGATGCCGTGAGCGACGTGGCCGTTCTCAAAATCGATGCGGATGGACTCCCCTTCATTTCCATTGGAGACTCGGATGATATCCAGGTCGGCCAGTGGGTGATGGCCTTCGGGTCCCCGCTACGTGCTGACTTGAGCAACACGGTGACGGCCGGCATCATCAGCGCAACGGGACGCGTCCAGGGTGGCGGATTCGTGCCGAGCTTCCGTGAGGCTCCTTCGGGGCCGACACCCACGCATAGCTTCATCCAGACGGATGCCGCCATCAATCCGGGTAACTCGGGAGGGCCGCTCGTAAACCTGCGCGGTGAAATGATCGGCATCAATACGGCCATCATCTCTCGGACCGGCGGATTTCAGGGCATTGGCTTCGCCATCCCCAGTAATGCCGCATGGGATGTGGCATCCCAGCTCATCGAGACGGGTCGAGTCGAGCGTGGGCGGCTGGGCGTGAGCTATGGTCCGGCGAGCCCCAGCCTGATTGACGCTCTCGATCTGCCGCGCGGTGCGGCCGTCGTCGAACAGGTGACACCGGGCACAGCCGCCGAGCGCGCCGGCCTTCAAAGTGGCGACATCATTGTCTCTGTGAACGGTCGTGAGTTGACCAACCACCAGCAGCTCTCGCTGTGGATCGGCGCAATGAAGCCGGGGGAAACCGTCGAGCTGACGGTGAACCGGGACGGCGACCTGGAGACCCTGGAGGTAGAGCTCGGCGCCTGGGAGGGCGATACGGAAACGGTGGCGGCGAATGAGCCGGCCAATCGCTCACCGCGCGAGCAGATGATGGAGGAGCTGGGGTTCACGCTCGGAAACATCACACCGGAGCTTGCGAGGCGCGCCGGTTTTGAAAGCCCCGTCGACGGAGTCATCGTGACGGACATCAATCCGTCGAGCGATGCATTTCGCGAGGCCCGGCTGCGAACGGGTCATGTGATCATTGAGATCGACCGCCGTCCGGTACGAAACCTCGAGGAGTTCGAGGAGGTGTACCGCAGCATCGAGCCAGGATCGACATTCCTCGTGCGGCTCCGCACACCAGGCGGGGGTACTAACGTCACGGCGCTGACGAAGCCGAAATAACTACCGCAGCGTCATCTAGCGCCTACACGGTAAGCTGGGAGAGCCCCGGTCCATGACGGATTCGGGGCTTTCCATGTAAGGTCGTTCAACGCCTGATCAGAACCGAACATCCCTGCGAGTGGCAGACGCTGGAACTCCCATGATCGGCGATTAGCGTACCGGCGCCGATTCCGCCACGAACTCGAACCGCTGCGTTCCGATCTCCACCCCGCCGGGCCCAAAAGACCGTTCGACGAGGGTGACCTCCCCAGTACCGCTGATGAGCACAGCCGTCGATGCGCGCGTACCGTATTCATCCCCCCGAATGAAGATCGACGACACCCTCCGCTCCCAGCTCAGGTCGATACCCGTCCTGGGTAGGTGCTCGTCTGATGGACGCCATTCGTCGGTCAATAGGGCCAGCAGGTCCTCTGAATCGACGTGGTCCCTCTGGACAACCTTTTGAAAGAGCTCTTTGGCCCGCACGACCTTCGGCCAGGGCGTATCCAATCGACCGTTGCTGAGGCCGTACAGCCCCGGGCTGATCTCGTAGTCTGCCACTCCATCGCGGTTGGTGACGTAATGCAGTTCCGAGCAGTGGCCGAAAATGAGGTTGAAGCCATTGTAAAGCTGTCCGGATGCGGCAGCGGCCTGCCGAAAGTCTCGAGGGGATCCTTCGTCGAGAAGGAAGTTCGTCACCAACTCTCCGCGTGATCGAGCATCGGCGATCTGCTCGTTAGGCTCCCGGAAGTTGGTCACGGTCGCAAACCGACCGCTGCGCGAGACCCCTAGCCACGTCCCTCCTGCCTTCAGATCCCGGCCTGCCAGAATTTCTGGATGATCGGCCCAATACCCGGCGGGCGCCGTGGGTCGTCCGTGAAACTCGTCGCGATTGCCTGCAAAGATGAAAGGATATCGCGGATGAGTCCGATACGCAAAGACGAGTAGGCACATGGAACTCCGGGAGGTCTACGAGTGACCGGCCCGGAGGTCACGAGCACCCCGTCAATGGGTGGGCGCGACCTCCGAGCGAACGATTCAGTCTTCGACGAGCAGCACCAATCCGTACACGTGATCTTCCACCCGAATCGGATACGGGCTGTAGGGCACGTAAAAGGTGCCCTCTCCATTGTTGGGGAGGGTACGTGCGTCGAAACTGGCCCCGTCCGGCGATCGAGACGACCAGAAACTCTGAAGCAATTGATCGCCCTCGACGGATCCCCCGAACTCAAGCTCGTAGATGCGGAACTCTTCTCCGGCCTGCCAGAGCGATACTTTTCGGTTGCCCAGCTGTCGCCGAAGGCGAACGGTTCGCGGAACAGTGCCCACATCGTCTCCATCGACGAGCACGTGGACGGCCCGCGTATAGACCCGGGTGCTGTCGCCAGGAATGGACTCGTCCTCGATCTTCGACGAACTATAGCATCCCGTCAGGAAAAGGCCGGCGCCGAGTGCGCATAGGAGGAATAGCCGGTAAGTGATCATGGTAATTAACCGGGCTGCGAAGGTATGCCGGCCGTTTCGCCACCGGCTTTCTTTTGTTACTGAATCGGGTCGCAGAGGTTTTCCTATCGGGCTCGCTGGAGAAGGGCGACCAACTCAGCACGCTCAAATCTGCCCGTGGGCATCCGCCGGGAGCAAGTTGGCCATATCTTCGTGTCCTCCCAGAAGCTGCGCGATTCGGAGAATCGGCGGTACCGCCACGTGGACTACGGAGAGAAGCTTTGCGGAGATTACGGGGTCAGACGAAAAGCTCCTCCATGGGGAACTCGAAATCGAGGTTGGCCTGGCGCCATCTCTCGAACTGGCGGCCGAAGCCGAAAACCGCAAGGCCCGCCACTGCCATTGCGCCGATCATGAGGAGCGTTTTCTGAATCATGCTGCGGCTGTAACTCATCGTAGACATTGTTTGGCCAGAGTGTGCCGATGATCTGTGGGCGGACCCTTTAAGCGTGAATCGTACAAAATATATGCCGGGCCGAAAGAAAGATTTATGGCAATAAAAGTACCCCACGAGGCGCTCGTCGAGGTGCGCGTGTCGCCGAGCTATTCGGTAGTTTTCACCGGTCTAGATAAAACGTCGGATCTGGTAAGAGAACTTCTCCCTCGGGCGACGCGTGGCATCGTCGTTTCCGATGAGAATACCCATCCGCTCTACGGTGCAAAAGTACGCGACCAGATGTTGGCGGCGGGATTCGACTGCCTGGCCATCGTGCTACCGCCCGGTGAAACCACCAAGGACCTGCACCACCTGGAAAGCATCTACGATCAAGCTCTGAACTGGAAGATCGATCGCGCTACGGTCGTCCTCGCGGTCGGAGGAGGGGTCGTGGGTGACATCGCCGGCTTTGCCGCTGCCACCTTGCTTCGAGGGCTGCCGCTCGTGCACATCCCGACCACCTTGATTGCGCAGGTGGACAGCTCCATCGGCGGCAAGACCGGCATCAATCATCACGTGGGCAAGAACCTGATCGGGTCCTTCCATCAACCGGTCGCCGTACTCGTGGACACCCGGGCCCTGAAGTCTCTTCCCGAGCGTGAATGGCGGTCGGGCCTTGCCGAGGTCATCAAGCATGCGTTGATCGACGACGTAGACCTCTTCGATTTCCTGCAATCAAATTGGGATCTGATTGCAAAGCGAGACCCAGAAACGATCTCACACCTCTTGCCCCGCGCGGCACGGGTCAAGGCACGCGTGGTCGCAGAAGACGAGTTTGAAAAGGGCAGGCGTGCGATCCTGAATTTCGGCCATACCTTCGGGCATGCCGTCGAGAAGGTAGCCGGCTACGGTCGATTCACGCATGGCGAGGCCGTTGCCCTGGGGATGAGGGCCGCGCTTCACCTCTCCAGAGAGGTCAATCCGGATCTGGATTTCGAGCGGGCGGACGGGCTTGTTGGCCGCATCAGCGTTCCGGAAGGACTGGGTGAGGTCGACGTGGATTCATTGATTGAATCGATGCACATGGACAAGAAGGCGCGGGACGGCCAGATCAGGTATGTTCTACTGCGGCAGATTGGAGAGGCGTACGTTTCGTCGGATGTTCCGCGCGAGTACGTCGAGGCGGCCTGGGGGTATCTGCGGCGAGTTGCGGGATAGCGGACGGTTCCCGCCGGGGCACATTAGAGGGGTCATTTCGTATTACCGCCGCCAACTTCCTCCGATCCGCACGTCCCCTCATTGTCTCCTCTTCGGTTCATATCGCTTTCAGGGCACGCCATGCGCTACGTACTCTACGTGGCTGTCGCCGTGGCCGTAGTGTTCTTCGCCCTGACGCGGACCGAGGTGGGGCGAGACGGTCTTCGACGAGAGGTCGAGCGACAGTTTGCTCGATCGTTCGATGGCGAGCTACAGATCCGTGAGCTTCGTGGAAATCTGCTGAATCGCCTCTCAGCCGACGATGTCGTGGTGCGCGATGCTCGCGGCGAGCTCATTGCAACGATTGATTCGGTCGTTCTTCACCCGAGCTGGCGTGACTTGTTCAATCGCACGATTTCGACCGGCCGGATCGAGCTCATCAGCCCTGAGATCCATCTACATCGGCTCGATGACGGCCGATGGAACGTGCAAACGCTTCTGTACCCCGATCGTGCTCTCTCCGCGCCGCGCGACGCCTGGTCGTTCCGCGCGACGCGCGTACAGCTTCGAAATGGGCGCGTGGTCAGCCGGAACATGGGGGATGCACCAGACGCCGTGCGTGATGGCTTCCTTTTCGACTACACCAATGTCGATATTCGGGATGTCGATGGCCGCGCAGTCGTCGAATGGGGCGATGCAATGCGTCTGATAGACATCCTCGAACTCGACGGCAGCGTGCCCGCACTGGGCCTTGACTTCTCTCAGGTGCGCGGGCAGGTCGTGCTGCGCGAGGGGCAATTTGCACTGAACGAGTTCTATGCGAGGGTTGGAAACTCCCGGATGCATTTGAACGGCTCCATTGTCGGACTCGCTGACCTCGCACAGCGGCCGGATGCCACGGAGATCGAACTGGAGCTCACCGAAAGCTCGTTCAATGCGTCTGAATTGGCCCGGATTGCCCCGTTTCTGCCTCTACGGGATAGCTTGATCGTGGAACTGCGCGTGCGAGGCCCGCTTTCGGAGCTCGTTGTCGAGAATGCCTCCTTTGCGCGCGGTCGCTCCGTCGTGGAGCTCGAAGGTACACTCGTCGGGTTGCCTGATTCCGTGGATTTCGAGGCCGCCGTGCGGCCCAGCACGATGGCCTGGTCGGATTTCGCGGCGGTTTGGCCGACGTCCGGCGTCGAACCGTTCGATCACCTGGGTCTCGTTCGATGGAGGGGCTTGTCGGCAGGCGTCCTACACTGGGCCTCCGACGATTTGCCATCGAGGCTCGTGGGAACGCTGAACCTGGAGGCTGCCAGCGAGCTGGGCGCGCTCTCCACGGAGGGAGTTTTCGAATATGAGAATGGCCATGAGCTTCAGGCTCGCGGCAGCTTGCGTGCCGATAGCCTCGATCTGGGACAGGTCATCAAGCGGCCCGATCTGGCGGGTGCACTCAACGGCCAACTCGAATACGACGTCCGCGGCGGCAATCTGACTGGAGCTTCTGGGCGGCTGCGACTCAGCTTGAGCGAGTCTGTGTTCGCTCACCGTGCGATCGACACGCTCGACGTAGTAATCGAAGGCCAACGATCCGACCTCCGTGGCAGGGGCGCCGCCGTCACGGAAATCGGATCGATCTATGCGACGGCCGCGGCCAGCCTCGAGAGCATGCCTTCCTACACCCTGACCGGCAAAACAACGCGTCTGAATCTCGGGCCCCTGCTCAAGGCCGACACGCTGACTACCGAGCTCAACTCAACGTTTCGCATCCAGGGTCAGGGCTCCACACTTGCAAGCCTGAACGGCTCGTTCGAGGTTTCGATGGACACCTCCGTCGTGGCGTACGGCAGTGATCGTAGATCCTTGCCGCCCCATCGAACCGCGCTAACCATCCATCAGCATGATTCGGGTGAGTCGCGAATCGACATCGATGGAGATGTTTTGCAGTTTACGGCCACGGGTGACGCTGGGCTTGCATCGCTAACGAATCTCGCCGCCCACTGGAATGAGGCCATTTCCGCCTCACTCGAGCACGAGCAGGCGAAGACGCGTAGTGCCGCGATGGCCCCGACCGTCACCGGTGAGTCGACATCTCTGGAATCTGTATCGAGAGCCCCGGGCCGATCAGAAGCTGGCGGCTTTGTGGACATCGCGCCGAGACAACTCGACTTGTACGCCCGCTTTTTGAGAGCCGACATCCTGGATGCGATGCTTCCTGGTCACCATGCGTTTCGTTCCGATGCAGCCTTGAACGCATCCGTGACCATGGACTATCGTTCGCTCGTGCTGGACGCAGAGCTCTACGCCGATTCTCTTCACTTTGGAGGATGGACGGCCGACCAGCTGAACGCCTCCGTTCAGTTCGACATCGACTCCATCGAGCGAATCATTCCCACTCTTCGTGGCAGCGCCCGAGTCGATGCGGCTTTGGTTGAAGCGGGCGATCAGGCGTTCACGGAAGCCTCGCTCGACCTCGAAGTGCAAAGGCGACAGCTCGACATCGAAGCATCGGCCAATGCCCGCGGAGCCGATTCGCCGTTCGAGCTGATTGCCGATGTGGAGGTGTTGAGCGACCGCCAACGACTCGCCATCAAGCACCTGCAGCTGCCGGCGAGGGATCAGACGTGGCGGAATCCGGAAACCAGCATCGTGGATTTCTTCGCCGATGCCACGATCGTGCATGGGTTGAGGTTGCTGCGAACCGGCGGAGAGGGTTCTTCACCCGAGCAATTCTCTGTCTCTGGCGCGATTTCCGCGTCCCCCTCCGACACGCTTGCCCTACAGGCGGACGACATTCTACTCGAGCACGTCATTGGGCTCTTCGGTATCACCGAACCTCTGGGTGGAACCGTAAACGGGCGGTTGGCCCTTACGGGTATTGGGAACCAGCCGGAATTGACGGGAAATCTCCGGATTGCGCCCCTCTCGTTCGAGGACCGGGTGCTTGGCGCCGTCGACTTGAGTAGTCGCTACATCCCCGGTTCGCCGGATGTGGCCCTGCGCATCGATCTGACACCTGTATCCGCTTCTGGAGAAGGCCGGCGAATGTACGAAAATGAGCTCCGTCTCGAAGGCACGTTCCGCCTCCCTGGCACGATCCAGGCGACAGGACGCCGTGATCCAGGTTCGATCGATCTCGACCTTGCGGTGACCCGGGCGGATGCTTTCTTCTTCGAATACATCTTCCGCAACGACATCACCGATGTATCCGGTTTCCTGTCGGGGCGTGGGCATATCGGTGGGTCGTTTGACTCGCCGCTGTTCGATGCCTCACTCAGACTCCAGGAGGGACGGTTTCGCGTGCCGGAATTCGCCCTCAACTACTCGGCCGAGGGTCCTGTGACCGTGGATGAGGAGGGTATCCACCTGCAAAACGTCCGTGTGTCCGACCCGACCGAGGGCACGGCGACCGTTCGTGGTGCGATTCTGTTCAATGAGTACCGTTACTTCTCCTTCGATCTTCACGGCGCGCTCTCTGATCTGCGTATCATGAACGTCAGCCAGTCGCGCGAGCTGCCGTTTTATGGGACGATCTGGGTGTCGGGCGACGTGAGCCTCACGGGGCCCCTTTCCTCGGCGTCGCTTCGGTCCGAGAATGCCGTAGCCCACAGCAAGAGCGACCTCTACATCCCCATTACCGAATCGGGGGAAGCGACGGATGCCGGTTTCATCGTGTTCGCTGACTCCACCGGGCGCCTGCCGGACCTCGCCGCGCTAACGCATCGGCGCGGAGTCCTCGCGGAACGGCCGGCGGGTGAGCGGCCCTTCCTCGACGGATTGGAGATCGATCTCAATCTCTCGGCACCGCAGGGCTCCACGGTGCATCTCGTAATCGATCCTCTACTCGGCGACGTCATCAATGCGGTGGGAAGCGGCCGCATTCAGCTCATCCGCTCCGAGGGCGAATACTATACATTCGGTTCGTTCGATGTCTCGTCAGGGGACTACCTCTTCACCGCCGGCGAGGTGTTCTTCCGACGGTTCCTGATCGACAGCGGCACGATCACGTGGGACGGCGATCCGCTCGATGCCATGCTCAACATTGCGGCCTCGTATCGCACACGAGCGTCCCCCGAAGGGTTGGGCGTAGATGCCGTGCAGGAGTACATCCCCCTGATCATTCGAATGAATGTAAGCGGGCGCGTTTCGACGCCCACGGTGGATCTCGGGCTCAGTATCGATCGAGGAGAACGGACCATGCTGGGCGGATATGAGAGCAGCATCGAAGCGCAGCTTAATCAGCCCGAGCACGTGGCGGAATATGCCACGAGCGTGCTGCTGACGAACTCCTTCCTGCTGACGACCTCGGCGCAGTCCCAGCTCTCCGACACACGAAATCAGCTGGCCTTCAACAGCCTTTCCCAGCTCGTCGCAAGCCAGTTGAACCGGTATCTCAACTACGCACTGCCCAATCTCGACCTGAATCTTGGAGTACAGGGCGAGAGCACGCAGGATTTGGATGTGACGTACGGTGTGGCGCTGCGGTTGCTGGATGAACGACTTGTGATCCGGGGCGAAGGGATCTATCAGAGCGATCAGCTTCGGCGTGAGCAGCAGGGAGTGCTCGATGAATTCGTTGTGGAAGTTCGCCTGAACCCTCGCGTATCGGTCGAGATGTTTTATAGGCGCGAGGGAGATCTGCTCAACGTTCAGTCCTTCAACACGAGCACCACCGGCGCGGGCGTCTCCTATCAGACCGAATTCCCGTCGTGGCGCCGCCTGTTCCACGGGATCTTCGGCACGCCCGCTCCCACCGACGACGAGGAAGAAACCGACCCGGATGAGGTTGCCGCGGGCGCGGAAGGCTGAGAGCCGTGGACCGCATGCCGCCTGCCGGCGTATCAGGGCGCGTCACCCAAAATCAGCCGGCTGGAAAGCACGTGGCCAAAACACTTTCCCGGGATCGCATCAAGCACGATATCCTCCGAGTCCTCAAGCAGAATCGCAACAAGGCCTATCGTCCCAAGCAACTCGCAAAGGAGCTAGGCTACTCGGACAATCGCGACTATCAGGAGTATCTGGACGTGCTCAGGGAGCTCGACGAGAAGCGTCTGATTGCGCGGTCCGATGGCGGCCGCTATACCTACAAGCCGCGACCGACGACTATCGAGGGTGTGTTGAAGGTCAATCCCCAGGGATTCGGGTTCGTGGACGTCGAAGGGCATGACGAAGACATCTACGTCCGCGAGAGCAACATGGGAACGGCGCTCGACGGCGACCGTGTCCTCGTGGCGCTTGCCATGCCGAAGCGCGGAGATCGACGGCGGGAAGCGGAGGTCCTGGAAGTGCTGGAGCGGAAGAGGACCCGTATCGTCGGCACGTTTCAGAAGATGGGCCACTTCGCGTTCGTCGTGCCGGACGATAAGCGGGTGACGCAGGACGTCTACATCCCCGAGGAGCACTTTGGGAGCGCCTCCGACGGCGACAAGGTCGTCGCGTCGATCGACAGATTCGATGACCGCAAAGCCTCCCCGGAGGGCCGCATCCTGGAGGTCATCGGACCGGGGAAGGATGCGAAGGTGCGCGTGCTCTCGCTTGCGATGAGCATGGACATCCGATCGGGTTTCCCGGATGAGGTCGTGCAGGAGGCCGAGCGCATCCCGGAAGAGATTCCCGAGGAGGAGCTCCGGCGGCGCGTCGATCTTCGCGACAAGCCGATCTTCACCATCGACCCCGTCGATGCGCAGGATTTCGACGATGCCGTCCACGTGCTGGAATTGCCAAATGGCCACCTGGAGGTCGGCGTGCACATCGCGGACGTGAGCCACTACGTTCGCCCCGACTCGGCGCTGGACAAAGAGGCGCTGGCGCGCGGGACGAGCGTATATCTCGTGGACAGGGTCATCCCCATGCTTCCAGAGAAGCTATCCAACAAGGTCTGCTCCCTCCGGCCTGAGGAGGACAAGCTCGGCTTCTCAATCATCATGGAAGTCTCGCCGAACGGCTCCGTGAAGGACTTCGAAATCGCCGAGACCGTCATCCGTTCGCAGTACAGATTCACGTACGAACAGGCACAGCAGTTCATTGAAGGCGGACATCCCGAGCATCCTTTCGCCGAGCACGTCATACGCGCTGCGCGGCTCGCGCGTGAGCTAACCCGCAAGCGGATGCAGTCCGGCTCGGTGGATTTCGACCTTCCCGAGATTCGAGTCATCCTGGATGATGCCGGCAAGCCCATCGACATCGTCCGGAAGGATCGGCAGGAATCCAATCGGCTGATCGAAGAGCTGATGTTGCTGGCGAATCGGACCGTCGCAGGGCACATCGGCAAAGCCGATCGCGAGAGGCCGTTCGTCTACCGAATTCACGACAAGCCGGATGCAGAGCGCATCGCACATCTAGCCGAGTATGTCCGCGCGTTCGGTTATACGCTCAAGCTCTCCGGCGGAAATGTGTCCCCGAAGGATCTGAATGCGCTCTTGGAACACGTGAAAGGCACGCCGGAGCAGCCCATCATTGAGCAGGCGGCCCTGCGGGCGATGGCCAAGGCCGTCTACTCGACGCAGAATATCGGCCACTACGGGCTCGGCTTCCGCCACTACACGCATTTCACAAGCCCGATCAGGCGATATCCCGATCTGATCGTGCATCGCCTCCTGAAGGCCTATGCATCGGGCGGCCGCACGCCGGCCCGGGAACACCTCCAATCAATCGCCGAGCACTGCTCTGAACGCGAGCAGGTCGCTGTCGAGGCCGAGCGCGAATCCATCAAGCTCAAGCAGGTCGAATACATCCGAGATCGACTTGGGGAGCATTTCGCGGGCGTCGTCAGTGGAGTGACGAAGTTCGGGGTCTTCGTTGAGCTGTCGGACCTGCTCGTCGAAGGAATGGTGCACGTGCGCGATCTGGACGACGACTACTACGAGTACGACGAACGCACCTACCGTTTGATCGGGCGCGAGACGGGAAAGGCATACCGTCTCGGCGACCGCGTCGAGGTCCAGGTTGCCGGCGCAAACCTGGAGACGCGGGCCGTCGACTTCATCTTCGTCGACTAGTCCGCCGTCTCGGGCCGGGCCCATCCGGGCGGCTCCGGCGGTGAGCCCGGTGATCCGGAACCACCTCGCCCGACCGACCCGGTCAGGCGCTCGATTCAGAGCTCGTATGTCGTCACGAAAGCCTCGGCCGCATAAAACTCCGGCAGGCCCAGCTTGTTGAGAGCCTGTGCCGTGTTCGTGTTGCGGTCGCGAGCGCGCTGCCAGAATTCCCGCTCGTCATACGCACCGGGAAACATGGCACGGTCCTTCTGGCTCTCGTGCTTGTAGATGGCTTCGACTTTCCGGTCGAGATCGGCCTTCGACATCGGGAGGAACACGTCCGCTCTGTGAATCTCCCATTCCTGCCAGGCGCCACGGTACAGCCAGACGAGCGGACGGCGGAAACCTTCGCTTCCATTGGAGGCATGACCGTCGGTATCCGGGGCTTCCGCCTCGGCATCGTATTCGACGGGTGTTTCGTGACTCATCTCCTCGACGTGGCGCTTGTTGTATTCCTTGAGTGCCAGGCCGATCGCCTGATAACACATTCGATGCGTACCGTGAGGATCAGAGAGGTCGCCCGCAACGAAGACATGCTCAGGCCGGAGCTCTTCGAGTAAATCCAACACCACTTTGACATCGGCATCTCCGATCGGGTCTTTTCGGACGCGTCCGGTTTTGTAGAAGGGCATATCGAGGAAACGCGCATTCTCGGCACCCAGGCCCATCACCTCGAGCCCCTCGATGGCCTCCGCATAGCGAATGAATGCCTTGATACCCTGAATCTCCTTCGTGTCCACTTCACCCGGCCGCTTGCGTTCGAGAAACTCGAGGATGCGCTCACGGCTGGCATTGAGATCCTGCATCGCCTTCTTGGAGAGCCCGAGCACGCCCTGGCTTAGCTCCAGGAATCGCATATACCGCCGCACGTCGGCATCGAAGACGGCCACCGATCCGTTCGTCATGTAGGCAACGGTCACGTGGTTGCCATTCGCGACGAGCTTGTCGAGCATCCCTCCCATCGAGATCACGTCATCGTCCGGGTGTGGACTAAACAAGACGACGGTCTTGTTCTTGATGAGGCCGTCACGATACGTCACGCGACGGCGCAGATCCTCGAACACCGTCCGGCAGAGATTGTCGACGTTGTCGTAGGCATAGACGAGATCATGGAGGTGGTTTCTGTAAAAATCCGCCTCTTCCAGCGTCATGATGGCCTTGCCGAGCTTCTCGGAGAGCCAGATGACGGCGCGCTTCGCCATCAACGGGTCCCACTCGACCTGCTTGACGAGCCACGGTGTCTTCTCGCGCGTCAGCTCGCCGGCTGCGGCCCTATCCAGATAGAACGTCGCATTTCGGTGCCGCTGGAGGTAGGTAGCCGTGACTCTTCGATTGGGCTCCTCTTCCACGGCCTTCTTGATGATCGGTGCCTTGTGCTCACCGGTAGCCAGAAGGATCACCTCGCGCGCATCGAGGATGGTGCCCACTCCCATTGTGATGGCCTGGCGGGGCACGTTTTCTTCGCCAAAGAAATCGCTGGCCGCATCCTTTCGTGTTATTTCATCGAGCACGATGAGCCGCGTTCGTGTGTCTGGGCCCGAGCCCGGCTCGTTGAAACCGATGTGGCCACTTCGACCAATGCCGAGCAGCACGAGATCGAGTCCTCCCGCCTTCTCGATTTCGTGCTCGTACAGGTGGCAGTAGGCCTCCACCTCGTCCAGCGGGATGTCTCCCCGCAACATATGGACGTTTCTCTCGGGGATGTTGATGTGATCGAAGAAGTTCTCCCGCATGAACCGGTGGTAGCTCTGCAGGCTGTCCGGCTGCATCGGGTAGTATTCGTCGATGTTGAACGTGATGACTCCTGAGAAATCGAGCCCCTCGTTTCGATGCATCTGGATCAGCACCTGGTAGACGCCAATGGGCGTCGAACCGGTCGGCAAGCCGAGGACGACGTGCTGCCCGACGGTCTTTCCCTCCTCGATCAGGCCGGCGATACGTTTCGCGACCTGCTTTGACATGGTTGCCGGATCGTCGAAGATCAAAACCGGTACGCGCTCGAGCTGCGTTCCGGGGGCGGTGGAGCGAACCGTATGACTCCCGATCTCAGGGATGACCGTCCGCTCAACATAGTTGTTCATGATGGAGGTGTAAGTCGCTTGTAGGGTTCAGGGTGCAGACATCTGATGGACTTCTTCGAGCGATTCTCGCTGGGCCTCTAGAGTCCTATCAATTTCGTCATCGCCATGCGCGGCGGACACGAAGTACGCCTCGAACTGGGACGGAGCCAGATAGATACCTCGCCTGAGCATAGCATGGAAGTACCGGGCGTACAACTCGGTGTTGCAGGTAGTCGCGCCTCCGTAATCCATAACGCGATCGGATGTGAAGAACAGCGTGCCCATGGATCCGACCTGCGTCACGTAGTAGTCAAGCCCAAGTTCCGCGAGGCTCTTCTGCGTGCCATCAGCGAGGCGACGGCTGCTGCGCTCGAGTCGCTCGTAAATGTCGGATTCGTCGCGGAGCCGTTTGAGCACAGCAAACCCTGCAGCCATCGCAATCGGGTTGCCGGAGAGCGTGCCGGCCTGGTAGACGGGGCCATCAGGAGAAAGTTGATCCATTAGCTCACGCCGGCCTCCATACGCGCCAACCGGCAAGCCCCCGCCTACGATCTTGCCCAGTGTAGTAAGGTCGGGTGTGACCCCGTAGAGCCTCTGCGCGCCCCCGCGAGCGACGCGAAAGCCCGTCATCACCTCGTCGAATATAAGGATGATCCCCTTCTCATCGCAGATCTTTCGCAGTCCCTCCAGGAAGCCCGGTTCGGGAGGTACACAACCCATATTTCCCGCCACCGGCTCGATGATGATGCACGCCACCTCGTCCTCGTTCTCGGCAACCAGATTGCGCACGTTTTCGAGATCATTGTATCGCGCGATGAGGGTGTCACGTGCCGTGCCGGTGGTCACGCCGGGGGAGTTGGGGCGACCGAACGTGGTGGCGCCGCTCCCTGCTGCGATCAAGAAGAAGTCAGCATGGCCGTGATAGTTGCCTTCAAATTTGATGACCTTCTCGCGGCCCGTCGCTCCGCGCGCCAATCGGACGGCGCTCATCGTCGCCTCCGTCCCTGAGTTGACCATCCGAACTGACTCTATGGAGGGCACGAGCTCACAGATGAGTTCGGCGACTTCAACCTCGAGCCGCGTAGGGGCACCGAAAGAGGTCGACGACGCCGTCGCCTCCCTGACGGCTTCCACGACATCGGGATGCGCATGACCCAACAGCATGGGACCCCAGGATCCCACATAGTCGATATATCGGTTGCCGTCTTCGTCCTCGAGGTAGGCTCCTTCGGCTCGTCGGATGAATACCGGCGTGCCGCCGACGCTCTTGAAAGCCCGGACCGGCGAATTTACACCGCCCGGAATGACGCGGCGAGCGCGCTCGAACAGTTCGATGCTCGTCTGCAGGTTAGCGGGGTGAAGATGCTGCGCATTCGCCATAATTCTAGAGCGACGTACCAGGTTCTACGCGACGATAAATGGCCTGAAGGACCCGCTCTCCGTCCTGCGATTGAATAGAGGGAGGCTCCGCTACAACGTAGCCGGCTTCTGTCAAGAGCTCGTCGAGGGTCCGGGACGTGAATGAAGGCTCCAGCCCGCTATCCCCGGCATATCCTCGCCGGGAGTCATCTATGATCTGCTCGGGCAGTGCGGGCGCCGTGACAAAGATCCATCCTCCGGGGCGCAGTACACGGCGCGCCTCCTCCAGGACGTCGACCATCGCATCGCGGCTCTCGAGTCGTTCGAGGACACCGACCGCCGCGATCCAGTCGAAGAAGTCGTCCGGAAAGCCGAGGGCCGCGAGCTCAGACACCACCACGCGCTTTGCGGCCTGCTCCGGATCTAGATGTTCGGAGAGGGCGCCTCGCACCTCATCAACAGCCCCAGGGTTGGTATCGCACGCATATACGTCGAACCCGAGTCGAACGAGCGCTTCAACCAGGCCACTGAGGCCGCAGCCCAGATCCAGAATTCGGCTACCGATGGGGACGGCCGCAAGTGTGCGAAGAAGATGTTCAACGGACTGGGACATGGTCCTGCAAAAAAGGCTTCCTCGTTCTAATCGGAAGCCTTTCACGGGATGCATCGCGCTTTCTATCTCGCCTGCCGTTCGGGAGGAATGGGGCGTGTTTCCGTTTGCGCATCGGGGATGTCCCAACGGCGCGCTTCGATAATGAACTCGCACTGGTGACAGCGCGTGCTGCGCTCCGACGGATTATACTGCGGCATTGACCGAAGGGGTCGCAGCGGGTACGTGCGGCCCGACGGCACGCCATCTCCGGAGGAGCTCACGCGCCCTACACCGCGTGGGAGCACGAGCTGGCATATCGTGGCCTCGGCCAGCGCCTCGATGAAAAGCGGATGGCAATTTAGCCCGGAGGTTACTTCAAAATGCTTCAGGCCATCCTCCTCCGCGATCGCGCGCAGCTCAACATCGAGCTCATAGGCCGTTTCGATGTGATCGGATACGAAGGCGATCGGAACTACGACGAGTCCCGCAACCCCCTGGCTGACCAATTCGCGCACCTTCGACACCGTCGACGGCGTGAGCCATTCCATCGGCCCTACCTTACTCTGGAAGGAGACGTGGAAGGGATAATCGAATCCGCGCTGCGCCATCACGCGCTCGACCGTCGAGTGGATCAGGCAGCAGTACGGATCACGCCGCTCCTTCATCTCCTTCAGGGGCGTGCCATGAGCGCTGAAGAGTAAATGCACCCTGGAGCGCATCTCCTTCGGAAAGCGCTGGATGGCCTCATCGATGCGTTCCGATACGGCCTGGACGTACTTCGGATTGGTGCTGTACTCGAAAACGTAGGTGGTGTCCCAGCGAGGAATCTCGCCCTCCTCCTGGAGAGCATACCAATAGATCAAACCGGAGCCCGTGGTCGTCTTCGAGTAGTGCGGGTAGAGCGGCAGCAGCACCACCTTGTTGATGCCATCCTGCCTCATCTGCTCGGCAGCTTCTTCGCTAAAGGGATGCCAGTACCGCATGGCGATGTACGTCTTGAACTCAACGCCCGCCTCTTCGCCGAATTCGCGCATGAGATACTTCTCGAGCGCCGCCGCCTGCTCGCGCGTGAGCCGATTGAGGGGGGACCCACCCCCGATCACCTCGTAGTCCTTGCGCACATGTTGAGAGCGCCGAGAAGCGATCAGACGGCACAGCCAGTGGCGCAGGATTCCGCCAACCGGAATGTCGATGATGGCGGGATCCATGAAAAGATTGTAGAGGAACGGTGCCACATCATCGCCACGGTCCGGTCCTCCAAGATTCATCAACACCACACCGACACGATCGCCCTCTTGCAGGACGAGCGACTCGGACGAGAAATACTCGCCCGTGACGAGCCTATCGTCGTACGTATACTTCTTGAGGAACTGGCGGGGTGTCATTCCAGGTGAACCTCTGAGGGAAGTCGGCGGCTTCACTTCCTTCTTCCGAAAACACAGCCGGCAGTTCCTCGAGATCGTTGAACTTTCTTCTAACTCCCGGCATCGTCCTGCACGTCGTCCTCGGACAAGGCCAACCAGTCGCGTGGCTGGAAGAACCACTGGGCTCGAGCTTCCCTCGTGCCGGGCTCGGGCCTCCAGTCGTAGCGCCACTGCACATGCGGTGGCAGGCTCATCAGGATGCTCTCTGTGCGTCCCTGCGTTTCGATCCCAAAGCGCGTGCCGCGATCGAAGAGGAGGTTGAACTCGGCGTACCGGCCGCGCCTTATCTCCTGATACTCGCGCTCCTCGTCCCCGTAGGGTGAGTCCTTGCGCCGCTCGACGATGGGAATGTAGGACTCCAGGAAGGTGTCGCCGGCATCTTTCACGAATTGAAATGTCTCCTCCGGTTCGGTGCGCAGATAATCGAAGAAGATGCCGCCGACACCTCGGGCCTCGCCTCTGTGCGGCAGGTAAAAGTAGTCATCGCACTCG
>CBFGRV010000045.1:0-24394 GCA_965651265.1 uncultured Rhodothermales bacterium
TGCTCGGCGAGCGCTAATTTGCGGACCCTGTAGAAGGACTGTCCACATCCTCAAGAGCCCACTGCAGGATGCTTATCATCCGCTCTTGTGTTGACTCGTCCTTGACGGCTATGCGGACGGCGTCGTCGGCGCCCGTTCGGATCTCGCGAAGGTACATCCGGCGGGAGCGACACCTGTGAATGAGCTCGGCGACCGATAGATCGCGTCGACCCGGATACCAGAGCACCCAGTTTCCAACTCCGGTAATCACCTCGCCATCCGGACTGATCCTCCGTATGGCCGCTGCCAGTCGCTCGCGGAGCTCGTGCGTCGTTGCGTAGCATGCCTCGTAGTAATCCGGAGCCTGCATGGCATGGACAGCCGCCACCTGAGCAGGCAGGCTGACGGCCCACGGCGGCGTGAGCAGGCGCAGCTCCCGAATCGTCTCTGCACCGGCCACGAGGTAAGCCGCGCGGACGCCGCTGAGCGCGTAGGCTTTCGAAAGGCTTTTGCAGACGATGACGTTCGCCGACGTAGCGGCAGTGTGCTCCAGCGATTCATCCGAAGCGGCGTACTCGATGTATGCTTCGTCGATCCAGCATCGACATCCGGAAGGAAGGCGCTTAAGGACCTGATCCAGGTCTTCCCGGGGGATGGCCTGTCCGGTTGGGTTGTTCGGATTGACGAGTACGACCAGATCGTAGCCGTCCTGACATCGGGCTTCGAGCCGCTCCAGATCCAGTCGAAATCCCTCGGCGCGGTGCAGCTCCAGACGGTCGACTTGGCACCCGATCACCTTCTCGCAAACGTGGGCGTACTCGCCGTAGGTGGGATCGAGCATGAGCACGCGAGAGCTTGCGTGCAGCCACTGGCGCAGCGCCAAAAATATGAGGTCGGAGGATCCCGCGCCGGGTAACAGGCACTCCGGCGGCACGCCGCGGGTTCGGGCAATCACGCGAACGAGCCCCTCCGCGTGCGTGGGAGGCGAGGTTCGAAGCAACCAGGGCAGGTGATCCCGCAAGGCTTCGGTCACTGGCGGTGCGGGTGGAAACCAGGCATCCAGCACGTCGGCACTGATCACGTCGTGGCGCCGATCCAACATGTTAAACTCGGGTCCGATGGCCTCGAAGAAGGCTCCACCGTGATAACAGGCTTCCAGGCCGACTCCACTCCACGGGCGTTCATTCAGATGGATGATCTCTGCAGGGGACATTGGCGCTCGTCGGGTTCGGGGAAATGTCATCGCCGGAGGCGGTGAACTCGTCGACGAATGTACGGACCAGGCCGCTGACCATTCTAATGGCGGCGGCCGCACATATCCGGGCGGGTGCAACAAAAAAGCGGGAGCCGCCTGCGCAGCTCCCGCCTCATCGTAATTCAGGATGGACGCGCGGACTAGAAGTCCATGTCGTCCATGCCACCCGGCATGGCCGGCTGGTTCTTCTTCTTCTCGGGCTTGTCGCTGACGACCGTCTCGGTCGTGAGGAGCAAGCCACTGACTGATGCGGCATTCTCGAGCGCGGTGCGTGTAACCTTCGTCGGATCGATGACGCCCTGCTTGATCAGGTTGCCGTACTCCTCGCTCTGGGCGTTGAACCCGAAGTCATCCTTGCCCTCGCGGACCTTCTGGACGACGATCGAGCCTTCGTGGCCCGCGTTGACGGCGATCTGGCGGAGCGGCTCCTCGAGTGCACGCTGGATGATCGAGACGCCGATCTTCTGGTCCTCGTTCTCGACCTCGAGATTGTCGAGTGCGGAGAGCGAGCGGACGTAGGCGACGCCGCCGCCCGGCACGATGCCCTCTTCGATGGCGGCGCGGGTCGCATGCAGCGCATCCTCCACGCGGGCCTTCTTCTCCTTCATCTCGGGCTCCGTCGCGGCCCCGATCTTCAGCACGGCCACGCCGCCGGACAGCTTCGCCAGGCGCTCCTGCAGCTTCTCGCGATCGTAGTCGCTGGTCGTCGTCTCGATCTGCTGGCGGATCTGGTTGGCGCGGGCCTTGATCTGATTCGAATCGCCGGCACCGTCGACGATGACCGTCGAATCCTTGTCGATGACGATGCGCTTGGCGCTGCCGAGCGAGTCGAGCGTGGTGTTCTCCAGCCGATAGCCCTTCTCCTCGGAGACGACCGTTCCACCGGTCAGCACGGCAATATCCTCGAGCATCGCCTTCCGGCGATCACCGAATCCAGGCGCCTTCACGGCAGCCACCTTCAGCGTGCCGCGCAGCTTGTTGACCACGAGCGTCGCGAGGGCCTCGCCCTCCACATCCTCAGCGATCACGAGCAGCGGCTTGTTCACCTGCACGGTCTTCTCCAGGATGGGGAGCAGGTCCTTCATCGAGGAGATCTTCTTGTCGTGGATGAGGATGTACGCGTCCTCGAGGACGGCCTCCATCGAATCCGCATCCGTGACGAAGTACGGCGACAGGTAGCCGCGGTCGAACTGCATACCCTCGACGACCTCGAGGGTCGTTTCCGTGCCCTTGGCCTCCTCGACGGTGATGACGCCGTCCTTGCCGACCTTCTCGAACGCATCCGCGATGAGCTCGCCGATGGCTGGGTCGTTGTTGGCGGAAATGGCGGCGACCTGCGAGATCTCCTCTTTGCCCTCGATGTCGCGGCTGAGGCTTCGCAGCTCCTCGACGACGGCTGTGACGGCCTTATCGATGCCGCGCTTCAGGTCCATCGGGTTGGCGCCGGCGGTGACGTTCTTCAGTCCGGCCGTCATAATGGCCTGCGCCAGTACGGTGGCCGTGGTGGTGCCGTCGCCGGCGACATCGCTCGTCTTCGAGGCGACCTCCTTGACCATCTGCGCGCCGACGTTCTCGAGCTTGTCCTCGAGCTCGATCTCCTTGGCCACCGTCACGCCGTCCTTGGTCACGGTCGGGGCACCAAAGCTCTTCTCGATAATGACATTGCGACCCTTGGGCCCAAGCGTCACCTTGACGGCATTCGCCAGCGTGTCAACGCCTCGCTTCAGGGCATTGCGCGCTTCGGTATTGAAAACGATTTGTTTTGCCATGACTCAGAATGATTTAGAGATGCCTTGCATAAAAAAAGCCTGCGTGCAAGGGCACCAGGCTGCAATACAACGTTATTCCTCGATCACTCCCAGAATGTCGCTCTCGCGCATGATGAGGACCTCCTCACCATCGAGCGTGATCTCCGTGCCGGCATACTTGCCGTAGAGCACGGCGTCGCCGGCTTTGACCGTGGGCTCGACGCGTTTGCCGTTCTCCACATTCCCCGGCCCCACGAACAGGACCTTGCCGCGCTGCGGTTTCTCCTTCGCGGTGTCGGGGATATACAGGCCGCTCGACGTCTTCTCTTCTGCGGCCTCGGGCTTGACGACGACACGGTCGCCGATCGGCTTGATTGTGGTCATAATGTAGACTCCTCCGGTTTGGAGACCGGACATTTCTTGGTTTGGATGGATGATACCAGAAGGTGGATTCACGTGCGCATACAGGCGCGAAGGGCTGTTAGCACTCTCAACGATTGACTGCCAACATGCTGAATTACGCGCTTTTCAAAGGGCATACCAAATGAAAAATATGCCGAGTTGACAGCGCCCGGACGTTAAAGGTGGCAGGGGGAGGGGAAGGGGTATGTCAGAAGAGACGGGGAGATGGGAGATGGGAAGTCGGAGGTCGGAGGTCCGAGGTCGGATTCTCACCAACGATGTCGACGCTCCGACTTCCGCCCTCTGACTTCCGACTTCCGCCCTCTGAGCTCCGACTTCCGCCCTCTGACCTCCGACTTCCGCCCTCTGACTTCGACTTCCGCCCTCTGACCTCTGACTTCCGACTTCCGCCCTCCGACTTCCGACTTCCGCCCTCTGACCTCTGACCTCTGACTTCCGCCCTCTGACCTCTAAACCGCTCTCCTCCGCCTATCCCGCATACGCCTCCACCGGCGGGCAGGCGCAAACCAGATTCCGGTCTCCATACGCATCATCCACCCGCCGCACGGAGGGCCAGAACTTGTGCTCGCGCGTCCATGGCGCCGGAAAGGCCGCCTTCTCGCGGCCATAGGGCAGGTCCCAGGCATCGGCCGCGATCATCGTTGCCGTGTGCGGGGCGTTCTTTAGCACATTCACTGCCGCATCGGCGTGCCCCTCCTCGATCTCGCGGATCTCCTCGCGGATGAGCTCGAGAGCGCTGCAGAACCGGTCGAGCTCCTCCTTCGATTCGCTCTCCGTGGGCTCGATCATCATCGTGCCGACGACCGGGAAGGACACGGTGGGCGCGTGGTACCCGTAATCCATCAGCCGCTTGGCTACATCCAGCTCTGAAACGCCTGACGCGCCGCGTTTGAAAGGCCTGAGATCCAGCAAAAACTCGTGCGCGCACCGGCCGCGCGCACCGCGATAGAGTACGGGGAAATTCTCCTCGAGCCGAGCCATCATGTAGTTCGCATTCAGGATGGCCAGCTCCGTCGCGCGCTTGAGACCCTCGGCGCCCATCATCGCGATGTACGCCCATGAGATCACGAGGATGTTCGCGCTGCCGTACGGAGCCGCGGACACGGCCCGGATCGACTGATCGGAGGCTGCCACGCCACTCGTGAGATCATCGGCCATCCCACTCTCCGCGAAAGGATGCCGCGGCAGGAACGGCACTAGATGCTCGGCGACGCAGATCGGGCCCATCCCGGGGCCGCCACCGCCGTGCGGGATGCAAAACGTCTTGTGGAGATTCAGATGGCACACGTCCGCGCCATAGTCGCCGGGCCGGCAGAGGCCGACCTGCGCGTTCATGTTCGCCCCATCGAAATAGACCTGTCCTCCGTTCTCGTGCACGATGCGGATGATCTCCCGAATCTCTTCCTCGAAGACGCCGTGCGTGGACGGATACGTGATCATCAGCGCAGCCAGGTGATCGGCGTTCTTCTCGGCCTTCTCGCGGAGATCGCCGACATCCACGTTGCCGGCCGAGTCCGTCTTCACCACGACGACGTTCATCCCCGCCATCGTCGCGCTGGCCGGATTCGTGCCGTGAGCGGACTCCGGAATGAGGCACACATCGCGGTGAGGCTCACCCCGGCGGGCGTGATAAGCCCTGATGACGAGCAAGCCTGCGTATTCGCCCGACGCACCGGAATTCGGCTGGAAGGATGTCTTCGCAAATCCGGTGATTTCGCAGAGCCAGCGATCGAGCTCGTCGATGAGCTCGTGATACCCCTGCGCCTGATCGGCGGGGGCGCAGGGATGCAGGCTGTTGAAGCCGGGAAAGGTGATGGGCATCAGCTCCGCGGCCGCATTCAGCTTCATCGTGCACGAGCCGAGGGGAATCATGCTCGTCGTGAGGGAGAGGTCGCGCGAGGACAGCCTGTGAAGGTACCGCATCATCTCCGTCTCCGAGCGGTAGCTGTTGAAGACAGGATGCTCGAGGTAAGGCGACGTCCGGCGCAGCGGCCCCTGATAGCCGGCGTCGATTTCCGCAGCCAGCGAAGCCGCCGAGATGCCGTTCACGCTGCCGCCAAAAATGCGGATGAGCGTGTTGATGTCGTCCTTGTTGACGGTCTCATCTAATGCGACTCCGATGGATCCGTCCTCGAATCGCCGCAGATTCACGCGATGCCGCCGCGCCTCGGCGAGCAGCTCGTTGGCCGAGCGGCCATCCCTGATGTCCACGCGGATCGTGTCGAAGAAGTGGTCGTGGCGCACGCTAAACCCGAGCCGCTCCAGCCCGCGCGCCAGGAGCTTCGTGAGGTTGTGCACCCGTTCGGCGATTGCGCGAAGCCCCTCCGGACCGTGGTAGACGGCGTACATCCCGGCCATTATGGCCAATAGCACCTGCGCCGTGCAAATGTTGGATGTAGCGCGCGCTCGCCGGATGTGCTGCTCTCGAGTCTGGAGCGCCATGCGAAGGGCCTGGTCTCCGTTCGCGTCGACAGTGACGCCGATAATGCGTCCCGGGACCTGCCGCTTGAACTCGTCGCGCGTTGCGAAATATGCGGCATGGGGCCCGCCGTAGCCGAGCGGCACGCCGAACCGCTGCGTGTTGCCGACGGCGGCATCAGCGCCGAATTCGCCCGGCGGCTCGATGAGCGTGAGGCTGAGCAGATCCGCAGCCATTGCGACGAGAGCATTCGACTCGTGCGCTCGATCGCAGAACTCGCGGTAATCGTAGATGGCGCCGTCGGACGCGGGGTACTGTACGAGGGCGCCGAACACCTGCTCCGTGAACTCGAAGGTGCGATGGTCGCCGACCACGACCTCGACGCCGATGGGCTCGGCGCGCCCGCGGACCACCTCGATGGTCTGCGGATGGCATTCCTCCGACACGAAGAAGACGTTCGCATCCTCCTTCTGTGCGAGCCGGCCAAACATCATCATGGCTTCCGCGGCCGCCGTCGCTTCGTCCAGCAGCGAAGCATTCGCGATCGGCAGCCCGGTCAGATCGATAACCATCGTCTGGAAGGTCAGCAGCGCCTCGAGCCGGCCCTGCGAAATCTCGGCCTGATAGGGCGTGTACTGGGTATACCAGTTAGGATTTTCCAGGATGCTGCGCTGGATGACGGGCGGTGTGATGGTGTCGTGGTAGCCCATCCCGATGAAGGAGCGAAAAATCTGGTTCTTCTCGGCCAGCGCGCGGGCACGGGCGAGGAGGTCACGCTCCGACAGTGCCTCGGGAAGCTCGAGTGGCCTGCCGAGCCGGATCCCCTCCGGGATGGTCTGGTCGATGAGCTCGTCGAGTGTCGAGCACCCCAGGCGCTCGAGCATCTGCTCGACTTCTTTCGGGCTGGGGCCGTTGTGTCGCCGGACGAAATCGTCCGTGTACGAGAGATCTATGGGCATAGAGATGAGCTACTCCGTTATGACTCTTCATTGCGGAGGCGAAGGATGGCCTCGCTCGCGGCTGCCTGCTCCGCTTTCTTCTTGCTCCTCGCCTGTCCGCGACCGTAGGGGCGGTCATTCAGGAGCACCTCGACCGTGAAGGTTCGATCGTGGCTCGGTCCCTCCTCGTGCGTCACGCGGTATTGCGGCTGCGGCCAGCCCTTCGCCTGTACGTGCTCGAGGAGAAGGCTCTTGTAATTGTCCCGCTGATGCGCGAGATCCTCGAGATCGAGCTCTTCAAGAACATTTTCCTGGATAAAGGCACGCGTAGCCTCCTCGCCCAAGTCCAGATAGATGGCGCCGATCAGCGCCTCGAAGGCATCGGCAAGAATCGTGGGATTCTCTCGTCCGCCCGACTGGTCCATATTGTCGCTGAGCAGGATGTGGGCGCCGAGTCCGATCTGCATGGCGAATTCGGCCAGCGCCTCGCCATTCACGATCTTGGCCCGCAGCCGCGTAAGAAAGCCCTCGTCCTTCTCAGGAAACTCGAGAAAAAGGTGTTCGGCCGTTACGTAGCCCAGCACGGCATCCCCCAGGAACTCAAGCCGCTCGTTGGAGAGCAGGTGGCTGTTGGGCTCGCCACGAAGGACGGAACGGTGGAGCAGGGCTTGCTCGTACAGGCTAATGTCGCCGATCGGCCGACCGACGAGTCGCTCCAGGTCCTCCCGCGACACCCGCGGTTTGGGGATACCCTTGCGGCCTAACCTGCGACCGCGCCGCAAAAGCTCGCGAAGATAGGTCTGAACTGTTCGAAGAACGTTTGCCAACGTAAACCTTGCGCCGCGGCGAAAAATCGTCGTTACGTCAATTATACAACACGCGACGCACCTGCTGTTTAAAAAACCTGCAAGATAAACCTGCTGATATCTGCCATGTCTCTCGTATCTATCAATCCGGCAACGGGTAAAGAGATCGCCCGGTATGATGAGCATTCGGACGAGGAAGTCGATGCCATCCTGGACCGCGCTTTCGCCGCCTGGGAGCGGCATCGCCGAACTTCTTTCGCCGAGCGGGCGGCGAAGATGCGCAAGGCGGCCGAACTCCTCGAAGACGGCGCACACGAGCTTGGCCGGATCATGACGAGCGAGATGGGCAAGCCCATCAAGCAGGCCCGGGCGGAGGCCGAGAAATGCGCCTGGGCATGCCGCTACTATGCCGATCATGCCGAGCGTTTCCTTGCCCCGGAGCCCGCGGAGATCGAGGGCATCAAGGCGTACGTCGCGTTCCAGCCGCTGGGCCCCGTGCTGGCGGTGATGCCCTGGAATTTCCCCTTCTGGCAGGTCTTCCGGTTTGCGGCGCCTGCGCTGATGGCGGGTAATACGGCCCTCTTGAAGCATGCATCGAACGTGACCGGCTGTGGGCGAGCCATCGAGGAACTGCTGCGCGAGGCCGGATTCGACGGCGACGAGTTCCAGACGCTGCAGGTATCGTCCAGCCGCCTCGATCCCGTTCTGGATGATCCGCGGGTTCGGGCGGCCACGCTCACGGGGAGCGTCGGTGCGGGACGGGCCATCGGCGCGGCAGCCGGCAAACGCATCAAGCCGTCCGTGCTGGAGTTGGGCGGATCGGATCCGTTTATCGTGCTCGCCGATGCAGACCTGGAGCGCGCCGTCGAGGTCGGGGTGTGGGCGCGCATGCAGAATAATGCACAGAGCTGCATCGCCGCGAAGCGGTTCATCGTGGAGGAGCCCGTGTGGGATGAGTTCTCGCGACGGTTCGCCGAGCGGGTGGAAGGGCTCCGCATCGGGGATCCGATGGATGAGGACGTCGAGATCGGGCCACTGGCGCGGGAGGACCTGCGGGACGACATCCACGATCAGGTGCAGCGGTCCGTGCAGGATGGGGCCGAAATCATCACCGGCGGCGAGATGCTCGACCGCGAGGGCTTCTTCTACGCTCCGACGGTTCTGGCCGGCGTCGAGCCGGGAACGGTGGCCTTCACGGAGGAGATTTTCGGCCCCGTGGCCTCACTGATCCGGGCGCGGGATGCAGATCACGCCGTAGAGCTGGCCAATGACACGATGTTCGGCCTGGGCGGGGCCGTGTTCACACGTGATCGTGCCCGCGGCGAGGAAATCGCGCTGAGACTCGAGGTCGGATGCGCCTTCGTGAACGAGATGGTCAAGAGCGACCCGCGCCTTCCGTTCGGCGGTGTGAAGGAGAGCGGATACGGCCGCGAACTCTCGCACTTCGGCATCCGCGAGTTCGTGAACGTGAAGACCGTGTGGATCGCCTAGCGGGTTACAGGCCACCACGGCCACCGACAGAAACTGCACCTCCTACGACGAACCCCAGCACGACGCCGAGCAAGCCGGCTACATTGCTCCCCAGGATGTTGAGCACCCCCAGCGCGATCTTTCCCTCGCGAAGCAAAACAAAGGTCTCCGAAGGCCGAGAAGGTCGTAAAGGCTCCCAGCACGCCCGTCGTGATGAACAGTGCAGCTCTTGGCGAATAGGGGACCCGCTCGGAAACACCCACTGCAACGCCGATGAGGAAACAGCCGATTACGTTTGCCGCCAGCGTTCCCCAGGGAAAGCCGACTCCGAACAGGAAGAATGTGGCATTTGAGACGAAATAGCGGAGCAGCGCTCCAACCGATCCGCCGACGGCGGCAAGGATTAACTTCTCAATCATCTTTCGAGCGCATACGTCTCCTACGTTCTGCGTATTGATAGGAGTCATCAGCCCGAAAGGGCGGTTTGAGGCGAACCCCATCGCCTGTGGCTGGCACGTCAGGTGAGCCATACGGTTCCTGCTGGTCGTCGCGAAATCCATCAGAGATTCGCAGCCGCACCGGCCCTGCTCATCGAACCAGCTTGGATTTCATGTCAATGCGCCGTAGGTTGGCCTCAGTTCTTTAGCATACGCTTGCTGGTTCCACACTCCGATTCGTCGGAGGGATTAATAGGGAATCCGGTGCGCGAGGGCTGGCGGCGCAACCTCTCACGAGGGCCGCGGTCACTCGCAATTCCGGGGCTGTACCCGCAACTGTAAGCTGCCGCCGAACGATCGGCGACGACGCGCCGCGCCACTGCTCCACGAGAGCGGGAAGGCAGGCGCCGAGCGGATCGTCCATCAGGGCAGCAAGCCAGGAGACCTGCCAGTCAGGCGCCGTGCCGATAACCTCCGGGAAATTTGAGGTTCGCGCGAGCATTGCCTATCTGGATGGTGCCTCCCGGCTCATCCGCGCAGTGACTGCCCGGACCTCGCATTGAGGGTCGGGTTTTTTTATGCGTTCTCTGCGCATCACCATCCAGCTTGCCTTTCTGATCGGGTCTGCCATGCGGCCCGGCGTCGCATTCGCGCAGGATGCGGATTCCGTCTACACGATCGGCGAGATCACCGTGACGGCCACGCGCGAGGGCATCTCGACGGCGGTAGCGCCCCAACGCGTGACGGTGCTCGACGCCGGTGCTGTTCAGAGCTCCGGCGCGCGCGACCTGGGCGAGCTGCTCGCGGCTCGGACGAGTCTCTTCATCCGCCAGTACAGTGAAGGGCTCTCGACCGTATCGCTGCGCGGCGCGGGCGCCTCGCAGACGGCCATCCTGATCGATGGGCTGCGGCTGTCGGATCCGCAGCTCGGGCAGTTCGATCTCTCTCTCCTTCCGTCCTACCTGATCCGGGGCGTGGAGGTCGTGCACGGACCGACGTCGGCTCTGTATGGCGCGGACGGTCTCTCCGGCGCCATCAACCTGCGCTCGCGGGAGGCAGGTTCCAACCAGCTGTCGCTACTCACCGAGGTCGGAGCGTACGGCGAGCGCGGCATGTCGGGCGGCATCACGATCGACGGGCCGATCGTCTCGGGCCGAATCGCCGCCGAGTACACGATGGCAGACGGCGACTTCCCGTACCTGAACGAGAGCCTGTTTCCACCGCGGGAAGTTCGGCGGCGCAACGCGGACCGCGTGAAGCGCTCTGTGTTCGGGACCCTCGCCGTGGATGCGGAGGCCCACCGCGCGTCGCTTTCCCTGCTGTATGCCGGAGCCAACCGTGGTCTGCCCGGGACGGCGGGGAGCCCATCGCCGGGGGAGCGCCAGTGGGATGATCACTTCCGCATCTGGCTGAAGGATGACGTGCGACTGGAGGCCGGGAGGCTCTCGCTCGCGGCATACCTCCATCGGAGCGAGATCCGCTACGTCAATCCGCAGCTCGAGCTGGATGACATCGGCATGGCCGTAAGCGTCGGAGCCGAGGCCGTGCGGAGCCGCCCGCTGGGCCCCCACATTGCAGCGACGTACGGCGTCAACGGCGGGTACGCGACAGCCCGGCATCCGTCCCTCCCCGTGCCGCCCCGCGAGATCCACGGCGCAGCCTTCGGGAGCGCCTCCGTGCAGATCGCCAGGCTGCGCCTCTATCCGGCCGTGCGTGCGGACCTGTATCGGACGATCTCCACCGGCAATGGAACCGGCTCCCGCGCTGCCGTCAGCCCGCGGTTCGGCATCAATCTGCCGTTGACCCGGCAGCTTCACGTGAAGTCGCACGCGGGCACCGCCTTCCGGATGCCCACCTTCAACGACCGCTACTGGCAGCCCGGCGGAAAACTCGACCTGCGGCCAGAGCGATCGCGGTCCATCGATGCGGGCGTGTATTTCGACGGCGCCTACCTGACGGCGGAGGCCACGGTGTTCCGGTCCCGCACGACGGACCAGATCGTCTGGCAGCCGGGAGGCGGGGGCATCTGGAGCCCCGACAATCTGCTCGAGGTGGTCTCAACGGGCCTCGAGGCATCGGCGCGCTGGAGACCGCTCACCCACGTCACCGTTGGCGGCTTATACGGCTACACGCGAAGCGTCGACCGCTCGGAGACCGGCTCACCCACGTACGGCCGGCAGGTCCGGTACGTGCCTATCCACCAACTGAAAGCCTTTGCCGATGCTACCGCCGGTCCTCTGCACGCCTCCATCCACACGCGCTACATCGGGAAGCGATACGTCACGAGCGACGAATCAGAGTCTCTTGCACCCGTCTTCACGATGGACGGCCAGCTCGGCCTGGAGCGCACGTTCGGTGCCCTTCGAGCGCGCCTGTCGCTGCTCGTCGAGAATGTGCTCGACGCCCGATATGCGCTTATCCAGAACTATCCGATGCCGCCGCGGCACGCCCGCATTCGGCTTCTCATCGAATCATCCTCCGAATAGATCCACCATGACCTCATCCAGACCAAATTCAACCTTCCGGTGGCCGTTTACCGCAACGATTGCGGCCCTGCTGCTCGTGCTCTGGACGGGCTGCGATTCCGTCAACGACGAGGAGGGCAAGTCGGCCGGCAGCGTGTTCATCGCCAATCAGGGAAATTTCTCGGATGGAAACGGCAGCGTGAGCCGGTACGAACCGGAAACGCAGTCCGCGACGCCGGCGGCGATCACCGGTCTTGGAAGCATCGTGCAGAGCGCGTCCGTAGTGCAGAATCGGCTCTACGTGATGTCGAACAGCGCGAACCGCATCGACGTGTTCGACGCGTTGACGCTCGAGCAAATCGCGCAGATCGACTCCGTCGTGAGCCCGCGCTACCTCGTCGCCGGCGGCAATATCGCATACGTGACGGGACTCTTTGGGGGATTCGATCAGTTCGATGGAGGCCTCGTGACCGTGATCGATCTGGCCGCCAACGCAAAGCTGGGCGAGATCCAGGTGGGCGACAATCCGGAGGGGATGGCGCTCGTAGGCCAGCGGCTCTTCGTCGCCAACCACGGCTTTGGGGCCGGCCGGACGGTGAGCGTCATCGACACGGAGACGCGCGCCGTCGTCCAGACGATCGACGCAGATTGCGACGGGCCACGCTTTCTCGCGGCGGACGCAGAGGCGGAGGTGGTCGTTTTTTGTACGGGGTCGTCGCCATTCGAGGGGGATCCCACGCCGGGTGCCGTCCGGGTTATCGACGCGTCGACCGGCGACATCCTGAAGCGCGTCGCCGTGGATGGCCAGATCGCAACGGCCGGCTTCGGGCAGGATGTCGCGTATGATGCGGAAGCCGAGCGTGCCTATGCCGTGCGCGACGAACGCGTCATACTCGTATTCGACACGGCGTCCAATGAGCTCGTCGGCACAATCGGACCTCTCGAGGATGCGCCCATCAGCGCGATTGCGGTCGACCAGACCTCCGGACGGATCTACCTCGGCCGGTTCAACGGGTTTACCGCGGCCGGGGAGGTCTCCATCCACCTCGATGATGGAGTGGAGGTCGATCGCTTCGCCGCCGGCATCGTGCCGACATACATCGACTTCGGGAGGTAGGATAGGCCGCGCGCAGATCCAGGTCCTGCGCCACCGAACCGCAGGCGCCTGCTCGGGTTGGATGTCCCATGGCCGGCGTGCTCTACATCTTCCCGCATCCCGACGACGAATCGTTCGGCCCCGCGCCCGTCATTGCCCGGCAGAGACGGGCCGGCCACGAGGTTCATCTCCTCACGCTGACCCGCGGGGAGGCCACAAGCCAGCGCGAGAAATTCGGCTACTCGAAGGAGCAGATGGCCGGGGTGCGTTTCCGGGAGATGCAAGAGGTCGCTCGCGTCCTCGATCTGACCTCGATGGAGGTGCTCGAGCTACCCGATGGCGAATTGGACCGCATGGATCCGCTCAAGCTGGAAGCCATCGTGCGGCGGAAAATCGAGGAGGTCGAACCCGTGGTCGTCGTGACGTACTACACGCACGGGATCAGTGGGCACCTGGATCACCTGGTGACCCACGCCGTCGTGAAGCGCGTGTTCTGCGCGATCCGCGCCGAGGGCTCGCCGTTTCCGAAGCGCCTGGCGCTCTTCACGCTCGATGCGGAGCCGAAGGGGCGCCCGGCCCACCTTCGCGGGACGCCGCGGGAGCAGATCGACTGCATCGTGCCCGTAAACGAGAACGATCTCGAGCTCGGCCGGCGTGCCCTGGCCGCCTACGAAACCTACCGCGACATCGTGGAGCAGCATCGTCCGATGGACACCGTGGCCGATGGGGTGTGCTTCGTATTTTTCCGGGAACCGAAATCGCCGCCGGTGGACGACCTCTTCTCCGGCCTCGAGGGCCGATAAACATTTCGTTTCTACTGCGGGCCGACGAGGGAACGGCGCCCCTGTCCAGACGTGTTTTTCGTTTAAACAACTGACAAAGTCACGGCGGATATCGATCTTCCTGCATGAAGTTATCGAAACTCATCAAGCAGGAGACGTTCGGCTCGGTTGCCCAGGAGGCAATCCTGAACGTGATGGTGACGAATTCGTGGCTCGTGAACGAGCTCTCGGCCGCGATGAGTGTGTACGACATCACGCTCGTTCAGTACAATGTCCTGCGGATCCTCCGAGGCGCACATCCCGAAACACTCACGTGCAGTCAGATCGGGGAGCGGATGCTTGATCGCACCCCTGACGTGACCCGCATGCTGGACCGCCTGGAGCGCGCGGGCCTCATCGAACGCGCCCGCTCGGAGCACGACAGGCGCGTCGTTCAGGTCGGAATATCGAACCGCGGCATGGACCTGCTCGCCCGCATGGACGAGCCCATCAAGGCCGCCGAACAACGCCTGGCGCGGCACCTTTCCGCCGACGATCAGCGACGCCTGTGCGGGCTGCTGGAGAAGCTCCGACTGGATCAATAACACGGATGCTGCGCAAGGCATACGTCCTCTCCCGGCCGCAGAAGCTATTCGTCGTTTGCGCATCCATCTTCGTGGCAGCGCTCGTCATCGCCGAGGCCACGGCCAGCAAGTTCTTTACGGCCTGGGACCTGCCGTTCACGCTGTCGATCTTCGGCGTGGAATTCGATTCGGTGATCATGACGGCCGGCGTGATCGCCTTCCCGATCACATTCATCGTTACCGACCTGCTCAACGAGTATTACGGCAAGGCCGGCATCCGCTTCGTGACGTACGTCGGGATGGGGATGATCGCGTTCGAATTCATCATCCTGCAGATCGCGATGGCCGTTCCGACGGCATCGATCTCGCCGGTGCCATCGTCGGCGTTCAACACGGTCTTCGGCGCATCGGGCCGTGTCATCATTGGCAGCCTCACGGCATACCTCATCGGCCAGCTCGTCGATATCTCGCTCTTCCACTGGCTGCGCAACCTCACCGAAGGTCGCATGTTGTGGCTGCGAGCAACGGGCTCGACGTTCGGATCACAGTTCATCGACACGTTCCTGGTCCTGTTCGTCGCTTTCGCCGGCCAGCTACGCATCCAGGAGATCCTCGGCATCACCATCTTCAATTATGCGTACAAATTCATCATCGCCATCGTCATCACCCCCGTCATCTATCTCTTCCACTGGGTGATGGACCGCTACCTCGGTTCGGAGACGGCACGCGAGTTGATCGAGCAGGCAGAGCAGAACATTGCGGTCGAGCACGCAAGGGTCCGCCTCCCCGAATCGTGATGCGGGGAGGTTATGTTTCGGGCCCGATGTGTGTCTAGAGTAGTAGGGGAATAGTCCGCCGAACGCGTTTCAGGAGGGTGCTGTATGGGCGTGACGTACGTAGAAGGCACGGTTTTCGGGCCGGGTGGATCGAAGGTGGTCGCGTTTCTCGTAGACAGCGGGGCGACCTACACGGTGTTGCCGACGGAGATCTGGAACGGGATCAGGCTGCGCGCGACGCGATCTGCCCGCTTCACCCTACCGGATGGAACCGCGATCAAGAGGCAGGTTTCGGAGGCGCGGATAGCGCTCGCCGAAGGGGTCGCCTTCAGTCCAGTGGTGATGGGCGAGCCCGGGGATGAGGCACTGCTCGGCATCGTCACGCTCGAGAACCTGGGGCTCGTCTTGAATCCGTTTACCCGGCGCCTGCAGCCGATGCGCATGGTCCTGGCTTGATGGGAGGCCCCCGAAGGGAAGCCCTGTCTTGCCCGGCAGCAGGAGGCCCCACCCATGACGATCAGGATGATCCCGAAGATGAGGAGCAAGCGGCCGATGTCCACATACGGGATTCAGACGGAGGCTTCCTCACGGACTTCCTTGTTCACGAAGGAAAGCCAGCCATGAGAATCGTTCCCCTTCTGCACGATGTCGAAGAAGGCGTTCTGAAGCTCTTCGGTGACCGGCCCGCGTCGCCCCTTCCCGATCTTGTATTTGTCGACGGACTTGATCGGCGTCACTTCTGCGGCTGTGCCCGTGAAGAAGAGCTCGTCGGCGATGTAGAGGGCCTCACGGGGAAGCTGCGTCTCGATCACATCATATCCGCGATCTCGAGCTATCGTGATCACGGCGTCGCGGGTGATGCCGGGAAGGATGGAGAGGCTCGTCGGAGCCGTGTAGATCTTCCCGTCGCGAACGACGAACAGGTTCTCCCCGCTGCCTTCGGCCACATATCCGTCGCGGGAGAGCATGATGCCTTCCACATACCCGTTCAGGACGGCATCCATCTTGACCAGCGAGGCATTCAGGTAATTGCCGCCGGCCTTGGCCAGTGCCGGGTGGGTATTCGGCGCCATGCGGTTCCACGAAGCCACGTGTACGTCCACGCCTTCGCTGAGGGCCTCGGGGCCGAGGTACGCCCCCCACTCCCACACCATCAACACGGTCTCGACCGGATTCTTGAGCGGATTGACCCCCATGGGTCCGACGCCCCGAAAGACGAGTGGCCTGATGTAGCAGGCCTCGAGGCCGCTTTCGGCGATCGTCTCCATCGCGGCGGCCTCCAGATCCTCCAGACTGTAGGGGATCTCCATCCTGTGAATCGCCGCCGAGTCGACGAGCCGCCGCATGTGTTCACGAAGCCGAAAAACGGCAGAGCCCCGATCGGTCTTGTAGCACCTGATTCCTTCGAAGACGGATGAGCCGTAGTGCAGGGCGTGCGCCGCGACATGGACGGTGGCGTCTTCGTAGGGAATGAGCTTGCCGTTAAACCAGACTGGATGATTCATGGACCGAACTAGCAAATCTTCAGGAAGGTGGAACGGGCCCGCACGCGCCGTCGATAACGGTCACAACGTCTCTTGAGCACGAGGAAACGGACGTCCCGGACGGGTGATCAGAATTACGAGGCCAGCGGTCAAAGGTTCACCGGTTGAGGATGTGCCCGCCGCTCGGTGAAGGCAAATTTGGCGATCGTCCAGAGGATTTTCGCGGATGCGTTCATGGTGCCGGAGACGGTGCCCGTGACCTTCGAAACGCCCACCCGCCGGCGGTAAGAGACAGGAACCTCCAGAATCCGAAGGCCGCGCACGGCGGCCTTGATCTGCATCTCGACCGTCCACCCGAAGGTGCGGTCGGCCATCTCCAGCCGCTCGAGCGCATCCATGCGAATCGCACGAAAGGGTCCCAGATCCGTATAGCGAATCCTCCAGATCAGGCCAATCAGAGCCACGGCAATCCGGTTGCCGATGAGGGCCTGGGGCAGCATCGAGCCGGGCTCGCGCCGGCCGGCTATGCGGGAGCCCACCACGAAATCGGCTCGATCCTCCAGGATGGGTTGGAGAAGCAGCGGCATCTCGTCGGGGTGATCACTGAAGTCGCCATCCAGGAACACGATGACCTCGGCGTCTCGCGAACGGGCATATTCGATCCCGCGCATGCAGGCCCATCCGTATCCTCTCCTTTCCTCACGAAGTACTGTAGCGCCAGCGCGACGTGCGTTGGAGGCCGTTTCGTCGTTCGAGGCATTGTCCACCACCACGACCTCCTCCACGAGATTCAATGGGATGTGGGCGACGACGTGACCGATGGCCCGAGCCTCATTGAATGCCGGGATGACGACGAGGACCCTCACGGCACCTGAAATCCGAGGGCCAGAACAAGGCTGTCCGGCAGCGTCCACGACTTCGTTGCGCGCGAAACGGCCGCAAAGAACGTCGGGTCGCCACTTACGGGACGGCTCCACTCAGGGCTGTGGAGTTCGGCCGAGATCTCGAGCCCGTCAAGCGCCACGCGGCCGGTGTCGACCTCCCCGGCCAGGTCCATGAGAATCTGCCGGCTGTCCACTTCGAGTTGAAGGACAGTCCTTTCGCTGGCGAAGACCGGGGCGGCGTAAGGCCGCAACATGCGCATGGGCCCTGCAGAGGTTGCGAGCCGGTAGGTGACCTCGACGCTTCGGATGCGACTCACCATCTGCCACTCAACCGACTGGATCAACAGCCCGCGAGAATCGCGGCTGGCTTCGGATATCGCGATGTTGCTCGCGCCGGGAACGTGCGTGATGGCCCGCATCGTGTCGCCCGCTTCGGCAAAAACTTCGAGGAGGAACGACCGATCCGGAGCTACGGGCTCCGTCGTGAAATAGATGTAGGACCGGCGATTATCCTCGATGGCGACAGACGAATCGCGCAACTCAACGCTGGCCATGGATGTCAGATCGGTTAGAATCACCCGTGCGTCGAGCCGCTCGGGATAATCGAAGGTGGCCGAATTGATCATGGGCGACACCCGCACGAACTGCGTGTCCGCGCGCGAATCCAGGAAGCCATAGAAGGCGAATTCCGCAGTGCGGGCACCATCGACAAACGGATCAAGGGTATTGTCGCACCCGATCGCAAGCATTGCAACGGCAAGGAGAAGCGCCCCCCGCCAGCGTGTCCGTATGCGATCACCCATCGATCTCGACTCGAATCCCTCCCGACGGAATGAGTGGGAGCTGGTCGATGCGTCGCCGGCCCAGGACGTCATAGGCGAAGATGTTGTGGCGGTCGTACGCGTTGATGACGCCCAGATGAGCGACAAGGCGCCAGCCATCGAACTGAAACCGCCGCTCCGCTGTGACGTCCAGGCGATGATACGCGGGCAGCCGGCGCGAGTACGACGGCCCAAACATCGTCTGTGCCGTTCCTCCATCCGTCAAATACTGCCGATCCTCCGTGGTTTGCGGGGGCGAAGCGTAGTAGTACTGGAGGATGGGCGTGAACGGTACTCCGGATCCATACTGCCATCCAACCTGAATCTGGTAGGCACCTAGAGAGAGCCGCGTCTGCAGGCTCAGATTGTGACGCCGGTCGTGCGGCGGGGTGAAGGCCGGGCCAAGGGATCGTTCACTGCCCGAGACGTCGAGCAGCTCTCGGTATTCGACGAGCGACAGACCATAGCCGGCGTGGGCGTAGAGCCAGGGTCGAAGAAACTCGACGGTCGCCTCGAGCCCGCGCGCCGCGCCATGTACACGCTCGAGCTGCGAGAGGCTGCTAAGCCCGCTTTCGAAATCTGGAAAGTGGATGTTCGATATATCCCGGAGGTAGCCCTCCAGGCCGATGGTCAACGAAGGATGCAGGCGGCGCTGCGTCCCGAGCAACAGGTGCATGGAGCGTGGCAGCGGAGCATGCTCCGGCGATGCGGTCCACGCCGTGAAAGCGTCGGTGACGTCGCGCTGATTGTTGAGGCCCAGAAACTGCTGGTGGTAGATGCCCCATGCGCCCGTGAATCGTTGCCTTGAATCGCCGCCGCCGGGACGCCACTCGAATCGAATCCGGGGCTCGAATAGGGTGCGAGAGGAGAAAGAGTATGTCTGGACGCGAACGCCGGGGCTCAGCCTGAGATACTCGGCATTCCAGTCCGCGCTGAAGTAGAGGCCTCCTTCCGTAAAGTTCTGTTGTTGGGGTTCATGACCCGGCCCCAGGTCGTAATCGAGCCAGTTCGTCATACCGCCGATTCCCGCCCTCATCTGGAAATCTCCCAGCAAATAGGCGAATCGGATCTTCAGCTCGAAGGTCGTCACGTCGCTGACCCGTTCTTCTCCATCGTCGGGTGAGAATCGGCTCTGGTAGCGCGTTCCGTACATCGCAAACTCGGCGGTGGCCGGGAAGTCCGCGGGAAGGTAGAAATAGCGGCCTCCTGCCGCCGTGTTCGTCCAACGCGAATACCGCCCGTCGTTCGCGGCCGCGATGTCGCCCTCGTCGAAGCTGTGGAGCACGGTGGCCGTGAAGCTGCTCGTGCGGTTCAGGAAGGCATGTATTTTGGCAAACCGATCGCCGAATCGGTAGGGCAGCCGCGTGTCGATGAGCGTCGGGGAGACCCGCTCGATGACGGACTCGCGCACGGACGTGACGAGCGAGACCTTGCCCGGCACCACAGGGATCTCGGCCCGGAGGGACGCGAGGAACGGTGCGATGGACGCGGATCCGGCGAAGTGCTGCTTGCTGCCGTTTCGAGTGACCACATCCACAACGGAGCCGATCCGCCCACCGTAATCCGCGCCGAATCCACCCGCGTACACATCGGCATACGCGATGATGTCGGCGGGGAAAATGGAATAGAATCCGACGATGTGGAACGGCCGGTAGATGTGCATGCCGTCCATCAAGACGAGGTTCTGGGTGGGCGTGCCGCCCCGGATGAAGAGTTGCCCGCCGCGGTCGCCCGGCGATATGATGCCTGGCTGCGTCAACAGAAATGCGGCGAGGTCCGGAGAGACGTCCGGCATCGGCACGTTCTGGAGGGCGGCAGGGCTGATGCGCAGATGTCCGGCCCCCGCAGCGGCGACCGGCCTGTCCTCGTCATCCGATTCGACGACGACCTCGTCCAGCTCCTCGGACGTGGCTGCAAGCTCCACGACCACTCGGATGTCCTGGCTGAATGCGACCTCCAGCGTATCGGACCACGCGTCGAATCCGACATGCGTCACGACCAGCACATACGTACCCGGCGGAAGGCCGGGAAAGGAAAAGCGCCCGCCCCGCCCCGTTGCCGTTCCTCTCTGCTCGCCCTCCCCCACGAGCCGAACGTTGGCGCCGCCTAACGCTGTGTTCGTCTGGGCGTCAAGAACCTCTCCCGTAACCGACGAAAGCTGTGCGTTGGCGTCGTTCGGTACGGCCAAGACGACGAGAATGATGGCAAACCAGCATGTCCGCACAGGGGGTCCGCAGATCAACCGTAGCGGCTGTAGAAATCGTCATCTTCGTCATCGGCCTCGTCATCCTCGTCAGAAAACGGGCCGATGGACGAGAGCATCGATCCCATCATGTCGTTGTAGATGAGAGCGTCATCGAGCAGCTCCTTGCCGATGAGCGAGTTCTGATGAAGGGCCTCGAGAACGAATCCCATCGCGGCGGCCGTTTCCTCCGGCCCCGAAGGTTTCGTGTACTTCTCTACGACCTCCTTGAGGCCCTCGACGCGATCCAACGTGCGAGCGTACTCGACGAAGGACATGTCCGGCTCCAGGTCGACGGAGTTCCCACGCGCAAACCAGCTCAGAATCGCCTGGTAAGGCGAGCGCCCCTCCTTCTTGTCGGATGGATCCGGGAAGTACCGGCGGAAGATGGCATTGACGGCCCGCCCGATGAGCAGGCGCGCCACGTTCTGGGCGCCCTCCTGCTCGCCCTCGTACACGAGCTCCACTTTCCCCGTGATGGCCGGTTCGATGTAGAGGAGATCGGTGATCCGCACGCCTGACTCCTTCTCGCCGTTGAGCAGCGCCCGCCGTTCGGCGCCGGAGATCAGATCCTCGATGGCCGCCCGCGTCATGCGCGCCGAGACGCCCGATTTCTGGTCGATGTACTCGCTCTGGCGCGCCTCGAAAGCGACCTGTTCGATGATCTCGCGAAAGTAGTGCGGCACGTGTACCGGGATGTGCGCATCGCCCGTGCCGTTTCGATCCTCCCACGCCTCCTGCCTCGTGATCTCGATACCGACGGAGAGCGTCTTCGGGTAGTGCGTGATGATCTGGCTGTCGATCCGGTCCTTCAGGGGCGTGATGATGTTGCCGCGGTTCGTGTAGTCCTCGGGATTGGCCGAGAACACCATCATCACGTCGAGGGGAAAGCGGATGTTGAATCCTCGAATCTGGATGTCCTGCTCCTCCATGATGTTGAGGAGGCCCACCTGGATGCGAGGCTGAAGATCGGGCAGCTCGTTGATGGCGAAGATGCCGCGATTCGTGCGCGGGATGATCCCGAAATGGATGACTTCCTCGTCGGCGTAGGTCAGGCGGCGGTTGGCCGCCTTGATGGGGTCGATGTCGCCGATGAGGTCGGCGATGGTCGTGTCGGGCGTCGCCAGTTTTTCGCCGTACCGCTCCGAGCGGCTCCTCCATTCGATGGGCGTCTCGTCGCCCATCTCCTCGATGAGGTCGCGCGCGTGCTTGGAGATGGGGTTGAAGGGATCGTCGTTGATCTCGCTTCCGGCGACGACCGGGATGTAGTCATCCAGCAGGCGTGGCAGCATCCGGATGATGCGGCTCTTGGCCTGGCCGCGAAGACCCAGCAGGATGAGGTCGTGCCGGGCCAGAATCGCGTTCTCGATCTGCGGGATGACCGTTCGGTCGTAACCGATGATACCTTCGAAGATGTCTTCGCCGGCCCGTAGCTTCGCGATGAGGTTGCGCCGCATCTCGTCTTTCACCGGCACAGATCGGTAGCCGGATCGCCTGAGTTCGCCGAGGGTGCGCAGATCGGTCAGCTCTCGGACATCGGTCGACACATCAGCCATGCTCGAACCACAGTATCACTTCAGAGGGGTCGATCTACCACGCGGACTCTTCCGCGCTGTTCCCCCGGGCGTCGCGGATGGCCCCGCGGCATCATCTGGAGGGGGTGGGTGGATCAGGCCTGTCTGAGCGGCGGCTCGGCGCGTCGGGGCGCCATTCGTAAAGGCGGACTTCCGGCGCCGGATCGGAGAGGACGATGGCGAGCTGGTAGCTTCCGTCAGGCAGGAGGCGCGCATCGATGTCCTGCGGGAGAAAGGCGCGTCGATACGCCGGATTCGGCTCGACGAGCCGGCGCTGGAGCCGGCCGTCGCGCCCGAAGACATCCACCTGAAGCCAGCCTGCCCGAAGGTTGATGACGAAGAGACGATTCCCCGCGGCCGCTGCCGAAGTGGTGAGGAGGGGCGGCTCGCTGATCTCGCCGGCGACGAAGGAGCGACTGCGCGCCAGCATCGGAGAATCGAAGCCCAGCAGGTACAGGGTATCGACCTCCGAGCCGGGTTCATCGAACCGGATTAGATCGATCACCGGGCGATAGCCGGAGAGGCTGACGAGTGTATCGCCCCATGTCCGCAGGAGGCCGGCGCGGCGCCACTGGGGGCCATCGAGCGGTCGGCGCTCTTGAAGCCGTCCGTCGGGGCCTACGGATGCGATGAAGCCCGCGCCATCGCGCGGAACGCGCTTGTAGTAGAGGCGGCCGTTATAGGCGCCGTAAACGAGATCCTCTCTGGACCGCTCGGGATCATTTACCGTGATGCTCCGGACGATGCGCCCGTCGACGGCGAGATGAAACCCCGGCTGACCGGGGCTGAAAGCGGCGATCGTGTCGCTCCGTATTCCGGCCAGATAGGGTACGGGCACGTCCTCGATCACACTTCGGAGGGAGCCGCGCGCATCCAGGGTCAACAACGCCTCTCGCTCGACATCGCTAACGTACAAGACGGATGCGGCGGAGTCGTCGGAAAACCGAACCGTGCGGGGATACTCCATCCCCTCGCCCGCGATCCAGAGCAGGCGCAGCGTATCGGCGGGGGTCTCGAAGGCGATTTGCCGCGAGGCGGAGTCCGCCGGCATCAGAGCCGTGGACTCCTCGCGCCTGCATGAGTACGGCAGGCATCCGGAAAGCAGAACCAGGAGCACGGCGGCCCAGAGGCCGCTTCTCGTCGATGTCATCCGGACTGGCGGCCCAGGCGCATGACCATCTCGCGCTGTCGTCCATCCCGGATGACGCCAAAGCGCACCTGATCGCCCGGCCGGAAGTCGTAGAGGCGAGCCATGACGTCGTTGTGGTCGCCGATGGCCTCGCCCTCGACGGAGACGATCACATCGTACGGCGCAAAGCCCGCCTGATCGGCCGGGGAGCCCCGGTCTACATCCCGCACCAGCACGCCGTTGGTGGATGGCAGCTCGAGCGCCTGCGCGATGCGCGGCGTGATCCCGGACACGCGCAGTCCCGTGTAAATCGAGCGGTCCACGGAGCCCGTCGTCCGAAGTTCGTCGACGATGCGCACGACGCGGTCGGCCGGGACGGCGAATCCGATGCCCACGGACCCGCCCGTCTGGCTGTAGATGGCCGTGTTCACGCCGATGACCTCGCCCATCGCGTTGACGAGCGGCCCGCCCGAGTTGCCGCGATTGATGGCGGCATCCGTCTGAATCATGTCGCGATAGACTCTTCCCCCGCGGGTAGATTCGAGGTCGCGACCCGTTGCGCTGACGACACCCACGGTCACGGTCGGCTCTGCGGCTTCGAAAAGGCCGAACGGGTTTCCGAGCGCGATCACCCACTCGCCGACGATCGGCGTGCCGTCGTTACTGAATTTCAGATACGGGAGCGGGTCTTCGGGCTCGACCTTGATGAGCGCAATGTCGGAGACGGGATCCGAGCCGACGAGGCGGCCCTCGAGCTGCTGGCCATCCGGGAAGGCCACGGTGATCTTGGTGGCGTTACCGGCGACGTGGTCGTTCGTGACGATGTACCCGTCGGGCGATATTACGAATCCGGATCCAAGGTTTTGGACCTCACGCTCCAGGATGCGCTCGCGGGTACGGCGGCCAAAGAAGTACTCGAACCACGGATCGGAAAAGCCGGCGAACGGATCGCGGTAGCGCACCTGTTGCACCTCGGTCACGTTGATCGAGACCACGGCGGGAGAGACCGCTTCGACGGCCCGCGTGATGGCCGTCTGACGTCCGTGCGAGATGTCGCGATTTGCGGCCTCGAGCGTGGTATCCACCCGAATAGCCGGGGGCGC
>CBFGRV010000046.1:0-24054 GCA_965651265.1 uncultured Rhodothermales bacterium
CCTGTCGGACCGGCCCCACGGGCAAGCAGCCAGGCGAAGAGATGCCCATTGTTTATGAGCATCCTCTTCGTAGAGATGCCCTATTTGATGAGCATCATCTTCCTTGTGATGGTGCGGGTCGGCGTCTCGAGCTGGTACATGTACATCCCGCTCGCGAGGTCGTCCCCGTTGAAGGTCACCCGGTACGTCGCCGCCGGCAGTACGCCGTCGACGAGGGTGGCGACCACGCGACCCGTCACATCGTAGACGCGGATCCGCACGTGCTGCGCCTGGTCGATCGCGTACTCGAACGTGGTCGACGGATTGAATGGATTCGGGTAGTTCTGATCCAGCTTGATCTGGGTCGGCAACTCACCCGCGATCTCCTCGATGGCCACAGAGAACGCCGGGTTCTCCTCGAACGGCAGCGGACCCGATGCGATCTGGAATGCGCCCTGTGGCAGGGAGTATTCGGACGGCCAGGATCCACCTTCGTCCGGACGTATGTAGTACGCGCGGTTGCGCCCCGGAGTGGTCCCGGTACCAAGGCCCTGGTCCTCTGTGAAGGTTGTCCCCTGCCCGTACACATAGCGGAATGTGATCGCACTGTACGTCGGACCTACCACAGTCAGCGTGCCTTCATAGACATCATCGTCATCGTCATCCGTGAGAACGAGACGATCGATCAGGAGGGGGAAATCGCTCTCGTCGCGACTCTCCGTGATGCCCTGCGTAAAGGCCCAGATCGGATCGCCTATGCGGATGGTCACTGAGTCCCCGGCTTCCGGATCGAAGGGTTGTGCTTCGTAGTCGTAGGCGGGCGACATGTCGACGGCGAAGTGCACGTCGATGCTCGTACCCTCGGGGATCACGTTTGCCGACGTAATGTCGTTGAAATACGCAATTCCGACATCCTGCTGCGGCTCTCCGGTGAACTCCGTCGCCCGGTCGATTCCGGTTGCGTGACCTTCCTCCCACCCGCTCGGCGGGTCGACCCCATAGACATCCCGGAAGGGCTGGTCGTTGAAGTCGAGGAAGTATTTATAGGTTATCGTTTGACCCGGCACCAGCGAGAGAGGGATGGCGGTCTCGAAACGCGCTGCACCCGGCTCACGCTGCATGAGGCATTGATCCGGATCGATGTTGGGGCAGTCCTGCCATCCATTGAAGCCGCCGAAGACCCAGAGTGTATCGCCACGCGCAACGTCGAAAAGACCGATTTCCTCGAACGGCGAGAGGTCGACCGTGAAGATGACCAGTGACTCAACCGGCTCCTGATCGAGCGGGCGCGAACGTGAGAAGTAGGTCCAGTGGAGCGTCGTATCCTGCGCCGGCACGGTAAACGTTCGATCGTCACCGGCTTCCCAGCCTGCCGGCTCTACGAAGAATTTGTAAGGCTGTACGGTTCCGGCGAGCGAGGCGGGGTAGTAGGCAACGCCCGAATAAATATGGTATCCGGAATTCCCCGGCTCCTCGAGCTCGGGCTGGAGCTGGTACGTCGCTCCCCAGTCGAGTGGACCGGCGCCACCGAGGTTGTCACCGCGCACGCCCACGATCTGACTTTCATCGTCACGATCGTAGCCCGCATTCCCGACCGCATCCTCGGTATTCATGAAGACCCGGAAGTAGACGGCCACCGTGTCTTCTTTCTGCTCCCACGGACGCCAGTCATAGGGCCCTTTGTCCTGCGGCGGATAGTCGCGGTACTGGCCTTGCCATTCAAAGTAGTGCAGGGTCAGGGTCGTGTCGTTTGAGCCGGGCTCGAGGACCGGATTCGGGTCGGCCTCCCAACCGTTCAGCTGTGCGTCCTCCGCCTGCTGCGAGAAGTATCTGAAGGTGAGCCGCGTGGTGTCGTGTATCTGGAACGTGATGTCCCAGTAGTCGCCTCCGGCGTTGTCCATGACCAACGTCGTTGCGGCACTGTAGTCGATGACGTTGCCGTCGAAGAGCGTCACCGGGAATGTGCCCTCGATCTCGCCACGCACGTCGACGTGACTGTCGGTCCGGATCGTGTCGGGAATCGTGGCCGTGTTGAGGCGGAGCGTCACGTTTCGCTGGGCGTGCGCCGTGCCCGTGAATCCGATGAAGACGACTGCCATGAGCAGCCATCGCCATCGCGTGGTAGAAAGCATCATGTCATCCCTCCGTCTGTCTGTCTTTTGGTTGAAGAAGTGGGTCTGTAGTTGAACAAGTGGGTCGTCCGCTTCAGAACAGCACGGTAAAATTGAACCGGTTGACACCGTCGAAATATTTCTGGGCTTCGTAGGCGTAGTCGAAGGCGACATCGAGCGGGCCGAATCGATATTGCAGGCCGCCTCCCAGCGAGAAGGAGCGGATGCTGTCCTCGAGGAAGAGCTCGGAGTAGCCGGCGCGGAGCATCACGAGATCGCCCAGCAGGCCGACTTCCATCCCCGCGTTCACATACTGCTCGCTGTTGTTGGGGCTGAGTGCGTCAACGGCGAGTGTAAGCCGCTGTCCGCCCGACTGAAACAGCTCGCCGGCGATGCCGATGCGCATGGTGAGCGGCATGTCGAAGCGGTCGGTGGACAGCATCGCGCGGTTGCTCTCGTTGTTGCCCCGGTTGTTCGGGTCGATGTCGATGATGGAGAGCAGGTCGTCGCCGCTCATGCGGAGCTTCGTGCCGAAATTCGAGATGGACGCGCCGAGCCGGATGCCGCGGAAGGGCGTCTCGAACATCGTCCCAATGTCGAGGGCCACACCCGTCGCGGACGAGTGCCAGATGCGCTCGTTGACGACCTTGGCCGTGGCGCCTAGCGCGAATCGGTCGGTCAGGTTGCGCCCGAAAGAAAGCGAGAAGGCATACGAGGATGCCGTAAAACGCTCGCCCGTGCCCATCTGCTCGTCAACCGTGGTCACCTCCATCTCCGGGCTTCGCAGGGCGGTGACCCCCAGCCCGAAGGTGCCCATCCCGGTCGGCAGCACGACCGCCGCATAATTAAAGTTGATGTCGGCCAGCCACGTGGCGTATTCGGCCGAGAAGGCGCCCTTCTCCATGGCGGCCAGGCCGGATGGATTCCAGTAGATCGCGCTCGCGTCGTCGACGGACGCACTGTAGGCATTCCCCATGGCCGTCGCGCGCGCCCCGACGGGGATGCTCAGAAACTCGGCGGCCGTCGTGCCCCTCTTCGTCACGCTTCGCGTTTCTTCGTTGAACTGCGCGGCCGCGCCCGGCGCGATCGCGAGGCTGAAGACGAGCAGCGCCGCTGCCGACCCTACGAAGCTCCCAACCCGGATATGTCTGCCCAGCCGCATGGTCGTCACTTGATGATGGCGAACGTTCCCGTGGTCTCGCCAATACCCGGGGCCTCCACCTGGTAGAGGTACAGTCCGTAGGAGACGGTCAGATTGTCGTTGGACTGAAGATCCCAATCGAGCGTCCCATTCATCAGCTCCGCGGCAGTGACATTTTCGTTGGAACCCTGGCTGAGCTGCAGCTCACGAATGAGGCGCCCGCTCACCGAGAAGATTCGCACCGTTGCCTGAGGCGGCAGGTTGATGAATTTGATGACGCGCGGCCCGCGGCCCGTCGAGAACGGATTCTGCGTCTCGAATCGGTTCGTGGCGACGTAGGGGTTGGGCACGACGCGAATCTGCGAGAGCAGCGAATCCGGGTTTGCTGCGTCGACGGATGGCATCCGGGCGGTGAACTCGAAGACATCGCTCGACAGGAAGGGCTTGCGCGTCACGATGCGCCCGACATCCCCTTGCGAGGGATTCTGTCGTCCAGAGAACGTGAAGTTGAGGCTGATCTGCCACGTGATGATCTTCTCGCCCGAGGTGTCGCCCGTCTTGGGCTCGAAGATGATGATGCGGTCGCTCTCGCCGGCCGACGGCGCCGCGCTGAACGTGGCCGGATCCGTCGAGACGTCGCTCACGAAGTCGTCCCCCGTGAGGTCCCAGAACGCGTAGTCCACTTCGACGCGCCGCTCGCCGCCCTGGCCGTCCGGCTCGATGCGGTATACCCGCACATTCGTCGGCCGCGCCGGGAGCGTTTTCGTTCGCCGCACCTGCAACTCGATGGACTGCCCCTCGCCGGGCCCGACTACCTCGACTTCGTAGTCCGCGGGATTTCGCAGGCCGCGCACGAAGCCCGGCGCGAGGTACGGATCGAGCGCGATCGGGTAGACCTCCGGATCGTTCCATCCGGTCTCGCCTGTGTTGACCGTCACCCGCGGCTCGGACATGAAGTGCAGCCGGAATCCGAGCGGATTGCCATGCTCATCATGAATGGGGAACTCCCGGCCCGGGAGGAAGCCATCCGAACGGGAAATCAGCATCTCGCCCGACGTCACGTTGGTCAGCGTGAAGTTCTTCGTGCGGAGCGTGTCCGGCGCAAACAATCCACCCGAAATCAGGGTGTCCTCGAAGGTCACGCGGTAGGTGGAACCATCTTCGATGAGCCGTGGGTCGATGATCTCGTAACCGATACGGCTCGTGGTGTTGCCCGCCACGCGCGGGAGGAGCCCGTCCGCGCCACCGAGCGTGGCGCCACGATAGCCGGCGACCGGCGCTGTCGGAGTGACTACAGCCACGTTCGGACCGGTTTCGATCGAGCCGTCCGGCAGACGGCGGATCCGAATCGGCGTCTCTGTGGGCGAGATGTTCGCCGAGGCCGCCCCGAAGTCGTAGGCCGTCACGGCGTAGAAGTAGCGGACGCCGTTGGTGACCGTCGTGTCGACGAACACGTGCGTCAGGCCGTCGGCCGCCTCACCCGGGTCGCGCCGGTCATCGCCCAGGTAGAACTTCACGCCGTTCACGTCGACGGGATGGAAGCCGCCGATCCCGTTGATCTTGTCGTATTGCGCGATGGGCTTGCGGTACGTGAGGTTGCCGAATCCATCGGTGATGGCGAGCGCATCCAGAAAGGCCGGATCGGTCGCCCGGTAAATTCGATAGCCCTCGAAGTCCTGGGCCGGCAGACCGAGGCTCTCGAGGAAGCTGTCGATCGATTCCTCGGCCACGGCATCCCAGTAGAGTGTGACGCGGCCGTCACCGGGCACGGCCGTCACGGTGGGGGTATTCGGCGCCTGCGCGAACTGGTAGTCTTCCGCGTACGCATCGAGCGCGTTGTCGCGCGCGGCCAGTCCCTCCTCCTCCGTCTGCCCGAGCTGGATGGAGAGCGAGATGCGCTCCGTCTGCCCCGCGCGCAGCGGGAAGACGCCGCTCGAGACCACCAGGTCGTTGTCCCCCGGCTCCGGCTTCTCCGTGTCGAACTCGCCCGGCACCATGAAGGAGTGGAAGAGGAAGCGATCGGATTGGCTGTTGAAGTTCAGCGAGAAAGCCGGGATGATCTGCACGTTTGTGATGCCGATCTGATCGGACTCGGCCACGTCCGTGACGTCGATGTTCTTCTCGCCGGGGAAGTCCGTCCCGGCCCCCGACGTCGGCACGCCGTCGCCGTCACCCGGATCGCCGGTGAACGGCACACCATCCAGCCCCGTGTCATCCCGAAGCGGATCCCAGTCGCCGTCGTTGTCGATGCCGTCGAAGCGGCTCTCGTCGATCATCTCATCGATCCCTTCGTCGATCCCCTCGTCGATCGCGCCGTCCCCGTCATTGTCGACGCCGTCGGCGTAGCACTTGCCGAGATCCTCGGGCCCCACATCGAACAGGATGATGTCGGTGCCCGGCACGCGGTAGCGCCGGTACGGATCGGCCGCCGCGGCATCGATGATCTCCTGCGTGATGACGGGCGAGCCGGGCTCGCTCAGATATGGGTACGCGGCGGTCGGCTGCACGCAGGAATCGTCGTTGTCGATGCCATCCTTGAAGCCGAGCCCGAGATCCTCCGGCCCAACGCCGACGAGGTGCACGATCGTTCGTCCGTTCCGCGCCCGCATGAAGGAGTCGTTCTGGGGATTGGGGGGCCAACGGTTCCACACGTCGCCCGCCGCTGCCGCGATCATCTCTTGCGTGACGACCGGCCCGCCCTGCTCGCCGTCGGAGTCGTTGTCGATGTAGTCCGCGTATCCGACGCCGACCTGGTCCTCAAACGGGACGTGCGTCTGGTTCTCGTCGATGAGGCCGTTGCCGTTGTCGTCGATGCCGTTGGCCGGATCCTCGCCCTCGAGGAAGGACATCGGGATCACGGGGCTGCCACACTCGCCGATGGAGCAGTCCGGCTGGCCGGTGGTGCCGTCGCCGTCATTGTCGATGCGATCGACGGCATTGCCGGGCGTCTCCAGGTAGGCGATCACGGCCACGCCGACGCGGTCCGATCCGAAGTTCTGATCCCCGATGCCGTCCTGGTCCGTCATGATGGCGACGTCCTCGAGGAGGTTGAAGAAGGGGATGTCGTCGGCGCAATCTCCGCCGACGCAGTCCGCGAGCCAGATTGAGAAGCCAACCTTGTTGAGGTCTTCGGTGCCGTCATTCTTGACTCCGTAGATGAGGAAGACGACGTCATCGATCAGAATCTGGCTCCAGGCCATGATGCGATTCTCGACGACCAGACTGAGGCCATATCGGGAGGCGTCCGTAGAATCGGGTCGGTACGAGCTGCGGTAGCGGTCGTATTGATCGTCGGCCGCCTTGTAGAAGAACTCCTGGTCGGCGTTGTGGATGTCTTTCCCGAAGAACCCATTCCATGAGCCGCTCCATCCGGGGTCGCCGGCATCATCCATCTTGTCGGGCCAGGCGGCGGGCCAGCTAGCGGGGTCGTCGGACTGTGCGATGCCGAACTGCGACCCGCCCGGGTTCACGTAGCCGCCGATCGGTTCGAAGGTCCACGACGTGCTTCCCCCCTGCTGGTTGTTTCGGAAGTCGGAGACGTCCACGATCCACAAGGTCTCGCCTCGGCTCGCGCCGATGTTGGCCTGAACCTCGGCACCGACCCAGAGCTGCGTCAGCGAGACGTACTGGCGGTTCGTGTTCTTGGGCCACTCGTACCAGAAGTCGCCGGGGTTACCGGATTGCGCGGTCTGCGTCCAGTTCGTGATGGTGGCGCGTATGTTATTGCCGTCGATGTCGTCACGACGCCGCTCGAGCGGATCCACCCGCTCGTCGCTCGGGACGTGGTTGCGGTCGATCTGCTGCGCCAGTACCGGAGCGCAGGCGACCACGCCCACCCACAGGAGAGCCGCCAGACAAATCGATAGCGATCTGTAGAACGGATGCAACATATCGTCAGAATTTCAGCTCCAGCCCCAGGTGCATCCGGCGCGGCTCCGAGTAGAATTCCGGCCGCACGAAGTATCCCGGATCGACCGAACCGAAGGGCTGCACGAACGTGATGTCGGGCTGGCCCGTGTCGGCGAAGACGTTGACCGGGTTGCGGTTGTCCAGCACGTTGTAGATCTGCAGGAACAGGCGCGGCCGCACGCCGGCGACGCTCAACTCGTAATGGGCGCTCAGATCCACCTGGAAGCTGGATGGGATGCGGCGGGAGTTCGTCGGAAACTCGGGCGGAACGTCGGCGCCGACCTGCGCGGCCTCCGGGAACGAGGGCGTGTAGGGGAAGCCCGAGCCCCAGACGGCCAGCGCCGAAGCGCCCCAATGGTCGCGCCCGACGAAGATCGAGCCGGCGACCTTGTGCCGCTGATCCCAGCCCAGCGGAAGCAGCGCTAGCTTCGGCTGCTCGAGGTTCTGCGCGGCGAAGAATTGCTCGCTGGGATCGGAGGCAGAGCCCTCGGCGACCTGGAATGTGTAGTTCAGGTCGAAGGCGTAGTTATCGGAGTACTGCTTGTTGACGGAGAGCGTGACGCCCCGCGTGTTGGCGTAGTCCCGGTTGGCGAAGACGACATAGGTCACGCCCGGCAGCTCGGTCTCGATGAGGCGGGATGTCGACACCCAGTCTCGCACGTCCCGGTAGTAGCCGGTCACGTCGAACACGAGGTCGCCGACGCCCTGGCGCATGCCGATCTCGTACATCACCGTCTTCTGGGCATCGAGATCGGGATTTCCGAACGGTCCGTACTGGCCCGATCGGTTCGGGATCTTGTAGCCGTAGTTATCGAACAGGCGATTGAGGGTCGGAATCTGCAGGAAGTGCCCGTAAGAGAAGTGGATGACGCCTTCGGCCGTGATGGGGTAGGCGACCCCGAGCCGCGGCGAGATCTGAAATTTGGGTTCCGTCTTGGTCCACCAATAGGCCTCGCGGTCCTGGAGCGTCTGGCGATTGTCGTCTCGTTCCTCATCCGGCGTGATCACGCCATCCCCATTCAGGTCGTGGAAAATGTGAATCTTCTTGAAGGGATTGTAGATGTTGGGGTCGTCGGGATCGGCGGGGATGGTCGCCCGTGAATCGAAATAATCGATGCGCAGCCCGGCATTCACGATGAAGCTCTCAAACTCCATCTTGTCCTGGATGTAGGCGCTGCCGGAGATCGGCTGGACATCCTCGAAGAACTGGTAGTCGAGGTTCGTGATGGGCGGGATGGCGGGACGGAACGGCTCGAGAAGGGCGCCGCCTTCCGTCGTGTCGGGGATCAGGTTGAAGGAGATGAAATCCAGCCGATCCAAACGCCCTTCGAGACCGACCTTGACGAGGTGATTTCGGAATAGCTGGCTGGTCAGATCGGCGCTGGCGAAGTATGAGCGGGTGGTTCGGTTGAAGCGGCCCAGATGCGTGCCCCCGCGCGCATAGCGCCCGCCACCCGTGACGTGGTCGATCCAGACGCCCGGCTGGACTTCGATGGAGTCGGGGCTGATGAGGAGATCGTTGTAGTTCTCGGAAAACGGATCCTCGAACAGATAACTTTCCGCCTCCCGCCAGAAGGTGGCCACATTGAGGGTGTAGAAGGCCTTGGAGCCGAGCAGGTGCGTGAATTTCAGCTTCAGGTCGGTGCCGTTGTCGAAGTTTTGCGTCCGCCCGTTCGGCGCCCAGCGCCAGAACACGTCGTAGGGCCGGCTTTTCTGGTCAGAGCCCAGGCCGATCAGGTTGACGATCATGTTGCGCGTCAACTGAAGGCGCAGATTGCCCTGCCAGGAGAGGCGCCGGTATGTATTCATCGGCACGAGCGTCGAATCCCCGTAGCTGCCGTCCATGTCGAAGATGTTCGCTCCATAGAGCCACCCGTCGTTGTTGAAGTAGCGGGCGTGGCCGAAGAACGTGATCCGGTTCGTGAGTACAGGGCCCTCCAGACTGCCGGCCAGATTGTAATAGTGCGTCGCGTTGATGGGAAGATAGGAGTACACGTTGGCGTCCCGGTAAGGGATGCCCTGGCTCGTGAATCGATCCTGCTCGACGCCGAGCAGGAATTCCTTTCCGCCCTCGCCGGGCACGAGATAGGAGCCGCTGTACACTTCGACGGAGCCGCCGATGCGGTCCGGGCGGCCTTCTTTGGTGACGACGTTTATCACCCCCGACATCGCATTGCCATACTCGGCATTGAAGGTGCCCGAGATGACCTGTAGCTCCTGGATGCCGGCATTCTCGAGCTGGATCGCCGTTGAGCCGTCGTACGCATCCGTCACGGGCACACCGTCGACCATCACCGTGATCTCACTGGCGCGGCCCCCGCGGATGTGCAGCTGCCCGCCGCGCTGCGTGACGCCGGCCTGGACCTCCAACACCTGGCTGAGATCCTGGACCGGCAATCGGTCGATGCTTTCCGCGGTGACGCGGGCCTCCGAGCTCGTCAAATCCTTTCGCACACGTACGGCCTCCGCCGTCACGACCACCTCTTCACCCTCGATGACCTCCTCGGTGAGCTCGAAATCCACCGTGGTCGTAAGGTCCACACTGACCTGCACGCCCTCGCGCCGCTGCGTGGCGAAGCCCACGAATGAGGCCACGATGGTGTGCACCCCCGGCCTTACCCCGATGATGGTGTACTCGCCTTCCACGTCGGTCACCGTGCCGCGCGTGGTGCCCTCGATGCTGATGTTGACGCCCGGCAGGGGCTCGCCCGTAGCCGCTTCCACGACCCGGCCGGCGATCTTCCCGGTCGTCTGCGCCATCGACGGCATGCTCAGGAAGATGCCGGTGGCGATCAAGGCGATGAGTGGACTCGCGCGCATGGCCTACCGATTGGCTTCCGTGTGATCGGGGTGACGGGCGGCCAGTCCCTCCCAGCTTCGCCCTGCGATGGGCAGACTCAGGAGGGCAGACTCGTTCAGGCTGACATCATGGCGCTGGCGAAGCGTCGCGACGTATTCGAGCACGTGCTGCCGCGTGCGCGTGTAGCGCAGCTGCTCGCGAATGGCCGGGGCGACCGCCTCGAACGGACGCGGTGCCCCTGCGTCGTCGAGGAATTCGGTTGGATGACTCGCGTAATGAAGCCGAATATCCTCGTCCGTGATCTGGACGGCAGCGGCCAGCTCTTCTTTCTTCTGCTCGAGGACCCATTCATCCATCTGATGCTGGACGGCCGCATCGAATTCCGGGTCTGACGTAAGCGGCTCCGCGCGTCCGAGCAACTCCTGCCGCACGACGAGCCCCTGGATGAACTCTTTCAAATCCGCCGCCGTGCGGACCGCGGCGCGATGGCGCTCGTCGGTGTCTGCTGCCCGGCGGCGGAACTCGTCGAGCGTCCAGACACCACCGGCAAATTCGACCAGTGGAAGCGCGAGATCGCCTTCTTCGGGCTCGATCAGCGCCGAACCTGTGATCTGACCAAGCAGAAGGGAGAAGGCCGGCTCCTGGAGTCGAATATCCAGCGCGTCCGCCGTGGATCGGATGAAGTGCGATCGCGCCTGCGCGCGCTTCTTCTGCAGAACCAGGTTCCGAAGCCGCTCCTTGCGCTCGGCAAATTCAGTTTCCGTAAGGATGGGCTTCGTGAAGCGGTCGGTGACCTGAATGATCGAATAGCCCTGCGCCGTCCGTACCGGCCGCGAAACCTCGCCCACGGCGAGCCCGAAGGCGGCGTCCTCGAAATCCGGATCCATCTCGTCGAAAGTGAACGCGCCGAGCGACCCGCCATTGTTGGCCAGGCTGGTGTCGATGAAGACCTCCCTCGCCAGCGATTCGAACGATTCCCCGGCCGTCAGACGATCGTAAAGGCGCTCCGCCTGCTCGAGCGTCCGCGCGAAGAGGTGCCGCGCCGTTACGGTCGTGTTCATCCGCACGAACGCCTCCTCCAGATCGCGCTCCCCGACAGACACAGTATCGAGGACCTGGCGCTCGATGTACAGCTCGATGGAGAGCTTCTTGCGGACCGTCTCCTGGTGCTTCCGGTATGCGACTGTATGCTCGATACCGTCCTGAGTCGCATCGGCGATCAGCAAGCGATCATTCAGCATCCGGGCAAGCACGGCCCACCGTAAACGCGGCGCATCCGTCGTCCCGGTGCGCAATAGATAATCGACGTATTCTTCCTTGAATTCGGCGGCCGTGACGACCTCGCCGCCGGCAGAGGCCAGCACCTCATCACCCCGTGAACCCATCGTTCTATCCTCCCGCACGATGGCGTCCGGGACTCCGTGCGAATCCAGCATCCGCACCGCAACGGCGCCGGTGGCCGCCAGACAGCCCATGGACAGGAATGCTATGATAGCAGGGCGCATCATCTCAATCCTCTGCCACCGACGACGCGAGCGCCGCTCCGCACGAAGACCGCTCGACGAGACTGGGTGAAAAGACCGTGTTCGTCGTTGGGTGATCGAGATGCTGGATCCTGTACAGGAGCTTCTCGACAGCGAGCTTGCCCATCTCGTAAATGGGTTGCCGCAGCGTGGTCAGGCCGATGTACTCGCTGACCTGGATGTCGTCGAATCCGATGACGGCCATGTCTTCGGGCGAGGAGAGGCCGTGCTCCTTCAGCGCCCGGAGCGCACCCAGTGCCTGGATGTCCGAGGCGACGAAGACGGCGTCCGCTCGCGGCTTCCGCTTCAGGAGCTCCTGCATGGCTTCGTATCCCGATTCCTCCACGAAGCCGAAGGGTTGCTTTCCGCTGGCCACGATGTAGGCCCTGTCGATCGGCCGGCCGGACGCCCGCAGCGCCTCCTCGTAGCCGCGCCTTCGTTCGGCCGCCGGAGGAGCTTCCGGGTGGATGGTGATGTGGGCCACGCGTTCGTACCCCCTGTCGATGAGGTGGTGCGTGGCCATGTACCCGCCTTTCCGATTGTCGATGGAGATGGAATCAAAATCCGAATGCAGCGCATCGACCAGGACGACGGGCCGGCGCGCGGCGCGGAGGCGCTTTGCGTGGGCATCCGTCAGCGGCGTGGAGAGCAGCAAGAGGCCCTCGGATCGGCCTTTCTGCAGTGCGCGCTCGATCTGGCTCGCCGCAGCCTCGGGCTTCTGGGCGACGTAGACGATCAGGTCGTAGTCGCTCTCGGCCAGCGCGTCCTGCATTCCGCGGAGGATCTCCATGTAGAAGTAGTTGGCAACGACCGGGATGACCGCGGAGATCAGCCGGGTATTCTGCCGCGCCAGGCTCTGTGCCGATGCGTGGGGCTGGTAGTTCAGGCCCCGGGCGATCTGGAGTACGCGTTGGCGGGTTTCGGGGGAGACCCGGGGACTGTCATTGAAGACGCGCGAGACCGTCGCGATGGATACGCCGGCCTGTTCGGCAATGTCGTAGATAGTGACGGCCACGGAATTCTGCGGTGCGCGCCCTAGAGAAGTCAACTAGGAAGGGATGCGTCGGCGCAATGTAAGCGCTTACACAGACGGCTAAGGTCGAACGATGCACTGAATCCTGCAAGTGCAATCCGCTTACCGCGTAGAAATTTAAGCGGGCGGTAAAGCAGCTAACATGTGCTTTTACAGCGACTTGAGAAGTGGCGTCTCCCCACAAACGTTACAATTGGGGTGTAAACGCTTACACTAGGAGGCCACTTCGGCCTTCACCTCCTCCTCGTCCCAGGACGCGATGGCATCCAGAACGGCCTGCACGATATCCTCCTCCGCGACCGTGCCCACGATCTTCCCTCGCTTGAAGAGATGCGCCCGGCCGCGTCCCAGCGAGATGCCGAGGTCGGCGCCCGCCGCCTCACCCGGACCGTTCACCGCGCAGCCCATCAGCGCGACGCTCAGGTCCTTCTCGAACTTCGCCGCCTTCACGGCCTGCTCGACTTTTTGCACGATGTTGAACAAGTCGCCCTCCATCCGCCCACACGTCGGGCACGCGATCACATTCACACCGGGCCGCCCGATCCGCAGCGACTTCAGGATCTGATGACCTACCTCGACCTCCTTCACCGAGGGAGCGGCGAGCGAAACCCGAATCGTGTCCCCGATGCCATCCGCGAGAAGGGCCCCGATCCCGATGGAGCTCTTGATGGAGCCGGCCTCGAACGATCCTGACTCCGTCACCCCAAGATGGAGCGGATACGGCGTACGCTCCGCCAGCAGGCGATACGCCTGGATCATGTAGAACACGTCGGAATGCTTCACGGAGATGACGATGTCCTCGAAGCCGTGCCTCTGACAGATCTCGACGTGTCGCATTGCGCTCTCGAAGAGGGCCTCAGGCTGCGGATAGCCGTACTTATCGAGCAGGTCCCGCTCGAGTGACCCCGAATTCACACCAATGCGAATCGGAATCCCGGCATCTTTGGCCGCGAGCAGCACCTCGCGCTCCCACTCCGGCTTCCCGATATTGCCCGGATTGATCCGCACCTTGGCGACCCTGGAGTCGATGGCCTTCAGTGCGTATTGATAATTGAAGTGGATGTCCGCGACGATAGGGACGGGCGATCCCTGCACGATGTCGGAAAGCGCCTCCGCGTCCTCCGGCCTCGGAACGGCCACGCGCACGATGTCCGCCCCCGCATCGGCGAGGCCGCTGATTTCCGCCAACGACGCCTCCACGTCGTGCGTCTTGGAGGTCGTCATCGATTGGACGGATATCGGGGCGCCGCCCCCGATCTGCACGGGGCCGACGTAAACGGGCCGAGAGGCTCGACGAGGTCGCTGCATGGCACTACGGAATCAATACGAAATCGTCACTCTTACCGGATTGCTGACGCGAGGTTCATGGCTCCTTCCATCGGAGCCGCACGACGACGGGCAGGTGATCCGATAGATACGCATCCACGACGTCCGCGGATACGATCTCCCATTCATCGCTCACCATCACGTAGTCGATCCGGAAGATGGGCATCCGGGTGTGATACGTCATCCCCCAACCACGCCCCCGCTCCTCGAACGTATCTCGCAGAAAGCGTGTGAGCCGGCCATGCACCCAGTTGAACGGTGTACTGTTCAGATCGCCGCACAGGATCACGGGGATGGTTTCGTCCTGGATCATCTTCAGGATTTCCTCCACTTCCCATGCTCGTGTGCGGTATGCCTCGCGGTAGGAGCGAAAGTACGGCCCGATGTCGCTCAGCGAGATGAGCGGCAGCCGCTCGTCGCGCCAGGGCTTCCTCTCGCCGAACGTCCGCAAGTGCACGTTGTAGACGGCGAAATCGCGGCCCTGCCAGTGCAGCAGCGTCCGCGTGACGAACGTCGAGAACCCGTCCTCGTTGCGCTGCTTCAGCCGAATGTTCGTCTGCTCGAGGGCCTCGTGGCGTGTGAGAACCGGCTGGGGCGTCCAGCTTGCACCGCTATCTGGAGGCCCGACGGTCTTGAAACCGAGCGAATCGAAGAGGACGGCAACGTACGGCGCCGCCCGGTGATGGGGCGCTTCGCTGTGGAACTCCATAGGCGCCTCCTGCAGGCCGATGACGTCGGGCTGGAGCGAATCGATGAATGCGGCCATCTCCGCCGTCTTCTCCGGCATCAGATAGCCCCACCATCGCGGCACATTGAAGCTGAGGACGGTCAGATCGTCGTTGCTGTCCACGCCGGGATCGAATGCGCGCGGAATCAAATCGCTGCGCATCACCATCAGCAGGAGCGGAACCGCGTGGAGGGCGAGTAGGCCCCATCGACGCGTAAGCCATGGCACGAATCCGACCACCACGATGAGAGCGGTCAGATAGGGCAGAAAAACCGCGATGAGTTCGATCCACCAGAAGAAGCCGGGCCGAATGTAGTACGCCAGATATCCGGCCGCGAACAGGGCCAGCAGGAGCCCGTCGAAGACGTAGAAGACGATCCAGAGAACGCGGCGCACAAAGAAATCGGGTTAGCGGCGGCTGGCCTCGTGGAGCGTACGCTTTTCTTCCTCGGTGAGCGAATCGTAGCCGCCCTCGCTGATCTTATCCAGAATTCGATCGATCTCGTCGTCCTCCTGGCGTGGCTCCTCGGGCTCGGTGCTCCGCAGCGGATGCACCCGCGCCGTCCGCGCAGGCTCTTTCGTGCCTTTGGACGAGAACCAGGACCCCAGGCGGTCCTTCATGCCGGGCGAGTCTCGACGGCCGTATCGCGGCGCATATGCCGACCGGCTCGATCCCGGAAAAAACAGCCGCGCCCATCCGGAAAGGTCGACCCCGCTACCCTCCACCTTCGCAAGCAGGAAGCCAAAGAGCGCACCTCCCAGATGAGCGGATACCGACATGTTTCCACCGGAGAGAAAGAGCAGGTTCAAGGCTAGATACCCGATCACGAGCCAGATCAGGCGGACGGTGCCGATGAATAACAGCGCAACGCTTTTGTATGGATAGCGCACGGCCACCGTGGTGATGACACCGAGTACGGCTGCCGAGGCACCGTGCACGATGCCGCGAAAGGCCCCGAAGGATGGAAAGAGGTTGTGGAGCAGCACGGTGAGGACCGCACCGCCAATGCTTCCGAAGACGTAGGCCGAGAAGAGCCGGTGCGAGCCATGCAAATCCTCATACTCCTTGCCGATCCAGAACAGCCAGAGCATGTTGAAGGCGATGTGGATCATCCCCCAGAAACCCGGCTGCAGGTGCAGGAAACTATAGGTGACGAGCTGCCACGGCTCCAACAGGATCCCAGGCAGGGGAGGATTCAGGGCCAGATGCTGGTAAACGAACAGCCGGGCCGGTCCGATATGTATGAGGACGAGCAGCCACACGACGTACGCCACGACGTTGATCGTCAACAACGCCCGGAGCGCGCGGGGCTGAACGCTATACCACTGCTGGAATCGGTTCACAGGAATCGATCTCGTCACTTCGGCCGGTCGGGCCGGATGTTACTTGGGAAACCGGTTACTGGTTGCTGGTTACTGGCCCTCCTCTCAGATCCGACCTCCGACATCTGCCCTCCGCCCTCTGACATCTGCCCTCCGCCCTCTGACTTCCGACCTCTGACCTCCGACCTCTGACCTCCAACCCCGCCCCGCCATCCTCTACCAATACATCCTCCTCTGCGGCTGAATCGGTAGCTTTCCTCGCCAGTACTGGATCAGCAAGAATCCGAAGATCATCCCCCCGAGATGAGCGGAATGGGCCACGCCCGCCTGCGTACCGGTCACCGCGGCAAATAGCGTCAACGCTCCGTACCCGATCACGAGCCACTTCGCCTTGACGGGGAAGAGGAAGTAGATATAAATCGGCTGGTTCGGGTACATCATCCCGAATGCCAGTAGAATGCCAAAAACCCCGCCGGAGGCGCCGATCGTGGGTACGTAGGTCTGGCCCAGCGTCAGCACGACGAGCTGCGTGATGCCGGCGCCGATCACACACAGAAAGTAGAAGATGCCGAAGCGACGGCTTCCCCAGGCGTTCTCGATCTGGACGCCGAACATCCACAACGCGAACATATTGAACAGGAGATGCCCGAATCCCCCGTGCATGAAGCCATAGGTCACCAGCTGCCACGGGTAGAAGGAAGGGTAGCCGGGAAGATTGGGAATTCCGAGAGGCCAGAGCGCAAACCACCGAATCAGCATCTCGTTGGTGGTCGGCACCATTTGAGCAAGATAGACCAGCCCATTCAGTATGAGCAGGTTCTTGATGACTGGAGGAAAAACGGAAAAATGAGTAGGCGGTCTATAGGCTTGCTGATTCATCCGATATCGTTCTGGTGCTCCGGCACGAATTTTCCCGCGCGGCGTCTCCACGCCTCATCGAGCATAGCGATGGCGGCTCTATAATGTTGCTCCAGTTAATCGCCGACGGGTAGTCGCGGCCGTGAAATCTAAAGAAAAGCAGCAAGCCGACGGATGATCCTTTTCGTCTCGGATGTACACCTCGGGCGCGGCCGCGACGATCGCGAGGTGGAACGCGATCTCATCGACTTCCTCGATGCCCATCAGGACGATGCCGACCACCTCTACATCCTGGGAGATCTGTTCGATGAATACATCGAGTATCGGCGCCTTGTACCGAAAGGTTTCGTGCGACTTCAGGGGCGCCTGGCCGAGTGGACCGATGCCGGCAAACCGATCACCTACTTCGTCGGCAATCACGATCCCTGGCATCTGGACTATTTCGAATCGGAGATGGGAATCGAGGTGGCTCTCGAAGAGCGCATCGTGCGGCATTTTGGGTGTTCGATCTACCTCGCGCACGGGGATCGCGGCACGGAGCGCTCACGGCTGAGGACGTGGTGGAGCGGCATCCTGCGTCATCCGATGCCGGTCTGGGTGTATCGGACTCTGCTTCCGGGCGATGCGGGACTTGGCCTGGCGCGTTTCGTGAACCGCCGCTACGGAAATCGCGAGCTCGATGATGCATTGATCGGACGACTTCAAGAGCGGGCTCGTCGTATCTTGCGCGAGCGCCCCGTGGATGTCGTCGTGTTCGGACACAGCCACCATCCCGAACTGACGGCGTGGCCGGAGGGCATCTACGTGAATTCGGGCTATTGGCACGAATCTCGCACGTTTGGCCGTGTAACGGACCATTCGATCGCGCTCCTCCGCTGGAACGGAGGTCGAGGCGAGGTCGTGGAAGAGCAGATTTTAGAAAGGGATAGATCCTGACGGAGCATGTCCAACAGGAAATACACGGACGACGAGCTGAATCGCTACTTCAGTGATCCCTCCGTCCGCAGGAAAGGGACGGCGCGAGGCGCCGGCGGAGGCCTCAGCGGGTACTTTCATCGCAAGTTTGATGACCCTCAGAAGGCTCAGGCGGCGACGGTGTTGTCCGTCATCGGGGGCAGTCTGCTTGCCATACTGCTCCTCCTGGGTATCTGGACGCTGTTCCTCAGCGACGATCTGCCGAGCTTCCGACAGCTCGACAACCCGGATTTCCAGCTCGCGACCATCGCTTACACGGCCGACAACAAAGAGCTCGCGCGCTATGCCTTCCAGAATCGCTCGTGGGTGACGTACGAGGAGATTTCGCCGCACGTCATCAATGCGCTCGTGGCCACGGAGGACCGGCGCTTCTACGAGCATTGGGGGATCGACCTGACCGGCATCCTTTCCGCCGTCGCCGATATCGTCATCAAGCAGGATCTACGTGGGGCCTCGACGATCAGCCAGCAGCTCGCCCGCAACCTCTACAATCAGGACATCGGGTTTGAGGTCTCCCTCTCCCGAAAGATCAAGGAGGCGATCACGGCCGTGCAGCTCGAGCGGCGCTACACGAAGCGCGAGATCATCGAGATGTACCTCAACACGGTGCCGTTCAGCAACAATGCGTACGGCATCGAGGCGGCGGCGCAGACCTATTTCAGCAAGTCCGTGTCCGAGCTGACTCCTCTGGAGAGTGCGACTCTGGTGGGCATGCTGCAAGCGACGACGTACTACAATCCATATCGGAACCCCGAGAATTCGAAGAGGCGCCGTAATGTCGTCCTTCGCCAGATGACGCGCGAGGGATACCTCAGCGAGGCCTACTACCAGCAGCATGTGGATGACCCTGTGGTCACCGACTACAATCCTTCCTCGGAGTTGACGGCGAGTCTGGCACCGTATTACGCCGAACAGGTACGGCTGTGGATGCGGGATTGGGCCAACGAGAACGGGTATAGCCTTTATTCGGATGGATTGCGGGTCTACACGCCGCTCGATTCCCGCATGCAGGAGCTTGCCCAGCAGTCCGTCGATGAAAACATGACGGGCCTGCAGGCCGTGGTGGATTATGAGTGGGGCGTCCGGAATCCGACGCTGCACAACGAGCTGAGTCCGTACATCCAGAAGACGGGATTCGAACCGTTCGATTACTTCTGGTCCTCCAAGCGAGATCTGGTCGCGTCCTTCATTCGCGACACGGATCGTTATCGTTCGCTGCGCGCGAAGGATGTTTCGCCGCAAGAGGCACTGGCGCAGCTACGCGAGGATCGGGCCTTCATGGACTCGCTCAAGACGGAGAAGACGCGCCTTCAGGCCGGCCTCGTGGCCATCGATCCGCATAGCGGCTATATCAAGGCATGGGTCGGCGGGCGGAATCTCGAGACGGAGTGGTACGATCACGTCAACAAGGCGGCGCGGCAGCCGGGCTCGACGTTCAAGCCCTTCGTTTACACGGCCGCCATCGACAATGGCTGGTCGCCCTATTACCGGCTGCCGGACAGCAGCTACACCTACGTCGATCCGCATACGCGCCAGGTGTGGTCGCCCCAGAACTCCGATAATTCCGAAACGGGCAGCCTGATGACGCTGCAGGAGGCGCTTGCGCTGTCGAAGAACACCGTCACCGCACGGGTGATCACGCAGCTCGTCAACCCGAGTCAGGTCGCGTTCTATGCGCGTCGGATGGGGATCGAGAGCCCGCTCGATGAGGTGCCCGCGCTGGGGCTCGGGACGAGCGACGTGACGCTGCTCGAGCTGACATCCGCCTACGGCACGCTGGCGAGCGGTGGGCTGCACTACGATCCCGTCTTTGTGACGCGCATCGAGGACCGATTCGGGAACGTGCTCTACGAGCACCAGCCAAAACCCGAGGAGGCGCTCTCCGAAGAGACGGCCTACACGGTCGTAAACATGCTGCGAGGAGTCATCAATCATCCCTACGGCACCGGCCAGCGCATCCGCTGGCAGTACGGGCTGGCCGATTACGACCTGGCCGCCAAGACCGGAACGACGCAGAACAGCGCGGACGGGTGGTTCGTGTTGATGCATCCCGAGCTGGTGACAGGCGCGTGGGTCGGCTTCAACGATCGGCGGATTACCTTCCGCACGAATTTCTGGGGTCAGGGCGCACACAATGCCCTCTTCCTTGTCGGCGACTTCATGCGGCGCGTGGCCGCATCGCCCGACATCGAGCTTAGCAAGGCTTCCTTCCCGAGACCGGAGGAGTTCGGCCTGAACTACGATCTGCCCACGCCCAGCGAGCAGACGGAGGAGCAGGAGGAGCAGGAGGACGGCGGCCGACGGGTTGGATGGTAGGGTTGGGTTACTCCGCCCCCTGACCTCTGACCTCCGCCCTCCGACATCCGCCTAAATGCGGCCAAACCACACCCTGTGCCCCGTTTCTCGTAGCGCCTCTGAGGCGCCCCGGGCGGCCGCTTCGTCGTCGAAGAATCCGCAGACCGCTGCGCCCGAGCCTGAAAGTGAGACGTATCCGGCGCCGCTTTCGACGAGCGCCGCTCGCGTCTGTCCAATGGCCGGATATCGCTCCACGATGGGCACTTCGAAATCGTTCACGAGCTCCCTCCGCCACCGGTCCAGGTCATTGGAAAGGACGATCTCCCTCAGATCGGGCCGGCCGTGATCGTCGGGCTGGATGAGGCGATATGCTTCGGACGTGGACACCGCGACCGGGGGCACGCCAACGACCAGCACAAAGGGCGGCCGGTAGGCCTCGTCCGTCTCCGGGTCGATGAGGGGCTCGAGCCGCTCGCCCCGTCCAGAGCCGAACGCAGCGCCTGGACCCAGGAAGAAAGGAACATCCGACCCCAGCCGTCCCGCGATTTCCATGAGGTCGCCGGTGGTGCAGGGTCCATCCCACCATTCATTCAAGAGGAGCAGGGCCGCCGCCGCATCACTCGATCCGCCGCCGAGTCCCGCGCCGATGGGAATGTGCTTCTCGAGGTGAAATCGTCCCGTCGGCAATTCTTCCGGCAGGATGCCCTCGGTGCGGGCCACGACATCTTGCAGCTCGCGGGCCGCGCGCAGAACCAGGTTGGAGCCGTCGACAGACAGAGACGGGTCCGAGCACGTCATCGCGAATGCGTCGGCCGGTGAGATCTCCAGCCGGTCTGACCACGGGATGCTCAGGAATACCGTTTCGATGTCGTGGTAGCCGTCATCCCGCTTCCGGAGAATGTGCAGCCCGAGGTTGATCTTGGCCGGGGCGTAACGGTAGAGGTGCCGTACGTCGCCGGAGCTTTCGTGTGTCATCTATGGATAGAGAAGGGGGAACACAGCATCCGATCTCTCAATTGAACCTGCCGCCGCCGATTTCAACGATCTGGCAAATTCACTTCCCAAGCCTTTCTGCCTGATATTCGCCTATAAGGAATATCGATACCAGACGGCACTTGCGTCGGGCCCCACGCGACGCTCTTCCATTTTCAAGGCAGAACGTTTCTCCCACAAGCCCTAGCTACATGCATCCTGTACGAACGCTGCAGCCTCTGGTGCTCGCGTCTCTCGTCGCGCTGTGCGTGCCCGCTGCACAGGCGCAGATCCTCCCTCGTCAGGCACAGACTTTCGGTGACTTGATGGGATTCGACCTGAACCCGCTGCAAAGCATGTCGCGCTTTTCGCGGATGGGCGAGCTCGTGCCGATGGAGGGACCTGTCGATGCGTCGAGCTACGTGGTGGGGCCGGGTGATCTGTTCGACATTTCCGTGGGCGGCGCACGGCCTGTCGTGGCATCCATCGCCGTATCGGCGGATGGCTACCTCCTTCTTCCCGAGGCCGGGGCCATAGAGGTGGCCGGGCTTCCGCTGGAGCAGGCGCGGCGTACGGCGCGGCAAGCCCTCGAGCGCGAGTTTCAGAACGTCAATACCGAGGTCACCCTTTCACAGCCGCGCCAATTTTACGTCCACGTCTCGGGGGCCATCCCCACGCCTGGCCGCTATGTGGCGACACCCGTGGCGCGCGTGTCGACAATCATCTACATGGCCTTTGCCGACACGACGCGACCTCCGGTCAGCAATCCGAACCTTCGGCCGTCGCTTCGCAACGTCAAGCTCATTCATCGCGACGGCTCCAGCGAGCGTGTCGATCTCTTGAGGTACTTTGCGACAGGCAATCCGGCGCACAATCCATATCTGACCGACGGCGACATCATTTCGGTGCCCACGTACGATCCCAATCGCGACGCCGTCTTCATCAGTGGCGATGTTGCCTTTCCGGGCACCTACGATTATCGGCCCGACGACACGGTCTACGATCTCCTCGTTCTGGCCACGGGGCAGGACCCGCCGACCGGTTTCAAGCAGGTCCGCGTGCTGAGCAGCGGTCCGGATGGGGGAACGTCATCGGAGATCTTCGATATGGCCAGCCTCGACCGGACGACCTCCGTCTCGCCGCTGGACCAGATCCATGCGGTCGAGGATCCCCTCGTGCGCGGTTCGGCTACCGTGGAGGGCTGGGTGCACTACCCGGGCACGTATTCCATCGTGCCGGGATCGACATCTCTTGGCGACCTCCTCGAGATGGCCGGCGGAGTTCGCGAAGGCGCCCTCGAGCGAGGCGCGTATTTGATGCGGGCGACACTGCCCACACCGGAGCCTGTGGCCGTGGGACGCAATCGATTTGAACCCAATTCCTCCGGATTCAGGATGATTCGGTCGGACACGTTGGCGCTGCTCCAGAGCGTCCGGCTCGCACCGGCCGATTTTCTGAGCCGTGCCTATCTAGCGCATGAAATACGGCTGCAGAACCAGGTGCCGGTCGACCTGCGCGCGATGGAGGCTACCGAATCCATCCTCCTGCAGGATCGCGACCGCGTGTATGTGCCGCGTGATGAAAACAGCGTGTTCGTGGTGGGGCAGGTGAATCGTCCGGGATATGTGAGCTACCGTCCGAATGCGCCGCTCAGCTACTACATCGAGGCCTCCGGCGGATTTAGCGACAACGCGGGCAGGGCTTTCGTGGTCGAAGCGGGTACCGGTCGATATCTGAATGCCGGCCGTGCAGATATTCTTTCGGGTGACATGATATTCGTGGACAGGGCGCGTAACCAGGCGGACACTGCAGAGATGCAGCGGCTTCTCCTCGAGGAACGGCGCGCCAGGCTGGAAGAGCGGTCGCGGACCGTACAGAGCATCGTGCAGTCCATCAGTGCCGCGACGGCCATCATCACGACCTATCTTCTCGTCCGACGGGAGTTGAACTAAGACGCACACGACCGATGCAGCCTGTGGAAGAGCAATTCGACGTCGGGACCGAGCGAGCCGAGCGCCTGCGTCGCGAGCGCGCAGAGGATACCTTCTGGCTGGTTTTGAACCGCCTGTATCGGGGGCGGAAGGTCATCATCGGCGTAACGGCTTTCGTGGCCGTCGCTTCCGTCGTCATCAGCCTGCTCCTGCCGAACTGGTATCGAGCTTCTGCTCGTGTGCTCGTGCCTGAATCGCAGGGCGGGGCGCTCTCGTCGATTCTAGGAAATCTGCCTGCGGGCGCGGCCGCGCTGTTCGGTGGTGGCCCGGCGGGCGACTACACCCGATATCTTTCCATCCTCACGAGCCGCACCATGCTGGAGGCGGTTGTCGACAGCTTCGATCTCGTGACGGTTTACGAAACGGCCGACAGCGATTTTCCGCGGGAAAAGGCCATCTCGATGCTGGAGGACAATGCGGAATTCGAGATCGACATGGAGTTCGACTTCCTGTCGATATCCGTGCTGGATCGCGATCCACAGCGGGCCGCCGACATGGCCAACTTCTTCGTGCGGCGCCTGAACGTGATGAACGCGAACCTCTCGACGGAGGGGGCCTCCAACTATCGCCGATCGTTGGAGCGGCGTTACCTGGAGGCCCGTGCCGCGATGGATTCGGTGCTGAACGCCACGCAGGAATTCCAACAGGCGTACGGCGTGTTCGATTTGCCGACGCAGACGCAAGCGTTCTTCCAGCAGATCGGGATGCTTCGCCAGAGCATGCTGGAGGCCGAAATCCAGTACGAGGCCCTTCGAGCCCAGTACGGAGCCGACAACGCGCAGGTCAGGGCGATGCGCGAAGTCGTTGACGCCGCCAATCGGAAGTATTCGGCAGCCCTCGCGGGGCAAGAAAGGCTGCTTCCCGTGCCGCAGGGGAGCGTTCCGGAGGTGGGCCGTGAGTTCGTGGAGCTGGAGATGGAGCGCACCATCCAGCGAAACATCCTCGAGGTACTGGGGCCGCTGTACGAGCAGGCCCGCTTCCAGGAGGAGCGGGACCTACAGGCCGTGCAGGTGGTCGACGAGGCTATTCCACCGGTGAAGAAGGCCAAGCCGAAGCGCTCCATCATCTGCATTCTGGCCACGCTGTCGGCC
>CBFGRV010000047.1:0-23659 GCA_965651265.1 uncultured Rhodothermales bacterium
TGCACCCTCCGTATTACCGCGGCTGCTGGCACGGAGTTAGCCGGTGCTTATTCCTACGCTACCGTCAGACCCTGCCGAGCAGGGTGTTCTTCACGTAGAAAAGGAGTTTACGCCCCATAGGGGTGTCTTCCTCCACGCGGCGTGGCTGCGTCAGACTTTCGTCCATTGCGCAAGATTCCTCACTGCTGCCTCCCGTAGGAGTCTGGCCCGTGTCTCAGTGCCAGTGTGGCTGATCATCCTCTCAGACCAGCTACGGATCGTTGCCTTGGTGAGCCGTTACCTCACCAACTAGCTAATCCGACGCAGGCCCATCCTCGAGCGCCCGAAGGCTTTCAACCGATGATCATGCGATCTCCGGTCTTCATGCGGTATTAGCCACCGTTTCCGATGGTTATCCCCCACTCCAGGGCAGGTTACCTACGTGTTACGCACCCGTTCGCCACTCTACTAGGGTCCCGAAGGACCCGTTCGCGTACGACTTGCATGTGTTAGGCCCGCCGCCAGCGTTCGTCCTGAGCCAGGATCAAACTCTCCGTAGTAATGAAGTAGCTTGATCTACTTGACTCGTGTGTTTGTCTCATCATGCGCGCCGGCTCACCGGCACACAGGAATCAACGGGACTCGCTATGCTTCCAATCTCATCAAAGAACAGTTCCATCGACGGCCTCACGACCGCCCGCAGTGATATCGCCGAACACAAATCTTCGGCTCCTACCAACCGCGATCATCGCCCATTTAGAACGGATTTTCCGCCAAGCGCGGACGGCTAATATACGTCCCATAACTCTCAGCTGTCAAGCCAGTTACAGGGCATTAACCGCACATTCAAACAACGCACTCGGATCACGAGACTCCGGCGGCTTCAACGCCGCCGCCCATGAAAAACCGGCGCTCCCAACACGTTCGTCAGAGGCCGCCGGTCGCCGCGGCCGAAGCCGCATCACCCGATTTCAAGGCGCAGAACATTTACACGAGATAAAGTCGTCCGGGTTCCAACTTCGTTTCTTGAAGCTTGCGTTGAGACACTGCCGATCGCTTTACAACCGACAGCGAGGCCGAACCCGGGGCCTCATCTCGCCCTTTCGTCGAAAGGGAAACGTAAAACACCAGGTCGGCCGGCAGGTTTCCGCGCGCCTCGGCTTATTGCTATCTTCAAAGAAACATCCAGCACACCTTATATATATGGGGCGTGCATCCGGTAAATTCCCGGCCCCATCGCTCTACCAGCTCGTTCTGATTTATGGCCGATCTTAGAGAGCGTGCGCGAGGCGCGCTCGACTATACCCGTTCCCTGCTGCGCAATAAGTTCTTCTGGGGAGGCATCCTCGGCCTGCTCGTCGTCGCCGTGGTGGTGTACGTGCTCATCGACCGCGTCATGATGCCGCAGTATACCCGACAGGGAGAGTCGATCCGCGTGCCCAACGTGCTGAACCAGCCGTTCGAGCAGGCACGTGCCGAGCTGGAGTCGCTGGATCTGCAGGTCGAGCGCGTGGTCCAGCGCTACAATGCGAGCTTTCCGCGAGATGTCGTCATCGACCAGAACCCACCGCCGGATGCGACGGTCAAGCCGGGCCGCCACGTGTACGTGACGGTCAACAGCGGAGAGCTGCAGCGCGTGGCGATGCCCGATCTGGAAGGCCTGTCGATGCGCGAGGCCATGAACCGGCTGCAGGCCCGCGGACTGCAGGTCGCGCAGACGCTGCCGGACACGATCCCGGCCCCCAACCGAAACACGGTAACCCGTCAGCAGCCGGCCCCGGGCGACTCACTGACCGAGGGCTCAAGCGTCATCCTCTGGTACAGTACGGGGCTGGGCGACGAGTACGCCACGCTGCCGGACGTGACCGGGCTCACGTTCGCCGAGGCACGGCAAGTGCTCCTGCGGGCGAAGCTTCGCTCCATCGCCATCGGCATCGACGAGGAAGACGAGGCGGAGCAGACCGTGCAGCGACAGAGCCCGCAGCCCGGCACCCAGGTTCGAACGGGCTTCGAGGTGCGGCTCTATGCGGAGGAGGAGACGCCGGGGCCGGAGTAGCCTACTCCTCGACATACACCGCAAACCCTTCCCCCACCTCCACGACCACGCGCTCGCCGTACTTGGTGGGGAAGAAGCGGCCGAGGTAATCCGGCTGGATGGGGTACTCACGGTGACCGCGATCGATGAGCACGGCCAACTGGATGGTGCGCGGCCGGCCGTACTGTACGAGGGCATCCAGGGCGGCACGAGCGGTGCGCCCGGTGAAGAGCACGTCGTCCACCAGCACGACGTCGCGGTCCGTGATGTCGCCGGTGATGGTCGACTCGTCCGGCGGACGCTCGCTTCGATTGGTCGGATCGAGGTCGTCGCGGAAGGGGGTGACGTCGAGCTCCTGGACATCGATGTGACGATGCTCGATACGCCCGATTTCGGAGGCGATGGCGGCGGCGACGGCGCATCCACGGCGGCGGATTCCGATGACCTGGACATTCTCGGCGCCGCGGTTGCGCTCGATGACCTCGAAGGCGATGCGCTTCAGGATCCGCCGGACACGATCGGGAGAGAGGATTTGCCTGCGGGCCGCGTCGACCGTCATCGCAGCGTCTCAGTGAAACTCACATTCACCACCCAACCGGCAGCCAGTACCCAGCAAGCAGCATCCTCCTACTGGAACATCGCCTTGATGCTGCCCCACGTGCGCCGCACGGCCGTGGGCGTGTAGTCCACGGATTGAACGCCGTGGCTCGTGTAGACGCCCTGTGTGGAGACGGAGAATAGTTCGTACTCTACCGTCTCGCCGGCCGCCTTGTAGACCTGGGCATCGCGGTAGACGTACTCGTAGCCGGCTCCTTTCGGACTGACCTCCGCGAGCTTGTCGAAACCGCTGTCGTATTGCGTCCTGCGATGTAGCTCGTAGCGGGCGAGGTCGGTCTCTTCAAGTGCCAGCCACCTGACCACTGGCTGATTGTTTTCGATCCTGCACTCGTAGAGGTCGAGCCGTACATCCTGCGAAGCGAAGGCCCAGCCGGCGAGCGCGAGAGCGGCCAGTATGAGGAGTGGTCGGGTCATTCAGAGGCAGCTATCCAGAATAGCACAACGTCCAAAGATATCGGCGGGACGGGAAAAGTCCAAAGCGTCCGCGCCTCCTTTCTATGCCCTTTCAAAATCGTCCCGTTCGAGCTCGAGTGCTGCACGATGGCTCGGTTCGGCGACTTGAAGCGAAAACGGCCATGATTCCCGATCATGCTGGATGATGAGGCTCCGATGCCGCTTCGGCGTGCTCGGGCCTGTTCGGGCACGCCTGGCGCATGCAGTGCCCATACATATTCAGGGAGTGGTGCTTGATGTCGAACTGGTAGATCTCGGCCACCATCTCCTGGATGCTCTGCAAACGGGGGTCGCAGAACTCGAAGAGCTCGTTACAGTCGATGCAGATGAGGTGATCGTGCTGCCAGTAACTGAAGGCTCGCTCGAACTTCGCCTGGTTCTTCCCGAACTGGTGGCGGACGACGAGATCGCACTCCATCAGGAGCTCGAGCGTGTTGTAGACGGTGGCGCGACTCACGCGGTGGCCGCTCTGCTTCATGCGGAGGTAGAGCTCGTCGGCATCGATGTGGTCGTTGGTTGCGTAAATTTCCTCAAGTACGGTAAAGCGTTCCGGCGTTTGACGCTGTCCGCGTTGCCTGAGGAAGGCGCTGAAGATCCTCCGGACCTCCTCCAACTGACCGGGCGGGACGGCCGTCCGCTTCGTGTTTTCCACGGTGCTGATGCGATGAGATGTGCAGTGTTCAGCGTTTTCCCTCAACCGCTTCCCGGAAGGCGCGGTTCCGCGCCGGACTCCCCCGCAGAATGATCGTCGGCGGCTAGTAGCCGCTGGACATCCGACCAGATCTCCTCTTCGATCTCCTCTACGGTGCGGGCGCCATCGAGCCGCATGAATCGATGGGGCTCGCGCTCGGCCAGCCGTGCGTACGTTTCGGCGACGCGCCTATAGAAAGAGGCATTGCTCTGCTCCATTCGATCGGCATGAGGTCCCTCCGAGCGGTTGCGCAGGCGCGCCCGCGCGGCGTCGGGATCGATCTCCATCAGATACGTGCGATCGGGTACGAGATCGCGCGTCACTTCCCGATTGAGTGCATCGATCCATGCCAGATCGGCGACGCGACGACCACCTCCCTGATAGGCGGATGTGGAGTCGTAGAACCGATCGCAAACGACGATGATGCCTGCGTCGAGGGCCGGGCGGATCCGCTCCTCCACGAGCTGGGCCCGGGCGGCCGAGAAGAGCAGGAGCTCGGCCAGGTCGCCGATGGGTAAAGTTGGATCGAGGAGGATAGATCGCACCCGCTCGGCGAGGGCCGTGCCCCCGGGCTCGCGAAAAAGGGCGACGTCTCGCCCGGCGGCCCGGAGGCGCGCCGCGAGTCGCTCCGCCTGCGTGCTCTTGCCGCTCCCGTCGATTCCTTCAAAGGTGATGAACGGCATGGGTCAGGTCGATGACACGCGGAAACACAGATTGTGAAGACATCCTAAAGAGTGGCCCACTTTTTGATAATCGAGCATGAAGAAAGGACGATTCACAACGTACTGTGGGGACGGGCCGTGAGCGGGTGAACTGCTTGCAAATTGGGGTATGCCCGATTATAATACGGCGAACTTTTTCCGGCATGCAGCTTTAACCTGCGCGTGTTACATCCCGTCACGTCCTGACACGCACGAATTGCCAACCCATCACGCGGCGTCAGTATGAGCATGTTTGACTTCGAGTTCGACGACTACGACGGCCCGGCAGGTGAGGCCCGCCTCAACGAGCTGCTCGAGGCGTACGAAAACAGCAAGTCGACGTATTTCGATTCCGATACACTCGAGGACATCGCCAATTTCTATTTCGAGCAGGGACGCTACGAGGATGCTCTGGGCGTCGTCGATCGTCTGCTCGAGACGCTGTCCTTCTCATCGGATGCGTGGATGCGCCGCGGCATCCTGCTGAACAATCTGGGCAGGCACGAGGAGGCGCTTCAGGCCTACGATCGTGCGCTGGCGCTGAACCCTTCGGACACGGAGACGCTGGTGAACAGGGGCATCACGCTGGACGCGCTCGGGCGTGACGTCGAGGCATTGGACGCGTATGACGACGCGCTCCAGATCGACCCGCTCAATGACGAGGCGTACTTCAACCGGGGCGTCACGCTGGAACGGCTCGACCGGCTCGACGAGGCCATCGAATCCTTCGGGCGGTGCGCCGATTTGAATCCGGAGCATCCGGAAGTCTGGTACGAGCTCGGCTTCTGCCACGATCGGCTGGGTCGCAACGAAGACAGCATCTCCTGCTATGACAAGCATCTGGAGCTCGAGCCCTATTCGCACGACGCCTGGTACAACCGGGGCATCGTACTAAATCGGCTGGGACGTTACGGGGATGCGGCCAAGTCCTACGAGATGGCCATCCTCATTCAGGATGATTTTGCATCGGCCTATTACAATCGGGGCAACGCACTCGCCAACATGGGCGAGCTCGAGGAGGCCATCGAGTGCTACCATCGCGTGATCGAGCTGGAGGGCGGCGACTCGGCGACCTTCTACAACCTCGCGCTCGCGTACGAGGAGCTCGAGAATTACGAGGAGGCCAAGAAGTTTTTCGAACGGGCGCTGCACGAGGACGAGACCTATCCAGAGGCCTGGTATGGGCTCGGATGTTGCCTCGATGCGATGGAGGAGCACGAGAAGGCGCTCGCGCTCTTCGACCGCGCCCTGGCTCTGCGCCCGGAGGTCGGCGAGTTCTGGTATGCGAAGGCGGACTGCCTCTACAATGCCGGTAAGGTGCTGGAGGCGCTGGAGTCGTACAAGCGCGTCCTCGAACTCGAGCCATCCAACCGCGATGCGTGGCTCGATTTCGCCGAGACGCTTTTCGAGGCAGGTCGCGTGGAGAATGCGCTGGAGGCGTACCGCCGTGCGCTGTCGCTGAATGCGGATGCCGGAGCGTATTTCCAGCAGGCCAAGGCGCTTTTCGCGCTGGGCCGCGCGGATGAGAGTATCCGATCGCTCAAGATGGCGTTTAGGCTCGATCCGCGGACGAAGGAGGAGTTCCGGCACACGTATCCGGATCTCTACCGGGATGTTCAGATCCGTCGGATGCTGGGGCTCGACAACGAGTCGTCATCGTCGCGAGTCTAGCCGGGGGAGCATCCGCTTATCGCAGGGGGGCTTCCGCCAAACACGGATGCCTCGAAACAAATTGACGATGTTTTATGTGCAGGGCAGGCCCTCCAGCCTGCCCTTTTTTGTTTAGCCGCGCATGAAAAAGCTGCGTTCCATCGCCGTTCACTTCGCTGAGGGCTTCCTGATGGGGGGCGCCGACATCATCCCGGGCGTGAGCGGCGGCACGATGGCCCTCATCGTCGGCATTTATAGAAGGCTGATCGCCGCGCTCAGCAGCGGTTTTTCGGCGGTGGTGGCCGCGCTTCGATTGGATGGCCGCGCGATGATAGGCCATCTCCGCGACATCGAATGGAAGCTCATCCTTCCGCTGGGGACCGGCATCGGGACCGCGCTCGTTCTGGGCGCGCACATCATCCCGACGCTCATCGAGCAGTATCCGCACGAGTGCCTGGGGCTGTTCTTCGGGCTTGTGGCCGGCTCGCTGGCCATTCCCTGGCAGCGCATCGAGCGGAAGACGGCATTGGGTATCGCGCTGGCGCTGGCGGCCGCGGTGGCCGCCTTCCTGCTGACCGGCATTCCGCCGGGGGATGCCGTGGATCCGAGCTACCTCCGGGTCTTTTTGTCCGCCGCCGTGGCCATCTGCGCGATGATTTTGCCCGGCGTTTCGGGGGCATTCCTGCTGAAGGTGCTCGGTATCTACGAGGTCTCCCTCATCGCCATCACGGAGGCCGACGTGGCCTATGTGGCCGTTTTCGTACTGGGTGCCGCGGTGGGATTGGGGAGCTTTTCGAAGCTGCTGAACTTCCTGCTCGAAAGGTGGCACGACTGGACGATGGCCGCGCTCGTCGGGATGATGGGCGGATCGCTTCGGGCGCTCTGGCCGTGGCAGGGCGCCGATCGGGGCCTTTATCTTCCCGCTCCGGGAGAGCCGGTCGGGACGGTAGTGGCCATCGGGGTCGCCGGCTTCGTCTTCGTCACGCTGCTCGGGATCCTCGCCCGTCGCATCGAGGCCAGGGCCGACGCCGCCCCGGCGGAACAGCACGTCCCCGCCCGGCCGATCGAGGAGGAGGCAGGATTCCAGTCGGCGCGGGACTGAGGCCTCGCGAACCGTGGCCGCTTGGGACCGGAGTCGAGCGGGGCTACGGCGGCGCTACTTCTGCAACGTAATCGCGCGCGTGCGAGTCCCGGAGGCGCCGGTGGCGCGGACAAAGTAGACGCCGCTGGCGACACGCTCTCCATCGAAAATGAGATCCAGGCTGCCCGGCGACCCAACGAATCCGTCGAAGAGCCTGACGACCTCCTTCCCCTGGACGTCGAACACGGCCACGCTCAGGTGCTGCGGCCGCTCAATCAGAACTTCGAGCTTCGTCTCGTTCGTGAAGGGATTCGGGAAGGCCGCGAGCAGATCGAAATCCGTCGGCGCCGGTGGCGTGAGGTCGGTGAATACGGCCTCGTTGGTAGGCCGGACGATGAAGAGGCCCTCGTTGATGCCCGTGAAGATCACGTTGCCGCTGTCGAAGTACGGGTAGTTGCTCCAGCTGCCGAGGAAACCACCTCCGTCGTGACCCGGGAAACCGTCGAAGTAACCGACCTCCACGGGCTTCGGGGGCTCCGTGATGTCGAGAATCCGCAGCCCGCTCGTGTAATTCGACTGGAAGACGCGATCGCCTCGCACGTAGAGGTTGTGGTCGATCGAGGATGACTCGGCGATGTAGACGTCGGCGAGGATGGGGTCCTCGAGATTCGTGACATCCCAGATGCGGGTGCGGGTGTTGGGCGTCCCGGAGCGATGGTCGAGCTCGTCATCCTGCAGGAAGTATTGGTGGTCATCCGTGAGCCACCCCTGATGGGCGTAGGCGACGTCCGGGTACTCGGCGCGGGAGATCTCCTTCGGATTCTCCTTGTCGGTGACGTCGGAGATCACGACGTGCGATTCGTTTGCCATGAGGCAGATTTCGTGGCCCTGGTAGCGCTCGTCCGGGCCCTTGTAGATGACGCACTGGGCGTCGTGGGTGTAGCCGTTGCGGGCGCGGCCGGTGCCTGCGACGTTGTGGCAGCCGACGAAGGCCGGTGCTTTCGGCTCGCGGATGTCGATCATGTGCAGCCCGCTTCCGCAGCCGTTGGTGCCGCCGCTACTTCCGACGGCGTAGGCGAAGCCGGTCTCCTCATTGATGACGATGTTGTGGGCGCTGCCGATGCCGTTGTACGTCGCGGTCGGCGCAAACGTGGTGGGAGGACTCGTGACGCCGCGGAGCTGGGTGAGGTCGAAGACCTGAACGCCGTGGGCCCCCGCGTTGTCGGCGACGATGAAGGCGTGATCGGCGTATACCTTGACGTCGCGCCAGATGCTGTTGTATGCGCCAGGCGTTGGGGGCAGACTTCCTACGAGCAGGGGGTTCGTGGGCTCGGTCACGTCGACGAAGGAGGTGCCGTCAGAACGCCCGACCAATGCGTATTCACGGCCCGTCTCCGGATCGGTCCAGCCCCAGATGTCGTTCAGCGACGTGAGCAGCTCGCCCTCCGGATTGCGGACGCCGCCGATCGAATCGATCGGGAGGAACGCCAGCAGATCCACGTTCTGGCACGGGAAGGGGCCCGCAAAGCCGTTGGCGCAGGGGGTGTCGAAGAGCGCTGCGAGCGTTCCCGCGGCGCTGGAGGAGGCGTCGCTAGCGGCTGCCGGGGCGATGCCGTTGGCGTCGGCCGCGCCGGAGGCCTTTGTCTGGTCTGCGGCCTTCCAGGGGTCGATGCGAATCTCCTGGGCGGAAACTTCAATGCTCATCGCGCCGGCCAGGAGCGCCGCGAGCAGCAATACGGATGGTCTCATGCGGGTGGACACGGGAATACAGCCCGATACATTCAGAGGGGAACGCATCCCGAAAGAACATGTTTTCGCTGTCGCTCCAATCTCTGTGGCACGTCGTTCGGTAGTGAACATCAACTATTGGATCCCATGAAGCGATCGGTGTCGGCCTCTCTCGGAGGCGTTCTTTTTTTCGCCATCTGGTTGATGGGTGGATGCGCGATGCAGCAGCCCATCATCGACCGGCAAAGTGCGGAGCTCGATTCGATGTATGCGGAGAACCGGCAGCTTCTCGGACGGATCGAGGCCCTGCGGGATTCGCTGCAATTCTATGACGACATCGATTCGGGCCAGTATTACCGGGATCGGCGGATGCTGGAGCTGGAGATCGATCGTCTCGAATACGAGCTGGCCGTTTGTTCGGATGGCGGGGAGATCATGCAGACGCTGCTCGTGGAGAGTCTTTTTGCGCCGGCGAGCGCGAATCTGCTGGATGCCGGGCTCGGGGTTCTGGCCGGTGTGGCCGATAGCCTGATGGCCCTCCCGAGCGGTTACCGGTTCCGGGTCGCCGGGCACGCCGACGACACGCCCATCGGGGGCAGCCTGCAGGAGCGGTATCCGTCGAACTGGGAGCTTTCGGCGGCCCGCGCGGCGGCCGTCGTTCGGCATCTGACGGAGACCTATGAGCTGGATGCCGATCGCTTCGAGGTGGTGAGCTTCGGGACGACGCGTCCCGTCGCCACGAATGCGACGGCGGCAGGGCGCAGCCAGAACCGGCGCATCGAGATCGTCGTGGTGCCGGGCATCGATTAGCCCCGCGACGATCCGGGCGCCGGACCCGGGCGGGCACGCACCCGATTCGACACGCTGATCAGGCGCGGATGATTTCGGCGCGCATGGTGAGTCGTTCGATGCGGTCGAGGTCGATGTCCACGCCCAGCCCCGGGCGGTCGACGGGCACCTCGACGAAGCCGTCCGGCGTCATCGTCCATTCGGGGTGGACGATGTCTCGTGCCCAGTAGCGGCGGCTCGGCGAGAGGTCGCCGGGCAGGCTGAAGTTGGGGAGGGAAGCGAGCGCGACGTTGTGGGCGCGGCCGATGCCGCTCTCCAGCATCCCGCCGCACCATACCGGGACGCCGTAGGCCGCGCAGAGGTCGTGGATGGCGCGCGCGGCGGCGAGCCCCCCTACCCTTCCCGGTTTGATGTTGATGATGCGGCCGCTTCCGAGCTCGATCATGTCTTCGGCGCGGTCCACGCTCGTGATGGACTCGTCGAGGCAAATGGGGGTGCGCATGCCCTCCTGCAGGCGTGCGTGGCGGAGGAGGTCGTCGGTGGCGAGGGGCTGCTCCAGCATCATCAGGTCGAATTCGTCCAGCGAGCGGAGGTGGTCGGCGTCGGCCGTCGTGTAGGCGGCGTTGGCGTCGGCGGCGAGGGGCAGATCGGGACCGAAGGCCTTGCGGACGGCCTCGAGCACGGATCGGTCGGCGCCCGGCTTGATCTTGAGCTTGATCTTCCGGTAGCCTTCGGCGCGGTATCCGGAAATCTTGTCGATGAGGGTTTCGGGGCTCGGTTGGATGCCGATGGAGATGCCGACGGGCACGCGGTCGCGGGTGCCGCCGAGCAGGCGCGCCAGGGAGATCTGGCGGCGAAGCGATTCGAGGTGCCAGATGGCCATCTCGAGCGCCGCCTTGGCCATCTCGTGGCCGCGGACGCGCCGGTTGAGGGCGGCGAGAACGTCCTCGGGGCGATGGACATCGGCCGCGAGCGGGATGAGCCACTCGCGGAGGGCGTGCCACGCCGTGTCGATGGTTTCGGGCGAGTAGTTCGGGTATTCGCCGGCCACGCACTCGCTCCATCCGATGAGGCCGTCGCGGTCGCGCACCTCCAGCAGCAGGATGCGGCGGATCTCCTGCACGCCGGATGAGATGGCGAAGGGCTCGCGCAGCGGAAGGCGGATCTCGCGGAGGGTGACGCAGTCGAGCATGAGGGCGCTAGGCGGGGGCGACGATATAGTAAAAGGATCCGGTTCGGGGATCGCGGGTGAACCCGGCGATGCGGCGGCCTTGGTGAAGATGGTGCACGAAGGCAGCGCGGGTGGCCGTTCGCCACTGCATGGCCTCGTCGGGGTTGGAGGCTTTCAGGCGCTGGATGTCGGGCGGGATTTCGATGCGCTCGGACCCGGGCGGGATTTCGGTGCCCTCGCCCCCGGGCGGGATTTCGGTGTGCTCGGCCCCGGGCGGGATTTCGGTGCGCTCGGCCCCGGAAGGCGCCCCGGCGCGGATGCTTGCCGGCTCCGGACGGGGCGCCTTCGTCAGGTCGGCCGTGGCTTCATCGCCCTGCCAGGTCAGGATTTGCGCATCGCTCCGGGCGCCGTCCACATCCCCAGACTCATCCTCATCCCCGGATACATCCCACCGCACCACGAACCGATCCGTGCCGATGCCGCGGTGGAGCGGACTCGATTCGCCCGAGCCGTACATGTCGGGCACGTATTCGTCGACGGTGACGCGCAGCACGTTCAGATTGAAGTGGGCGTTGCGTGCCTCCAGGGGATCGAACGTCCAGTAGATGCGGCGGATGCCGAGGGCGCGGGCGCGGGCGCGCTGGTAGAGCTTCATCAGGCGGCCGATGCCGCGGCCCTGATGGGGCGGCGCGATGGCCAGCATATGGGACCAGTGGATGCGTTCGTCGTCGCGGAAGCCCGAGAGTCCGAAGAGGATGCCGATGGGCTCGCGGGGCGGGGGGTTGTCGTCGAGGAAGGCGCCGGCCGCGATGCCGCCGATTTTCTGGGCGACGAGCATGAGAGCGGCCGAGACGACGTCATCGAACCGGGGGCCCCATGTCTCCTGCTGGAGCTTGACGGCGTGGGCGAGCTCCTCCATGGTTCGGAGCGGTCGGATGCGGAGGGAGCTCATTGCGGGAGTTCGGTTGAGGGCGGCGAGGTCATCCTTTTTTTATGGAGATGAAACCCATCATGCGGCCCGTCTTGCCTTCGGCGCGGTAGGAGAAGAAGTCGCGCGTTTCGGCGAAGGTGCATCGTGGCGAGGTTTCGATGTGCGCGGGGCGAATGCCGCTCGCGAGGAGCTGATCCCGGATTGCCGCCTTCAGGTCGATGTGCGGGCGCGGATGGTGGTGGATGACGTAGGCGGGATCGAACTGCTCGGCGACCTCGGGCCCGACCTCGAAGTAGTCGGCCGAGATGCACGGGCTGATGTAGGCGCGGATCGAGGCGGGGGACGCGCCCAGCGCCTGCATGGCGCGGAGGGTTTTCGGCACGATCGAGGCCGTCGTTCCGCGCCATCCCGAATGGACCGCGCCGATGACGTCGGCGTCGGGATCGGCGAGGAGGATGACGGCGCAGTCCGCCGCGGTGATGCAGAGCGTGATGTCGCGTCGGACGGTCACGAGGGCATCGAAGCCGGGGAAGAGGCCGGCCTCGTCGATGAGTTTCACGCGGTCGCCGTGGACCTGGCCGGCGACGGCGATTCGGTCGGGGTCGAGCCCTGCGTGCCGGAAGAGGCGGCGGCGGTTCTCGAGGACGAGCTCGGGATCGTCTCCGGCGCTCAGGCCCAGGTTGAGCGAGCGGAAGGTGGATTCGCTGACGCCGCCGTGGCGAAGGGAGAAGCCGGCGACGACGCCGGGCAGCCCGGCCAGGACCTCGGGGACAAGGACCTGCAGGGGCGCGTCGGACGGACTGACGTCGGGTAGATCGTGGGCGGGCGGGCCGAGATCGGTCATCGTTTTATGTATCAGCCATATGACTGGAGCGGGCGGTTCCGAAGGGCCTTCCGGACAGCCTCCAGCGGCATCTCCGTTCCCGTCCACTGCACGAAGGCGGCGGCGGCCTGCGCGATCAGCATCTCGAGTCCGCCGATGGTGCGCGCGCCGCGGGAGGCCGCATCGCGGAGCAGGCGGGTCGTTTCGGGATTATACACGAGATCGTACACGATGTGCTCCGGCCCCAGGGCGTCCATGTCGGGGAGGGGCGTGTCCTCGATTTTCGGGTGGGTGCCGAGTGGGGTGGCGTTGACGATGAGGCGGGCGCGTCGCGCGGCCTCGTGCAGTTGGCCGGACGGTCGGACCTCGAGCGCACCGTGCTTATCGAAGGGAGCGAGGTCGTCGGCAAGGCGCTCGGCCCGTGTCGGCGTGCGCGCGGCGAGGGTGAGGCGCTCCGGCTGAAAGGTGGTCAGCAGCGCGTAGACGACGGCGCGCGCGGCGCCTCCCGCACCGATGACGAGCATCCGACCGCCATGCAGTTCATCCGCCAGCGGGTTGAGCGGCTCGAGGAAGCCGGCCACATCCGTGTTGTCGCCGATGAGCCGGGTGCCGCGGCGGACGATCGTGTTGACGGCGCCGACATCCGATGCCTGAAGCGTCATTTCGTCGAGCACGGGGATGACGGCCTGCTTGTGGGGCGCCGTGACGCTCGCGCCGAGGAAGCCGAGGGCGCGCATTCCGCGGACGGCCGCCTCGACCTCGGCCCGATCGACGCGGAGCGCGAGGTAGACGTGGTTCAGCCCGGCCGCACGGAAGGCCGTGTTGTGGATGAGCGGAGAGAGCGAATGCTCGACCGGGTCGCCGATGAGGGCGGCAAGCCCCGTCCGGGCATCGATCCTCGGTTCCATAGCGGGAGCGAAAGCGGATTTCGTTGGATCGCGGAGAGAATGCATGTGGCGCGACAAAACTAATGGATCGCCCCCTCAAATTCGCCGGATGCGCCTCCCAGGTTCGCGATTCTCGATGAGCCCGGGGGTTCCTGTGGTAGTTGAACGGCACTTTTTCCGAAATCCGGGAGAGATGGACATTCGTCTGTCCAGACAGCCGGACAAACCTTCATCCAGGACGCATGGACACCGGACGTCCAGGATGCGCGGACACCTCATCCAGGATGCATGGACACCGGACGTCCAGGACACGAGGACAAGCTTCATCCAGGATGCATGGACACCGGACGTCCATGATAGATGGATTTCGAGAATGGACCGCTCAGGGCATTACCACGAGGGTCCGCGTCTGGGAAATCGTGGCGGCCTCGAGGCGCAGGAGATAGGCGCCGGCGCGGAGTGAGGCGGCGCTGAAGTCGATTTCGTGGTGGCCGGCGGCGCGCCATCCATCCGCAAGGACGGCGACGCGGCGGCCCAGCGCGTCGTAAGCCGCCAGGCGCACCTCGCCTGGGCGATCGAGATCAAGAACGAGCGTCACCCGCCCGCGCGTGGGATTCGGGTAGGCGGATAGCGAGAAGTCCGAATCCGGCACGCCGGGAGGCTCGATGGCGACCGTGGAGACGTACCCCTGGTACCAGATCTGATTTCCGGCGGCCGTGGGGCCGTCCGGCGTCGCGCCGTAGAGCACGTTCACGGCGCCTGCCCTGGGGACCTCTCCCACATCCTCGTCGGGCACACCGATGGCCAGGTCGTCGGTGCCGTCGCCGTTGAAGTCGCCGGCCGCAAGGGAGACTCCGAAGCTGTCCCCTTCCTCGGCCGTTCCGCGGATATCGGGACTGTCCTGTGTCCAGAACTGCGCACCCGCCGCCGAGAGTCCTGTATTCATCACGCCGAAGAGTATGTGGACGGCACCGGCGGCGTAAATCGTTTCGACGGTTTCGACGCCGACTCCGATCGCGAGGTCGTCGATGCCATCGCCGTTGAAATCACCTGCCGCGAGGGCGTATCCGAAGGCGTCGTCCATTTCGGCCTGGTCATCCATGCCCGGACTGTTCTGTGTCCAGAACTGGTTTCCGGCGGCGGTGAGCCCTTCTCCGGATTTCCCGTAGATCACATTGACGGCGCCCGCGGCCGGTTCGCCACTCACCTCCTCTTCGCGGACGCCGATGGCGAGGTCGTCGACACCGTCGCCGTTGAAATCGCCTGCGGCGAGGGACCAGCCGAATCCGTCGAAGGGGTCAACGGCATCGCCGATGCCCTGGCTATCCTGCGTCCAGAACTGGGTGCCTTCGACGCTCAATCCCGCCGCGCCGCCGTAGAGCACGTGCACGGCGCCTGCAATATCGCCGCCGGACAGGGATTCGTACGGCAGACCGATGGCGAGATCGTCGAAGCCGTCGCCATTGAAATCACCCGCTTCCAGGACGTCGCCGAAGCGATCCAGCGACTCGGGATCATCCGGAATGCCGTCGGTAGCCTGGCTCCAGAACTGGTTACCGCCGGCATCGAGCCCGGTAGGCGTTCCGTAGATGACGTACATTCCGCCGACATCGGATGCGCCGGCATCGCGGCCTGGAAGGCCCACGGCGAGATCGTCGAACCCGTCGCCGTTGAAGTCGCCCGCGGCGAGGGCATCGCCGAAATGCAAGCCGGATTGGAGGATGCCTCCCCCCTCTCGGAGATCCGGCTCTATCCAAATCTGGTTGTCTTTGGCGGTGAGCCCATCTCCCGAAGTGCCGTACAATACGTGAACGGCGCCGGCCTCCTCGACGCCTCCGATTTCCTCGCCGGGGACGCCGATGGCGAGGTCGTCGACGCCGTCGCCGTTGAAGTCACCGACGGCGAGGGCACTGCCGAAATGGTCGTCGGGTTCGGCGACCTCCTCGATGGCCGGACTGTCCTGCGTCCAGAATTGGTTTCGCGCGATGCCGAGCCCGGTAATGGGGGCGCCGTAAAGCACATGGACGGCGCCGGCACCCTCGGCGACCGCGCGGTCGTTGGGTGCGCCGATGGCCAGATCCGCGAAACCGTCGCCGTCGAAGTCGCCGGTGGCTACTGTACATCCGAACTGCTCCTGGTCCTCCGGATTACCCAGAATTTGGGCCGTTGCGGAAGGGGCGCCGACGAGCAGTGCCACCAGCCAGATGAAGGAGGCTTTTCGATGCATGGTCGTGGAGAGCGGCCCGTGTATTCACCGTAACTTAGAATTTATCGGCGGTTCGGGGAAGGTCTGAAGAGGGATTCGCCGAAATCCGTCACAGATGGACGATGGATGTCCCGCAGAGATGGATGAAGAATGTCCCGGAGAGCTGGACGATGGATGTCTCGGAGAGCCGGATGAAGGAAGTCCCGGAGAGCTGGATGAAGGAAGTCCCGGAGAACCGGATGAAGGCCCATCCCGTCCTCAAATGAAGTCTTGTTCATGAGAGATGGATAAGAGATGTCCCGCAGAGATGGACGAAGACATATCCGGCCGTTGGATGAAGCTTTGTCCATGAGAGCTGGACAAGGGGTGTCCCGCAGAGATGGACGAAGACATATCCGGCCGTTGGATGAAGCTTTGTCCATGAGAGGTGGACGTGCATCGTCCGTGTGAGCTGGATTTCGGAAAAGTTAGCGTTTAAGAGCACGTTGGGTCCGGACGCCGGCGGAGCGGCTGTCGCACGAATGAGCAGCGGAAGTGCGGACGGCGGCGGAGCGGCCGTGCGAAGGACGGGCACGGCGGAAGTGCGGACGGCGGCGGAGCGGCCGTGCGAAGGACCGGCACGGCGGAGGTGTGGACGCCGGCACAACGGCCGATTACACGAGCGTTCACTATCCTGAACAGATCCGTTACACATCCTGAACGGCTCGGGCGGGTGGGTGCCCGGGCGCAAGATCCATTTCCGGCCAGGGTGCTTCCCTGGTTCGCCCAGAGGCATTTTCCTTCACGGCCTCTTCACGTCCCGTGGGCCCTTTTCTGGCAAGGGGATTGCACGTCTATCCCGTCAGTAACCAAAGGGTTACGCGAAAGGAGGAAAGTCCACTAACATCCAGGAGGCCGATCATGACCAAATTGCAGCGATTCGCCGCGGCCGCCTTGTCGATCGTGCTCGTCGTCGCCATCGTACTGGCCTCCTCGACCGCTCTTCAGCGTAGCGCCAACGCCTCCGTGCGCGTTGTCGGCACGCCGGTGAGCCTCGGGGAGATCGTCGTCGAGTCGAATCCGCGGCCGGAAGTGAACCCCGACGAAGTGCTCTGGCTGGCACGCGTCATCTATTCGGAGACGAAGCGCCCCGACGAGCAGGAGCTCGTGGCCTGGGTGGTGCGCAACCGCGTCGAGACCGGCTATCGCGGAAAACAATCGTACCGCGACGTGGTGCTAGATCCGTTCCAGTTCTCGGCCTTCAATGGAGGTTCGAAGCGGTCCTATTACAGCACGCTGACGTGGAACTCGGCGGCGCCGGGTTTTCAGCGCGCGATCCGGATCGCGGAGGAGGTGGCACAGGCGCCGGATTCTCTGCGGCCGTTTTCGGAGACGACGCGGCACTTCTTCAGCCGCCGGTCGATGGTGGGCGGGCGGACGCCGTCGTGGGCACGTGGCCTGCAGCCCGTGTCGCTGGACCGGCCCGTCGAGCCCGATCGGTTCCGATTTTATGATCGCGTCTCCTGATGGATGAAGCGGCGCCGATGGAATGAAGCGCCGCATGAAGGCGTACCCCCCTCAGGCCCTGTCTTGCGGCAGGGCCTTTTTGTTTGCGGCGCGCCTGCACAGCCCATCACAAAGATGCAAACATCGGCCGGGCATCGTAACATTAGGCGCTCCGACCGCAGCCTGGGTGCGCGGCGGCTCATCATCCATTCATTTTTCCCGACGCGGAGGAGATGGCAGAGCAGCTAGAGATCCTCGATGAACAGTTCGACCTCCTGAATGATGTAAACCGGATGTTCGCGAAAGCCGCGAACCTGACGGATCATCCGCCCGGGTTGCTCGAGCAGATCCGGATGTGCAACAGCATCTACAGGATGGAATTTCCGCTGAAGCGAGATGATGGATCCATCGAGACGATCCTTGCCTATCGCGCGGAGCACAGCCACCACAAGTTGCCCACGAAGGGCGGCATCCGGTATGCCGACAATGTCAACGAGAACGAGGTCGTCGCGCTGGCCGCCCTGATGACCTACAAGTGCGCCGTGGTGGACGTGCCCTTCGGCGGCGCCAAGGGGGGCATCAAGATCAACCGCGCCAATTATTCGCAGGCGGAAATCGAGCGGATCACGCGGCGCTATACGTTCGAGCTCATCCGGAAGAATTTCATAGGGCCGGGCGTCGACGTGCCGGCGCCGGATTACGGGACGAGCCCGCAGGAGATGGCGTGGATTCTGGATACGTACAACCAGTTCACGGACAATCCGCTCGATGCGCTGGCGTGCGTGACGGGTAAGCCCGTCGGCCAGGGCGGGGTTCGAGGGCGCCGAGAGGCGACGGGCAAGGGCGTCTTCTACGGCATCCGGGAGGCGTGCGGAAACGCCGAGGACATGCGGCGGATCGGGTTGGAGCCCGGCCTCGAGGGGAAGCGGATCGTGGTGCAGGGTCTCGGAAATGTCGGGTTCTCGGCGGCGAAGTTTCTGCAGGAGGGCGGCGCACGCATCATCGCGATCGCCGAGTACGAGGGCGCGATTTACGATCCTGCCGGCATCGACGTGCCCGCGGCGCACGCGCACAGAATGTCGACGGGTTCGATTCTGGATTTCCCGGGCGCGGAGAACATCCTGCCGTCCGCGAAGGCGCTAGAGCTGGAGTGCGACATCCTCGTCCCCGCGGCCCTCGAGGAGCAGATCACGATCCAGAATGCGCACGAGATCAAGGCGAAGATCGTGGCGGAGGCCGCGAACGGGCCGACCTCCTCCGATGCCGACGCCATGCTGCTGGAGCGCGGCGTGCTCATCCTCCCGGATATTTATCTGAACGCGGGGGGCGTGACCGTCTCGTATTTCGAGTGGCTCCGCAACCTGTCGCACGTGCGGTTCGGGCGCCTGAACAAGCGCTTCGAAAGCAATGCGCAGCGCCGCATGATGCAGGCCGTCGAGGAGATGACGGGCAACCGGTTCGCGCCCGGCATCATCGACAGCATCGTGCAGGGGGCCGACGAGATCGACATCGTGAATTCAGGCCTCGAGGAAACGATGGTCTATGCCTACAACGAGGTGCGCGAGCTGGCCCAGCAGAAGAAGACGGACCTGCGGACGGCCGCCTTCGTGAACGCCATCAACAAGATTGCCGTGGCGTATCGGGAGATGGGGATATTTCCGTGACGGTCGTTGGTTGCTGGTTTCGGGCGAGGCCGCAAACTCGGGGCGAGATCGCGACCCCGGAATGTGAGTACCGGGAGCCTGGTTCGCTGGCCGGTGTCGGGCTTCCGGCGGGGGCGACCAGGCTCCCGGTGTGAGTGGATGCGCGTTCGGGCGCGTTAGATCCGGCGGGCCTTAGAGATACGTCTCCAGCGAGATCCCGGGGGCGACGAGGATACGCCGCTCGACGTACCGCATGTCGTCGACCAGATCGGCGCGGCGGAGCCACCACATCGCGGTGACGCCCGCGCGGAGGTTCACGCCGAGGAAGGGCCGGCCCAGCTTCAGCTGCGTGGCGATGTTGGCGCCCTGCTCGCGGAAGCCTTCGTCCTGCGGACCGATGCCGAAGATCGAGTAGCCGCCGGCTTCGAGCCCGGCATGCAGCGTGAGGACGCGGTTCAGGGGCTGCGAGAACTCGGAGCGGAGCGTCAGGTGCGGGCCGATGCCGCGGGCCTTTCCGCGCACCTCGAACACCTCGATGCGCCGGTTTTCGCCCATGCGCACTCCGAGCAGCGCCTCGAGGCGTGATTTCTCGAACCCATCCACATTGAAGAACCGCCGCCCGAAGCCGACGTGGGCCTCCGCGGCGTAGTCGGCGCTGTTCCAGTCGAACTCCTGGTGCAGCTTGTCGGTGAGCTCGCCCGAGATCTGCATCAGGACGAACGTGCGGGTTCCGTGCTCGAAGCGGGCATCCATGTAGACGGCCACCTGATGGTTGGCCATCTCGATGAGGTTCGTGTGATTGAGCGACGAAACGGCGAGCGCCCGCAGGCCCCAGCGGCTGTCGCCGTGGCGCAAGGTCAGCGACCCGTCCACGTAGTAACTTCCGGCGAATCCGTCGTCGGTGAAGGACGGGACGCGGGTCGAAGGCACTTCGCTGTGCAGGCTAGACCGGCCGAGGCCCGTCTCGATGGCCATGGCGGCGCCCCAGGGCGATTCCTCCACCTGCACGATCTCCTCCTGCACTACGTAGTCGAGTTGCGCGAGGACGACCATCGTATCCCGCTGCACGACCTGGATGGGCCGGGCCACGGGCTCGAGCGTGGGCTCGAGTGCAATGTTCAGATCGACGGCCTCGCCGCCCGGGTACGTGCTCTGCATCCGGAGAGTAGCCAGGCGGAGGCGCGAGCCCGAGGTGCGCGAGGTGAGCCCGCTCAGAGCGCGGCCCTCGGCCGATGCCCACAATTCCTGCAGGTCGAAGACGACCTCCCGGCCGACCTCGCGGCGTAGCGGCTCGACGCCCTGCAGCGACACCACGTCATCGTGCGGGCCGGGCCGGAAAACGAGCTGCTCACCCCTCTTGAAGGCGACGGACTGGCGCACTCCGCGGCCGTCGAAAACCCACGCGCCGCCGAGGCGAATCGTCGCGCCCGTGTTCAAGTCGCGGTTGACCGTGGCGCCAAACTCGCCGCGCGAGGGATCCGGGATCTTGGCCGTTCCGAGGAAGGTCGTGTCGCCCGCCGCCGTCCGGAGATACACGAGCGCGGGCTCGACGATGTCGCTGCCGCGCGGATTCGCCTGGGTGGTCTTGGCGACGCTCGGCCGGACGGGCGCATCCTGCGCCTTCACGGGGATCGATGTGCCGAAAACGAGAAGGAGGGCGGCCAGCGCCGCTCCGAAGATTCGGTTGCGATGGAACAACAACATCACGCTACCGGGTCGGTGGTGGACATCAGAATGGTATCGGCGCAGCCGGAGGTCCGGTGGTGGGCGGACCGCCGCATCAAATGCGCGTCATGGAAGATGTCGTACCGGCCGAACGGCTTGCGGAAAAGTGCGCCACGGGAATGGATATCCCAAGCCTAACCTACCGTTTCCTCTAGCTCCTTTACGGCGCGATGCATCGTCGGAACGCTGACCTCGATCCCGGTTTGCCGCCGAAAATGGCTGCAGAGCTCATCGAGGGTGGCTTCGGGGCGCTCGTCGAGGATGTGCCGGAGCGCCTGGCGTTCATGCGGACCGATCTTCCGGCGGCGGCCGCCGCTGCGATCCTTGGCGGAGATCTCTCCGGTTTCCTTATAACGCTGGAGGACGCGGCTGACGAAGGCGCGGCTCACGTCGAACCGGCGGGCAATCGCACGTTGTGAACTGTCTCCTTCCAGGCAGGCATTGAGGACCCGCTGTCGCAGGTCGCGCGAGTATGGACGCATGAACAGTGGTGACGTAGAAACCAGGGAGAGCCCGGACCGCAGAGGACGCCGTCCGCATTTTGAGATTCCATCGTCGCGCCCGCCACAATTTGCGGAATGAAGGGGGGTGACGGGATCCCGGTGTTTGGGGATGTGCGAAGCGCCCTTTTGCCGAAATCCATGTGAGATGGACAAGCAATGTCCATGCGAGCTGGACAAGCAATGTCCGCGTGAGCTGGACAAGCAATGTCCATGCGAGCTGGACAAGCAATGTCCGCGTGAGCTGGACAAGCATTGTCCGCGTGAGCTGGACATCGGGATATCCGCGTGATACGGACATCGGGATACCCGCGTGGGACGGATTTCGCCGAAGGGCCGCAAAAAGAAACGCGCCGCGGCGGGGGGCCACGGCGCGCTTCGGGGTCAGCAGAAAAAAGGGGCCGAGCCGCATCGTGCCGGGTCAGCGGTGGCAGCGATGGCGGCGTCGGCTTATCGAGACAACGGGGTCAAAGCATGGGAGTGTAAAGTGCGATCGCGTGATCCAGGCAAATGTTGGCCGCGTGGTCGAGTCCTAAAGGCTAAGCCGCGTGGTCGAGTCCTAAGGGCTAAGCCGCGTAATCCAGGGCAAAGTAATCCGACAGCATCGTGCGGGCCAGCTTCACCATGTACTCGACGCGGTTGCGGTGGCGGCGCCGGTAGTCGGCCTTCGACAGCGCCGGGCGGTGCATCGCCATGAAATCGTAGTGCGAGTTCTGGGATGAGGTGCCGTGCACGAACTCGGAGGCGAGCACGTCGGAGACCGTCCGCATGTAGACCTCGAACGTGGCCACATCCACCTTCGCCGTCGCCACGTAGGTGGCGTAGGTCTTGGCGCGGACGTGGTCGATGGCGGCGTCGATGGCGTTCTGGACCTCCGGGCCGCTGAAGCTCTCGTCGTCGGCGGGTGCGGCCTCGTCAAACCCGGCGGCGCCGAGGCGGATGAAAGCCGAGCGGATGATCTTCGCGAGGGCGCTCACGGGATAGCCGTTCCGGTAGTAGGGGTGGTAATCCAGGAATCGCTCGAGGGCGTCGATGGCCTCGCCGGTCTGGCCGAGGCGGCCCAGGGCGGAGGTGACGTAGGCCTCGACGATGTCCGTCGGGGCGACGGGTAGATCGCCGGCCAGCTCGTCGCCGAAGACGATCCACTGGCGGCCGGCCAGGCGCTCGAGCCGGCAACGGCCGGAAGCCGCCGCGGCATCCTTGATATTGCGGATGACCTTCCCCAGGTTCGGGTCGTTCTCCTTATAGGATCTGAACAGGCGCTCGTTCACCTTGCCGAAAACGAGACGGCGCAGTGCAATCTCCGCGTCGGCTTCGCTCATCCGGTCGAATCCGCCCTGCATGCTGCCGGCGAAGTAGTTACAGAGCTCGACGAACCGGCCGTTCTCATCCCGCGCGAACAGATCCGCGACGGCATCGGTGGCCATGTCCTCCAGGGTCATCCCAAACCGGGCGGGATCGAGCGAGCCCATGCGGGCTTTCGTGTGGAGGTACGCCATCGCCATGCGGCGGGCGACTTCGACGAGGTGGTGGACATCTGACCGACGGGCATGGCCCTGAAGGACGGTACAGAGTGAACGGTGCAGGGATCTGGGCAAATGCACCCGGCCAGGTAGTAGAGGCATGTGGTGGTCAGCTTTTCGCGTTCATCCTGCCGCTCGAGCTCTCGACTCGAACACGACAACACCGGAAGGTGGGGTGGTGGTGGTGGTGATTTCCGGTGGGAATGAAGATCAGAAAGCGAACCCCTTCGGCGCACTAGCCTTTGGACAATCCGGACGGGTGAATTGGCGCAGGAGGGCTGCGCTCCAATGAGCCCACGGATGAGGTAGGTTTGGCCAATGGGTGCGGCCCGAAAGGCTCACTCTTCCGCGAAGAGTTGATCCTTTGGCGACGCGGCCTCCTATCGTTCTCGCGTCAACGCGCCTTCTCCATTGACGGACAGGCGCGGCAGGGGCGCATGCGGGGCGCGGTCTCCGTCGTCGGGCGTCGCATTGCCGCCGCCGTCGTCGTGGTTGTCGTCGTGATCGGAGCCGCGGAGTCGGCGATAATACTCGCGATAGAAATCCGCGACCTTCTGCGCGGCCGCATCGGCGCGAATAGCCTGCGCGATGCGTGCGCGGTCGTCGGATGTGAGGGAATCCGGATAACCGACGTACTTCTCGATTAACTCTTCCGTGATTCGTTTCATAATGCGAAGTGCAGACCCCCGCTGTCGCAATATTTTTAGGATTGAATGCATGAAATCGGGGGACGAGCCCCCGCCGAGGGTGAGAATGTTGTCTGCTTCTCCCATGGTCTGGTCCGCGACTCAACTTTAAAGTCGTTGCGCCAGGCCGCTCTTCGGAAGCCCGCCGCGGCAAAAAATCTACCTTTAGACGCAAACGGGGCCGTTTTTCAAGACAGCAGATCCGTCCACGAAGCCCTCGGTAGATCTGCCGATCGACTCCCAGGTCCTCTATTAATGGGTGCTTCTCGGGGAAAGGACCGCGGGCTCGAACCCGCCGTCCAGCCCATCAGGGGCTCAGGTCTTTTGAAAAATGTCCGTTTCAACAAAGTGTAA
>CBFGRV010000048.1:0-22750 GCA_965651265.1 uncultured Rhodothermales bacterium
GCCGTCTCGCCGATGGATGCCTTCCCGGGGCCCGATTCGAGGGTCGCGGACGCCGAAAATGAGAGCGTGGCGCCCCCAACATTGTCTAATTGAAAGGTCGTGCCTGCGACTTCGTCGGGTCGAACCTCGATGGCGAGTGACTGAACGTTCAGCTGCGCGACGGCGGCACCGGTGCCGGCCAGCTCGAGCGTTTGAAGCACGGCAGCCTGCGCGTCGATCTTTCCGGCGCCGAACTTGTTGTTCGGGAGGGTGCCCGTGTGTGCGTCGGCGCGAGCCGTCTCGCTCAGAATCTGGCGCACCTTGGCAGGGTCCAGCGTGGGGTCGGCCTCCAACATCAGCGCTACCACTCCGGTCGCGTGTGGTGTGGCCATGCTCGTACCCTGCATTCCCAGATAGCTTCCGCCGTTGAGGACCAGGGCGCGATCGTAGCCGTCGTTCTCCGTCAAGTGCGATGACATCGCGGAGAAAATCAGCTCGCCCGGGGCGGCGATGTCCGGCGCGGTTCGTCCATCCCGAAGCGGACCCTTGCTGCTGAAGTAGGAGTGCTGGCCAATAGTCGGTACGACGTTGCCGCCCTGAGGATTGTGGTCAGGATTCGGATTCTGCCACTGGCGCTGCGAGCCGTCGATATCGGTCCATGCGTTGCCGGTGACGTACGAACCGACGGCGATGGTGCCTAACGCTGAGGCGGGTGAGCCAACCGTCTGGTCGGTATTTCCAGGGATTTCGCGTACGTCCTCGAACCCAAGTATACCGGAAAAGAACTGACCCCCGTTGGCCCAGAGATCCATCCGGCCAGGCGCCGTAGATTTCGCGAGCACCATCCAGATGCCGCGGCTGATATCGGCATTTTGATCCCCGTTCGTGTCGATGTAGAACACGACCTGGCCGTCACCGTTGCGCTGGTCCTGGGTCGTGAAGGCATCGATGGCCACGTAACCAACGATCTGCTCGTTGCTCGTCATCGGAACCGGTGCGTACTGTCCCTGTTGGTCCGCGCCGAGCACCTGGCCTACAGGCACCCAGTCCGTCTGATTCTTGAGGACGAGTTGATTGTTTTCGATGGCAAATAGTGCGAGGCCGACCTCGGAAACACTATTCGGTGCGTACCACATTTCGAGCATCGCGAAGTCCGCATTGAAGGCCTCGAAGATGGTGGCGTGGGTCTGACCGGCTTCCAGGGTGCCTCCGGCGTGGATGAAATCGTAGCCTGAGTTTCCGGCGGCAGCCACGACGATGCGTCCAGGGCCCGTCAAATCGGAAATAACCTGCTCGTAAAGGGTCGATCCGTCGAGCGGGCCGGAGACGGCCCCGAGGCTCAAGTTGACGACAGCCGGGAGGCCGAGCTCGTCGGCTTTCTCGAAGATGTACTGGATGCCATTGACCACATCGGCATCGCTAAATCCTCCCAGGCTTTCGGCATTTCGGATTCCTTTGACGAAGATGATCTCCGCCTCCGGGGCCACGCCGCTCATGTTCGCGTTGACGCGGCCTCCGCCGGCTGCCGTTGCGGTAACGTGCGTGCCGTGCCCACCGCCGCCGTTACCGTCACGCTGAGTGACGGCGGCGGGATTCGCATCGATCTGTGCCTTCGTCCATTCCTTTTGTCCGCCGCCTTCCGTGTACTCGAGTAGATAGCGGATTCGGGTCCCCTCGTCATTGCTGAAGTCGGGATGCGTGAAGTCGATTCCGCTGTCTATGACGCCCACGATGACTCCATTCCCACGGTAGGCTTGCGGCAAGCCGGTCCCCTGGTGCACGAGGTCGGCTTTCGTGTCGGCTCGTGCCGCTTCATTCATTCTGGGCCGCCGCCGGGCAAGTTCTACGAACCGCACGGAGGGATGCTCGGCGACGGTCTGCAGCGCGTCGGCAGGAAGGCGAGCCGTGAGCACGTTGCCTACCTGGGTCCCGGGCCGCACACCGAATTGTTCGAGTGCAGAAACGGCAGCCATGCTCGACCCGGGTTCTAGCTCGATCAGTACATCCATCATAACCTGGCCCCGGAAGTCGATGTCGACCGCGTAGGAGGAAAGGTCGGAGTTGGCGCGGCCCGTCTTGCCCAGCGTGTTGATCTGGCCTGAAACGAGGCGGGCGGCCGGGTCCAACTTGCGCTGCCAGGAAGCGGCAGGAGCCGCCAGCGGAGAAACGTCCCTGGTTAATAGAGTCGACGCGATGCGAGAAGCGGATGGCGGGAGATCGGACAGCTTCTGAGATTGCGCGGAAGATTTGTCGACACCGAGCGCGAAGAGTGCGAGGACGAGAACAATGGCGGGAGTAAGCCGCCAGCGAATCGGCGAGATGAAGGGGTTGATCATGACGTTCCGCCGTAATCGGCGCACCAGGATGAGTGGGTGAACGAGAAGATGGATGCGGCTTCGATGTATGGGTACTCCTATGGTGAGATCAGTCTAGTGGAGGGCGCTCCCGACTGAGCGAGAGACTTCGGACGAAATCGAATGAAGCGACCCTGCGGATAGCATCCGGACTGCCCGTCGCGGTCACGATGCGCCCGACGACGGAATGCCGGTCGAGCCCAGCTCTTTCTAGCGCCGACCGCTGCGAGTCACTGGGCGCCGCCGGCAACTCAATGAGCACCTGTAAGGCCGTTCCGCCCTCTCGGGCGAGGGCCTGGCGAAGTGGGGCATCGAATTTGGCGGCGATGTCATCCTGCATTTCGTGGGCTGGATGTCCCTGAACGTCGTTGTGAGTTGCCGAGTCGCCCGAATCGAACGGGGGCGCCGATGGATGGGTGATTTCGGCGGTTCCCGAATCTCCGGCCGAAACCTCGCTCGGTGCCGCGCCTGGCAGGGTGTCCCGGCTTCCGCTCTCCACATTCGTGTTCTGCGAACGTGGCCCACAGGCCGACAGCAGGATCATCAAACCGAAAAAGAAGCCTATCAGATGCCGGCACATGTGATGGAGGCGCATATGTGTTCAAAGTAATCGGTTGAAAGTACGCCATGCTGAAGTGCGCGGCACCTGTCGCGACGCACGAAATTCCTCGATAAGGAAGGATGATGCGAGCTCAAAGACGCACCTCACTTAAGAAGAAGGAATCGGTTGACCTGTCGAAACTGAGTTCCGGTATCGTCGCCCACGTGAAGCTCATAAAAATAGACGCCGCTCGCCAGTTCGGAGAAATCGAAACTCTCGCGATAGCGTCCAGCGGCCATCGGCCCGTCTCGCAGCAACATCACTCGGCGGCCAAGCAAATCATAGATTGCCAGCCGTACTTCGCCGGAACGCGGCAGGTCGAAGCTGATTGTGGTGGTCGGGTTGAAAGGATTCGGATAATTGGGATGCAGCGCAAAGGATATCGGCAACCCGCCGATGTTCTCCAGTCCGACTGTGGCATCGACTCGAAGGAGGGCCGCGCGGCTCGTATCCTGCCCGGCCACATTCATGACGATTGCGGAATACTCGCCTTCGTGGGCTTCGGTGACATCCACGATGACGAGGGTGTCGCCTACGCCACCTTGAACGACGGCGCCATCCTGCAGCCATTGGATGGAGGGGCGTGGATCCCCTGATACCCGAACCCAGAGCCGTGCCGTATCGCCACGCGCCACCGTCTGTTCGATGGGATGCTCGAGGATCACGGCCGGCTGGGCGGCGAAGATCTCGAGCAGCGCGGCATCGCTCGTGTCAGCGCCCGCGACGTTCTGGGCCACCAGGCGGTACTCACCCGCGTCATCGTCGGTCGCACCTCGGAGGGTGAGTTCAGGCTGATCGGCGCCGTCGATTCGCTCCCCATTCTTGAGCCAGAAATACGAGGGTGCGGGTTTGCCCGTCGCGGCGCCGGAAAGCGTTATGACTCCGCCCAGGGCGACTCGGCGATCCGCTGGATGCGTCACGATCGTGGGCTCGATCACGGCAGGATCGACGGCGAGGATGGCGGCTTCGCTGGTATCGGCACCCGCCGAGTTCTCGGCGATGAGCCGGTAGGCTCCGGCATCCTCCAATCGAACATTGCTCAACTGCAGTGAATCGGCCGTCGCGCCCTCTATGTCCGACCCGTCGTGCTGCCAGCGATAGGTGGGGGATGGAATCCCCTCAGCCCGCGCGCGCAAGGTGACGGAGCCGCCGATCTCCAGCGTCGCGCCCTGGGGATGTGCCGTGATGAAGGGAGAATGTCCGTCATGCACGGTCACAGCCCGCGCTACCGGCTCGCTGTGGAAGTAGCCGTTCTTGAAGGATCGCGCCGTCACCGTTGCGGAGCTCTTCAGATAAAAGGGCCCATCATACGTCGTAGATTCTTCGTCGGGAATGCTTCCATCCAGCGTGAATCTGATCGTTGCGTTCTGGGTCGCGGTGATGAGCGTGACGCGGACGGAATCCGCGAACGTTGAATTTTCACCACCCGCGGTGGCCTCGAGCTCAATGGTCGGTTCGGCGGCGATCAAGATGTAATCGCCGACAACTTCCTCGCTGGAGCTAAAGAACGGCCGCTTGGCGACTGCCCGCAGCTGTGTCGTGCGACGGATGGTCACGTTGTGCGGCGTGTCGTTGCCCGATTGGTTCGGAACGTACATGGCCGGCGACCCATCGGTGGTGATATACTGCCGGGCGAAGTTCGTCGTCGTGGCAACCGTCACGGTCACGTCGTTGAAGAACGTGTCCGGCGCCGGCGTGAAGGTGGGTGCGGCCGTTTCGCCCAGTGCGTGATGCACCTGATAGGTGCGCTGCAGCAGGTTGCTCGGAGGAAGCCCGTCCTTGAAGGCAATGGCTTTTACGATCCACGTGGTCTCGTCCTCGTTGGCGTCCGGTTTGAAGACGAGCGGCCCTGAATAGGACGGATCCGATGTAGTCGGCGTACCGGGTGCCTCGTTCTTGCCGACGAGAAAATGGATGTTGGCGCCTTCCGTGTAGTTATCCATCGTCACGATCACCGAATCCGTAAAATTGCCAGAGAGCGGGAAGATGAGCGGATCGGCCGTTCTCGTCGTCGAAGGGTCATACACGTGGAAGTGCGCTTCTGCAACGGCGCTTGTCGTATACAGAATCTTGTAGGATCGCACCTTGAGTGTATGCTCGCCTACGTCGAGGCGAATGGGCGCGGTATACGGTGTGCTGAGATAGGTTGGCTCGCTCCCGTCCAGCGTGTAGAAAAGAGTGGCGCCTGGCTCAGCCGAGCCCAGTGTCACATTGACGAAGCCCGTATAGTGGCCACCATTTGGAAAGATGGTAGGCGTTGGGAGCGCAGCGTTTACCATGAAAATGGCCTCGGCTACGTCGCTGTCTATGTAGCCCGGACGAGCTGCCCGAGCCTTGAGCGTGATCGGAATGACCTCCAGCGGTGCGGGGATACGAATCGGCTCGGAATAGACCTTCGCGGACGGATTAGCGGCGGAAGGCACCGTGCCGTCGAGGGTGTAGTAGATCGTTGCGCCGGGGGTCGCCGTCTCGAGGGTGACCAGAGGCGGCGCGTCGAATTCACCACCATCAGGCGTGATGGTAGGCTTTGCTGCCGGATAAAGGTACTCGTAGTCGTCGAGGGTGCCATTGTCGAGACTCCGACCGGCGGGATTCTCCACATGCACGTTCACGATGTAGCGGCTGGGATCATTGGCCAGCCGGGGAACGGCCGGTGGCACCGGGACCTGAATGTGGGTATCGCTGATGACCGTCCACGGAGTGGGCGGAGGGTTGTTGGCATCGTAGGGTCCTCGTACGGCCTGGTCACCGAAGTAAATCTCCGTGACGTTCCGGAAACCCTCGCCGAAAATATTGATCACATTTCCGCCTTCCGGCGAGCCGCTGGCAGGCGTGATGCCCATCACGATGGGTCGATCGATGTAGGGCGCCACCGTGTACGTGCCCAGACGCTTTCGAATGAGCCGCAACACGTGCTCATTGTGGAGAATGCCGTTGTGCTGCGCATTCACCTCGACATAGGTGACCTTGCTTCCCCGGAAGCGGTCGGCCGCCGGGACATTATCCGCGTTGGACGAAGTTCCAGGCCGGATAAATCCGGATCCCCCCGTGAAGACGGAAACAAAGCTCGACCCGAGATTGGGGAGTATCCACGAGCTGCTGAAATCGACACCAAATCGATTGTCCGGACTAATCTGATGTCGCCATTCGTATGGATCACCCGGGAGAGGATTCAGGTCGATCTCCTTGTATTGAACGTGTTCGATGACGGCCATGCTCGGCACCACGCCGTCCGTCTTTCCTTCGAAAACGTTCACCGAGCGAAGTTCAAGTGGATTCGACCCGTTCCACGGCATGGTCCAGATCTGATCGCCCGACCACGGGTCGCCATCGAACGTTCCGAGCATGACTCCGGCTACGGAGAGCACATTGATGTGGTCGGGCCAGCGATAGGTGCGTTTGAAGGTGCCTGATTCCGCCGTCCGCCCGGCAAAGTAGCGATAGGAGTCCGTGTAGTCGGATGGATGTTGCACTCCATACATGAGCTGATGCCGGAGATCGGGAGCCAGGACGCTCGCGGGCGCATCGATAAAGACGAACTTCGTTCCGCCCAGCGCCCCCGCCAGGTTGAGGTGGTCGTCCACGTAGTTGATCCAGGGGTGCGCAGACGGGTCCGTGCCGCCCAGGACGCCCTTGACGACAGGTCCGCCCGTCGAGTGGCTGACGATGGAGATGGTGCGGATCTGATCCTTCTTGTGATGCCACAGGAGGTCGATGAGCGCCCTGAGCCGCTGCTGATTGTCCAGAATGGATCGGCCCGTGCCCGGCTGGATGTTGAGCGTTACGCCGAGGATCACCCACTCGGACGGATCGAAGCCGTCGTTCGCGTACGCGACCTGGGTGGCGCCCGGCAGCTCACGGAGGTATGGGTATAGCGATGGTCCCACGGGGTCTCCAAACCAGGCTATGGTCCCGGAGTTGTGGTAGTACAGGTCGGTAGAGAATTCATCGTCCCGATCGACATACGCTCCCTCCACGCCGCCATAGCCGTGCACCATCAGGAGCACGTGTTTCGCGCGTGGGCCTACCTCGAAGGGGTCGACAAGCCGGTTGTCACCTTCGAGGCCGAGATTCTTTGACCATTCGAGCGGCCTGTCGCTCACATATCCGGCACCCTTCAGGTCCAGGTGAGGTTGGTCGAAGCGGTACGTCACTAATCGTGCGCGGTCCTTACCACTCCAGGCGTGTACATACTGCTCGTAGGTCTGTGCGATGGCGTTGCCGGACCAAAGCAGCATCACCAGAAGAAGCAGAGGAGTGATGTACCGTCGCGTGAACGTGATTGCGAACCATGTCGGACGTGAATGCACACGCGTCCGTCGCGAAAGCGTCAGGGAGGGATACACTGCACTAAGGGGGACAAATCAGTGATGAGGGCCAGGAGTATTTGCAATCACCGCATGAGGGTGGCGAGCCTCGTCTGTCGGCTTTGACCGGCCTCCAATTGATAGAAATACGCGCCGCTTGGAAGGTCGCGCGCATCCAACAAGATGCTGTGGTGTCCGGCCGAACGCACTTCATCCACCAGAACCTGCACCTCTCGGCCGAGCAGATCGTGAAGCGTGAGCCGCACGCGGTCGGTCTTCGCTATTTCGAAGCTGATCATGGTGGACTCGCTGAATGGGTTCGGATAGTTGGCATCCAGCCTGACGTTTTCCGGCAGCAGCGAAGCCCGCTCGCCGGCGACCGGCTCGCCGAACGTAGCAAGGAACAGGCTTGCCTGCTGTCCTTCAACGCCGATCCAGGTGGCTATAAAGCCCGTGCCGTCCGAAACGACATGAGGAAAGGCAGTCGATAGAGTGCCACTCTCCACAAGCGGCTGCGGCGATTCGAACGGCACGCCCGCGGCCGAGTACCGGCGGCCCATCGCGATGCCCTGCGTGCCGTTGGGGGCCACCTCCGTCCAGACCGCCATGAAGCGCCCATCATCCAGCATGGCCACCTCCGGTCTGCGATAGATGTATCCGACGACATCGGCCGGAGGGAAGGGTTGCTGGCCCGCGCTGATCTGAAAATTGGCGCCGATCGGCTGCCCGGATGCGTTGAAGCGCTGGCCGAAGACGGCGCCGTTTGGATTGACACGGGCATCCAGCCATACGACGACGCTATTGCCCGAAGCGTTCATGTCGGCGGAAGCCAGGATATTCAGCGTGCCCGGTGCGTCGCCCACGTTGACCGGCTGATTGCCGCCGACGGGCACGAGCCCGGTCTCCGTGATCGATGCGAACTGCGTCTTGACGTCGCAGTCGCTGTAATTCCCTTGATTGTCGATAAACGGGCACTCATGCCAGGTGGCCAGTAGCAACGACCCGTTCGTCGCGATGTCAGAGTACCAATGGAGAGCCTCGGCTGAGAGCTCGTCGACGTGCGGCACTACCCTGAGCAGGCCATCGATGGCATTGAGCTCGTTGTCCATGGCCTGAATGGCGACATTTCGATAGTTCGTATTGCCGAAGAAGCCGTCCGCGATGAGCAGGAGCTCGCCGTTCGGCGTGAGATCGAATCGAGGTCGATCAGCGCGGCTGCCGTCGTCGTAATAGACGAAAGATTCCACACAGTCCTCGGACCCCGGCGCGGTATCCACGCGCTGCCCGGATGGGTCGATGAGCCCTACATGGATTTCGGATGAGAAGATGGAGTCGCCGCCGAGGTCAAAATCGCCGGTCTGCTGGAAAACAACGATGAGGTAGCCGGTGGGATGGAAGAGAAGCTCGGGCAGCTCGGTGTAGGCCGATGTCCAGAAGATGCCGCAGCTCTCGAAAAGGTGAAGGGGGCCGACGGGCTCCAGCGTCGAACCGTACCGCTGAACGGCAATCTTCCAGGTGCCGTTGTGGTGAATTTCGACGGCCAGGGCGATGGAGCCGTCGGGACCGACGGCGACGCGCGAGTAGCCTAGATCGGCAGCTCCCGGTGCAAAGCTGGTCAGCGGGATCGTCAGCGGCTGAGCCTGGAGGGATCGGGCCGGGAAGCCCAAAAAAATCACCACAATGATGAGCACCGCTCCCACAGCACGAGTGAGTGACAGGAAGCGCATTCGGTCCAATGTATCCTGCATTAGGGTCTCCGTATTCTGGACATCTGTTACCGGATGCCTGTCATCTCACTCTTCGCGTTCTTCGGCGAAATGGGATCATGACGGCCACAGAATCCAGGCCATCACGAAGGATCTTCTATGATCGGTTCGTATGCTTTCCATCGAATCATTCACCAATGAACACACGCTTTATGGCGCGACCTATCCTTTACTCGCTGGGACTTGTTTTGCTGTTGGGGAGCTGGGCGCCCGCGCAGCGCGATGCATCTCCTCGAGCCGCAAAGCCCGAAGATCTTTCCGAAACGGAGCGTTCGCTTGTCGCTTTCGTGGAGGCGCACAATGACGAAGCGTTGGCGCTGCTCGAGCGCGCTGTGAACATCAACAGCGGCACGATGAATTTCGAAGGCGTCCGCGAAGTCGGGCGACTGTTTCGCGAGCAGTTTGATGCACTCGGGTTCGAGACTCGCTGGAGCGATGGAGCGGAATGGGAACGTGCGGGTCAGTTAGTCGCGGAACGGGCCGGCGAGGGCCCGCACGTGCTCCTCATCGGGCATCTCGACACTGTGTTCGAACTCGACAGTCCCTTCCAGCAATTTGAGATGATCGATGACTCCACGGCACGTGGGCCGGGCATCATCGACATGAAGGGAGGAAATGTGATCATCGTCCAGGCCCTGAAGGCGCTGGAGGCTGTGGGAGCACTGGACGATCTATACGTCACGGTCGTGCTCATGGGAGATGAAGAGAAAAGTGGTCGGCCGCTCTCGGCCGCCCGTCGCGATTTGATCGAGGCCGCAAAAAGGGCAGACATTGCGATCGGGTTCGAGAATGGAGACAGCGACCCGCGAACGGCCGTCATCTCGCGGCGAGGATGGACAGGCTGGACACTCCGCACCCGTGGACGAGCCGCACACTCATCGCAGATTTTTCAGGAAGACGTGGGTGCCGGTGCAATCTACGAGGCGTCGCGCATCCTCCATCAGTTCTATGACGCGCTATCCGGTGAGGAAAATCTGACATTCAATCCCGGATTGATGGCAGGCGGAACGGAAGTCGACTTCGAGCCGGACGCGGATCGGGTCGCGGCGAGCGGCAAGCTCAACATTATCGCGGAGCATGCGATCGTTTCCGGAGATCTACGCGCGCTCTCGGCCGAACAGCTGGCACGCGTAAAGGGCCGAATGGAGGAAATCGTTGCGAACGGCCTACCGCATACGTCGGCGGAGATCATATTCGAGGACAGCTATCCGCCTCTGGCGCCGACTGATGGCAATCGCCGATTGCTGGCGCTGTACGACGAAATTAGCCGCGACCTCCGCCTCGGGCCGGTTGATCCGGTCAATCCTCGCAACGCAGGAGCGGCGGATGTCTCCTTCACGGCGCCATACGTTGAGATGGCCATAGATGGCATCGGCCTGATGGGGTCGGGTGGCCATACGGTGGAGGAAACGGCCGATCTGCGTACGCTGGCTTCGCAAACGAAGCGGGCGGCCTTGCTTCTGTATCGCGTCGCGCAGGGGACGCTCGACGACGCGTAATGCCGGTAGCAGGCGAGATGCCCCGGAATCGCCGTATCGCTGGGCACCGCTGCAAGGCGAACGAGGGGCCGAAAAAAAACGACCTCGTGAGGTTATGTTTTGACAGGCCAACGTGTCTATTTGTAAAAGGAGGATCCTCACCGAATGCGGTTGAGGCCTCTGCATTCCGAGTGTCGGTTACGCGGCGCACCTGAGAATGGGCACGGGAATCCTGCGCAGCTGGAATGGCGCTCATCATATAACCAGATGAAGGGAGGTGATCAGGATGCGACGATTAACCAATGAGGAACTGATGCTGACGGGCGGTGAAACGAAGTGTGGCGATGGCGTCGAGACGGCGGTCGTTGAAGGGACCTGTGCGATTGCCGGTGCACTCATCGGATGGGCGATTTCAGGAGGCAATCCGATCGGTGGCGTCTATGGCGCGAAGTTGGGCTACACCGCTTGCAAATTGGCCTGTCACAGTTGATTCCGGCTACCGTGATGAGGGAGTGCACGGTTTGAACTCCAAAGTGCTCGAGGAGGTGAACGATGAGAAAGCTTTCGAATACCGAAATGTCGATGCTCTCCGGCGGAGAGAGCAAGAATTGCGGCAACGCTGTCGAGAAGGCGGTCGTAATCCAGACGTGTAGCGTTGCCGGAGGATTGATCGGCCTGGCGTTTGGCGGAATTGGAACAGGCGTTGGATCGCTCCTGGCTGGAGCGGCCTGCCATTTCATTTGTGAGCACTGACTACGGCGAGGAAGAAGGCGGCCGGCTCTTACCGGCCGCCTTCGCGCCCGGAACAACGGATGCCATCGCTCGGAGCATATCTCGGACCCCTCTTCGCGCATGCCGCCAAGGCCAGGCTTCGCGAGACGAGTCGCAAGTGGCTTCCCCTCGTACTCATCTCTCGGGGGACGCTGTACCTGGTTACTATCGGATTTGGCTTCGCCCTGGGCCGATTTGCAGACCCGATAATGAGCGAGCTCGGGGCAAATCCGCTGGGTGACGTACTCGGACGACACTTCGTACTCTTACTCCTCGGTCTCGCGGCGACCAGAGGATTCTTCCCGGCCCGGACGAGGCTAGACGTGGAGCCGTACAGGTACTACCCGCTTTCACCATTCGGGGTCGGACTGGTAAGCGTCCTTGTAGATATACCACGTTGGCCGCTTCTGGCTTATGTGGCAGGGATTGTGGGCGTGGGCTTGTCGGATAGTCAGGGAGTCCCAGTTACCGGTGGGGCTGCCGTCGCGCTCGTGCTTCTTGGGGTATCTGCCAGTGCCCTTGGTAGCGCCTTTCGAGAGGCGCTAATCCACCGAGGCAAGTTCGTTCTGGTATCGGTGATTGTCGGTGTGCTGGCCATTCTGACAGACGGCCTGGCCGGCAGCGAGCTGCTCATCGTCATCTCGCAGAAGCTCTGGCTGTTTGTCCTGAGTGACGTGTGGGCCGGTGCCGTTGCACTCAGCATAGTAATGCTAGTCCTCCTCTTATGTGCGCGCGTAAGGAGTGCGGTAATAAAGGAAGGCCTGACGCATGAAATTCCAGGAATCGGAGGGGTGCCAAGCTGGACGGAGAGGGCGCTTACAGACTGGCGACCAGCCGGCAGACTGGCTCTCCTTGAGGCCCTTCTCCTATGGAGATGCCGGTATCCACGCAACCTGTTCCGCGGAATCGGCATCTTGCTCACACTTCTCGTCATCCTGGCCGCCCTGGACCCTGACGACTCGTATAGGTCCGTCACGACGCTATTCGTCACGGCAGGTCTCGCCGCCGCCTATGGTCAGTACATCTTCGCATGGAATAGTGACCACATCGATGGTCTTCTCGCGCTTCCCATTCGGGCCGAAGTACAAATCGCGGGTCGGTGGATTCTGGGGAGTGTGCTTGCCCTAGTATCCGCATTGGCACTAGTGGGAGCGAATTTGTTATTCGGTTTCCTGGACATAGCGGAGTCTATCGCCATGTTGACCCTGACGGTGGGCGCTATTGTGCCGATCATGATATTCGCGTCGGCGCGAACGGCTCGTCCAGTCCGGCTCGATGCCTCCGGCTTTTCCAATCTGAGCGCGTTCTCGTGGTCATCGTACGCCGGATGCATGGCTCTTTGGTTCAGTACCGAGATTCTGCTCAGCTTCTCGTCTCATCGAATGGTTGCCATCCTGTACGGTGCGATCGGAGCCATTGGACTACTCGCATTGCGACCAGTCTTGCAGTTCCTTGGGCACGATATCGAACAACGAATTCCATCGATGGCCGAAAGGCTGCGCGCGGGCTAAAAAAGGTTAACCACGTCACCTCAAACGATCATGCACCAGGCGCTTCTTCATATTACAAATGTCTCCAAGACGTACCCGTCAGGATTCAATTTGCGGATTGATCGCCTGGCTATCGAGGAGGGTGAACGTGTAGGCCTGGTGGGCAACAATGGTGCAGGAAAGACGACGATGATGCTTCTGACGCTCGGCCTTCTTGCGAAAGATGCCGGACAGATTCGAGTGAACGGCTTCGACGTCCATGGTGGCATTCGATGGCGCCGGTTAACAGCGTCGTACCTGGGCGAGTCATCGCTCATCACTTTCCTGACTCCGCGCGAATACTGGGCGTTCGTGGCACGCGCTTATGAACTCAAGCCGGAGGAGCTGGAAGTGCGATTGGAAGAGTTCGAAGACTTTATCGAAGTACCCTCGAGCAAGGGAGGCAAGCTGATCCGGGAGCTCTCTGCAGGAAATCGAAAGAAGGTTGGACTGTTGGCGGCAATGCTCGTTCGACCAAGGCTGCTCGTGCTCGATGAGCCGTTTGCGAACCTCGATCCGAGATCTCAAAACCAACTGCAAGGGCAGTTGCGAAGATTGAACGATGAGTTTGGATGTACGCTATTCATCTCGAGTCATGACCTACCGCACGTCGTCGAAGTCGGTAGACGCATAGTCGTCGTCGATAGGGGCCGCATCGTTCAGGATGCGCCCGTCTGCCCCGGCTCACTTCGGGATTTGAGGACCCTCTTAACGCGCTCAGAACCTGGAGCGCCGGCTCTGACGTGAGGAATGCCTGCCGTCGCACAACCGACACGTGGGAGAGCAACACGGTGGGGAATGATACACATGCTCTTGCTCGCGGCAGGATACTGCTTGATCTACGGCGGGTTGTCGGGCCTGACGAACGAGTTCATCCTGACGGATAATCTGATGCGACAGGATTGGGCGGCCACTTACGACGAAAGCCAACTCGAGGTGATGCTCGTACAGCGACGCAAATGGACGCTCATAGGATACGCGATCCTGCCTGTAGTGCTTGGCCTGAAGATCTTCTTCACCGGGTTCTGTGTCATGGCGGCGAGCATCCTGTTGGATTGGGAGATCGATTTCCGGGATGTGATCGAGGTGGCCGTTCAAGCCGAGCTCGTTTTTGTGGCCGCGGCAATCTGCCAATTCCTCTGGGCGCTCTTTCTGCTCGACATCCAGTCGCTTTCCGACTACATGGCTTTCTATCCGCTTTCGGCTCTCGCACTGGTGAAGCTGGATTCCTCACAGCTCTGGATGGCATATGCGCTCAAGTCGATGAATGTGTTTGAAGTCGGGTATGTCACAGCCCTCTGTTGGGGGCTTGTCCGCATCAGCAAAGATCGCGTAAGCCGAGTCGTGACCATCGTGACATCGGGGTATGGGACCGGACTGCTGCTCTTGATCTGCGCAGTGACGTTCCTGAGCCTGTTTGTCTTATAAAAGGACCCAGATTGCAGAGTGGATGATGAGGCGGACGATCTTTTTTCTTTTCTGCGTGGGCATTTTCGGGGCGATCGCCTGGTTGAGCTTATCGGTGTTGTCCATCGTAAGCGAGCGAAAGGCCGTGTCAGAGCGGGTGCAATTCCTTCCATCGACGACGTGGACGTCGCTCAATGGTCACCATATCTCGTTGAATGAGACCACAACTCAAGGCACGATCCTGCTCTTTTTCACTACAACCTGCCCGTTCTGTCGCACAGAGATCGAGGACTTGATCAAAGATATCGATCGATTCACAGACACGCGCATCGTCCTATTATCCGGCGAGCCCCAGGCGTCGCTGGAGGAATACGCGACTGAACTTGGGATTAACGGAGTGGGCAACATCGACGTGGTAGTTGACGAAGGACACTCGCTGGCAAGTCACTTTGGGATTGAAAGGGTTCCGACGACGTTCGTGTACTCCGCAGATGGCCGACTACTCGATCGTTTCGATGGAATGGTCCATCCAAAAATTCTCTTCGAATCGCTCGTTCGACCATCGCCTGATAGTCAAAGTCTAGGTGGAGCTAGGGAAGACGAGGCGGCCGTTCTGAGTGAGACGGTAGGTCCTTAGGCTCATCCTGATCATGCGATCTGCACACGAGAGGCGGGTTCGCAGGGCCTTCGTTCGACAACGAGACAGTACCGATTGCGGACCTGCTTGTCTGGCTTCCATCCTCCAGTACTTCGGAGGCTGGGAGGATGTGGATCGGATTCGCGAACTGGCGGGGACGGGTGTGTCGGGAACGACCCTGCTTGCGCTCATTCGGGCAGGATCCGAGCTGGGACTTGAGATCGATGGGTATCAAGCGGACATCGACGCCCTCGACTACGTCGAAATTCCCTGCATCCTGCACGTAGTCGGATCGGGCGGCGGTTACCACTTTGTGGTTTTCTTCGGTAGGGCCGACTCATCATTTCTCATAGTCGATCCTTCGGAGGGCGTGCGCAAAATCAATGCGCCAGAGGTGGAGGCGATCTGGAAATCGCGGGCCCTGCTTACGGTGCGTCCGTCGGAGACTTTTGTCACGCGCGAGAGACGGCGGCGTGAGAAGCGACAATGGCTAATTGAATCCATCCGTCGCGATACCCCCCAGTTAACTCTATCAACCTTGATGGGAATCCTGATATCCCTGTTCAGTTTGTCGGGCGCCCTCTTCTCGCAGGCCTTAATCGATGACATCCTTCCGAATGAGGATGCTTTGAAGCTGTGGGTCGGCTTAGCGCTCGTCGCGCTGTTCCTCCTGGCTCAGAATCTGCTCAGCGCGGGTCGTCAACTCATCCTGATTCGCCAGGCGCGAACATTCAACAACAGGATCATCCGCCGATTTATCGACACGCTGCTCCATCTTCCGTTCTCTTTCTTCACGTCACGTCGTGCGGGCGATTTGATCACGCGCCTCAACGATACGGCCCGGCTGCAGCGCTTCGTTACGTATGCCGTCAGCGGAGTTGTGATCAACATTTTGATGCTTCTGACAGGCTTCACGTTCGTCGCCGGTTACGCTCTCTCACTGGGTGCCTGGGTGCTGGCTGGTCTGCTCGTCTTGGGAACGTGCGCCGTCATCAGCCGCGGCCCCATTCGGAGGCGTCAGGTAGACTTGATGGTGGCGCATGCGGTCAACGAGAGCAGGTACGTCGATAGCATGCGCGGCATCGAGGCCATCAAAGCCACGAATTCAGAGCCGTTCTTCGCGCGCGCAATGCGCGGCTCCTTCAGTGCCATGCAGGATGCGGCCTACCGCCTGGGTAGAATAGGGATATCATTCGACCTGGCCGCGCAGAGCATCGGCCTCGTCATCTTGCTAGGAGTGTTAGGAGGGGGCGCGCAGCTGGTGCTCCGTGGAACGCTTCAGCTCGGTGCCTTCGTAGCACTGATTCAGATGACGAACATCCTGCTGCCGGCGGCCTACAGAATTGCCGTCTCGAACATTGAGTTGCAGGAAGCTTCTGTAGCGTTTGACAGGGTTCATCAATTTTCTCTGCGCCGGCCCGAATACGCGCAATCAGTTCGCCCGATTCCCAATTTTCGGTTTCAGAATCTTGATGTCGAGCAGCTGACATTTAGCTTTCCAGGTCAACCGCCACTGTTCGTGGATGCATCATTCCATCTGTCCAAGGGCGAGTTTGTGCTTCTCGGAGGCGGCACTGGCTCAGGCAAGTCCACGCTGCTACGGGTGCTGCTTCGACTCTATGGGGTGGATAGAGGGCGGATTCGTGTGGACGGCAGGGATTGGACGGAGATTGATACGTCCACATGGAGGCGAGCGGTGGGGATGGTTCCGCAGGAGGTGCAGATATTCACTGGATCCGTCGCCGAAAATATTGCGATGCGGCCGCTCGAGAGCATCGAGTCAGTCCGCGGGTTCTGCGAGGAGCTGGGGCTCGCACACGTCTTTGGCGGGCTTCCACTCGGCTACGAGACCGTTCTGGGGGAGGGTGGTCTCCGGCTCTCAGGCGGCCAACAGCGGCTACTCGCACTCGCACGGGCTTTATACCGCTGGCCTCAGCTGCTCCTGGTAGACGAGCCTTTGGCCGGTCTCGACCGTAAGTCAGCCGAGCTGACGATGGAAATTCTAGGACGCCGCCGCGGAGTTGCCGCGACACTCGTCGTGACACATCGCTCGACGCTGTTGCCTTGTGCTGATCGGGTCTACGTTCTCAAGGACGGCGGATTACGAGAGCTCGACGCCACGGCTCTATCGAAGGCTGCTTCACCCGTACGGCCTGTCATCCGATCAGAGACTTGAGATCCGACTCCTCGATTGATTCCAATCCGCTCTCACCCAATCGGACAAACACATCGCCAAGCCGGAAGGATACATCGCTCCCAAGGCGGGCGAAGTCGAGCGCTTCCGGATACACTCGAAGGAGCGAAAAATAGGCATCCGACCCTATTCGGAAGTCAATGATGGGAGTTTCTTCCGTGAACTCGGCATCAACCCATCTACCATCAAAAATCATCGTTCGTCCATGCACGCTTACAACGCGAGCGGGCTCGATGACGTGCTCGGCGGTCGACATCGCTTTCGTCGCCCGACTTGCCGCTACGGCCGCTGCCCCTGATACCTCGTCGGCCTTGAAATCACGCTCACCCCACACCGTATTTCCAGCCGAAATTGGCGCTACTTCCGGGGCGACTGTCTGGCTGCGGGACCGGATTTGCGGAGCCATCGCCAGGGACTCTTCTTCTCGCACTAGGTACGAGGTATATGGAGTCACCAAACCAAACTCCTTCGCCAGACTGACGATCTCATCTTTCAACTCCTCGTTTTCGCCATTCAATCGGACCTGTTCGAGCAGTTGCCCAACGCGCCGCGTCGCCCAAAGGCGGGCCACGAAATCTCGATTGCGCTCCACTTCCGGGAAGACAAAGGAGTAGCTGAATCGCTCGCGGGAATCGTGACGGGAGCCGGTTAGGATTACTCGAGCCGTTCCAGGCTTGCGGTATCGGCCCGTTACCATAAGCTGCCCGTCCTTGTGCAAATCCAAGAGATTCGTCGGTGCAAATGCGAAGGCCTCAACGCCATCGATCTGCAGATCTAGATCGACGAGGAGTGGATGGCTGATCTTGTCATAGAATGCCGCGATGCGTTCCTCGATGTTCTCGTCCGGCGAGATGTAGTCGGCTGGAACGCCGGAATCGTGTGAAAGGCCGTCCAGGAGGAGCGTGTTGACATCGTATCCAACACCAAAGGTGAAGAGTCGTACGCCATCTGGACGTTTCGTCTGCACCGCCCGCCGAATTTGTGCTCCATCCACAACTCCGACCGAGGGAAGTCCATCCGTTAGAAAGACGATCGTACCACGCTCCGAATTGGCGAGTAGGTCGGTGGCCTCCAGGAGCGCCTCGTGAATGTTCGTTCCACCGCCGGCCTCGAGATGATCGAGAAAATAAATGGCATCTTGACGGGATCCTGCAGGCATGAGCTCCGGCCGGAAGCGGTCGACGTCGGAGCTAAATGCAATGAGACCGAACCGATCGTCATCTCCAAGTCGGTTTAAACAGTAGCGCAAAGCTTCGCGCGCCTGTTCAATCTTCTCGCCGGCCATACTACCGGATGTATCCAGCACGAAAACCACGTCTCTCGCCTGAGCGCGCGAGTCGGACCGATCCACCGAAGGAGAGAGGAGGAGCATGAAGTAGCCGGGCCGGTCGCTGTAAGGCCGGTGCGTAAGCAGCGTGGCTCCGACATCTGCATCTTCGAGATCGACGTACAGGATGAAATCTCGATTGTCCTCGATGGGCGTGGTGTGGCGCACGATGGCACGTGTAGCGGCCGGACGCTCCGACGCTACGGCGTGCGATGGTGAGTAGATGTTCGCGATAGGCGTGGTCGACGCGATCTCCAGGCGGATGCTCGTCGTGCGATCAGAATTGGAATCCATGCGGGACGTGGACGGACCTTTATTATCCTGAATCGTCGATACTGCTTCGCCGAGGTCCGTCCCGGGAATGCGGCGAGTCGTCGGGTTCGTCTGTACAGAACCCTGAAGCGGATATTGGAAGGTGACGAGTGACCCATCTTTTGGGAGGACCGCGTCATATCGAAGGCGAATCGTCCGCGTTTCGCCCGGCGGGATGGGAAAGACGCTCGCGCGGAATGATCGATGCCCCACCATCTCGAGTAGAGCAGGATCGAGACTTCGCCGAACGATGTCCTCGTAGACACGACGAGCTTTTTCTGCGTCAAGCAGCTCTCCGGAGATTTCCTGTCCGTCGACATCCATGGAGAATCGGGAGATCTGCGCGCCTGCCGGCAACGGGAAGAGGAAGGAACCCTCGATGAAGGTGCTGCCGTGATTTCGAAAGTCATGCTCGACCGAGACTACGGCCACGTTCTCGTCGATATGGGCATCGATTCGATGGGCGTCGAGGACTACTTGGGCGGGTCGACCGTCCGGCGCGACGATAATCCCCTGAGACCAGGCTGCGTGCCCGGAAATCAAAAGGAAGAGAACGGCTGCTACAAACCCGGCAACCAGGGCACGTACAGCCGAACGGCGATTCACCACAGGCGCGCTGCCAGGATCGTGAGGCCATTTCGAATCGGGTGGAAGCGATCGGCGACGGGGGTACGTTCTAATGCGGGGCATGATTTCGCTTGATGGAGTGGGTGTGCGCGAGGCCTGAACTTTTCCAAGAACGGGAGGCTCTATCGATTTATTGCCTTGCCAAGACTCATCGTCGGACGGCTTGTGACGTTTGATCGAGGCGTGTAACAATCGCCCGTGCACGTACGTTATCTGTCACATGAATCGGGGTGTCCGCACGCATGCACGGTGCACGCACGCGTGATCATCGCCCACGACTTTGGCAAGACCGTCGTAAGTTCGCCCCCGCTCGGCTGCTCTCCATCTGGGTATGTTCAGGCTCCGCCTCCGGCTACTGCTGCTGTGGACAATTCCGCTTCTGGCGGCCTCAAATTCGGCGTGGGCCATGGGATTGGCCGCCGTCGACTCTATCGAAGAGCGGTTTCGGCTTAGCGAAAAGGTCGGATGGTACCGGCTCGATGACGGGGCGGAGCGCTGGCTCACATGGAATACAAACGGTGGGCTCCGGCTAATCGACATAGATTCCGGGGAGATGATCAACCTCCGACCCGTGACCCCGGCTATTTTCGCAGCGGATGGTGGTGCCCGAGAGTTGTCGGATGTGCAGTTCGATCAGAGCGAGACGGGAGAGGTCGTTGGCTTTCGATGGCTAGACACGAATGGAGTGGAGCGCTCTGCAGAACGACTGACGGATCCTCCCTACGGGCAGCGCGAGCTAAGCTTTCAGAATGGTGCTCTCGAGTTGACCGGGCTGCTCTTGCTGCCTACCACACCCTCCCGACATGGGGCCGTGATCATCATAGGCGGTTCGTCCGAGTGTGCGCGCGAAGATCCGTGGGTTTTGTATCAGGCCGACTACCTGGCACGCCGGGGCATCGCCGTCTTCTTACCGGATTCGCGAGGTACGGGGAAATCGGAAGGGGATTGGAAATCTGCCTCCTTTGACCAGCTTGCTACCGACGTCACCCTGGCCGCACAGATCATCGGGCAGCAAGCGGATGTCGATGCTTCACGTATCGGCCTGGTAGGGATGCGGGAAGGCGCGTGGGTCGCGCCCATTGCAGCAGCAACATCTGAACAAATTCGTTTCCTCGTCACCGTGTCCGGATACACGCTCTCGCCCCGTGACCAGATGCGCTATGGCATCTCATCCGATGTGCGCAGGTATGGGACACCTGATTTTCTCGTGCCGCTCATCGCTTTCGCCCTGGAATTTACTTCCACACGTCGAGGTGAGAGCTGGTGGGATCGAAACGGCCGATTTGATCCGATTCCGTATTGGTCTCAGCTCGACAAGCCTGTCCTGGCCGTCTACGGAGACCCGGAAGAGGCCGAGGACTTTCCCATCCGGCGGACCTTCCAGCGGTTGCAGGAGGTCCGCAGTGCGAGTGGAAATCCGGATTTCACCATTCGCCTGATCGAGGACGCGGACGAGAAACTGCGCGACGAAGACTCCGGCCGCATTCACCCGGAGTACCTTGAACTTCTCGCGAGCTGGATCACATCTCGCACTGCTTAGAGCCAGCGCCATCATCGTGCAAAAAAGGTTTGCACGATTGTATAAAAGGATGGCGCGTTTATCCTCGTCCCGTCACTATAATAGCCCCGCTCCGAGATGTGCTCTGAGCCGGCGGGCACTCGCTGGCCCGAATCCCGCAACTCAACCGTTACGGACGGTGCTAGATGATTCATCCTCACACGAAGTTGCGGCACGTTAGCAAGGCAATTGGTGATGGTGTTTTCGCCACCTGCTTCATCCCAAAAGGAACCCTCGTTTACGTTCAAGACCCGCTCGAAATTGACATATCTCCTGCGGCATTTCGAGCACTGGCGGAGCCGATCAAGGCGCTCGCCGATAAGTACTCCTACATCGACGAGCGTGGCCACCGCATCTTGAGCTGGGACATTGCCAAGTACGTCAATCACTCTTGTGAACCGAACTCGATAAGTACCGGATACGGATTCGAGATCGCCATTCGGGACATTGGACCTGGCGAGCAGATCACGGACGAGTACGGTCTATTCAATCTCGAATGGTCCATCGACTGCCACTGCGGAAGTCCCTCATGCCGGGGCGCGATTCACGGGAGCGACGTCGACGAGCTCTATCCGCGCTGGGACGAATGGGTCATAGATGCGCTTCAGCACTTCAACCAGGTCGAACAGCCCTTGCGGCCTTACCTTCCCGAAGCCAAAGCGAGGGCGCTGATGCGGTATCTCACCACGGGAAAAGGATATCGCTCCGTGTACGAGCTGAAATATCGCGGCCGCCGGTCTGCGGCCGCGAATTTGTAACGCCGGGGAGGTCCGACATCGGGGTGACGATACGACCGGCCCGATCGAGTGGGTCGGCAGATTGAGCGCGAGCTTGTCATTCGATGCAATGCACGGCATTATTCCGGCGACACTCGATGGCTTGATGTCAAGGCGGGTACGTCGATGAAACGCGAGCGGCAGCTCTTTACGGATCTTGTTTCCCTTGTCCCCTCGGTGGGTGGATCCGGGGTCGAAATACCGGTAGAGTTGCCCTTCACAGGGTCGATAGTCGGCTCGATACCATCGTGTACGCCGGCGGATGTGCGCTACGCGGTTACGCGGGCTCGTGAGGTGCGTCAGGATTGGGAACGAGTTCACGTCCGGAACCGAGCCGAGTGCCTTTTGCGCCTCCACGACGTTGTCGTCGAGCGGCAAGAAGAGCTCCTCGATCTCATCCAGCTAGATACCGGGAAAGCTCGTCGCGATGCCCTGGAGGAAGTGCTCGACGTTTTGAATACGATCAGGTACTACGCCCTCATCGGTCCCGTACTTCTCCACCCTCAGAAGCGGAAGGGGGCCATTCCCGGGCTTACGATCGCCATTGAGCGATATCGCCCGCACGGCGTCGTGGGTTTCATCCTGCCCTGGAATTATCCATTCACGCTGGCCATCTCGGACGTCGCCCCGGCGGTCCTGGCCGGAAACGCCGTGGTTATTAAGCCGGCCGAGCAGACGTCGCTTTGCGGCCTCCGCGCGGCGCTGCTGTTCCTCGAAGCGGGCTGCCCCGACGGCCTCGTGCAGGTCGTCACAGGTCGGGGCGAGGATGTCGGTTCTACACTCATCGACTGTGTGGATGCCATCGCATTCACGGGATCGACGGCCGTAGGAAAGGAAATCGGAAGCAGGGCAGGGGAGCGTCTTATCCCGTTTTCGCTTGAGCTTGGGGGCAAGAACCCGATGCTCATCCTTGATGATGCGCCCGTCGAAACGGCCGTGGAGGGAGCCCTTCGCGGTTGTTTCGCCAACGCGGGACAGCTTTGCATATCGACGGAACGGTTGTTCGTACAAGACGAAATCTACGAGGCGTTCGTCCCCGAATTCGTGCATCGTACAGAGAGCCTTCGCCTTGGCGCCGGGTTTGATTTCGGATTCGACGTTGGTCCCCTCATCTCGCGAGAGCAATT
>CBFGRV010000049.1:0-22585 GCA_965651265.1 uncultured Rhodothermales bacterium
AAGCCTTGCGGTCCGCCTCCTGACTTCTACATCCGACCTCCCATCTCCCATCTCCCATCTCCCATCCTCCGACTTCCCATCTCCCATTTTCCTCAAAACGCCAGGGTCATGGTAAAGCGGTGGGGGGCGGTCAGGAATTCGTAGCCCACGTAGGCATAATCGATGCGGACCTCCATCCCCGACAGCCGCGGCGCGAGCCCGAATCCAAACGCCAGATTGCCCTCTTCATAGTTGACGCGATAGCCGCCGCGGACCATCAGAAAGTCATTGAAGGAGTACTCGCCGCCCACGTGAAGACGCTCGCTGTAGTCGTTCGAGTTGATCGCCTCCAGCGCGAAACGAACCTCGTGGCCCGGCCCCATCGCGACCAGGGCGTTGCCGTTCGGACTCACCACGTCCATCGAGAGCCCGATTCGAAAGATGATGGGGACGTCGAATCCTTCCGATTCACTGCCCTCGTCCAGATAGCTGACGGACCCGCCGAAATTCTGCGCGGCCATGGCCAGGCGAATGCCTTTGAAGCCGATGTTATAGTTCGTCCCGACGTCCCATGCGAAGGTCGAGCCGGAGAATGTGAACAGGCTTTCTCGGATGTATTTCGCCGTGATGCCGATAGCCAGACGATCGGTGAATTCGCGCGTGAAGCTGATGCCCGCCAGCAGATCGGAGCCCGAGAAGGTATTGCCTGTCCTGGGATCGTTCGCGCTCGCGCCGCCGGAAACGAGGGCCTCGGGGATCTCACCGTAATCGAGCGATGCCACGAACCCCGTGATGATGCCGAACGTGCCGAGGCGGTAGCCGACGCTGCCCGCCACGTAGTTCAGATCGGCCAGCCATCGCGTGTAGTTGAAGCCCACCTCTAAATTTTCGATGCCCGCCGTGCTGGCTGGATTCCAGTACACCGAGTTCACATCGCGAACGAGCGCGATGCTGGCCTCGCCAAGCGCCGCCTGGCGTGCACCGATGCCGATCTTCAGGAACTGAAGCGACGTCCGGGCACCCTTGTTGAAATCCTTGTTGCCCTCGAGCGACTGGCCCCTTGCGGACTGGCTCCCCATCCCGATGAGACAGAGGAGCAGAGCGAGCGTCGCCGTTCGAGTGCGCAAAACAGGATCACCTTTCATCATGCTCTCCCCCGCTCAGCGAATGATCATAAGCTTCCCGGTGAAGCCGCCCGAGAGTCCTTCCGCCTCGGATTCCACCCGATAGATATAGAGCCCCGGCGCTGCCAGCAGCCCGGAATCGGATTTCTGGTCCCAAACGGCTGTACCCGAAAGGTTACCGCGCGCATCAGGACCGTGCTGGATGGTGCGGATGAGGTCGCCCGAGATCGTGTAGATCCGGATGGTGGCGCGTTCAGGCAGATTCCTGAATTCCATCCGGAAGGGGTCGTTTATCCCGAAGCTTCGCTGGGCGTCGTTGTAGACGTACGGGTTCGGCACAACGTAGATATCCAGCGATGAGACCGGGCCGGCGGCCGCCGACGTGGGCGGGGTTCGGTTGAAGCGCGTATCGTCGCCCGGCGCGTACCAGTCGACATCCGCCGACGCCAGCTCGGGCAGATCGGTCACCACGGTTCCGTTGGCGGATGTCCACGGTCCCGGGTCGCTGTCATAGGCCGACACATAGTAGCTGTACCGGCGCCCGAACTCGACATCTTCATCCACATATCGATACCGGCCGAGCTCGGTGTCGAAATATTGCGAGAACTGATCCTTCGGGATGTCGACGAGCAGATCCCATTCGGCTCCGCGAAGGACCGGGTCTTCGTTCTCGCTGACGTACTGAAAATCGGTGGAACGATACACCCGGTATCCATCCAGATCGGAGAGGCCGTCATAAAAGATGCTCCCCGAGCCGTCCGTGATCGAGGCCTCCTCTGCGATGGTGCCCCAGGTCACCGCGATCGCGGCCATTTCAGTGCCTTGCGAGGCGTTTACGGCGTCGACATCGGGCGCGGGAGGAGGCTCGGGCGCGTCGGCGGCGATGGGAATTCCATTGACCGTGGCGCCCATCCCCCAGGCCACGGCCTGCCGCGCAAGCTGCGCCTTGGCTTCGAGATCGGCGATGCTCGCCTGCGGAAAGAGACCTTCGGGATCTCCAGTGTTCACCGCCTCGAAATCGAGCACCCCGGCGATCTCCGCCAATACGAATCGCAACGAGTCTCCCGGCTGGAGCTGATAGGGCCCATACGAGAAGGTGTAGATGTTGAAGCGATTTCCGTTGTTGCCGAGTTGAGGCTGCAGGTCCGGCGACGTGATGAACGTGTAGAACTCCTGCGCGCTGCGGCTGCCTGCATCGAAGAACTCGAGGTCGAGGTCCTGGCCGTTCAGCTGGCCGCCTTTGTGCGTGTCGATGCGCAGCACATCCGGCCGTGGCGTAGACCGCATTCCGCCGCCCAGCGCCGGCGCATCGAGCAGCAGCCACCCGAAGGCCGCCGGGCTCATCAGCTCAGGGCCGAACCGCTGCCGCCATGCCTGATTCGGTTTCACGACCCACCCCCAGAACGGCGGCGGCTCATAACCGCCATTGTAATCGTACGACGCAAACAACGTCTGGTCGGCCGACATGTAATAGTAGTCCGTGTAGGGCTCGACCCACCCGAATGCGCCCGCCTGAACGGGCGTAAGCTGCTCGCCCGTGAAGTTGATCGTGCTCTTCGTATCGGTCGAGATGGCGGAGTGGAAGGCCACATAAAAGCCGTTCAGTGTCTGCTGGAAGTCCTGGGTATTGGGCACAACCTGGCCGGTCTGGACGGACACGATGTCGCCCGTGTTTTTCAGGATGTAGTCATAAACGATGAAGTCGCGATACCCGGGGTACGACCACTGATAGGTCCTCCTCGTGATCGTGACGCCCAGGTTCGTCGGAATGACCGTGTGCGTCATCTCCTCGGGAAGGAGGGGATTGAATCCGTCATTCTCCATGTAATTCTCGATGAGCTGCACGTTCGGATAGGGCGAGGGCGTGCCTTGCTCACCGGACGTGCCGATGGCGAAGTACTCATAATCCATCGGCATGGGGGCGAAGGAGGGCGGCGTGCCCGGGATGTTGATGTTCCTCGCCGCCATGATCAGCCCACTGCGAAAGTTGTGCATGTTCGCGTTCGCATAGGTATCGATCGCGTTTTGCTCGTTGCAGCAGGGATGCATGAAGCCGCTGAACCCGGGAAACATCCCCTTGGGCAAAAAAGAGAGGTAGTCCCACGCGCCGGGATCTCCGATGAAGCCGCTCCCCCACACGACATCCCAGATCCGTCCGCGCTGATGGATCTTGTGATCCTCGCCTTGCGCGGCAGCGGGCGAGGCGGGCAGCATCGTTGCGATCGCAAGGAGCGTTCCCGCCGCAAGCACCCGCCATCCGCGGGTACGGAGTTTCCGGCCTGTCCGATGTTGCATCATCATTCTACAATCTCAAGGACCACGTCGGGGATCATTCGATCTCGAGTGTGATCCCGAAGGTGACCGACCGCGGAAGATTGCGGAACTTGGCGATCGGAAAGATGGGCGTGCCGTTCGTGGTGAAATCGGGCAAATAATCGAACCCGCTCTCAACGAATCGCCGCATGTCTTCCTGCGAAACGCGTTCGAATGTGCCCAGCGCGATCCACTGATGATTGAGAAGGTTTGAGACCTCGAGGTATGGGCTTATGCGGAAATTGGAGAACCGGATGTCGCGGCGGGCACGGAAATCCACGTTCTGGTCGACGGGGCGCGTATAGATCTGCCCTTCGAAGACGAAGATGTCGGCCAGAATTTTCTCGTTCGGGAAATTGGCGTAGTAGTCGAAGGAGATGGAGGTGTTCTTCAGCAGGGCCCCGAGTAATCCGGACCACCGGGATGGCGTCTCATAGAACAGGCCGGCCTTGAAGATCGGATTCTGATAGAGGATGTTGTCGCCACTCGGGGCGTAGCGCACCTGGGTGGGCGTGAATGCCACCGGGTCGCCGCTGCGGCCTTCGATGCGCAGCTGCGTCGTGTAGTTGGCGTAGCCCCAGAGCGCTCCCCAGCGATAGCGCGAAGGTATTTTTCGGATGGAGATTTCGAGACCGCGCACGTCGCCGTAGTCGCCGTTGCCGTTCGTGCGGTACGTGCCGCGGGGCGTGCTGACCTCGACCGTCCGGACCGTGTGGCGGCTGTCCTTATAGAATGCGGTCAGATCGACGACGAAGAAGTCCAGGAAGCTGCGCTCGATGCCCACCTCATAGTTGACCGTCTTCGTCGGACGCAAATTCCGGTTTCCGATCATGACGGCGATGTCGTCGGTCGTGGCCACGGTGTCGGTGATGATCATCGTCGTGAGGCTCCCCGAGACGAACGCCCCCAGCCCTTCGCCATCATCGAAGAAGGAGGGCCGTTGGAAGAAGTGTCCGTACGAGAAGTGCAGCACCGTATTCTCGTCGATGGGGTGGGAGACACCCAGTCGGGGGCTCACCTGCGCGTAGAGCTTCGTACGCTCGGTTTCTCCGGTGAGTGGATTGAACAGATCCTTGAAGACCCGGTCGTTCGGATTGTAGAAATCGAGCCGGAGCCCGCCGTTCATGATCAGCCCGCCGAACTCGACCTTGTTTTGGAGGTACGCGGCGCCCTGATAGGGCCGGTAGACGTGATCATCCAGGCTGTTATCGGGAAATTTCGCCTCGTTGTAGTGATCGAGATGGTAATACGTCCCCTGAAGGCCGGTCTTCAGATGCCATTCCTTGGTGATCTGATTGCTGTAATTCGCCTCCAGCGACCACTCCGTGTTATCGTTGTCGAATCGGTAGAGATACCCGGAGGTGTGATAGCCGATGCGGTTGGCGAAGCCGCCGGGAATGGGCGTTCCGTTCTCGTCGATGGCGCGGAGGAAATCGCGCGTGGCGTCGCTTGCTCCAAAGCCGAGGGAGTCGCCGGGGAAGGTCCAGAGCTTCCGCAGTGCATTCAGACGTGACAGCTTCACCTCGTACATCGAGGCCGTGCTCAGCACGTGCGTGTATCGAAGTGTCTGTCCCTGCGTGACTGACTCGTCGAATCCAGCCTGGTCGAAGTAAGCGTAACGCGAAGCCGGGCCGTACGCCTCAGCCCAGAAGACATCCGGCCAGAATCCCCATCCGGCGTTCTCCTGCCCGTAAAAACCCGAGAGGGTAAGGCGACGGCCGCCGCCGACCTGCCAGGTCAGCTTGAAATTGCCGTCATACCATCGCCCTTTCTCGCGAAAGGCGTTCCCCATGACGGGCGGCTCCGAGCGATACTTCCCGCTCGCGTAGAAGAAGAGCCGATTCGTAAAGGGGATGGGCCCTCCGAGCCCGACCTCCGTCTCGTAGGTTGGCAGCTCGTCGTAACGGGTGAGCGGCTCGTGGGTGGCCAGATAGTTCTCGTAGGCCTCCTCCGGCGTCCAGATGCTGTTCGGACTGCTTCCGGGCGTGCCGTTCGGGTCCACCCACATGTCGGGGTATTCGATCCACCACTCCAGATGCCGTGCATGTCGGTTTTCCCAGTAAAGATCGGAGCTCTGGTCGTAGAACCCGTCGCCCCAGTGGCGCACCCCCGGCGGAGAGAAGCGACTGTCCATGAAGAACTGGTAGCCACCTGTTCCATCTTTTGTGATGACGTTGATCACGCCGGAGCGGGCCTCGCCGTACTCCGCGTTGAAGGCGCCCGTGATCACTTCCATCTCCTGGATGGAGCTCAGGTTTATACGCGTGTAGGGGCTGTGGTCGACGGGATTCCGCACGCGCTGGCCGTCGAGCACGAACGAGACCTGATCGATCGTCCCGCCGCGAAAGACCATCTCCCCGCTCTCCACATTGATGCTCGGGAGGCTCGTTAGGACGTCCGTAAGATCTCTCGTCGGCCGGGCCTGGATCTCCGCCGAGTTCATTACGACCAGCGAGGTGGTGTTGTCCTTCTCGACGAGCGGCCGCTGCGCCGTGACCACGACCTCTTCGCCCAGTTCGAGGGTCTCCGCCTGCATCTCGATGTCGACTTCGGCACTCGAGTTCGACGAGACCCGCACGTCCGTAACCGTGACGGGAGTAAATCCGACGAATGACGCGCGGATGGAGTACGTGCCGGGCGCCAGATTCGCGATGAAGTAGTCGCCCTCGACGTCCGTGGTCGTTCCGAGCGTCGTCCCCACGATGACGACGTTCACGCCGGGCAGTGGCTCACCCGTTTCGGCCTCCGTTACTCTCCCGGAGATCTTGCCGGTGCCTTGCGCCAGGGCCGTCCTCGTAGGCGCCGGCCCGAGCACGACGAGCAGAAGCATCGCCAGAAGCCCGAGCGATCTCACGTCTCGACTACTCATCATCTCTATCCAGCCGTTCTATCGTGCTCCATCGACTCATCATCCGCGTTCTTCATTGATGCCGCTCGTCCCTCCCATTGGGGAAGGTGATGATGCCCTTCACGAAGCCCTCTTCCTTCTGTGAAGCGGCCTCGAAAGCTTCGTTGATGCTCTCCAGCCCGTAGCGATGCGTGACGAGTGGCTCCATGTCGAGCTTGCCGGATTCGATCAGACCGATCCCGATGCGCATCCCGTCCACGTAGACGTTCTGCGAGCGGGTGTGGCCGTTGATGATCTCGAAGGCCATCCAATTCCAGTAGGCCCAGTCGACCTGACGAAGACCGCCCTGGTGGAAGCCGAAGACTTCCAGCTTGCCTTCCATGCGGACGAGCTTCGACGTAAGGTCTAGCGTGGCCTGGGATCCGGCCGCTTCGACGCCGATGTCGACGCCCTTGCCGCCGGTGATCTCCTTGATCTCCGCCACGACGGGTTTGTCGTCATCCGCGATGATGGTGCGCGTGGCGCCTAGCTGCTTCGCCAGGTCCAGGGCACTGCGGCGCCGGTCGATCGCAATGATCTCACCGGCGCCGCCGGCCTTGAACACCTGTAGCATGATCAGCCCCATGAAACCACAACCGACGATGCAGACACTGTCGTTCAGCTCCGGCCGCGCTTTGCGGACGCCGTTCACCGAGCACGCGATGGGCTCGCCCAGCGCATAATCGAACGGCGTGTCGTCGCGCAGCTTCACAGCCCAGGCGGCAGGCACGGCCGTGAACTCGGCGTACCCGCAGCCCTCGGAATAGACGGCCACCCGGTCGCCGGGCGCGAAGTCCGTGACGCGGCTGCCCACCTTCTCCACGACCCCCGAAACCTCGTGCCCGATGAAGCGCGGGTACTCCAGCGTCTCGTTCTTGCCCTCGAACATGTCGACTTCAGAGGTGCAGACGCCGCACACCGCGCTCCGCACGAGGATCTCGTCGCTACCGATCTCCGGCACCGGCCGATCGGTCACGACGAAAGAGCCGGGGGCCTGGAGCAGGGCTGCTTTCATGGATTGCTGCTTACTGGTTACTGGTTGGTTTCGGGTTCTATCGCTGACGAACCAGCAAGCCTATTTGAGGAGGGTCATGGACTTCGAAGCGACGATCTGTCCATCGACCCGCAGCTGGTAGATGTAGATGCCGCTCGAGAGCCCTTGGGCATCCCAGCGCATCCGGTACGTTCCGCTCGAATGCGAGGCATCGACCAGCGTGGCCACCTTCTCACCCAGCACGTTGAAGACCTCGAGTTGGACGCGCCCGGGTTGCGTGAGCGCGAATTCGATGGTCGTGACAGGGTTGAATGGATTCGGATAGTTCTGCGCGAGCGCAAACCGCTCCGGAATCTCATCCAGATCCTCCACAGCCACGTTGGTATGGAAGCTCAGCGTCGCCCACTGGCTCGCGTCGCGATTGATGAGCCCTGGATCGGCGCCGCCCGATCCGCTCTGCCACGCGTAATAGGCGTAATCTCCATATCCCTCCGAGTCTTGCTGCTCCTGAGCCGCCTGCGCGCCACCGATATCGAAGCCGATCTGCGCGCCCTCCTCGATGGCGGGCACGTAAATGGCCGCTTCGAGCCCCCAGACGCTGTTCTCTTCATCGACGAAGACCACGGCGTTGACGGTGCCCGGGTCACGCTGCGCTACCGAATCGTTCCAGGCAAATGTGAAGCCCAGCGTCGGATTGACGAAATACGTATAGACCCCCTCCGGCGCATTGTGAATGCCTCCATCGAAGTTCGGGCCGAACGCCGAGTCACCCGCGTGGCTGTTGTCGATGCCGATGAGAACCATGTCCGATCCCCAGGGATCATCCTGCCAGAACAGGATTGGATCGAACAGCCGATGGTGGATGTAGAGCGTGTCATCCGACCAGAGCAGCTTGGTCTCGCCGAGGAGATCCGGCTCGGGTGCGTTGTCCTCGCCCCAACCATACGAGTTCCAATTCGCCGTCACGTCGATGTCCGAGAACGCGTTGGCCCAGGCCTCTTCGTCGTCATTGCCGTCGATGACAATGACACCGGGATCCACGCGCGGCACTTGCACGACGAGTCCGCCGCCGTAGCCCTCGCCCCCACCGAAGCCCATTCGGAGCGTTCCGTAGCTCGAGCTGTTCGACATGATATCACCACCCGGATACTGCACGGACCAGTGTGAGAAGTATCCGTAGTTGTCGCCGATGTCGTCGTGGATCTCCTCCGTGGTGGTACCGCCGCCAATGTTGAAGCCGATTTCAGCTCCATTGGCTACGCCGGGCACATACACGACGGCCTCGAAGCCCCAGGCGTTGTTTTCCGCGTCGCTCCAGATTTCACCGCGGATCCAGCCCTCGGCAACGGCGTCGGTGCCGTCGCTTAGCGTGAAGTTGGGGGCCTCGCCGCCATAAATCACGTAGGCATGCGGGCCCTGATCCGGGGCATTCTCCGGCCAGCCTCCGAAACCCTCATCCATGAGCATGTCGGTGTTGCCAGCCTCGTGGATCGGGTCGATGCCCAGCAGAACATGGTCTCCACCACGGCCGGCGAAGTAGACCGCGTCACCGGAAATGGTCACGAAGATGTAGAGCGAGTCCTGCACGTAGAGCACTCGTGCCTCACCTGCCAACCCTCCCGGATCGGGGTAATTCTCGTTCCAGAAATCGGTATTGGCCATCACATCGATCGACGCTCCGAGATCCCAGAAATCCGCCTCATAGATCCCGTCGATCGGGGTCGTATTCGGCGCCACCGGGATGTTGACCGTCTCGCCGACGCCGTAGTCCTGCGCCACGACCGTCCCGCTCGTCCAGAGCATCGCAGCGAGCAGCAGAATGGCCTTCGGAAGCCGTTTCCGTAGCAGTTCGCTTTTCATGTTGGTTCCCTCCTTAGTGATTGAAACCGGCTGTGTGTTTGATGCACCTCTATGTCCTGCGCCGCTCGGGCGCATTCCATCCACATGAAAGAATTATTTCCGCCCCTGCCTCTCGCTCCCACTGTCCCCGTCTCCCGTTCCCGCTCGGGTGGACAGGGGACGGTTGACAGAAGACAGATCATTATTCATCCGCCGTCTGCCCTCCACCCTCCGACCTCTGACGTCTACCTTCCGGCATCTGACGTCCGACCTCTGCCCTCCGACCTCTGCCCTCCGACCTCTGACTTCTGACATCCGACCTCCGCCTCCAACATCCTCTCACCCCTTCATCCCCGACAACGTGATTCCCTGGATGAAGTACTTCTGCGCGAAGAAGAACACGAGCAGGATGGGCAGCGTGGCCACCACCGATCCGGCCATCAGACTGCCCCACTCCGTCCCGTAACGGTCGCGGAAGATGGCCAGCCCCAGCTGCACCGTGTACATCTCCTCGGAGTTGATGACGATCAGCGCCCAGATGAAGTCGTTGAAGACCGTCATGAAGGTGAAGATCGCCAGCGTCGCCAGCGCCGGCTTCGCCAGCGGCACGATGATCCGCCACAAGACGCCGAATCGCGTGCAGCCGTCGATGAAGGCGGCCTCCTCGAGCTCTCGCGGGATGGTCAGGAAGAACTGCCGCAGCAGGAACGTCCCGAATGCCGACGCCAGACCCGGCACCACGAGCGCAGCGTAGGAGTCGATCCACCCGAACCAGTGCAGAATCATGAAGCTCGGGATCATGGTGACGTGGAAAGGCACCATCATCGTCCCGAGAAAGATGTAGAACAGCACGTCGCGGCCCTTGAATTCCATGCGCGCGAACGCGTAGGCCGCGAGCGAGCAGGTCACCAGCTGCCCCAGCGTCACCAGCGACGACACGAGCAGGCTGTTGAAGTAGTACCGGCCGAAGGGTGCCGCCGTGAAGGCGTTCTGATAGTGCTCGAGCGTGAACTCCTGCGGCCACCAGGTGGGTGGATAGGTGAAGATCTCCCCGATGCTTTTGAAGGAGGTCAGCACCATCCAGATGAAGGGCGCGATGGTGAGCGCCGCAGCGCCGTACATCACGACGTAGACGAGCACGCGGCTCGTTCGCCTGAGCGCCGTATGCCGTGTGAGCCAGCTCATGCAATGCTGTACCCCTTCCGGCCGAAGGTCCGGAACTGTATGAGGGTGAGCACGAAGAGCACGCCGAAGAGCACATAGGCAATCGCCGACGCGTAGCCCATGTTGAAGAACTGGAAGGCCTGCTCGTAGAGATAGTAAACGAGCACCTTCGTCGAGCCCAGCGGCCCCGCATGCGTGAGCACGTAGACCAGGTCGAATACCTGGAAGGAGCCGATGATGGAGAGGACCAGAATGAACAGGGTCGTCGGGCTCAGCAGCGGCAGAGTGATTTTCCAGAACCGCTGCCAGGCGCCGGCGCCGTCGATCCGCGCGGCCTCGTAATAGTGGGATGGAATCGCGGCCAGGCCGGCGGAGAAGAGGATCATGTTGATGCCGAAGGTCTTCCAGACGCCGACGATGATCATGGAGATGAGCGCCGCCGTCGCGTCGTTCACCCAGTTGACGGCGGGGAGCCCCACCATGCCGAGCACGTGGTTGAACAGCCCGATGTTGGGGTGGAACACCCATCGCCAGATCACCGCCGCTGCCACCCACGAGATGATGACGGGCGTAAAGAAAGCGGCGCGCAATAGCTTCTTACCGCGCAGCTTCTGTTCGAGCATCAGGGCGGCCAACAGAGCGAGGGCCATGTTTAGCGGGACGGTGGCCACCGTGTAGATGGATGTGACCCCGAAGACCTTCCAGAAGTCAGGGCTCGTGAGGAGCGTCGCGTAGTTGTCCAGCCCTACGAACGATCGCTCGGAGCCGAACATATTCCACTCGTGGAAGCTCAGGTAGAAGGAGAAGACGATGGGGAAGAAGATGAAGATGGTGGTAACGATCAGGGTCGGCGACAGGAAGAGCAGGGCGGTCCAACCTTCTCCGCGGCGCCGGACGAAGCCGTCGCGCGGGGGGCGTGCCGCTTTGACCGCCGCCACGGGTGCGGCAGCCTGCCGTGCCTGATCGCTCTGTGGGATCGCTTCTACCATCCGTGCTGGAGGCTCCGATTTCCTGTGTTCAACCCTTTGCTTTCCGTCTTGCCAAATGCTCTACATCTCCCCCGTATGATCGCCGCGTTTCGCCGCCTCACCCTGGCCGGCACCGGCAGCCGCAACCGTCGCCGCCCTCTCACGCGCCGCTTCCTGCAGCAGCCGGTTGGCCTCCGCGGCCGCCGACGAAAGTGCCTCCGCCGGGGAGCGCCCGCCCACGGTCGCCTGCTCGATGGCCTCGGCAAGCAAGCGCTGTATGCGAATCGTGTGGAAGTCGATGGGCCTCTGCGCCTGCGCGTACTCCATCTGCTCGACGAAGGCCGCCTGGTGCGGGTTGTCGCGAAGGAACCGCTGGAATTCCTCCACTTCGACGACCGACTGGCGCACCGGTAAGTAGCCCGATTCCATCGACCAGAAGGCCTGCGTTTCGGGATCGATCATCCACTTGACGAACTCCCAGGCCTCATCCGGATGCGCAGACTGCTTGAAGATGGCCAGATACTCACCGGCCACGACGGTGGCGCGCTTCTGAGGACCGGCCGGGAGCATCGCGACCCCGTAATGGAATCGCGAGAACACCTGCGGATACCTCGGCAGATTCCACGGACCATCCATCATCATGGCGATCTGCTGCGAAGCCATCACGGTTAGCGGATCGTCCGCCGTGAAGGTCCGCTGGTTTTGCATCCGATAGATGTCACGCCAGAGCGAGAGTGCCTCGACCCCGGCTGGACTGTCGAAGAGCACTTCCGTCTGCTCCAGGTCCACCAGGTACCCGCCGGCCTGCCACAGGAAAGGCGTCCACTGCCACATCATGTAAGCACCCTGCGGTCCGGATGCCGACACGGCCGGCACGAAGAATCCGATCTGTTCGTTGCGGCCGTCGCCGTTCGCGTCCTTCATTAGCCGGCGGCTGTACTCCAACAGCTCGGCCCACGTCTCCGGCGGGCGCTCCGGGTCCAAACCGGCCTCACGAAACAGATCCTTGTTGTAGATGAGCGCGAGATTCGTGGCCTCCATCGGCATACTGTAAAGCGTTCCCTGCCACGAGGCGTACTGGATGAGCGCCGGGTAGATGTCGGCTATGTCCTCCTCGGTCAGGCCGTTCTCCCCGTTGATGAAATGATCCATCGCGTAGACGGCGTCTGCTGCGACGAGATCGCCGAGGTAGTGGGAATGGATCCAGGAGATGTCGGGGGCGGACCCGCTCTGGACGGCAGTAATGAGCTTCTGGGCGAGGGCATCACCGGACGACACGTACTGTGCGTTGATGCGGATGTGAGGATGCTCGTCCTCGAAGCGCTCGATCAGTCGCTCGAGGGCCGGACGCGAGGACTGCACCAGGCTGTGCCAGAACGTGATGGTCACTCGACCATCATTCCTCGCACCGGAGCCGCAGCCGAGAAGTCCGACGGCGGTCATCAGAACGAGGAGATATCGGAAAGCGCTCGTCATGTTGGGCATTCGTTGGCGTGTTCGTCCCCGTCGTTCGTCATTCCTCTCCGGTATCGGGCGCGTAGAAGTGCGTGATCTGGTAAAAGGCATAACCGGGGGTCTGGAAGCTGAACGACGTACCGCCCCACTCGTCGTTGTTGCCCCACAGGACGTAACGGTCGGTCCCGAATCCATCCCATTCCTGGGCGATGACGAGTCCTTCGGGTTCGTCGCCCGGCCGAATGGGGGGCAGCAGATTCGGTTCTTCCTCCTCGGGTGTGAGGATGTGCCAGATCAAGGCATCGAATCCGCCGGCGGTGCCGACACGCATGGCCAGTCGGCGGAGGGGAATTGCAGGCTCCCAGGTCACCACGAAATGGTCACTGAGCAGGCGTTCGTCCCGGCTCACGTAGAAGGTAATACCGAGCCCGCCGGAGCGGATGGGTCGCGGCCCCCTGAGCATATAGATGAGCTGGAAGGTGGTATCTGCGAAGGTGAAAGCGTCGATGGCACCGCCCTCCAGTCCGGCCTCGAAGGCGGTCTCCTCTGCCACCCAGAAGGTATAGGTCTCGCTGTCTGGTAGGCTGTCTGTCGGGACCCCGCCGAAGCTTGCCACCAGATCTCGATCGATGACGTCGCGTACGTAGATGGGTGAATCGAGCTCGTTGCCGTTTGCGGTATGGATCCACACGAGTGTCGAATCCAGCGCGGGGCGTTCGCCACGGTTGATGCCGATCGCCGCCGCCCGGCCTCCGACCCACGAAATGTCCGGAGCGTGGCTGACCGTCACGCGCTGGATGATCAGAGGCCGGCTCCCTTCGTACGGCGCAAGCGGATTGACCTCCGAGTCGCACCCCACGAGCAGCATCCCCGCGAGAATGACCGCGGCGGCCGCCTTGAATGCTGATTTACCGCTTTTGCGCATACGATTGTGCAGCTTGAGCAGGTCACTTGGCGTGGGATGCCGGTATGCAGCGACGTTACTCGTCGGCCGCTGCTGACAATAAAGGGGACAAAAGCGCTTTCAGGCGCGTGGGTACCAACACGAAGAGTCCGAATACTCTTCGCCGAGAGAATCGATCGAGGAAAGAATCAACGAAGTCGGGATCATTTATGCAAACGTTTGCGCAGTCACAAATCTGTGACCTGCGGTACCTCAATGCGTCTCCGTAGGCACGGGAACAGCCACGGATTGCGGCGCGGCGACGGATTCTCTCACGATCAGCCTGGTCTTCAGTACGATTCGTTTTCCTTCCCTGCGATGTCCCTCCAACTCCTCCGTGAGCAGCTTCACGGCGATCTCGCCCATCATCTCCTTGGGCTGCCGTACGGCCGTGACCGGGCATCGGAGATACGGCGCGAAATCGACGTCATCGAACATGATCAACGAGATATCTGCGGGGATTTCCAATCCCTCCTCGCTGATGGCCTTCAGCGCACCCAGCGTGATCAAGTCGCTCGTCGCGAACAGCGCCGTGGGCGGATGCGAGGATGTCAACAGCAGCTTGGTCTCCATATAGCCGTTCTCCTCCCGGAAATCCCCACCCACCACCAGGTCAGGATCAAAGGGGATGTCGTGCCGCTCCAGCGCATCGCGATAGCCACGCAGGCGCTCGTTGTTCGTGTATGTCCCGGGCAACCCCTGAATGAAGGCGATGCACTCGTGGCCATACGAAATCAGGTGCTCGACGGCCTCGCGCGCCCCGGAATAGTTGTCCACCACGACGCTGCTCGCCCCGAGGGTGTCGAAACATCGATCCAGCAGCACGAGCGGCCGCCCCCGCTCGAACCATTCGGCATAGTGGTCATATTCCTGCCCGACGGGCATGGCGATCAGCCCGTCGACGCGGTTGCGATACATCACATTGACGTGCTCGACCTCCTGGTCGAGGTTCTCGTCCGTGTTGCACACCACGACGCTGTAGCCAAGGCCGTGCGCCAGATTCTGAACCCGCTTGATGATGTAGGCAAAAAACGGGTTCGAAATGTCCGGCGCGATGATGCCGAGCGTGTTCGTCTTGTTCAGGCGCAGGCCGCGCGCCACCTGATTGGGGCGATAGTTGAGCTTCCGCGCTGCGTCCAGAATGGCCGATTCCGTATCGGGGCTGATACGGTACTTCGCCGCTTTGTTGTTGATCACCCTCGAGACGGTAGACACCGACACTCCAGCCAGCTCGGCAATATCCGTAAGCGTCACGGCCATCGGATTCCGTTTATCGTACTCGCTTCCCGTTGACGAGAAACTCCTCGGCCAGACCCTTCAGCGAGCCGTCGGGCTCGAGCACGGGCTCCGGGGAGAATTGCGTCGCATAGGCACGTCGATAATGGTCCGTCGTGTTGGCACTGGACCGGTGGAAGCACGTGCTCGAGAAGACGGCGATGGACCCGGCCGGTGCAATCACTGGAATGCCCGGATGGTCTCCGAAATAACCTACTCGGTCACCGGACTTCTCATCCACGACGTGCTCGATCCGGTCTTTCGTGCCCGCCTCCGAATACGGAAGCAAATACACGGTGCCGTTGTCCTCGTTCACATCGTCGAGAGGCAGCCACGCGTTCACGTACGGCTTGTGCGGCGCATCACAATAGCCGGAATCCTGATGCCACGAGAAGGACGATCCGGGGCCGCTCGTGCCCTTCACGACGAACTGTTCCCAGAAAAGCATGGCGTCGTCGCCGATGGTCGCACGGCAGATCTCCTCCATCAAGTCGCTGAAGATGAACCTGCCCAGTTCCGGATGATCCTTGTAGGCAAGAAATACGAAATACCGCTTGTTGCGCTTGCTCAGATTGATCTGGTCGACACCCAGGCGATCCATCTCCTCTTCTTGGTCGCGCACGAGGCGATCACAGAGATTCCGCAGCATCTCGAGATCCTCCTCCGGCACGACGCGCTCGAGGACGAAGAATCCGTCCTCCCGATACTGTCGCTTCTGCTCGTCCGTGATGTTTAAAACCGTCTGTGTGGCCATGCTTTGAACCTCTCAGGCTTAAACTGCTCACCAACTGCGCAAACGTTTGTGCAGCCTGCGCAAAAGAATAGCGTTTTCCCGGGACGGAAGCAAGCGGGAAAACGCTACTCTTGATTCAAGCGCCTGCCCGGTCGGCGGGGACGGCGGGGACGGCGGGCAGTGTACGCCTTACGCGCGGGCTCCTGCACGAGGACGGTCGCCGGCACCGCTAGTCGAAAACGCTTCGCGCGTCAGCGGAGGCCGATCGACAGGCCAGGATCAGGTACGGAGTGCAGGCGCCCCGCCGCTCACTTCTTCTTCAGTACGGGAAGCCCGTTGCTCGTCTCTGCAACCTTGTAGCCCGCCGGGACCTCGTTCAGCGTGCCGTTCTTCTCCTCCTTGGCAAAGAAGTAGATCGTCTGCGTCCGACCGTTCTTCAGGGTCGTCTGCTTCGAATGGAGGTAGTACGTATTACCCTTCGAATTGGTGTAGGAATAGGCCATGGTGTGATTGGATGTTGTGGATGCTGATGTTATGTGGACCGCGGGCGCACCCGCCGGTACCGAAAACGAATTTACTCGGGGACCGTGCCGTTCACAAGGGGCGCCTCTCGAGAGTATAAACGATTCTGCTACGAAGCCCCAAATGAAGATCCGGTTTTTTTCTCGAGGAAGCCCCTTTTTGAACAGCCTCGACGGGGAGGCGTACCCTTTCGTCCGGCGGCTATCGTCTTTAGTAAGGCCGATGTTTCTGCTCCTCTTGATACTCGTGATTACCAACGACGTGGCCCGGACGTCGCCGCGCCTCGCCGTCGCTGTCTCGATCGAGGCGCCTCTGACGCCCGGAAAAGCGCCTGTTGCAGGCGTCGATCGTCCGAGGTTATCCGTCCTCCTCTCAGCACCCGACACACTCGACCCGTATGAGGAGGCGCGCCATCGCATGGTGCAGCGGCAGATTGCAGCCCGCGGCATCGAAGACCCCGCCGTATTGAATGCCATGCGCACGGTCAAGCGTCATGAGTTCGTTCCGGCCGACCAATTAAAATTTGCCTACGAGGATCGACCGCTTCCCATCGGGTACGGCCAGACCATCTCGCAGCCCTACATCGTGGCATACATGACCGAGCTCGTCAGGCCCGATTCGACGCATCGCGTCCTCGAGGTCGGCACGGGCTCCGGATACCAGGCCGCCGTGCTGGCGGAGATCGTCGACCACGTCTACACGATCGAAATCATCCCGGAGCTAGCCTCCACCGCGCGCGATCGCCTCGCCGCCCTGGGCTACGACAACGTCTCGGTGCGCCAGGCCGACGGCTACTTCGGGTGGGAAGACGAGGCACCCTTCGATGCCATCGTCGTGACGGCCGCATCGGAGCATATCCCGCCTCCGCTCATCCAGCAGCTGCGCGACGGCGGCCGCATGATCATCCCGGTGGGCACGCCGTTCCGCACTCAGACATTGATGCTGGTCACGAAAGAAGGCGACGAAATTCAGACCCGTAGCCTTGTCCCCGTCCGGTTCGTACCCTTTCTGGGTGATCGTTGAGCCGATATGCGTCGAGTACCCTTCTCTCTCGGGCTCATTTCCGCCGTCTTGATCGGAGCCCAGCTCGTCTTGATGCAGCTCCTGTCGATCGCCCAGTGGCACCATTTCGCCTTCATGGTGATCTCGGTCGCCCTCCTCGGGTTCGGGGCCAGCGGAACGGCCATCTCCCTCGCCCGCCCCTGGTTCATGCATTGGTTCGATCTGGTCGTTCCCGGAGCGATGATGGCCTGCGGAGCCGCACTGCCGGCCGCAACGGCCCTCGTCCTGTCCGACGCCGCGCGCTTTGATTCGTACCTCTTGCTGGTCGACTTCACGCAGTTCGGGTCACTGGTCCTCACTTACTTCCTCCTCTTCGTTCCGTTCTTCCTTGGAGCTCTGGCCATCGGTCTCATCCTGGTGCAGTTCGCGAAGGAGGCCGGCCGCTACTATTTCGCCAATATGCTGGGTTCCGGACTCGGTGCGCTCGGCGTTCTCGCCCTGATGTGGATGGTGATGCCCAACCGCCTTCCGGCACTCCTCGGCCTGGCCGCTGTGGCAGCCGGTATGGCCGCCATTCCGCTTCGCTATCGCAACTGGCTCGGCCCACCCGCTCTCCTGGCACTGGCGATCTGTGCGCTGTTCCTGTTCCGGCCGCCTGGCATCGAACGATCCCCCTACAAAGACCTGAGCAAGGCCCTCGATCTTCCAGGAGCCAACATCGAGCATCGCGAAAGTAGCCCGTATGGGCTCGTCGAGGTCGTCACCGCCCCATCGTTGCGCTATGCCCCGGGACTCAGCCTCACCTACACGGGCGAGGTCGCCGTTCGGAAAGCCGTCTTTAACAACGGCAATTGGTTCGGCGCCGTAAGCACCTGGATGACGTCGGACTCGACGTCCATCCTCGACTACTCCACAATGGCCCTGCCGTACGCGCTGGGCACCAACCGACGCGTGGCCACGCTGGCCTCCGGAACGCTCTCCGCGGCCGCCCATGCGCGGGCTCGCGGCGCAAAGGAGATCGATGTCGTCGAGCCGCACTCCACGGTCGTTTCCCTGCTCCGAAATCGGCTCGCCGGCGACGTCGACTCACTCCTCCAACAAGACGACGTCCGCCTTCATGTCGTTGAGCCTCGAGCCTTTCTGAGTCGCACATCGGGAAGGTACGATCTCATCACCCTTCCTGAAATCGGCAGCTTCGGCGGTTCGGTCGGCCTCTTCGCCCTGCAAGAGCAGTACACCCTCACGGTCGAATCCTTTCGTGAGATGTGGCGGCGCCTCGATCCGGGCGGAGCCATCTCCCTGACCGTATGGATGGATTACCCCTATCGAAACCCGGTCCGGGCCGTCTCTACCCTGTCGGCGGCTCTGCGGCAAGAAGGCGCGGAGCCGGCCCTCCATCTGGCTGCCGTCCGCGGGTGGGGCACGATGACGCTCGTTGCGGCGCGGTCGCCGATCGGGCCCGCGGATGTAGACTCGGTCCGCACGTTCGCGGAACGGCTCTCCTTCGATCCGGTCCTGCTTCCGGGCATCCGACCCGACGAGCGCATGCGGTTCAACCTGCTGCAGGATACCACCTTCTTCCGCCTCATTGACGCGGCCGTAGCCGGGGCACCCCTCGACGACTACGCCTTCGACGTTTCGCCGGCCACGGACAATCGCCCCTATTTCTCCCAGTTCCTCAAATGGGCATCCATCCCTCGATTGCTGGATGACTTCGGGCCCGCCGGCTTCCCGTTTCTGGAGCTCGGTACCCTCATCGCCGCGGCCACGCTCGTGCAGATTTCCATCGCCGCTCTGATCCTGATCCTGCTGCCCCTAAGGGTCCTGGGCCGAGGCAGTCGCGGCAAGACCTGGACGGTCCTCTACTTCGCCGGGATAGGAATCGGCTTTATGTTCATCGAGATGATCCTCATCCAGCAGTTCACCCTGTATTTCGGCCATCCGATCTACGCGGCAGCCGCCGTGATCGGATCCGTTCTGATTTTTTCGGGCATTGGGAGCCGCCTCTCCGAGTACCTCCAGCTTCGCCGGCGGGCGCTGGTACTCGTGACGGGGACGGTGAGTGCTCTCATACTCCTGTACGCCTTTGCGCTCATGCCGGTATTGCGCGGTACGATGGGCCTGCCCGTCGCAGGAAAGGTGCTCATGGCGTTGATGCTCATCGGCATCCCGGCCACGCTGATGGGTGCGCCGTTTCCAATGGGCCTTCGTCACCTCAACCGTCACCGGCCTTCGCACGTACCCTGGGCATGGGCCGTCAACAACTGCCTTTCCGTGATGAGCGCTGCCCTCGCTGCACTGCTGGCCGTGAAGTCGGGCTTCGTCTTCGTGATGGTCGTCGCTTCCGCCAGTTATGCGATCGTCGCATTTACCAGCAGCCTACGGGTTTGACCGAATCCAGCTAACATCGGTCACAGGTCCGTTACAACTGGATGAGGACACGAGGAGGGCGAGCAGGGTACGACTGCTCAGGCCCATTTCCGTGAGAACCCCATGCTCGGACGCACATTGTTCGAAGACCGTCGCGATGCAGGCAGGCAGCTGGCTGCACGCCTCGAGCACTATCGTGGAGAGGAAGTCACGATCGTCGGACTTCCGAGGGGAGGGGTCGAGGTGGCCTTCGAAGTCTCCAGGTCACTTGGTGCTCCGCTCGATGTCATCGTGGCCGGCAAGGTGGGCGCCCCGATGCAACCTGAGCTCGCGATCGGCGCCGTCGCGCCGCCCGGCATTCTCCTGCTGGATGAAGACCTGATCGACCAACTCGGCCTAACGGACGATGAGGTCGAGCTGGCCGTCTCCAGGACGCGCAAAGAGGTGGAACGCCGCATTCGTGAGTACCGCGGCGGCGAGGAATTGCCCAACCTCCGGGGCCGTACCTGCATCCTCGTTGACGATGGTCTTGCAACGGGTGCGACCACCCGGGCCGCGATCGAGGCGGCCCGCCTCGCCGGCGCCGAGAAAGTCGTCGTGGCCGTGCCCGTATGCGCTCCTGGCGCGGCCGAGGAAATCGCGCAGCTGGTGGACGAGCTCGTCTGTCTGGCCGTGCCCGACCGGCTCGTCGCCATCGGCACATGGTACCGGCACTTTGACCAGACGAGCGATGCTCAGGTCATCGAGATGCTCGAGGAGGCCCGCGACGAGGTTTCGCCGGAGGATTTTTCCGAGCTTTGAGGATGAAGCTCACCTTCCTCGGTACCCGCGGCTACATCGAGGAGCGCAGCGAGCGCCACTTTCGACACAGCTCTCTCCTGGTCAGCTACCGCAGGCGCCGCATCATGGTCGATGCCGGTGAGGACTGGCTCGGGCACGTCGAAGCCGTAGATCCGCACGCCATCGTCATCACCCACGCGCATCCCGATCATGCGTGGGGCCTCAAAGAGGGTGCGCCTTGTCCGGTCTGGGCTCCGGAGATCACGTGGAATGAGATGGGGACGTACCCCATCGCCGAGCGCCACGTCCTCGACCATCGCGTGCCCGTGGATATCGGAGGCATCAGATTCGAGGCTTTCCCGGTGGAGCACTCCACGGTAGCGCCCGCGGTCGGTTTTCGCATCACGGCGGGCCGGGCGGTGATCTTCTACTCGCCCGATGTCGTCTACATCCACGACCGCGCCGAGGCCCTGCGCGGCGCCCGGCTCTACGTGGGCGACGGCGCCTCGGTGACGCGCTCCCTCGTACGCCGCCAGGGTGATGCGCTGGTGGGCCACGCCCCCATCCAGACCCAGCTCACCTGGTGCCAGAAGGAGTCCGTGCCCCGCGCCGTGTTCACGCACTGCGGCTCAGGCATCGTTGCGGGCGACGAAGAGGCGGCGATGCGAAAAGTGGAAGAGCTTGGCCGCGAGCGCGGCGTCGAAGCGATACTCGCTTTCGATGGGATGGAGTTGACACTGCGCTGAGGCGCCCGCATCACGGGGCGCCGTCGGCGATCCACTCACGCACGATGCCGATCAGCTCGGAATCGAGGGGTGACTGGTTCAGCGGCATACGCCCTCCGACCAACCGCGAATCGGTGCCTTCCAGTTTGATAACGAGATAGCTGTCGTCAGGATTGCCGGGGTTGACCCGCTGGAGGTCCGGCCGCTCCACGCTGGCGACCCCCACCAGGCTCTGCCGCGCGTTACCCGCCGTGAGATCCAATCCAAGCTGGGGGTTGGGACCGGCATGGCATCCCGACAGCGCGCAGCTGCGATCGAAAACTTCGGCCTGGATGCTCTCAAGCGTCGGCTCGAGACCGCCCGGCTCCAACGGATCCGCGTGTTCGCAGCCCCCCACGAGCATGAGTATCCCTGTCAGCAGAATTATTCGTCGCATAGCTCAAGTTCTAAGCTCTTCGCGTTCAGAAGCGGAGCAGCCGGAAGATGTTGAACCCCAGCCGCAGGTCCCCCTCCCGGATGTCGAGATCGCCCCCGCGCAGATACTGGTCCGTCGCCAGCCCGACGGAGTTCGTCAGCACGATCTGGAAGACGTGGCCACCAACGGCAATCTCGAGCCCTCCGCCCCAGCTGTCGAATCGATTGTCGTTTCCGAATGTGGTCGTTCGCTCATACCCGGCCACTATCGGCACCCATTCGCCCACCAATGACAGGTTTTGATGGAACCGCCACCGGCCGCCCAGCCCGATCGTCACGAGGGGGCCTTCATCCGGGTTTTGTTCGGCGGGGTTGAAAAGGACTCCCGGAGCGACCAGGACTCCGAAATTGGGTCCCAATTCACGGCTCACGACGGCCTGGCCGGATAGCTTGAAGGCATCCGAGCTAAAACGGTCCTCGATACCCAGCTCTTCGGTGACCCAGTTGACGGCCACGTTCATCGCGACGCTCACCGGCACGGATCCATCGAGCGTCTGTTGGAGGAACCGGTACTTTCCCATGAGCTCCACATTGTCGGCGGAATTGCTCCGGCCCAGCACGAAGAGCAGGTCGCTCGTCGGCGCATAGCCCAGGCTGAGCAGGATGATGGAGCTTCCGTCGAGCCCATAGAACGCGCTGTAGCCGTCGGTCAGCCGAGGATTGAATCGATGGCCGATCAGGAACAACCACGTCTTCGCGTCGACCATCCGCGTCGTGGGCAGATTGACGACTTTCCATCCGCTGAATGCGCTGGTCGACCGCTGTACGGAAGCCTGCGCGATGGCCTCCGGATCGACCTCGCCCAGCGCCTCAACCCACTCTTCGATGGCCGCGATCTCCCCTTCGGAAAGCTTGTTGCCCGTCATCGGCATCTGGAGGCCGATGATCCCATCATCCCCTCGAACCTTCATGAGAAGGTAGCTGCTATCCGGCTGTCCCGGGTGGATGAGCTGCAGATCCGGCCGCTCGCGACTGGGTTGGGTTACGGTGTGCCCGACGAAATCATTCGGCGCCAGGCTCATCCCCATCTGCGGATCC
>CBFGRV010000050.1:0-21871 GCA_965651265.1 uncultured Rhodothermales bacterium
ACTTCCCAACCGCAGTCTTCCCGGGCGCAAACTTCCCAACTGCCGTCTTCCCGGGCGCAAACTTCCGAGGCGCAAACTTCCGAGGCGCAGACTTTCGAGGCGGATACTTCCCGAACCCAGGCCCCCGGTCTTCCAAACACCGCTTCCGACGTGCTACTCCGCCTGCTGGGATCACCCAACATCGCATCCAAACGGTGGGTATTTGAGCAGTACGATACGATGGTGCGTTCCAATACGGTCGTTGGTCCGGGGCCCAGTGATGCAGCCGTCGTGCGTATCAAGGGCACCAACCGGGGCCTCGCCGTGAAGACGGACTGCAACGGACGCTACGTTTTCCTCGATCCACGCCGCGGTGCCCAGATCGCCGTTGCCGAGGCGGCGCGCAATGTCGTATGCGCCGGCGGCCGGCCCGTCGCCATCACGAACTGCCTGAATTTTGGCAATCCCTATAAGCCGGAGGTGTACTGGACGTTCAAGGAGGCGGTCCGCGGAATGGGGGATGCGTGCCGTGCGTTCGACACCCCGGTGACGGGTGGAAATGTCTCGTTTTACAACGAGAACCCAGAGGGGGCCGTCTTCCCCACGCCTACGATCGGGATGCTCGGCATCGTGGAGGATGTGCAGCGGGATGCGACAACGATTCCGTTCAGGCACGTCGGCGACGAGATTTACCTGCTCAGCCCGGCCGCCTGGCAGCATCGCGACGACATCAACGGCTCGGAGTACCTGGCGCGCATCCACGGACTCGTCAAAGGGGGTGCACCGCATATCGATCTCGAGGAGGAAGTCGCCGTCCAGACCGCGATGTTACAGTTAATCCGCGCCGGCATCGTACAGTGTGCGCACGACGTCTCCGACGGCGGTCTCGCCGTCGCGCTGGCGGAATGCATTCTTCATGGTGACCTGGGCGCAACCGTGGAGATCGAGGCGCCGGGCTATCGCCGAGACGCCGTGCTGTTCGGCGAGGCGCAGTCGCGCATCGTCTTCAGCGTCAGAACTGAGGATGCCGTGCAGATGAGGGAGATTCTGGATGATGTACAGGGCGTATCCGTAGCGCTCACCCGACTGGGCACGGTGACGGACGGACCCCTGGTCATCCGACTGGACGGTGAGGCGGTCGTCGATCTTACAAGTGAGGCACTTCGGACCCCATACGAGACTGCCATACCGTCATACATGGACCGCTAAATAGCGGAAGCATTGTCCGATGCACACGGATTTCATCCGAACTCCTTTCGACCTCCATAATGGCTCGCCGAAACGTCATGCCAAGAATCGGGTAAGCAGGCGGAAACGATGCCTCTAGCCGAAACCAAGATCTCGGCATACTTGTTGTAACAGATACTCTGTGGTCGCCCCGCGGCCGTTTCATTTTTGAACATTTGGAATACTGAATTAACGAGGTACGAAATGGCAAAGCCGGTTACCGTCACCGACAGCAATTTTGTGAACGAAGTCATCAACGCCGAGGAGCCGGTTCTGGTGGATTTCTGGGCCGCATGGTGTGGGCCGTGTCGGATGATCGCTCCCATGATCGAGGAGCTCGCATCCGAATTCGCCGGACGAGCGAAGATTGCGAAGCTGGATGTGGATAACAATCCGCAAATCGCAATGCAGTACAACGTACGTTCGATTCCGACGCTGCTTTTCTTCAAGGACGGCACCGTCGCCGACCAGCTGATCGGGGCCTCATCCAAGAGGACGCTCGCGGCCAAGCTGGAGTCGCTCGTATCGCAGCCCGCGTAGAGACAGCGTTCGCACATCGCGACAAAAGTTGCTCTTCTGTGAAAGTGTTTTCACTGTTAGAGGATGCTGCCTGCTAGAGGGATTTAAACTGCTAGAGGATTCTAACTACTAGAGGTAAAGGATTTCCGCACGCTAGCACGTGCTACGAGGCCATGATGAAGAACGGAACACCCGATCTATCCCGGTTCGAGGGCGTCGACTTTTCAGGTGCCGAGAACCGGAATGTTGTGATCATCGGGACCGGTCCGGCCGGGCTGACGGCGGCCTTGTATACGGCACGTGCGAACCTCGAGCCGGTGGTTTACCAGGGACCCGAGCCGGGTGGACAGCTCATCACGACTACGGACGTCGAAAACTATCCGGGCTTCCCCGACGGCATCCTCGGACCCGAAATGATGCAGCGCTTCGAGGCGCAGGCCGCGCGCTTCGGTGCAGATCTGCGCTATGGGACCGTGACGGCGGTAGATTTTTCGCGTCGCCCGTTTCGGTTGCTCATCGACGATGAGAAGCCGATGTGGGCCCAAACGGTGATCATCGCCACGGGCGCATCCGCGAAGTACCTGGGCCTCGAGAATGAGAAGCGTCTCGTCGGCCACGGTGTTTCGGCGTGCGCTACCTGTGACGGCGCCTTTTTCCGCGGCGAAGAGGTGGCCGTGGTCGGTGGAGGCGATACGGCGATGGAAGAGGCATTATTCCTTACGCGATTCGCCTCGAAGGTGTATGTCATCCACCGGCGCGAAGAGCTGCGGGCCTCCAAGATTATGCAGGATCGCGCCTTCGAGAACGACAAGATTGAGTTCATCTGGAATACCGTCGTCACCGATGTGCTCGGTGAGGACAAGGTCGAGGGTTTGAGACTGCAAAACCGGAAGACGGGTGAGATCCGCACGCTCCCCGTCTCCGGATTATTCGTGGCCATCGGACACGAGCCGAATACAGCCATTTTTAAAGGATGGCTGGAGATGGACGCACAGGGCTACATCAAAACCAGGCCCGACTCCAGCTATACAAGCATCCCCGGCGTTTTTGCGAGCGGTGATGCCCGTGACCGCGTGTATCGGCAGGCCATAACCGCTGCAGGCACGGGATGCATGGCGGCCATCGACGCGGAACGGTGGCTGGCGGAACATCGAATCATCGACGAGCCTCGAACCGAGACCGAGTACCATGCAGCAGTGGCCGTGCAAAGTAGCGAGGAACGTGGGCTCGTCGGGAACGAGAGCGAATAGGGCGGCGCGTCGTCCGCTTCAGCCAGAGGCCATAGCAGGCCTCATCGCGCTGATGATCCTTTTTTCCGGATGCGCCGCCCAGACCGATTCGTCCGATCTCACCGGCGAGTCACCATCCGAAAGTCGCATCATCGAGCCGGAGGCAGTAACGCCTGCCCCTGTCGACACGATAAGCGTCCTGGACGATGAACGCTCACTCGAGCGCCGCCTCGAGGATGCGTCGATCGCCGCGCGGGTGCGGATGGCGCTCGTGCAGGCGCGCGACTTGCGTACGTTCGATTTCGAGCCGATCGTCGAGAATGGTCGCCTGGAACTCCGGGGCGTAGTACAGACGCCCGAGCAGCGCCGTCTCGCCGAGGCGGTGGCCCGGCAGGTTAGTGGTGTCCGCGAGGTAATGAGCAGCGTGATCGCGCTGGAAGAGCCATTGCTCGCCGACGAATCGGCTGAAGGCATGGCCGAAGGGGACGCCTCGAAGGAGGCCGCCATACCTTCCTCCCGAACAGGCCCGCCATCCGCAGACGCAGCCACGCCATCGGCTGACGCAGCCAGGCGATCCGCGGAAACGGGCACGCCTCACGCAGAATCAGCCACCTCACCAGAGGAGGCCGCCACGCCCCGCGAGGAGACAGCTCCACCTGATGCTCTGTCGCCCGCCCAGGAGAGCGAAGTCTACCACACGGTCCGCTCGGGCGAATCGCTCTGGACGATCTCGCGCCAACATGGCGTGAGCATCGAACAGATCAGGAGGCTGAACAACCTGCGGTCGAACTCCATTCGGCCCGGCCAGCGACTTCGCGTGAAGTAGCCGCGCGTCAGGCCCGCTTCACCGCCGAAGCAGATTGCGGACCACGAACCAGACGTTCTCCTTGCGCTCGCGCAAGCGGCGGGTGAAATAGGGCAACCACTCCGTTCCGTATGGCAGGTAGATGCGCATGTGATAGCCATCGCGCACAATTTGCTCCTGCGTATCGGGCCGGATGCCATAGAGCATCTGGAACTCGAATCGATCACGATCGAAGCCTTCCTCGCGTGCAAACGCCTTCACCGAATCGATCAAGCGGTCGTCGTGTGTCGCGATGCCCGGGTATCGTGCATGGCGGATGAGCATCTTCGCGTAGACATCGAACCGCTCCCGAATCGTCTTCATCTTCTGATGGGCGATAGAGGCCGGCTCCTTGTAAGCGCCCTTGCAAATCCGTACGCGCGCATTGAGCTCGCACATGCGCTCCACGTCACGCTCGGTACGTTTCAGGTAGGCCTGCAGCACGATGCCCACATGATCCGGGAAGTCGGGGTACACCTCCTCGAACAACCGAAGCGTGGACTCCGTGATGTCGCTCCCCTCCATATCCAGCCGGATGAACACGTCCCGCTCTCGCGCCGTCTCCAGTAGACTCCGGAGGTTGTCGAGGCAATAATCCTCATCGATCTTCTGCCCCATCATCGACAGCTTGATGGAGACATTCGCATCCAGCCCGTCCCGGCTGCGCTCCTCGGCGACCGTCTGCACGAGGCTGATGTAGGCATCTCGCGCCGCCGCGGCGACGTCTCGATCGGTTACGTATTCGCCGAGCAGGTCCATGGCCACATGCATCCCCTTCCGGTTCAGGTCCCTCACGACCGGAAGCGCCCCCTCGAGCGTTTCAGCGGCCACGAAACGGCTGGCTAGCGCGAAAGGAAGTCGCATGCAGGGTTGGATGGAATTCTGGATGGGTCGATGCGCATCGGGCGGCGCTAACCGTCAAGTGCTTGTTGGAGATCCTCGAGTAGATCGTCGACGTGCTCGAGCCCGACCGATAGCCGAAGCAGATTGTCCGGAGTGGGGCTCGGCTGTGCTTCCGTCGACGCCCGATGTTCGATCAGGCTTTCCGTACCGCCGAGGCTCGTCGCCCGTTTGAATACTCTCGTCCGCGCCGCTACAGCGAGGCCCTCCTTCTCGCCTCCGGCGATCTGAAACGAGAGCATCCCTCCAAACGCGCTCATCTGGCGGGCGGCGATTTCATGGCCGGGATGATCGGGTAATCCGGGATAATGCACGGCCTCCACATTCCGGTGCCCGGCGAGCATTTCCGCGATGGCCTGCGCATTGCGGGAGTGCACGAGCATCCGGGCTCCCAGCGATCGCAACCCGCGCATCGCGAGCCAGGCGCTGAAGGGATCCAGGACGGCGCCGGCAATGACCTGGCCGGTCCGGATCCGCTCCCAATACTCATCCGAACTATGGGTGATGAGGATGCCTCCAAGCACATCCGTGTGTCCGGCCAGGTACTTCGTCACGGAGTGCAGGACGAGGTCGGCACCGAGGTCGAGCGGTCGCTGCAGGAGGGGAGTCGTCCACGTGCCGTCCACGACCAGCCGGGCTCCGTGAGCGTGAGCCACGTTCGCGACGGCCTGCAAGTCCGTGATTTTCACCAGCGGATTGGATGGCGTCTCGGCCCAGACCAACTTCGTTTCGGGTCGCAGCGCCGCCGCAACCGTATCCGGCCTCGTGAAATCGGCCTCGGTGCAGCTGAGGCCCCACGGCACGAAAACATCTCCCAGGAGGCGTCGGACGCCGTAATACACGTCATCCGGAATGACGACGTGATCCCCGGGGCGGAGGGCCTGGAAAACGGCCGCTGTCGCCGCTAACCCCGACGAAAAAGCGGCCGCCTCCTCGCCCCCTTCCAGCTTCGCCATCACCTCCTGGAACTGCTTCCGCGTCGGGTTGTCGTTACGCGTGTACATGAAGCCGCCCGGGTACGAGCCGTCCGCCGCCCGTTCGTAGGTGGTGGACAGATGAAGCGGCGAAACTAAATCGAAGTACGGCGGCTCAGGCCGGCAACCGCTCTGGGCAAGGATCGTCTCAACGTGCGACATGACAAACTGAGTTTAGCGAACACGCAGAAAGCTACAGTAAAGGATTGGCGAAGATAGACGTCGCAGCGCTCCGCAGGGAGTATCGTGACCTGCCCCTCGACGAGACAATGGTGCGCTCGCACCCCATCGATCAATTCGAGGAGTGGTTGGAGCAGGCCGTGCGGGTGGAGACCCGCGACCCCAGCGGCATGATGCTGGCAACGGTGGACGCTCAGGGCCAGCCCTCGGCCCGCGTCGTCCTGCTCAAGGGAATTAGCCGTCAGGGCTTCACGTTTTTCAGCAACTACGACAGCCGAAAGGCACGCGAGCTGGCGGAGAATCCGCGGGCGGCCCTGGTTTTCTGGTGGATGGAGTTGGACCGCCAGGTTCGCATCCAGGGCCGCGTGAGCCGCTCATCCCGCAGCATATCGGAGCAATACTTCGCCTCGCGGCCACGAGGCAGCCAGCTGAGCGCATTGGTCTCGCCGCAGAGCCGCGTCGTCGAAAGCCGGAAGGTACTGGAGGATGCCGTGGCCAAGGCCGAGCAAGCGTATGCCGACCGCGACATCCCATGTCCACCGAATTGGGGCGGATTCTTGCTCGAGCCGGATTACATCGAGTTCTGGCAAGGCCGCAGGAATCGGCTGCATGACCGGGTTGTGTACCGCCGGAGAGAGGGCGATTCATGGAAGATCGAGCGGCTGGCCCCGTAATCCGGGATTGGTTGGATCTTCTTCCGGCCCGTGAATCCGGATTTGGTTGGATGCCTTCCTCCGGCCGCGTGATTCCGGAGTCGGATGCAAGTCTTCCTGGGCCGCCGAAGGGTGTAGAATCCTTATGGAAAAGCTCGATCGGTGTACTTCATCAGCATCTCTCGGGTGATCAGTCGCCACGACGGGGCACCAAGTCCGCCGCTATCTGCCCGCCGAAACATGGCGCGGAACAGCATTTCTTTGCGCGATGGCGCGGCGCCCTCGAAGCTGAAGTCGCCCCAACGAAAGACCCAGTAGGCCGATTCGGGGTCGACCGACGCATCGCGGCCGATGAGCTCGGCAAGGAGGCGAGCATCATCCAGGATGGATGGGCCGCGGTTTTCGGCGAGCTCATCCAGGACGACCACGTAATCTTTCCGCTCCCGAGGTGAGGCGAGAAAAATCCGAACGCGGCAGATCGATTCGCGGGCGTAGCCGCTCCACGTAAATAGTGTGTCGCTCACTAGCTGCGCACTTGCCGGCCGGTGAGGAAGAACCATCATTCCGAGAGCCGCGAAGCCGCGGACGATCAGGACCCCGCACCGACGTCGTGCCCGCGCTCGCCATCCTGCAGTCGCCGATCTGACCAGCAACGTGTCCATATTCTACTAGACACATCGGGCGCGAAAACATAACCTCTTCCATCAAACGGATGTTACGGAGCGGCCAGGCCCACTTCGGAGAGAACAGGCAAATGGTCCGACGGAAACCGTCCATTCCACGTCTCCGACAAATAGGCATGGCGGAGGACTCGGAAGGCATCACTGACGAAGACGTAATCGATCCGGCTTTCGAGTGGAATGCGCCCGAAATCGTGCCACGTCCCCGAGGGGCCATAGTGCGGCAGCTCCGAAACGGTCATCGTATCTCGGAGCGCGCCGCTCGTGAGGATGTCATACGGCGCCGAATCTTCCGTCGTGTTGAAGTCGCCCATCACGACAATCGGTCTGCCGCCGGCAAGCTCGGAAAGGCGGTCCGCGATCAGCTGCGCGCTACGTCGTCTGGCTTCCGCGCCGATGTGATCGAAGTGCGTGTTCAGTACGAAGATTTCGGCCTCGAGCTCTACATCCCGAAACACGGCCCACGTAACGATGCGCTCGATGGCCGCATCCCAGGATTTGCTTCCCGGCACGTCAGGCGTCTCGGATAACGAGAATGTGCCATGCTCGAGTAATTCGAGCCTCTCCGTGCGATAGAAGATCGGACAATATTCGCCGGCTTCTCGGCCATCCGCACGGCCCACGCCGATCCACGCATATCCGGGTAGCTGCTGTTCGAGGTCGTCGATCTGCCCCTTGAGGGCCTCCTGCATCCCGACCACATCGACATCATGAAATCGAACCATGCCGGCCACCATATCCTTGCGAAAGGGCCAGGCATTTGCGCTATCCGACGGCGTATTGTATCGGATGTTGAACGTCATCACCCGGAGGGTCGGAGGGTCGCTCGCCTCAGGGGTAAAACGGGGAGCGAATGCGGCCCCGGAAACGCCGATGAGCGTGAGGACGGCGAGGGCCGCAATGGATTCTTGCCTTATCGTGCGCAGGTCCATATGTCGTATGTTAACAGGTCCGTGTCGGTAGCCGGAACTCTTCCATCCGCCTCGATGGTCGAGCCTCTTTGCCGGTCAGCCTCGATCGATGGTCAATAAACGCATTCCATACATTTTAACCCTTGCTCTACTTTGCGGCAGCGCGGTGCTGGGCGCGTCCTGCCGGCGGAGTGGTGATTCGTCTGCAGGAGGCCAGGCTGAGTCGTCCGCGGAACGGGGCGACAGCACGAGGCTGGACAATGCACCGCGGCCCGTGGAAATGGACGACATCGCGCCCAACGAGGCCCGGATCCGCGGCACGATCACCGCCATATACGAGGAGCGCTCCGGAAGCGGCCCGTGTGCGCAGGCGCCGTGTGCCGCGACAGTGCGTGTCGACTCCGTGCTGGGATACGGTTCCGCTTTTCCCCGGCCCATCTCACGCGGCGAGCACCTCGATGTCCGCTTTGCCTTCACGCTGGCCCCGACGGCAGAGCTGGACATGAATCTGGATGATTCTTATCCGGGTTTGGAGTTGGGATCCTCTTTCCGGGCTGACGTGCAAGGTCAGATGTCGCCCGGCGGGCCATCGTTCGTTGTGTATTCCTACTATCCTGCAGATGACTAAACGTCGACTTCTCTTTGCCGCCACCGTAGCCGCGCTGATGGCCGCTGCACTCTATCCGGTATGGCGGCCCCTCCTCGACGCGACCGAAATCGCCGAGCCCGTACGCAAGCGCGGCATCGTGCGCCAGCAGGGCATCCGCCCGCCCATCGAGAAGTCGGCGGGCGTCGGCGAAGATCCGCACGGCCGAATCATGTACGAATGGATGCGCCTCCGCAATCCTGCGACGGGGGAGATCCCGGCGGGTATTCGGGCGCGCGAGCTGAGCTTCGCCAGAACGATCCCGACTCGGGAGTTCCTCTCCAAGTCGGGGCAGGACATGCTGGAATGGACTCCACGGGGTCCAATTCGAATCGGCGGCCGGACCCGCGCGCTCGGCATCGATCGCCGCAATCCCAACATCGTCAATGCCGGTGGCGTCTCGGGAGGGATGTGGCACTCGACCAACGGCGGGGCGTCCTGGACGAAGGCCACGCGCCCGGACCAGCATCATAGCGTCACGACGCTCATCCAGGATCCACGGCCCGGACAGGAGGATATCTGGTACTACGGCTCCGGGGAGTTCATCGGCAACAGCGCGAACGCGCCAGGGGGTCCCTATCTGGGCACCGGCCTATATCGCTCGACCGACAACGGCGCGACCTGGGAGCTGTTCGGCTTCGAGCCTGCGGGGGAGAGCCCCGTATTCGACCGCGCCTATGACGTCTTCTTCAACCTGGGCATCGACCCGACCAACACCTCCAAGCTGGAGCTCTACGCCGCCACGTACGGCCTCATCTATCGTTTCGATGGCGTGACGCGCGAGCCGCTTCTCATCGATGACCCGAATTCACCGACCTTTTCCAGCTTTTCGGATGTCGCCGTAACCGACGGCGGCGTGGTGTACGCCGCGTTGAGCAGTGACGGCGGCATGGGCGGATTGTGGCAATCGCCAGATGGAGACGAGTGGACCGAGATCACCCCGGCGGGATGGCCTTCGGTCTTCCAGAGGGTCGTGATCGGCATCGCGCCCTCCGACCAGAATATCGTCTACTTCCTCGGACACACGCCGGGCACGGGCCCGTCCGATCACAGCCTCTGGCGGTACCACGCCCTCGACGATTCATGGGAAGACCGGACCGCCAATCTGCCGACGGCCGAGCAGTTCAGCGTCCCCAGCAATTTCCCGGAGGATCTCGGGGCCTTCGACTCCCAGAACGGATACGATCTCGTCATTGCCGTGAAGCCCGACGACCCGAACGTCGTCTTCATCGGAGGCACGAATCTGTACCGATCCACGGACGGATTTGCGACTCCTGACAACACGCATTGGATCGCCGGTTATCATCCGACGCTGTTCGTCTATCCGAATCATCATCCCGACATGCATGCGATCGCGTTCGATCCGACGGACCCCAATCGGATGTACACGGGGTCGGATGGCGGCGTGCACCGAACCGACGACGCGCTGGCCATCAACACGCAGCGGACGCCCGTCTCGTGGACGCCGCTCAACGACGGATATCGTACGACGCAGTTCTACACGGTGGCGCTGGACGAGTCGGAGCCCGGCGACCACGTGATCGTCGGCGGAATGCAGGACAACGGCACGGTCTACACGAACGAGAGCACGGGCACCCTGCCCTGGATCGGTGACATCCTCGGCGGAGACGGTGCGTACGCAGACATCGCGGACGGGCGAGAGCACTTCTACGTTTCCGCCCAGAACGCACAGATCTTCCGATTGAGGATCGATGATGCCGGCAACGTCACGCAGGCCGCCCGCGTGGACCCGACGGAAGACGAGTTCGGCCGCGGGCTGTTCGTCACACCCTTCCACCTCGACCCCAACAATCAGCGGCGGATGTATCTGGGCGGCGGGTCGGCACTCTATCGAAACTCGAATCTGCTCGCGATCGAGGATGGAAGCATGGAGGAGACGGACCAGAACTGGACGCGTCTCGAGAATACGGACACGAATGGCGGGGTGGTGACGGCCGTTACGCCGGTGGCCGTTTCGGCGACATCGACGCGCGTCTATTACGCGACGCTCCATTCCGGGACGTCGCAAAGCCGCATCTTTCGGCTCGAGGATGCGCACATAGGCCAGCCGTCGCCGGTCGACATCACACAGCGTACCGGTCCGGACGCTATGCCCGAGGGGGCGTATATCAGCTCGATCGCCGTCGACCCGGAGGATCCGGATCGCCTGCTGATCACCTTCTCGAACTACGAGGTACGGAGCCTTTTCTACTCGGAGGACGCAGGTGAGACCTGGACCGATGTCTCGGGCAATCTGGAGGACAATCCGGATGGATCGGGAAGCGGGCCCTCGACGCGCTGGGCCGAGATCCTGCCGGTCTCCGGGGGGACCATCTACTTCGTGGGAACGAGCACGGGTCTTTATTCCACGATCGAGCTGGCGGGAGACTCCACGGAATGGGTGCAGGAGGGTGCATCGACCATCGGGAACGTCGTCGTAGACATGATCGACAGTCGACCCGTGGATTATACGGTCGTGGTGGCGACGCACGGCAACGGCATCTACAGCACCATCGCGGATCTGGATCTCACGCAGGTCGAGCCGCTCGATCCGGGAGAGGTTTATGTGCTCTCCGAGCCCTTTCCGAATCCCTTCCAGTCGACGGCACAGGTTGCCTTCAGAGTGGCCCACGAGCAGGATGTCTCAGCGCGCCTTTATGACGCGATGGGGCGCGAGGTGGATCGCCTTTTCGAAGGTCGGGTGCAGCCGGATGAGGGATACACGATCATAATCCCTGCGGGCACTTTGGCGAACGGCGTCTACAGATATCTGGTGGAGGGTGAGCACTTCTCCGCATCGGGATCCGTCGTGCTTCTCCGATAGGCCAAGATCTTACAGATAAAGAAAATCGGACGGCTGCAATTCACACAGCCTTGACAAGAGCGCCTTTTTTTGGTAAGGTGTAAACGTTTACACCCGACTGGCGATAAGGCGGGGGCTCATGGCCGTCACCATCAAGGAAGTCGCGCGGGAAGCGGGCGTATCGATCGCCACCGTCTCGCGCGTTCTCAACAATAGCGGACCGGTCAACGAGGACACCAAGGAGAAAATCCTCGAGGTGGCCCGTCGGTTGCGCTACATCCCTCATGGAGCGGCCCGAAGCCTCATCACGGCGAAGACCCACACGTTGGGAGTGCTCCTGCCGGATCTGTACGGCGAATTCTTCTCGGAGGTGATCCGCGGCATCGATTACTCCGCCCGCGAAGCCGGCTACCACGTACTTCTGTCCAGCTCACATGCGGAGCGCACCGAAATCGAGGCCGCGCTGCGTGCCATGCGGGGACGGGTCGACGGCATGATCATCATGCATCCGCACATCGACGCCGATGTGCTCCACCGCAATTTATCCCCGACCATTCCGGTGGTGCTGATCAGCTCGCACGGCGGTGCGACTCCGTTCCATTCCATCAACATCGACAACTACAACGGCGCCGTGGCGGCCGTTCGGCACCTCATCGAGCACGGGCACCGGCGGATCGCCATCATCAAGGGTTCGAGCGCCAATTACGATGCCGCAGAACGACTTCGCGGGTACCGCGACGCGTTGCGGGAGGCGGGCATCGAGGAGTCGATCGAAGTCGAAGGAGATTTCACCGAGCGGGCAGGCTACAGGGCCGGAAAGCGCATTTTGGAGATGTCGCCGCGCCCGACGGCCGTGTTCGCCTCGAACGACGCGATGGCCATCGGCGCGCTCGGCGCCTTCCGTGAGGCCGGCATCGAACTGCCCGACGAGCTCGCCGTCGTCGGCTTCGACGACATCCCCATCGCAGCCTATGTAAACCCGCCGCTGACGTCGGTCCACGTGTCCATCAACGACCTCGGCGCGCACGCGACTTCATACCTCATCGAAACGCTGGAGGGCTCACGAGAGATGGGCTCGGCGCCGGCCGTACTGCCGGCCCGGCTCGTCGTCCGCCGCTCGTGCGGTTGCCACGCGACGACCAAGTGAACTCTGGAGCATCGAACACAACCAACCCTGTACACAATCAATACTGAGTCATGGAGGGAATCACATGAAGACGACAGTTACGACATTGTGTCTTGTAGGGCTCATGATCGGGCTCGTCTCCACGTCGACGGCCCAGCCCGTTCGAAACGGGGTCGACGTCATCTGGGCCCGGGACGTCGACGGCGCCGAAATGACGCTCGACGGCGTCCTCGACGAGGCGGTCTGGCAGCAGGCCGAAATGATCGAGCTCGTATGGGACGGCACGCACCCCGAGCCCGGCGGCGGGCAGCGGATCGACGGTAGCTACACGCCCGAGAATCCCCCCGACCCGAACAACGGAAAGATCTACATCCTGCGAGACGGCAACACGCTTTGGCTCGGCGCCGAAGTGCAGGACAAATCGGTCGGCGGCCATAGCGGGTTCTTCAACTCGGATGGGCTGATCATGAACATTCTGGACCGCACGCGGCTCACCGATGATCGATTCGACGATAGCCAAAACCCCGTACCCAACTTCTTCCAGGGCAACCGTACCGAGTTCTTCATCACGTGGCGTATTGTCGCGGACACGACCGATTCAGATGATACGTACGACGACGGCACTGTCATCGGGAGTGGATTCCCGCTTCCAGGGATCGGACCGCGCCTCCATGGCTTCTATGGGATGGATGGTGATTCAAGTGTGACGGCACCGCGCGACCCCGCCATGCAGGCCATCTGGGATGTTGTCACGGTGGTGGACGGCATCACCAATGACGACACCCACGGTGACGATGTGGGCTACGTCATCGAGATGCGACTCGATATGGCGGCGATTGGCTATGATTTCGAGCAGGAGGGCGGCGACAAGGCCGCATGGAACGTCGCACTCCAGGATCGCGACAACGCGTGGCCCGTCGACCCGGACACGGAGTTCAGGTCCCGTGTATGGTGGCAGAATCAGTGGGGCAACAACTTCAATGAAGGTGCGGCCTACATCTACGGCGCACCGGGCGTGACGGTGAATAGCGATGCCCCCGACGTCGTCGAGCCCGAGTTCACCATCGGAAACGGCGAGCTATTCGACGCGCCGGTAATCGACGGCAGCCTCGACGACGATGTGTGGTCGCGCGTCGAGCCTTCGTTCTTCGTGCAGTATCAAGCGGACGAGGCACTGCGCAACCAGAATCCGGAGATCGCACGCTACTATATGTTCTACTTCCGTCCCGACATCAACGGTGATGGAAACGCAGCCCTGGTCGTCGATCCATCGATTGCCGAATTCAAGATGTTCTACCGCGACCAGACGCTCTACGTGGGTGTGGACGTCGCGGACCAGGCGATCAGTGGGACATCGGCCGAAAACGGGTTGGACGGGATCTATTTCTTCCTGAGAAGCCGTGACAGCCTAACGACAGCCGGCTCGCTGGCGACACTCCGATTCGATTTCAGTGTCGACTCCTCCGGAGCCGTGCGCTACGGATCCGACGCGCTCGCTTTCAGTCAGGAAGATCCGAGCAGCGTCCAGGCTGCGGTGTCTCTCAAAGGCACTTCCACTGCTGCCGATCCGTCCGACATCGACGAGGGCTATCAAATCGAATTCGCGATACATCTGCCCACCGTGCTCGGATATCCGGAAGATCTCGGAGACAGGATGCTCTGGACCGCGATGACCTTCCTCGATGGAGACTTCCTGGAGTCGGCGAGCGATAGTTATGCCATGCGCACGTGGATCATAACCGAGCGTGGTGGCAACGGGTCGAGTATCTATGGGTACCTAGATGCGGCAAACGTGATCGGCACGGCAGCCGAAGACGTTGCGGAACTGCCGACCAGCATCCGGCTGGATGGCAACTATCCCAACCCGTTCAATCCGTCCACGACGATCTCGTATGCCATCCCGTACTCGGGTAAGGTGCAGATCCGCGTCTTCGACGCAATCGGACGTGTCGTCCAAACGTTGGATGCCGGTGCGCAGCCGGCCGGCCGCCACGAATTCGCCTTCCAGGCGGGCGACCTCGCCTCCGGCGTGTACTTCTATCGCGTCGACCTTGTCGATGCCCTGGGAAGCGAGCTGGTAAGCGGCATTGGACGCATGATTCTCGTGAAGTAGGGTGAAGGCAGCGGGGGCGTGCACGTCACGCCCCCGCACCTATCGTGGTCCTGAGGAAGCATGATCGTGATCAGCATGGTCGTGACGCGATACCTTTCGATTTATCTCATCCTTGTCCTCGTGTCCGTAGCGGCATACGACGCGCACGCGCAGACGGGGAAGCTCTCCGGACGAATCACCGATGAATCCGGTGAACCGCTGCCCGGCGCAACGGCCCTCGTCGTCGGGACGACTCTGGGTGCCGCCGCCGATTTCAACGGTGAGTACGTGATCCTGCGAGTGCCGCCTGGATCCCATTCGGTGCGGTTCAGCATCGTCGGATATCAGACGCTCATCGTCGAGGACGTACAGATTGCATCGAATCAGACCACGACACTCGACGCCGTCCTGAGCGAGGAGGTCATCGAAGGAGAGGAGGTCGTAGTGACCGCCGAACGGCCGATTGTCGACATCAGCCTGACCAGCTCGATGTCGACGCTGTCCAGAGAAGACATCGCGGTCCTGCCGGTGCAGGAGCTGAGCGATATCGTGAACCTGCAGGCCGGCGTCGTGGATGGACACTTCCGTGGAGGCCGCTCCGGTGAGGTTCAGTATCAGGTCGATGGGGTATCGGTCAACAATCCGTACGATAACACCTCCACGCTGGAGCTCGACCGCTCTGTGCTCCAGGAAGTGCAGGTCATCCAGGGTACCTTCGATGCGGAGTACGGGCAGGCGATGAGCGGTGTTGTGAATGCCGTGCTGCGAACCGGGGACGAGGAACGATACGAGTTCTCGGGCGAGGTTCTCGTCGGTGATCACTTCAGCCCCGGCAATGACTCGATGAGGGTGCGCTCGACGTTTCTGGGCGACCGGACCGTCGCGCGGTTCCCTCACATCGAGGAAATCGATCCCCTGACCATCCAGAATTTTCAGGGAAGCCTCAGTGGCCCCGTGCCCCTTCTGCCCGGAACGACCTTCCTCGTGAACGGGCAGCGAATGGTCGACCTCGGCCACCTATCGGGTGTCCGGCTCTTCGTGCCGACGGACACGAATAACTTCGAGACGCGCGCCTTCTATCCGACGGGCGACGGCGAAATTGTGCCGATGGATTTCAACAAGCAGTGGTCATGGCTCGCGAAGATCACGAACCGGTCGATTCGCAACATTCAGATCGGCTACCAGGCCATCTCGAATCAGATTCAGCGTCGCAGCTACAATCATGGCTTCCGATTCAATCCGGATGGCATGAAAACCGCCCGCCAGTACTCCATTGTGCACGGGCTCGACTGGACGCACACCCTGTCGAATCGCGTCTACTACGAGGTTAGCGCGCGTCAGAATTACTTCGACTACCGCGACATGAAATTCGAGGAGATCGGAGAGGCGCCGCCCGGTGCAGGCACCCGCTACGGTCTCCCGGAAGACTCCCCGTACAAAAGGCCGGGCCAACCGCGGGGTGACGCCAATTTCCTGGATGGGGCCTTCGTGCAGGGGGTCGATCTCGGGCGTTTCGTTCAGCGCACGAATTCATTGGTCGGCAAGGCCGCCGTGACCGCGCAGGCCACGAATGTCCACCTGTTGAAGGCCGGAGTCGAGTTCCAGGCCTCGAAGATCGAATTCGGCTCGCCAGGCCAGGTCGTGCCCACGATCGTCGATGGCGTACAGGTGTTGGGCGTGCTTCGCGATACGCTCGATGCCCAGGTCGTCGAGTACAAGCCGGTTCAGGCAGCGGCTTTCATCCAGGACCGCATCGAGTGGCAGGATCTGCGGGTCCGGGCGGGAGTGCGGGTCGAATACTTCGACGCCAACGCACAATTACCAAGCGATCTGGCGAATCCCGCCAATTCCATCGACGATGCACCGCCGTCGCCGCTGAGGGAGACCACGGTCAAGTTGCGCGTGGCGCCACGCGTCGGGATCTCATTCCCGATTCTGGACCGCGCCTCCCTCTTCTTCTCGTACGGGCATTTCTACCAGATGCCCGGACTGGGGCAGATGTTCAGAAATTCCGACTATTCGATCCTGCAGGATCTTCAGGCGGGGGCCGTGAGCTATGGGGTGATGGGGAATCCGGATCTGAAGCCGGAATTCACCGCCCAGTACGAGTTCGGCTTCAAGGCGGAGATCACGAGCTTCCTCGGGATGGACCTGAGTCTTTTCTATAAGGACATTCGCGATCTCCTCGGGGTGGAATTCGTGCAGACCTACACGGCCGCCGAATACGCGCGCCTGACGAACGTCGATTTCGGAGGCGTTCGAGGGTTCACCCTGCAGCTGGACCAGCGCGGTCCGGGTCCGATCAGCACCAGCATCGACTACACGCTGCAGACGGCGATCGGCAACGCGAGTGATCCGCGCGAGACGGCCACGCGCGCGGAGGCCGGCGAGGATCCCCGCCCGCGACAGGTCCCCTTCAACTGGGATCAGCGCCACACGCTCAACGGCACCATCATCTGGTACGTGCCGGGGAACTACGCGATCACCGGCATCATCCGGTACGCGACAGGCCAGCCCTACACGCCGTCCATCAGCACGGGCTTCGGCGCAGATCTGGAGCCGAATTCCGGCCGAAAGCCGGATTATTCTACCGTCGACTTGCGCCTGGAGAAGTTCTTCAACCTGGGAGGGATGAGCTGGACGGGTTTCGTCCGCCTCTTCAATCTGTTCGATCAGCACTTTACCAACGGCTTCGTCTTCGCCGACACGGGAAGCCCCTATTACACGCTGAATCCGACCGATCAGCGAAATCCGAACCCCGCACGTCTGAGTGAGCCGCGCCGAATCGAGATCGGTATCTCATTCAGGGGTTCCACGCGGTAGAATTCTCGCAGAAACGTGATGTTGGATCAGATCTCCATGCATTCTTCGCAACGAGTAGCCGCTCCCCACGTGCTCGTGCTGGTGGTGTTGTCACTGTTCTGCGGATTGCAGCCCGCCGGGGCACAGGAGCTGCAGCCGGTGGTGCCGCCGGAGTACCGCGGCAACATCAATGCGGAGCGTATGGGCACGCATGATGCCAATCGCATCCGGACGCGCTTCTACAATTTCGGGATGGTGGGAGACTTCGAAGTGGCTCCGGACTTGAGCGTTTTTCACTCGGTCGAGGTCCCGAAGGGGTCGGGCATCAACTATTCGGACGGCGTCACACCTTTTGTCCTCGCAAAGATCACGCAGGAGAATGGTCGCGAAGCCTACATCATGCTGACCGGCTTCCGCGAGCGGCAGGCCACAAGCCGAATCACCAATCGTGTGATGCGCTTCGAACCCCGCCGCGGCTATTTCGAGCCGAATCCGGCGATCAATGCGGGCCGCTCCATCGCCATCTCCAATGACCCTCGAACGTGGCCGGGAGCCACGAATGAAAGCGGGCAGCTCGATCCATCCACCAATCCTGAAGACTGCTGGTACGACAAGATCAACGACCCCGACGACCCGGGATGGTGTGGTTCGTGGAACGGCTACTTCGGCAAGCGCCCCAGCGCCGATCAGGAATCCTACTACGTAATGGACGACCAGTATTACGACGCGTGGGATTTCTATCCGGACAGCCGGGATCGCACGCGGCGAGGGCTGGGCCTTCGGGTCGAAGTGCGCGGATTTCAATGGTCGAATCCGCAGGCGGAGAACGTCATCTTCTGGCACTACGACATCGTCAACGAAGGCACCACCACCTACGACGACATCGTGTTCGGACTCTACATGGACTCGGGGGTGGGCGGATCAGCGCGATCGTGCGACGGCGTGGCCGAAAGCGACGACGACAACGCCTTCTACAACCGCGATTTCGGGCTCAATCTTGTATACACGTGGGACAAGGGGGGCCGCGGCGTTGGTCTCGCCGGAAACTGCGAGCGGACGGGCTACCTCGGTTACGCCTATCTGGAGACGCCCGGCAATCCGTTCAACGGCATCGACGACGATGAAGACGGCATCGTCGATGAGCGGCGCGACGGCGGCCCGGGGCAAAGGATCGAGGGGCAGGATGCCATCCGCGCCTATGTGGAGGCCAACTACGACCTGGCACTCTTTGAGCAAACGTACGGCCCGCTCGAGGAGCGTCCCGCGTACGTTGCCGGCGTCTGGTGGACGGGCGACGAAGACATGGATTGGCTGGCCGAGTTTCACGATACCGGCGCCGATGGCGTGTTTGCGGATGATGATAACCCGGCGGATACGGGTGAGCGAGACGGTGTGCCGACCAACGGTGAGCCGAATTTCGACCGCACGGACATCAACGAGTCCGACATGATCGGACTCACCGGATTCAAGATGAACCGAATCCGGGCGGGAGCCGGCGCGCCGTCGACTGAAACCGACAACGTCGTCTTTTTCATGAACGAGCGGGAGTGGCCGCGGCGGCTCTACGAGCAGTTCACCTCATCCGATCCAGAGGTTCGATTCGATGCGCCGCTCGTCGAGAACTACAACATCGGCTTCCTCTTCGCCTCGGGCCCGTTCATGCTCGAAGCCGGCCGCCAGGAGAGGTTCAGCCTCGCGCTCGCTTTCGGCGGCGATCTGACCGAGCTGGAGTCGACGGTCGAGACCGTCCAGTCGATCTACAACGCCAACTATCAGTTCGCCACTCCTCCTCCGCTGCCCACGGTACAGGCCGAGGCGGGCGACGGATATGTGCGACTGACCTGGGACAATGCCGCGGAGAAGGGCGTCGACCCCGTGACGAATCGGAATGACTTCGAAGGGTATCGCATCTACCGATCCACCGATCCGACCTTTTTGGATGCTCAGGTCATCACGAATGCCCGCGGCACGGGACCCATCGGCAACGGCCGGCCCATCGCGCAATTCGACCTGGAAAACGGCATCCGTGGCTACTCCAATCTTCAGGTGCAGGGCGTCGCCTACTGGCTCGGCGAAGACACCGGCATCACGCACACCTTCACCGACACCGAAGTCCGAAACGGCCAGACCTACTACTATGCGGTGACGGCCTATGACCGCGGGGCGGAGGAATTCAACTTCTACCCGTCGGAGAATGCCATTACGATCTCGCGGACGCCTCGGGGGGGCACCATCCTGCCGAGGAATGCCGTCGAGGTTCGGCCCAATCCACCGGTGCCCGGGTACGTTCCGGCCACCATCGACGCGGAAAGCATCATGCAAGTAGCCGGCCGAGGAAGAGGGACGATCTCCATTCGCATCCTCAACAATGCGGCCGTGCCGGACGGCGGCAGATTCCGAATTGAGTTTGAGGGTTCGGCGGACAGCGTCCGCGCGTTTACCTACAGCCTGATCGATGATCTGACCGGCGACGTGCTCTTCGACACCGCCAGAGACCTGGAAGGGGCGGGGACCGGGCCCGCCGGCTCCGGATTGCAGCCCGTGATCTCTACGCCGCGAACCGTTCAGGTGGATAGCGCGAACACGGGCTTTGTCGACCGAGACGTGGACCTCCACTATCGCATTACGTACTCCGACGCGCTTCCGATCAACCTCGTTCGGCCTCATTTCCCGGAAGACATCCGCATCGTCTTCACGGATGAACCCGTGGATACATCCCTGGCAGCCATCGGGGCTCCGGCCACACCGGCGAAATTCAGGGTCTTGGCGGCCGACACTGAGGCCCAGCTCGATTTCAGATTTCGGGATGTAGATGCCAACAACACGCTCAATGCAGTAGGCGAATTCGTCGAAATCATCGCACCGGAGCGGGTGGGATCGACGGTCCAGCGCCCGATGTGGCGCTTCACGGTCGATACGACGGGTGTGGGCGTTCCGACATACGTTCCCGTTGGTGGCGACGAATATCGCCTCTCGCTGATTCAGCCGTTCGGGCCCGACGACGTGTTGACCTTCTCCACCATCGGGGAATCGGTGGATGCCTCATTGGCCCGCACGGCATTCGAGGAGGAATCACCCTACGTCGTGCCCAATCCATATGTCGCAGCGGCCGAATTCGAGCCCGAGCGATTTGCCGTCTCAGGTCGAGGCGAACGGCGGCTCGAGTTCAGAGCCATCCCCGCGGGAGCATCCATCCGGATCTACACGGTTCGCGGTGAGCTCGTCCAAACCTTGCGACACGACGGCTCCACGACGGGTATGGTCGAATGGAATTTGAGATCCAAGGACAACCTGGAGATCGCTCCGGGGCTATACATCTTCCACGTGAGTTCCGAGGTCGGCGAGCATATCGGGAAATTTGCGGTCATCAAATGAGGTTGCTGGTTGCTGGCTACTGTTTGCTGGTTTGTGATTGCGGGGCATCTGCAAATGCTCCGCGGGCTGGTGCTCGTCTCCTGTTCTTTCCACAACGTGGGGGCTCGTAAGGGAGGACGGATAAAATGAAGATTCAGATTCGTACGGCAATAGGCGTGGGGCTGCTGGCGCTCGCGCTGTCGATACCCGCCTCGGCACAGACGAAGACTGGAACCACGGTGGGGCAGTTCTTGCTCATCGAGCCGAGTGCTCGCATGGCGGGGATGGGAAACGCAGGCGTCGCCTCCTTCGACGAGATCACGGCGGCCTATTATAACCCGGGCGCCATCGGTCACATGCCGTCATCCGACGTCCAGTTCACCCATAGCAGTTGGCTCGCCGGGATCACCTACAATTATCTGGGTGCCGGTATTCGGCTGGGGAGTGTGAACACCCTCTTTCTAAGCTTGACTTCGCTGAATTCCGGCGAGATCGACGTGCGCACGGTCGAGCAGCCGCTCGGTACGGGAGAGCGCTACACCGTCCAGAATGTGGCCCTCGGGCTTGGCTACGCCCGGCGAATCACGGATCGATTCTCGGCCGGCGTTCAAGTCAACTACGTGCGCGAGACCATCTGGCACAGCTCGATGTCCGCCGTTGGATTCAATTTCGGTGTTCTGTACGAGCTGCCGTTCCGTGCCTATCTGGGGGCGAGCCTCGTCAATTTCGGCACGCGCGGCAGGTTCGACGGGCGTGACCTGAGAATCCGCTACGATCAGGATCCGAGCCGCTTCGGTGACAACAGCAATCTGCCGGCGGCGCTGACGACGGAGGACTTCCCGCTCCCGGTCCTCTTTCGGGTCGGACTCGGCGTGCCGTTCAATCTCGGGCCCCACAACAGCGCGCGATTCGTCGTGAGCGCCTATCAGCCAAGCGACAATACGCAGAGCGT
>CBFGRV010000051.1:0-21296 GCA_965651265.1 uncultured Rhodothermales bacterium
GAGTAACCCTCGAGGGCATTGCGCAACGCATACTCCTCCTCCTCCACATCCCTGACACCCACAATGGAGCCGTCGTCATCCACCCCCAGCAGCAGCCGTCCGCCGCTGGTGTTGGCGAAGGCGATGATTTCCTTCGCAATGCGTGCAGGTTTAGGCACTTTACGCTTGAATTCGAGATTCGCACCCTCGCCCAGCGAGGCGAGCTGCGTCAGCTCCTGCAGCGTCATGGCGAAGCCAGGTTGTTATCGGGGAAACTAATTCAACACGCCCCGGACAAGATAGAGGATGTGGAAAACTGCCCGAAACGGGTGTTCAACTGGTTAGTGCTGAGATGGTTACGGCGAAGATAGGTAGCGTCGCCGGGGCACTACTCCTGGAGAATGTCCGGCAGCCAGTCCTCGTGTTTCGGCTCCCGTGTCATGAGCTCGTCTACGGCCACCTGGGGCGCCTTGCCCTCGAAAAGTATCGCGTGCACGGCCTCCGTGATGGGCATTTCTATCTGGTACTTTTCGGCCAGCTCGTAAACGGACTGGGTCGTGCGCACGCCCTCGGCAATCATACTCATTTCCTGCTCGACCTCTTCCAGGCGCTTTCCCTTCCCGATTTGCTCGCCCACGTAGCGATTGCGGCTGTGCCGGCTCATGCAGGTAACGACGAGGTCGCCGATGCCGGCGAGGCCGGAGAATGTCGAGGCGGACGCCCCCATCACCAGCCCCAGTCGCGTGATCTCGGCCAGGCCGCGCGTGACGATGGCCGCCTTCGTGTTGTCGCCATAGCCCAGACCATCGGAGATTCCGGCCGCGATGGCCATGATGTTTTTCACCGAACCGGAGATCTCGACGCCTCTCACATCCTGATTGACGTAGACGCGCAGCCGCCGCGTCATGAACGCATCCTGGATGGCTCGCCCCACCTGCAGCGAATAGGCCGCCGCCACGACCGTCGTCGGCTTCTCCTCAACGACTTCCTCCGCGTGACTCGGTCCGGAGACAATGCCGATGTTCGACCGCGGCACGGCATCGAGTACCTGATCGAGCACCTGTGTGGTCGTGAGCAGTGTGCGGTTCTCGATGCCCTTCGCCACCGACACGCAGACTATGTCCGGCCGCGCGAGAGCCTTGACGCGCTCGGCGCAGTCTCGCACGGCCTGCGACGGCGTGGAGAAAACCCAGAAACGCCTACCCTGGATCGCTTCTTCGATGTCTGAAGTGACCGAGATGGAATCGGGGAGGACGGCGCCGGGAAGATATGTGGGGTTATGCCGATCCCTCGCCATGATTTCGGCGGCTTCCGGCCGGCGCGCCCAGAGAGCGACATCGTGTCCTTCCTTGGCGAGTATAATGGCGAGCGCTGTGCCCCAGCTACCCGCGCCGAGCATGGCGATTCGCTTGGCCACAGGACTCTATGGTAAAGACGAACTGATGTTGGCTACGGCGGACTAAATCTCTCCCTTTCCACGAAGTCCACGGGCCGGGCGAAAAGAGCGAAGTCGGCTTTCCGTTCCGTGTAGCAGGCGTTGGATGTTCGAACGGTGGGCAATGATTATGCTCGTCGCCATGATGATGCTGAAGATGAGAAGACTCGGATCCAGCGATTCGATGCCGAAAACGTAGCGTCTAATGGCGATGGCCGATGGAAAAGCGACGACAGCAGATAGCGAGGCTAACGACACATATCGGGACGAGAGCAGCACGATCACGAAAACGCCAAGTGTGATCCACATCGTAATCGGCGTGAGCGCGAAAAGTACTCCCGCCGACGTGTTGACGCCCTTTCCGCCTTTGAATCCAGCCCACAGTGGGTACATGTGGCCCGCCACGGCGGCCATCCCGGCCATCAGACGAACGACCGTCTCCATCTGCCAGACATCGATGCCCGAGGGCAGTGAATCGAGGCGAATCGAAGCAATCACGCCCGCCGCCAACAAGCCCTTACCGAGGTCCACAATCGTGGCGAGCATACCCGCTTTCCAGCCGAGCACTCGAAAGACGTTCGTCGCGCCCGCATTGCCGCTTCCATATCGGCGCACATCCACTCCGTAGAGTAACTGGCCGATCCAGACGCTGCCCGGAATCGAGCCGACCAGGTAACTAAGAATCAGAATGACTACGAGCGACAACATGACACCAGAGGACGTTGAAAATCCGGAGAAAAGCGGTTCCAGAGCTCCGACAAATATAACGATTTCACTACAGCACTTGGTTTCCAGGGATCCTCATTCTCAAACATCATGAATCGTGCCGGGCTCGGCGATTCACAGAATTTGTGTCGTCTTCCCGATCACTACAGGCTCCTCGCGGAGGGTCTGCAGCACGGCGACGGCCCGGTCCACGTCCGGCTCCGCGACGATAATAATAAGCCCGATCCCAAGGTTAAAGGTTCGGCGCATGTCGTCTTCCGGCACGTTGCCCAGTCTCTGGATGAGATCGAAAATCGGAGGTCTCGTCCATGCCGAGTAATCGACCTCGAAATCAACGCCATCCGGCAGGATGCGGGCCGTGTTTCCGGGGATGCCTCCGCCCGTGACGTGGACGAATCCTCGAGCCAGGCCGGCATCGATCAGGCCGCGAATTGGCCGTAGGTAGGATCGATGCACCGCCAAAAGCGCCTCGCCTATCGTCGCACCACCAAGCTCTTCGGGGGAGTCGCCTACCTCAAAGTGCTCGAATAGCACCTTGCGGGCCAGCGAATAGCCATTCGTGTGAAGGCCCGTCGACGGCAGCCCGATGAGCACATCACCTCTTTCGATCGCGCTTCCATCAAGGATCTGATCCTTCTCCACGATTCCCACGATAGTGCCGGCCAGATCATACTCACCCTCTGCGTAGAGATCGGGCATCTCCGCCGTCTCGCCGCCAATAAGAGCGCAGCCGTTGTCCTTGCAGGCTGTGGCGAATCCGCGAATGACGTCCTCCGCCACCCCTGGGTCGAGCTTACCGGTGGAGAAGTAATCCAGGAAGTAGAGCGGCTCAGCGCCGCACACCGCAATGTCGTTGACGCAGTGATTGACGAGGTCACGGCCGACCGTATCGTGGCGCCGCATACGAAACGCTACCTTCAGCTTGGTCCCGACCCCATCAACGGATGACACAAGCACCGGCTTTCGATAGGCTTTCAAGTCTAGCTCGAAAAACGCACCAAACGCACCGATATCCGCCAGGACACCGGGCGTGAACGTCTCGCGGACGATCGGTTTGATGCGCTGGACCGTCTCTTCGCCCGCGTCGATGTCGACGCCGGCATCGCGGTAGGTGGTCATATGACGTTGCTCGGTAGCCGTTGCTTTGCAGCTTTCGGTTATGGATGACGTTCAGTGCGAACGGAAGGTAGTGCGCCCGAATCGCGCCTGCACGCGAGCCTGTGCTCGCTGGTACCGCGACAATCGAACGGGCCGTGAAAATACGTCGTAATCCCGCCGGACGATCTCGTTGAGGACTTCCAGGCCCCCGAACCACCATCGTTTGAACGCTCCGGCGTATCTACGCGGTAAGTCGGCCGGCAAGGGCTCGCTTTGTGCGAACGCATCCTTGGCGCGGATGGTCTGCTTCCAGAGCAATCTCCGCATCTTTTCATCGACTTGCCCGGCGCGGAGCTGCTCGATGCTGACACCACTCTGCTCCAGATCGGCTTCCGGAATGAAGATCCAGTCACGCGCGGCGTCGCGAGGCAACGTCATCAGTCGCCCCACCCAGAACATCCCCCTCGCAAATTCGCCCACATAGCGCAGCTGCCAGGACCCGGACGCACCCGCCAGGTGCGCGATCAACGCCGCGTGCGCCCCGGCGAAGTGGTCGATGAACTGGTTGATGGCACGATTGTCGGCAAAACGTATTGGTCCCTTGAAATGGTGCGCTTCGTAAACCTGAGTAGCCATCAGATCTAGCGGGAGCTTGTGGTCGGATGATGCCAGATACGCCGCGGCCGCCACGTCCGCAGGAACGACCTTTAGCGGCTCGCCGCGACCGGCCTTCTGCGACTCTGCCTCGAAGTAGGCACGAAGATCGTCGCCGTCCAGGGCAGGCGCTCGCGCATCCAAGAGGGCCACGTGAAACTGCCACAAGGCGCGGGCGGCCGCTCGCTTCGGACGGGGCAAGCCATCATCATAGAATGGTCTCGGCAGTTGCTCGTCTTGCAACCTCGCGCTCACGCAACCTCCATTTCACTCCTGATAACGTTGATCTGGCTGCCGGCCAGCACCATCGCGACCTCGCGACGCGTCAAATCGTGCGTCATTGCAAAAGTATAATTTCTCATAGAGTTGCGGACTTGGATCGCGCCTCCGTCCGCAAGGCTTCGGCGCAGATCCTCGATAACGAGCACATCACCCTGTTGGATGCGATCGAAGTCCGACAGGTCCGCGAAGGTCAGCGGGAGTATACCGAAATTGGCAAGGTTCTGCCGGTGAATGCGCGCGAATGATTTGGCGAGCACGATGCGCAGACCCAAATACCGCGGCACCAGGGCGGCGTGCTCGCGGCTCGATCCTTGACCATAGTTCTCACCACCCATGACAAAAAAGCCAGTCCGCTGGTGAGCCCTGGCGCGTTCAGAGAACGTTTCGTCGATCTGCTCGAAGACGAAGCGGCTGATCTCCGGGATGTTGCTGCGGAACGGAAGGATTCGGGAACCGGCCGGCATGATCTCGTCCGTGGAGACGTCGTCACCGACCTTGAGCAGTATCGGCCCTTCGATCCGATGCGGCAGCGGGTCGAGCTCGGGCAGCGTGACCACGTTCGGGCCCTTTTCAAGCTCGATCTCCCGGCCGTCTACCGGAGGCGGTACGAGTTGCTCCGTGTTGATGAGAATGTCGTCGGGTTCGCTGATGCGGGGATAGCGCAACCCGTAGAGTTGTTCGAGGTCGCGGGGATCGGTGATCTTCCCCGTCAGGGCCGACGCGGCGGCCGTTTCGGGACTGCACAGATATACGGAGTCCTCTTTCGTTCCGCTTCTGCCGGGGAAATTCCGCGGCACCGTACGCAAGCTGATGCGCCCCGTGGCCGGAGCCTGCCCCATCCCGATGCAGCCGTTGCATCCGGCCTGATGGATACGCGCGCCGGAACGCGTCAGCTTCTGGAGATAGCCATACTCCATCAGGTTTTCCAGGATCTGACGCGACGTGGGATTGACATCGAACGACACCCGATCGTGGACCTGTAGGCCGTCGACGATGGCCGCGGCGACGGCGAAATCGCGAAAACCCGGGTTCGCCGACGAGCCCACGTAGCTCTGGTAAATTTCCCGGCCCTCGACGTCACGAACCGGTACGACCTTGCCCGGGCTGCTAGGCAAAGCGATGAGCGGCTCAAGCTGCGACAGATCGATCTCATCCTGGACGTCGTACTCCGCGTCTGCATCAGCGACGAGCTCGATCCAGTCCTGCTCTCTGCCTTGCGACCTGAGGAAGCGGCGCACCGTCTGATCCGATGGGAAGACCGTGCTGGTGGCTCCGAGCTCCGTGCCCATGTTGGCGATCACGTGGCGATCCATGGCGGAGAGTTCATCCTGCCCCGGCCCGAAGTATTCGATGACCCGGCCAAGTCCGCCATCCACATCGTGGCGGCGCAGCATCTCGAGGATGATGTCCTTGGCGCTCACCCAGTCGGGAAGTTGTCCGGTAAGGCGAACGCCCCAGACTTCAGGCATCTGGATGTGATAGGGCTTGCCGGCCATGGCCAATGCCACCTCCAGCCCGCCCGCTCCCATGGCCAGCATGCCGATCGCGCCGGCGGCCGGCGTGTGGGAATCTGATCCGAGGAGTGTTTTGCCCGGTCTCCCGAAGCGCTCCTGGTGCACCGGATGGCTTACCCCATTCCCCGGACGGCTATACCAGACACCGAACTTCTTGCACGCGGACCTCAGAAACAGATGGTCGTCAGGATTGCGGAAGTCGGTCTGGAGGAGGTTGTGATCCACGTACTGCGCGGAAAGCTCGGTCCGCACGCGCGGCACGTTCATGGCCTCGAACTCCAGCATCACCATAGTGCCCGTGGCGTCCTGGGTGAGGGTCTGGTCGATGCTCAGCGCGATCTCCGCGCCCGGCCGCATCTCGCCATCAACCAGATGGCTTTCAATGAGCTTCTGCGTGACGTTCTGCCCCATGACTCCTCCATTTCGGTCCATCCAGCCGCCTTTGTCTGGTACAGCCTACGCTCAAGATTGATCGGAGGCCGGCCGTCCGCGTGACAAGGTTGTCGAGATTACTCCCTCGACTGCCACGGAGGCGCCGTATTACTCAAAAACGATGCGATGCCCGCGCGGCAATCATCGGTAGCCCGCGCCTGTGCGTTTATTTCGACGGCATGCTGAACGGCCTCGTGAAGTGTCATTCCGGGCACGGCTGCCAGAAGTTCCTTTGTGAGCCGGATGGCCGTAGGGCTCACCTCATGCGCGATCTGGTCAGCGATTTCACCTACGGCCGCGTCGAGATTCTCAGGCTGGACGGCCTGCGAGATCAGTCCGATGCCCGCCGCCTCCCCGGCATTGATCTGGCGGCCCGTCAGGAAGAGATCGCGTGCCGGCGCCTCGCCGATCTTCCGGAGGATGAATACGGAGACGATGGCGGGAATAAACCCGATGCGTACCTCCGTGAATCCGAGTCTTGCGTCGGCCGACGCGATTGACAAGTCACAGACGGCGGCGAGTCCACATCCCCCGGCGATCGCGTGACCGTTGATTCTTGCAATAACGGCTTTCGGATGGGTGTAGATCTGGACAAAAAGATCGGCCAGCCTCCGTGAATCGGCGCGGTTTTGCTCAAGAGAAGCCGCCTGCAGCCGCTGCAAATCGGCCAGATCGGCTCCGGCGGAGAACACAGGCCCTGCCCCGGTTAGAATCACCGCGCGCACGGCGTCGTCACGCCCGGCCTCCGCCAGTGCCTCGGAAAGACCGGCGACCAGCTCCGCATTGAGCGCGTTACGCTTGTCGGGACGGTTCATCGTCAGCGTCGCGACGCGCCCGCGTACGTTATATTCGACGAGCTGCTCCATAGCCAACGGTTTGCGATATCTGCATCGGACACCTCTCGGTGCCCCGTAAGCTAACTCGTCCGTTTACGATTGCAAGCGTCTCGACACGCGGCAAGGGCCTAATCCCTGGGGCGCCGCGGCGATGTGGGACCTAGCCGGCCCACCGCGCACGCGTTCCCATTACTCGGCCTTCCGTGCGAGCGGCGATACCGCCAGCGTCTCCTTTGCTTTGCGGGCGCCCTCGCGTGATCCCTCGATGAGGCGATCTCGCCAGGCACTCGTTTCCCGGAAAAGCCGATGCTTCATCTGGACGATGGCATTGTGCAAGCTGGACCCCGCCCCCTCCACACGAATGAACCGACCCGGCAACGTGAGATTCGCCTCGGCACGATAGGCCTGCTCGACTCGCCGCCCCTTCGTGTATCTTCGGGTGGTGCGCTCCAGCTCAACGTCAACCTTGACGGGATCAGGGCGCAGCTCGCTGATCGGAAGCAACGCCTCCTCCAGTTTGGTCTTTACGAACCCCTCGAGACGTTCATCAATGCTAATGCGAGTTCCCTTTATGGTGACGTTCATAATTACCTCCCCTTGATTCATCTGTCGTTTGCTTCCCCGCGTCACACGGCGCGGCCGCTTGCATGCGAGATTGAAGCTTCCGCCCACACTGAGGATAGTCAACGTCGTACCATCTGACCAGCCCTCCATCCAACCGCGAACATGTAGGGGAATCCTGTATACCAGCCGTCCCCGCCACGGCTTCGCGATCGGTGGACTCGTAACCCGATTGTCATCAGGGCGAGATGACGGCTAAACTCGTGCTGCCAGTTCGTCTGTCCTGGGACCGATGACACTAAACGACGTAGGTTCATCCCACAGCCGTGCGAGACGTGCCGGCGCCTCGGGTGTGATGCCGATCGCCTCCTCCACGGTCTCGGGGAACTTGGCGGGATGCGCCGTCGCCAGCACGACGACGGGCGCCGCCTCGCCTCGCCGCATCCGGCGAACGGCCTCGAGGCCCACTGCCGTGTGTGGATCGGCCACATAGCCCGTCTCTTCGTACACCCTGCGGATCGACGCCAGGGTCTCGGCGTCGGTGACGCTGGCGCCTCGGATCAATCGCCGCATCGACTCGCGGTCCAGAAGATGATCGAGGCGCTCGAAATTGCTGGGTGCGCCGACATCCATCGCATTCGAAAGGGTCGGGATGGTACTCTGGAAGGAGGCCTCGTCATCCCCCATGAGCAGGCGTGGAAAAAAGTCGTTGGCATTGTGCGCAGCGATGAAGTACTGCGCCACCAGGCCGGAGAGGTGCGCCAGGATGCCGGCGGTAAGATTGCCGAGGTTGCCGGATGGCACGCAAAAAACCGGACCGCGCCCGCCCAGTTGGGCCACGGCCCATGCATAGTAGAGCATCTGAGGTAGAAGCCGGCCGACATTGATGGAGTTGGCTGATGAGAGCCCCCTTCCGGCAAGTCGGGGATCCGTGAAAGCCTCCTTCACGATGCGCTGGCAGTCATCGAAGTCGCCGTCGACGGCAAAAACGCGCACGCCCGGCCGATCGACGATGAGTTGCCTCTCCTGCATCGGGCTGACCTTTCCGCGGGGGTACAGCAGTACGACCTCGATGCGGCTCTGCCCGGCGAATCCGTCGGCAACCGCACTGCCGGTGTCGCCGGAGGTCGCCACCAGAATGGTGCGCCGTTCGCCGCGCCGCTCCAGGAAGTGACCCATCAGCCCGGCCATCGTGCGCGCTCCGAAGTCCTTGAAGGAGAGCGTCGGCCCGTGAAATAGCTCGAGGACGTGCACATCCTCCCATCCCGGACCCTCTAGCGCCACGAGGGGCACGGGGAAATCGAGTGCGGACTCGACGATCGCCCGCAGCGTATCCTCGCCCACCTCATCACCGATCCAGAAGCGCAACGCACGAAATCCCAGCTCGGAGAAAGATTCGGCGGAAAGCACGTCCGAGAACTCGACACGGGGGATGGCCTCAGGAACGAAAAGCCCGCCGTCAGGCGCGAGCCCTGAGAGCAGCGCCTCCTCAAACGTGAACGGCCCGCTCCCTCGAGTGCTCTTGAAGTGAAGGGACATCCTGAAGCTGCCTAACCCGCCTTCCGCTCCAGGGCGGGCATTCCCGATGTGGCGCGGGCCCCTTCGTCGTCGGCCTGAGTGAGGATCCCTCGCGCGGAAATTCCCACCGACTCCGACGCGGCCACCATGGCTTCGCAGACGAGTTCGGCCGTGGCCGCCGAATCGGCGATCGCAAACATGGCCGGCCCCGATCCTGTGAGCGCGCAACCGTAGGCGCCAGCATCGATAGCCGCGGACCGAACGGCATCGTAGCACGGCACGAGCCCCGCGCGCACGGGTTCGACGAGCCGATCCTGCATCATACATCGGCCCACCGTCTCCCAGTCGCCACAGCGATAGGCATCGACGAGAAACGCCAGCTCGGACGCGTTATGGACGGCGTCGCGCAGAGGCACCGTCGCCGGCAGCATCTGCCGGGCCTGCTTCGTAAGTACCTCCACATCGGGCAGGATGATGGCGATGTGTAGCGGCGCCGGAAGCGAGATGCGCCGATAACGCGACGGCTCACTAGAAGATACGAGGATCAGCCCTCCCAGTAGTGCCGGGATGGCGTTGTCGCCGTGCCTTCCGCCTGAGGCCAGGTCCTCGGCATCGAGCACGGCCTCGATAAGGTCCTCCTTCGCCAGGGGGAACCCGAAGAGGGCATTCACGGCCCACGCGCCGGCGACGGCGCTCGCCGCCGAGCCCCCGATGCCCGATCCGAGCGGAATGCCCTTCTTGAGCTTCAGCGTGATTCCGCGCTCCTCATCCAGCAGACGCAAAACACCCGCTGCCGCCACGCAGGCCGTATTTTGCTTCGGATCCTTGGGCAAAACCCAGGAGATCAGCCCGGGATCGTGATCGAGGTGAATGCCGGGCCGATCATCGAGACGCGCGCGCACGTAGTCGCCCACCCCCGAAATACAGAGCCCCAAAGCATCAAAGCCAGGGCCAAGATTCGAAAGGGAGGCGGGGCCGAAAACGTGTACCTCGGCCTCGTGGTGATTTGAACGGACGTCACGCATCGGGCTGACGCGTACGTTACCGTACTCGGGGAAGATCCCCCTCGCCCTTCGTCGGCAGTACGGGCTCGGAGCGGCGCAGGTAGGCGTCCACACCGCGCGCCGTTTCGCGGCCCTCGGAGATGGCCCATACCACGAGCGACTGTCCGCGGTGCATGTCACCGGCAGCGAAGTAGCCCGGACGGCTCGTCATCCCGTTCTCGTCCGTCTTGACGTTGCCCCGTGCATCGAGCTCGATGCCTAGCTTCTCGATGAGGCCTTCGCGTTCTGGCCCCAGATATCCGATCGCGAGCAGCACGAGGTCGGCGGGCCACTCGTGCTCCGAACCTCGCTGCTCCTCGAAGCGAACCCGACCATTCTCATCCGTAACGGGCCGAACCCGCACGGTATGCAGGCTTTGGACCCGTCCATCGCTCCCGCGGAACTCCTTTGTCATGATGCTCCACTTTCGCTCGGCCCCCTCTTCGTGCGATGTGGATGTCGAGAGGACCAGCGGCATGAACGGCCACGGCTGATCCTCGGGGCGGGTCTTCGGCGGGGTCGGCATCACCTCGAATTGCGTGATCGACGCGGCGCCCTGGCGATTGGCCGTTCCGATGCAATCGCTGCCCGTGTCTCCCCCACCAATCACGACGACGTGCTTGCCGGCTGCATGTATCGGGGGGATGTCATCGAGCGAATCTCCGGCATTCCGCTTGTTCTGCTGCCAGAGGTAATCCCAGGCGAAATGGATGCCATCGAGATCGCGGCCCGGTATCGGCAGATCGCGCGGCTTCGTGGCGCCGCCGCAGAGCACGACGGCATCGAACGCATCGAGCTCCTCGATGGGATAGTTTCTCCCGACCTCCGCATTCGTGATGAACCGCACACCCTCCTCTTCCATGAGAGCGACACGTCGCTCGACGACGTGCTTCTCCAGCTTGAAATCCGGGATGCCGTAGCGGAGCAACCCGCCGATGCGGTCGTGCCGCTCGAAGACGGTGACCGTGTGCCCTACGCGGTTCAGCTGATCGGCAGCGGCCAGTCCCGCCGGCCCCGAGCCGATGACGGCCACGCGACGTCCGGTGCGGACTGCCGGAGGATTCGGCACCATCCAGCCCTCATCCCACGCCCGTTCGCTGATCTCCTTTTCGATCTGCTCGATGGTCACAGGCCGCTCGTTGATGCCGAGCACGCACGCGGACTCGCAGGGCGCCGGGCAGATCCGCCCCGTGAACTCCGGGAAATTGTTGGTCGCGCGCAAACGCTGAAAAGCCTCGTGCCATTGACCGCGGTAGACGAGATCGTTCCAGTCCGGGATGATGTTGCCGAGCGGGCAGCCGGACTGGCAGAACGGGACGCCACAGTCCATACATCGCGCGGCCTGCTCGGTCACCTGATGGACGGGCAGGCGCAGGTAGACGTCTCTGTAGTCCTGCTTCCGTTCGTGGACGGGCCGGCGCGGCGGAGCCACGCGGGGAAATTCTATGAAGCCGGTAGGCTTTCCCATGCTGGTCGTTCGTTTGGATCGATCTAAAAAAGAGATCAGAGGTCAGAGGTCAGAGGTCAGAGGTCAGAAGTCAGAGGTCAGGGTCAGGGTCAGAGGTCAGAAGTCAGAGGTCAGAGGTCAGGGGTCCGGGGTCAGAAGTCAGCTGTATACGCTCCGACATCCGACATCCGACCTCTGACCTCCGCCAGTTCATGCCGCTACATGCTCCGATACCACCGCCGACTCGTCCATCCGCTCCGCCTCCAGCCGCTGCAGCGCCTTCCGGTATTCGGTCGGCATCACCTTGACGAACTCACGAAGTGCGATGTCCCAGTTCTCGAGCACCCACTGTGCCACGGAACTCCCCGTGTAGGTATAGTGGGCCACGACCATCTGGCGGAGCTCCGCGACATCCTCGGCATCGGAAAGGTCCTCCAGCTCGACCATCTCCAGGTTGCAGCGCAGCGTCCGAAATTCGAGCGTGCCGTCGAGCACATACGCGACGCCGCCGCTCATCCCGGCCGCGAAGTTCCGGCCCGTCGGACCGAGAACGACCACGCGTCCGCCGGTCATGTACTCACAGCCATGATCTCCGACACCCTCGACCACGGCTCGCGCCCCGCTATTTCGAACGGCAAAACGCTCGCCGGCCTGACCGCGAACATATACCTCTCCGCTCGTCGCCCCGTAGAGCGCGACGTTTCCGATGATGATGTTCTCGTGCGGCGTGTAAGAGGCACTTTCCGGCGGTTGGATGATCAACTTCGCACCGGAGAGTCCCTTCCCGAAATAGTCGTTCGCGTCCCCCCGCAGATTCACGGTGATTCCGCGCGCGCCGAATGCGAAGAAGCTCTGACCCGCCGAGCCGCGAAGATTGATGCGGATGCTGTCCTCCGGGAGGCCCTTCGTGCCGTAGCGGTTGCTTACCTCCGCAGACAGCATCGTGCCGACCGTGCGGTTCGTGTTGCGAATCGGTGCATCCACTTCGACAGGCGTGGCGCAATCGAGCGCGGGCTTCGCCCGTGCGATCAGATGATGATCGAGAGCGCGCTCCAGACCGTGATCCTGCTCCGTAGCACGGAAGCGTCGGAGCGCGCCCGGCACCTCGGGCTTGTACAGGATCGGTGAGAGATCGAGATGCTTCGCCTTCCAGTGCCGGATGTCTTTCCGCGGGCGCAGGCGTTCGACACGACCCACCATCTCATCGACCGTACGGAAGCCGAGCTGCGCCATGATCTGCCGCAGCTCCTCGGCGACGAAGTGAAAGTAGTTGATCACGTGCTCGGGCTTTCCGGCAAACTTCTTCCGGAGTTCCGGATCCTGCGTCGCAATACCGACGGGGCACGTGTTGAGGTGGCACTTGCGCATCATGATGCACCCCATGGCCACGAGCGGCGCCGTCGCAAAGCCGAATTCATCGGCGCCCAGCAGGCAGGCCACGGCCACGTCTAGCCCGGTCTTGAGCTGCCCATCGCACTCGACCTTCACACGGCTGCGCAGTCCATTGCGCACGAGGACCTGGTGCGTTTCGGATAGGCCCAGCTCCCACGGCAGTCCCGCGTGCATGATGGATGTCTGCGGCGAGGCGCCCGTGCCGCCGTCGTGGCCGCTGATCAGGATGACATCCGCCTTTCCTTTCGCCACGCCGGCCGCGATGGTGCCCACGCCGACCTCCGAGACGAGCTTCACGCAAATGCGAGCCGACGGGTTGGAATTCTTCAGATCGTGGATCAGCTGCGCCAGATCTTCGATGGAGTAGATGTCGTGGTGCGGGGGCGGCGAGATCAGCCCTACATACGGCGTGGAATGCCGCGTCCTGGCGATCCAGGGATAGACCTTCTCGCCGGGCAACTGCCCGCCCTCGCCGGGCTTGGCTCCCTGCGCCATCTTGATCTGAATCTCATCGGCGCTCGTCAAGTAGTCGATGGTAACGCCGAAGCGCCCCGATGCCACCTGCTTGATCCGACTCCGCTTGATGCTGCCGCGGTCGTATCGCGACGGGTCCTCCCCACCCTCTCCCGTATTGCTCTTGCCGCCGAGGCGGTTCATGGCTATCGCGAGGGCCTCGTGCGTCTCCGACGAGATCGAGCCGTACGACATCGCACCCGTCTTGAAACGTTTAACAATGTCAGTCCAGGGCTCGACTTCATCGAGGGGGATGGGCGTGGCTCCATCGAAATCCAGCTCGAGGAGGCCGCGTAGCGTTCCGAGCTTTCTGGTCTGATCGTTGACGCGTCGCGCATAGTCCGCATATGTATCCTCGTCCTCGGTGCGGACGGCGTGCTGGAGGCGCGCTATCGACATCGGATTAAATAGGTGGTGCTCCCCGTTGCGCCGCCATTGATAGCGTCCACCGGGCTCCAGATCTTCGCTGAACTTCAGCTCGACCTCGGGATAGGCGCGGCGATGCCGGAGCCTGGCCTCCTCGGCGATGATGTCAAGGCCGATCCCGCCGATTCGGCTGGCCGTGCCGGTGAAGTATTCGTCGATGACATCCGATGCGACGCCAATGGCCTCGAAGATCTGAGCCCCGCGGTAGCTCTGCACCGTGGAGATCCCCATCTTCGACATCACCTTGAGAATGCCCTTGCCGATCGCCTTGATGTACTTCGCCTTCGCCTCGTCCGGCGTCTTCCCCGTGTGCTCCAGCAGGCGGGGAATCACCTGAAGCGCGAGATACGGATTGACGGCATCCGCCCCGTACCCGATGAGCAGGCAGAAGTGATGGACTTCGCGCGGCTCGGCGCTTTCCACGACGATGGATGCTCGCGTGCGAAGTCCCTTGCGGATTAGATGATGATGGATGCCCGACGTAGCCAGCAGCGCCGGAATCGGCACGCGGTCGGGCCCGGCCTGACGGTCGGAGAGCACGAGCACCGAGCGGCCGGCCTCGACGGCCTCTCCAGCCTGCGATCGAAGCTCTTCGAGGCGCCGGCGCAACCCTTCGCCGTCGCCCTCGAAGGTGATGTCCAGCGTCTCGACCTTCAATTCCTCGATGCCCGAAAGCGGAATCCGGGCGAGGTCTCGATCCGTGAGGATGGGCTGCTTGAGAATCAGCTTCCGGCAATGCTGCGGCGTTTCCTGGAAGAGGTCCTTCTCCGAGCCCAGCTGCGTGAACAAGGAGGTCACCAGCTCTTCGCGTATGGCGTCGAGAGGAGGGTTCGTCACCTGAGCGAAGAGCTGGCGAAAATAGTCGTAGAGCAGGCGGGGACGATCGGACAGCACCGCAAGCGGGCTGTCATCCCCCATCGACCCTAGCGCCTCCTTGCCGTTCATCCCCATGGGCTCCATGAGGATACGTTCGTCCTCGAGCGTGTATCCGAAGAGCCGTTGGCGGCGATGCAGCTCATCGGGCTCGTAGAGTGGCGACCGGCCGGCATCCGGAAGATCCTGCAGATGCACGGTGTTTTCCCGGATCCACTGCACATATGGCCGGCGGCTCGCGAGTCGGTGCTTGATTTCCTCGTCGCTGATGATACGCCGCTCCTCGAGATCCACCAGAAACATCTTCCCCGGCTGAAGGCGGCCCTTCTCTTTGACGTTCGCCGGGTCGACATCCAGGACGCCCGTCTCGGAGGCGAGCATGACGATTCCGTCATACGTGACCGTGTAGCGCGAAGGCCGGAGTCCGTTTCGATCGAGGATGGCGCCGATGTAACGCCCGTCGCTAAACGGCAGCGTAGCTGGCCCATCCCAGGGCTCGATCAGACAGGAATGATACTCGTAGAAGGCGCGCTTCTCCTCGCTCATCTCGGTGGCGTACTCCCAGGCCTCCGGAACGAGCATCATCATGGCATGAGGAAGCGAGCGGCCGGTGAAATAGAGGAGCTCGATGGCATTGTCGAGAATGGCCGAGTCACTCGCGCCTTCCGTAAGGATGGGCAGCAGCCTCTTCATGTCGTCGCCGAACAGCTCGGACTCGAACAGCGCCTGGCGAGCATTCATCGCGTTCACGTTCCCGCGCAGCGTGTTGATCTCGCCGTTATGGCTCAGAAAGCGGAAGGGTTGCGCGAGGGGCCACCGGGGAAGCGTGTTCGTCGAGAAGCGCGAGTGCACCATGGCTAGCGCGCTCTTCATCGAAGGATCCGACAGGTCGGGATAATACTCACCCAGTTGGTCGACGGTGAGCATGCCTTTGTAGATGAACGTGCGCGTCGAGAGCGAGGGCACGTAGAACGCATCCTTCTGGATGAGGGGCGAGTGTCGGACAGCGTGCTCGATGACCTTGCGGATCACATACAGCTTGCGCTCAAAGGCATCCTGGTCGGTCCATCCCGGCCCGCGCCCGATGAAGATCTGCCAGATGTCGGGTTCCATTTCGCGGGCGGCATCGCCCACGTGCGAATCGTCCGTGGGGACCTTCCGCCACCCGAGGAATTCCTGACCCTCGGCCCGTACGACGTCCTCGAACTGCTCCATGCACGCGGCCCGCTCTCGCGGGTCGGTCGGCAGGAAGACGAGCCCAGAGGCATACGCACCGGGCTCCCGGCGCCCTACACCCAGATCCTCGAGGATTCCGCCCAGAAATTCGTGGGGCAGTTGAAGCATGATGCCCGTGCCATCTCCCGTGCGCTCGTCGCAGCCGCAGGCCCCGCGATGCTCCATATTGACGAGCATCTCGATACCTTTCGTGACGATCTCGTGGGAGGGCTCATTCTGGATGTTACAGATGAAGCCAACTCCGCATGCGTCGTGTTCATAGGCAGGATCGTAGAGTCCTTCGCGGGTCGAGGTTGTCTTCATCGGCTCGTTCGGTTCAGAGGTGAGAGAGTGCCTGCCGCGCTTCCTTGCGCGGCGTCCGGCTCGCGCCCGAGCGCATCAGCTCGTAGCGCAAGCCGTCTGCGATGGCCTGCCAGCTGGCCTCGAGGATGTTGGTGCTGACGCCGACGGTATTCCAGGTCGTTTTGCCGTCGGTGTGCTCGACGAGCACGCGCACGTAGGCGGCCGTTCCGTCCTCGGGACTGACCACGCGCACCTTGTAGTCCGACAGGCGGACGGCATCCAGATCCGGATAGAAGGCCACGAGCACTTTCCGGAGTGCATTGGAAAGCGCATCTACGGGGCCGACTCCTTCGGCCGCCATGAGCTCGCGCCGGCCGTCGACGCACAGTGCGATGGTGGCCTCCGTACAGTCGACGCCTTTTGCATTCAGCTCACTTCGAACGCCGAGGCGCTCGAGCGTAAAGAACTCGGCCTCATGGCCCTGAATCTTGTGGAGGAGGAGCTCGAAAGAAGCCTCGGCACCCTCGAACTCATAGCCCAGGTGCTCCAGCTCCTTGATGCGCTGCACGGCGCGCGCCGCCTCGTCTCCCTCACCCAGTTCGAAACCCAGCTCGGCGGCCTTGTATTTGACGTTGCTGCGCCCGGACAGGTCGGAAACCAGGACGCGCCGCTTATTCCCGACCGTCTCGGGTTCGAGATGCTCGTAGGCGCGCGGGTCCTTCATCACGGCCGATACGTGCACCCCACCCTTGTGAGCAAAGGCGCTGCGGCCCACGTACGCGGCACGGTCGATCGGGTCCAGGTTCGCCACGTCGTTGACGTAGTGCGAGAGATCGGTGAGCGCGCGCATCGCCTCGTCGGATACACACGAGTAGCCGAGCTTGAGCTGCAGGCCCGGTACGATGGCCGTCAGATCCGCATTGCCGCAGCGTTCCCCGATGCCGTTGATGGTGCCCTGCACATGGCGCGCGCCGGCCTCGACGGCCGTCAGCGTATTGGCGACGGCACAGCCCCCGTCATTGTGCGCGTGGATGCCCAGCGTGGCCTCGATCCGGGCCGCGACCTCGCCCACGGTCTGTCGAATCTGGGAGGGCAATGTTCCGCCGTTCGTGTCGCAGAGTACGAGCACGTCCGCGCCCGCCTCGTATGCGGCCCGCAGTGTCTCGAGTGCGTACTCTGCATCCTCCCGATAGCCGTCGAAAAAGTGCTCGGCATCGTAGATGACGCGACGACCGTGCGCACACAGGTAGGCGACCGAAGAGTGAATGAGCTCCAGATTCTCGTCACGGGTGACGCCCAGAGCGACATCCACGTGAAGCGTCCAGCTCTTCCCGAAGATGGAGACGACCGGCGTGGAGGCTTTCAGGATGGCCTGCAGATTCGGGTCGTCCTCAGGCGTGTACTGGACGCGTCGCGTCGAACCGAAAGCGCAGATTTTGGCGTGCCGCCATTCGACATCCCGGGCCAGCTCGAAGAACTCCTGGTCTTTCGGGTTCGACCCTGGCCAGCCGCCCTCGATAATGTCGATCCCAAACCGATCCAATCGCCGCGCAATCTGGAGCTTGTCCGTAGCGGTGAGGGTGACGTACTCACCCTGCGTGCCGTCTCGCAGAGTGGTATCGAACAGCTCCACCTTTGGAGCCTTTGGGTTGACGAGGTCGTGCGGGAGAGCGTCGGCCATGTCTGGAGGACTTAAACGTTTAACAGGATCGACTCTGATTTATGTACGTCATTTCATCTCATGCCGTCATGAGGCCCGCTTGCCGGGCATACTCGAACACGTTGCCGGCCTTGAGAATGTCCGCCACGTCGCCCAGCGGCTTCAGGAGGTATTCCTCGCCGGTGGTAAGATTCGTCAGCTTCCCGAGCGACGCGTCGATCTCGAGCTCGTCGCCCGTTCGAACGCGCTCGACCAGGCGTTCGATGGATTCGAAGGGCACGATGAAGCCGCCATCGACGGCATTCCGGTAGAAAATCCGGGCATAGCTTTCGGCCACGACGGCCTCGCAGCCTGCCTCCTGCAGGGCGAAGGGCGCGTGCTCGCGCGACGAGCCGCAGCCGAAGTTCGAGCCGGCCACGATGATGCGGTATTCGCTCGAGAACGCATCGGGCGCCGTGAACGGCCTCTCGCCGAAGGGAAGCCCCTGCGCCGATGACGGCACGCCGCTCAGCGCATAACGGCCGTAGAATCTCTTCTCCTCCGGATCGGAAAGACTGTAGACCAGGTGCTCCGCGGGGATGATCTGATCCGTGTCAATCGCATCCCCGAGCACGTACGCCTTCCCTCTAATCACCCTATTCATGGACTCGATATTTCTAATTTCCAACCAGCAATCAGTAACCAGCAACCAGCAGCCTCACACCAGCACCTCCCTCGGATCCGTAATCACACCCGTCACCGCCGAAGCAGCGACCGTATACGGCGAAGCCAGATACACCGAGGCATCCTTACTGCCCATCCGGCCCGGGAAGTTGCGGTTCGTCGTCGAGATGACCACCTCGCTGCCCTGCATCCGGCCGAAAGTATCCGGCGGACCGCCCAGGCACGCCGCGCACGAGGCCTGACCGAGCTTGCATCCAGCCCGCTCGAAGATCTCGTACAGCGACTGCCCATCGATCATCGTCGCGTGCAGCTGCCGTCCGATGTGCGTGGTCGCGGGGACGATGTACGTGTCGACGACCACCTCCTGCCCCTTGATGATCTGCGCTGCCGCCACGAAGTCCTCGAGCTTCCCGCCCGTGCAACTTCCGACGTAAGCGCGATTGAGCTTCGTGCCGGCGACCTCGGTGACGGTGGCCCGGTTGTCGGGGCTGTGGGGCTTGGCGACGACCGGCTCCATCTCCTCCACATTGTACACCTTGAAGGTGTGGTAGCGTGCGTCGTCGTCCCCGTAGACGGGCTCGAACGGCCGGTTCGTGCGCTCGCGCACGTATTCGAACGTCTTCTCGTCCGGTGCGATGATGCCGTTCTTGCCGCCCGCCTCGATGGCCATGTTCGTGAGCGTCATCCGCTCGTGAACGGGCAGGTCGTAGACGGCCTCTCCATCGAATTCGAGGGCCCGGTACGTTCCGCCATCGGTGCCGATGTCACCGATCACCTGCAGGATGAGGTCCTTGGCCATCAGGTATGGCGGCAGCGTGCCCTCGAAGACGAACTTCATCGTCTCGGGCACTTTCAGCCAGATCTTGCCCGTGCCCATGATGAGCGCGGCATCCGTGTTGCCCACACCCGTCGAGAACATCCCGAACGCGCCCGATGTGCAGGTGTGGCTATCCGTGCCGATCAGTAGCGTGCCCGGCCGGTTGAAGCCCTCCTCGGCCAGCGCCATGTGGCAGACACCTTTGTAGCGCGGCGTGCCGACGTCGTAGTAGTGAGGCAGGTCCTGCTCGGCGGCGAACTCACGAAGGATCTCCACATTGCGGTTGGCATGATGATTCTTCGTGAAGATGTAGTGGTCCGGGATGATCACGACCTTGTCGCGATCCCAGACGTGCGCGTCCTCGCCGAATTCCCGCTTGAAGATGGCGATGGTGGGTGGCCCGCACACGTCGTGCGTCATGAGGGTGTCGACATCCACCCAGATGTTGTCGCCGGGGGCCACGCGGTCCCGCCCGGCATGTCGAGCGAGAATCTTCTCCGTGATCGTCACGCCACACCTCCGTGGAAAGACCGCATGATGCCATTGCCGACGAACGCCACATTCTCCTCCTCGGAGCGGTAGGCCTCGAGGTGGTTGAGGGCGTCGATGTAGGCGTCGGCCGATGCCTGCAGGACGTCCGTGCTCCTGGCCGTGCCTTTGAAGAAGGCGCCGCCCTCGCCGACGAGCACACTGACCTCACCGATGGCATCCGCCCCCTCGGAGACGGAGCGGATGGAGTAGCTCTCGAGCTCGTGCGCACTGCCGACGGCATAGTTGATGGCACGATAGATGGCGTCGACCGGCCCGTCTCCCGTACCCTTCTCCCTGCGCAGCTTTCCGGTGCGCGTATGATAAACAGCAACTTCAGCCTCCGGCTGTTTGCCTGCACCGACCACTACCGACAGTGAATCCAGGCGAAAATGCGGTTGCATAGCTTGCTCCTCGTTTCCTCGAACCAGGTGAATCAAATCCTCGTCGAAAATCTCCTTCTTCCGGTCGGCCAGCTGGACGAACAGCATGTATACCGTGTCCTTGCGATCCTCCTCGACCTGGATCCCCAGCCGCTCGAGGCGGCTGAAGAAGCCATGGCGGCCCGAGTGGCGCCCCAGCCGGATCTGCTCGGCCGTCTGCCCGACGTCAGCAGCGCTCATGATCTCGTACGTATCGCGCCGCTTGAGCACGCCATGCTGATGAATGCCGGCCTCGTGCGCGAAGGCGTTGCGCCCGACGATGGCCTTGTTGGGAGGCACTGGAAAACCGGTTGCGAGCGATACCATCCGGCTCGTCTCGGTGAGATGCCGGGTTTCGATGGTCGTGTCCGCCCCGAACTGATCGGCGCGAACGCGCAGCGCCATCACGACCTCCTCGAGTGACGCGTTGCCGGCTCGCTCCCCGATGCCGTTGATGGTGCACTCGATCTGGCGCGCCCCGGCTCGTACGGCCGCCACCGAATTTGCAACGGCGAGCCCCAGGTCGTCGTGACAGTGGGCCGACAGGATGACGTTGGCACCCTCCGGGATGCACTCCCGTGCGGCCACGAACATCGCCTCATATTCCGAAGGAGTGCAGTAGCCCGTCGTATCCGGAATGTTGATGGTGGTGGCCCCGGCCTCGACGGCAGCCCGAATCACATCGCGCAAAAAGCCGTGGTCAGTACGACCGGCGTCCTCCGCGCTGAACTCGACGTCATCCGTGTACGTGAGCGCCAGCTCCACGGCTTCCCGTGCCATCCGGATGATCGTCCGGCGCTTCTCGGCGAGCGTCCGTCCGAATTTCTTCTCCCCGAACTTGGCGTCGATGTGGATATCGCTCGTGGCGATGAAGGTGTGGATCCGCGTTCGCTTGCCTCCCTTCAGAGCCTCGCCTGCGGACTCGATGTCTCCGGGAAGCGCACGAGCCAGTCCACAGA
>CBFGRV010000052.1:0-21175 GCA_965651265.1 uncultured Rhodothermales bacterium
ATCGACCCTGGCCGCGACGTTGCTCCCGCACCGTCCTCCATCCTCATCCCACCGGAGGTGCACACACTCATGCGCGTTCGATCCCTTGGCGTCATACTTACCATCCTGCCGCTTTGCGCCGCGGCACAACATCCCTCGAACCAACACCATTCTACGAGCAAGCTGGAAAGTCAGTGGAGTGCGCTCGGTGAGGGCACGAACAGCACCGTTCGCGTGCTGGCCCTCGACAAGACGGGCCGGCTTTACGCCGGCGGCGATTTTACGATGGCGGACGGAATCGTTGCGAACCGAATCGCCAGGTGGGACGGCTCGGCATGGTCCGCCTTCAACAGCGACTCCGACCTCTCTATCACCGGGATCGCAGTGGATGATGCGGGCAACCTCTACGTCGGCGGCTGGATCGCCTTCCCCGACGGCCATTCGGGTACGGGCGTGGCCCGGTGGAATGGATCCGATTGGGAGCGGGTAGGAGACCTCGAAGGCTCGATCGCGTCCCTGGCTCTCGACGAGCATGGAAACCTCTTCGCCGGCACCGCATCCTCGGCCAATGGTGAGGCCAGGGTGATGAAGTGGGATGGAGAATCGTGGACACAAATCGGAGGATACTTCACCGGCGGACTGTACGGACCCGCCTGCAATGCGCTGGCATTCGACAGTCACGGCAATATCTACGCAGGGGGGACCTTCACGGCAGTCGAAGAGCACCCGGCCGGCTTCGTCGCCCGATGGGATGGCTCGGCGTGGGAAGCACTCGGGGATGGATTGAGCAGCGAATCGATGGCGGCACCGGGCGTGCAAACCCTCGTCCTGGATGCGGCGGACGTGCTCTATGCCGGCGGAGACTTCAACAAGGCCGCCGGTGCTCCCGCCAATCAGGTGGCCCGATGGGATGGAACGGCGTGGTCGCCCGTGGGGGACGGCTTGCCCGGCCTGATCGGCGCGCTCACCATCGACCCGGCGGGCACGCTCTACGCCGGCGGTATCTTTACCATATCGAGCGGGATCGGAATCAGCACCGGCATCGCACGATGGAACGGGAGCGGCTGGGAGGGCCTCGCCAATCAGATCGGAAACTCGGGAGTCATCGGCGCAGGTGTGGAAGCTCTGATCACCGACCCGGACGGGAATCTGTACCTCGGCGGCCACTTTTTATCCGTAGGGGCTTTGCCCGGCTTTGGGGATAATGTGCCTGCGAATCACATCGCGATGTGGAGCGGTGCGGCCTCGACAGCTCAAGAATTGATCGAGATCCCGCCACAAGCCTTCCGGCTCGCGGCGCCGTACCCGAACCCCTTCACCTCCCGAACGAGCATCCGACTGGATCTTGCCGGCTCTGATGACGTGACGGTAAAAGTCGTCGACGTGCTCGGCAGGGAGGTGGCGCGCCTGCATCAAGGCACACTTGCGCCGGGCACGCACGATTTCTGGTGGGATGCGGGAAGCGCGGCGTCGGGACAGTACACGATCTACGCGGCAGGACAAGCAGCGTCCACATCGCGCCGCGTCCTGCACGTAAAGTGACGAACCAGCAGAGAAGGATCCCACGACCGACAAGGAGGAATCGTCTCGACGGCTACGAATCGAAAGTCGTGGACTAGAATCCGTCCAGAAATTATCATAGGGGATAACCTGAGATGCGCATCCGAGATCGTGGCCTCGGAAGCCGTAGTACGTGGTTCTTTCGTCGAGCGCAACGACAGGGCACTCCATTCCTTATCCTGGCAACCCGTCGATGAAACGATGTAGTTTTCGTGGAACAGGGCCTGTTCCCTGTCTCCTGCTCTTTCTGCTGCCCTTTCTCGGGCAGTCCGCATTCGCACAGCAGGCACGATCTCACGAAGTCGGCCGCCCCTTCATCACCAACTACACGCCGGCCGACTACAACGCCAGCTTCCAGAACTGGGCGATCGCTCAGGATGATCGTGGCATCATGTATTTCGGCAATAACAGCGGCGTTCTCGAATTTGACGGGGCGTCCTGGAGGCTGATCGAAGTTCCGAATCGGACCGTCGTCCGATCCCTGATCAAAGGGCCGGATGGGAGGATCTGGGCCGGCGCCGTCGGCGATTTCGGCTATCTCGAGCAGGACAGCCTCGGCATGATGCAGTTCGTGTCCATCGTTGACAAGATTCCCGAGGCCGATCGCGACTTTGCCGATGTGTGGCAAATGTCCGTTATGGGCGACGAGATTTTCTTTAACGCAAGCAGCACCATCTTCCGCTGGGATGGTAATGCTATGCGGGTATATCCAGCCGGAGAAGCCAGTTTCCACGTGGGCGCGGTGGTCGACAGCGTTTACTACGTGCGCCAGTGGGAGGTGGGCCTACTTCGGCTGGAGGGAGACGAGTTCCTTCTGGTGCCTGGCGGTGAGCAATTCGCGCAGGTCAGGGTCTACGTGATGCTTCCGTTCGGCGACGGACGGGTTCTTCTCGGGGCGCGCGACCAGGGTCTCTTTCTATTGGATGAAACCGGTATACGGCCGTTCGCGACGGAAATCGACGAAGAGCTGCGGCAGTCGTTTCTGTACGTTCCCGGTGCCGTGCTGCCCGGAGGACGCTTTGCACTCGGCACCTTTGATGGAGTCTACGTCATCGACCGGCAGGGACGGCTCGTCGAGCACATCAGCCGGGAGAGTGGGCTACGAGACAACATCATTCTGTACAGCTTTCTCGACGATGATAGCGCGCTCTGGCTCGGGCTCGACAACGGGCTGGCGAGGGTTGAAATCGACTCCCCGTTCTCGTACTTCGCCGCGGCCGATGGGCTAGACAGCAATGTGTTGTCGCTCGAACGGCATAAGGGTGCCCTGTACGTTGGTGCCTCAACAGGTCTGTACCGGTTGGATGGGGCAAGCCGTCGGTTCGTCGAAGTCAAAGGCGCCGGAACGCAGGTCTTCGATTTGCTTTCCGTCCAGGGCGACCTGATTGCGGCCTCTTTCGATGGCCTTTTCCTCATCGACGGCGATCAAGCAAGGGCCATTCGGCAGGTAGAGAGCGGTGGGGGCGTTTCGAACCGCCTGCACGTTTCGAAGCAGGACAGTAACGTGGTTTTTGCCTCGTCGACCGGTGACGGATTGGTGGCGATACGACGCCTGGGCGATGGTCGGTGGGAGTCGGAGGGCCGTGTCCCGAACACCAGAATCGAGATCTGGTCCATTGCCGAGCCGGAGCCCGGCGTGCTGTGGCTTGGCACAACGGCGGGTGGTGTGCTGCGGGTGGAATTTCCTCAAACCACCGGAACGCTGGACCTCGAGTCGGCCGTGGTTACGCGCTTCGGGCTGGACCACGGGCTGCCTACAACGTCGGCACAGGTTGCGGCGACCAGCCGGGACCTCATCTTCTTGACCAAGGACGGCCTGTTGCGATTCGATCCAGAGTCTGAGAGGTTCTTCCCGGACTCCACCTCATTTCGCGGCGTGTCGATGGGCGGCGATCCCGAAGAGTGGGTGATCCAGGAGGCAGAGGACGGTCGCGTTTGGGTGAGCTTCGGTAGGGAGACCGCCGTTGCCATTCGACAGGCCGATGGATCGTATCTCGCCGAAGCGGCTACCTTCCGCCGCTTCGCAGGGCGCAACGCAGCCACATTGCATCCTGACGCCGACGGAACGCTGTGGCTCAGCGGCATGGACAGACTCATCCGTGTCGACCTCAATGCGCTGAGAGATCAGGCCGGCGTCTTCCCTACACTGATTCGGCGGGTCGTGACCTCGGACGACCGGCTGCTATTCGGTGGAACGGGCGCGCCATCGCCCCTCGAGTTGCCTCCTAGCGAGAGGGCGATCCGATTCGAATTTGCCGCGCCGCGATACATGGAGGGTGGGCGGACGGAGTACCAGGTGATGCTGGATGGCTTCGATGAACATCCCTCGGCCTGGACACGAGAGATCGCCAAGGAATACACCAACCTTCCGCCCGGTTCGTATACGTTCCGCGTGCGAGCCCGGGATGCGAACGGCATTGAGGGGACCGAGGCCGTCTACCCGTTCCGAATCCTTGCGCCCTGGTATCAAACGCCGTGGGCCTTCTTGTTGTACCTTCTGGCTGCGGGCGCGTTGGTGTTCGGCGTCGTACGCGCCCGCACGCACCAGCTCAAAATGCGCAGCCGCGAACTGGAGCAGATCGTCCAGGATCGCACCGCCGAACTGGAACAGCGTGTCGACGAACTCGACATGGTGAACCGCATCAGTCGCGCACTGGTCGCGCAGCTCGATTTCGACCCGCTGGTCAACCTCGTCGGCGAGCGGATGCGAGAGCTCTTCCAAGCCGATGTCGCCTATGTAGCGACCCTAGATCGGGAGGCGGGGATGATCCACTTTCCCTATGTCTACGGCGACAACCTCAAGCCCATGAAGCTGGGCGCCGGACTTACGTCCAGGATCATCCAGACCGGCGAACCGCTTCTCATCAACGAGGATGTGTCCGGCAAGTACAAGCAGCTGGGACTGGACGAGGTCGGCTCTTCGGTCGCCTCGTATCTGGGCGTGCCGATCACGGTCCGGAATGAATCCATCGGGGTGATCAGCGTGCAGAGCCGGACCGAGAAGGATCGGTTCGGGCAAGACGACCTCCGTCTTCTGACCACCATCGCCGCCAATGTCGGTGTTGCGCTTCAAAATGCGGAGGCATATCGCAACCTGGCCGAGGCCCACCGCCACCTCGCTGAGGCGCTCGACGAGCTGAAGTCGACCCAGGCACAACTCGTCCACCAGGAGAAACTCGCGAGCCTCGGTGCATTGACGGCCGGGATCGCTCACGAAATCAAGAATCCGCTCAATTTCGTGAACAACTTCGCCAGCCTGAACAGGGAGCTCGTCGACGAGCTCGAGGCCGCCCTGGGCGACGATTCATCCGAAGTGCGTGCCATCCTGGCGGATTTGCGCATCAACGGCGACAAGATCGAAGAGCACGGACGGCGCGCCGATGCGATCGTCCGGAGCATGCTGGACCACTCGCGAGGCGCATCGGGACAGCGGCGATCGGTCGATCTGAACACGCTGGTAGATGAATATGTGGGCCTGGCCTACCACGGCAAGCGCGCGCAATCGGCGGACTTCACCGTGCGGCTGGAGCGGGACTATGACGAGAGTGTCGGAGAGGTGACCCTCGTGCCCCAGGAAATCGGCCGCGTGATCGTCAACATCCTGGGGAACGCCTTCGACGCGGTCCAGGAGCACCACGAGCAATCCAGCGGAGACGGGGATGGGCAGTATACGCCGACAGTGCGCGTCCAAACGCGGCGCATCGACGGATCGTGCATCATTCGCGTCGAGGATAACGGACCGGGCATTCCCGAGGACCTCCGGCAGCGGATTTTCGAGCCATTCTTCACCACAAAGCCCGCGGGTTCGGGCACGGGCCTCGGCCTTTCGCTGAGCCATGAGATCGTGACGCAGGGGCACGGCGGCACGCTGACCGTGGAGAGCGACGGCCGAGCCGGCGCCGCCTTCGTCATCACGCTTCCTGTCGTTCACGAAGCTACGGCAAACGCGGACGCGGACGCGGACGCAGTCAAGGAGTGAGAAGCGCGATGGTGTGCCGGATGGCGGCCTGACGTTGCGTCGGGAAGCGGGGTGGCATGAATTTTTCAGCCCCCGGATAGTGTAGGCGCAGATGAGGCTGTGCGGACATTCCGACAGGTCATCCGCGTGACAACCACGAGGATGTCATGCTTATTGACGTTGCAGGGGATACACGTGACGACGGGCTGCACCATCCACCCGGCGGGTTGACGGACCCCGTCTCCGCCGACGCACGCCAAGGTTCGGAATCCGATCAGCACTTGCTGGATGCCTACTCAGAGGCAGTGGTCCACGCGGTGGAGACGGTCGGACCGGCCGTCGTGAGTATCGACATCGCCCGTGGACGCAGGCAGCGGGGCGGCAGTGGATCCGGATTCGTTTTCACGCCGGATGGTTTTTTGCTAACGAACAGCCACGTCGCACACGGCGCCTCGCGCATCCACGTCCAGTTTGCCGATGGCCGGCAGTACCCGGCGCAGCTCGTGGGCGACGACCCCGATACGGACCTTGCCGTGCTTCGGATCGATGCCCCCGACCTCGCGCATGTGGAATTGGGGGATTCCAGCCGACTCCGCGTGGGACAGCTGGCCATCGCGATCGGAAATCCGTTAGGCTTTCAGCACTCGGTGACGGCCGGGGTCGTGAGTGGGCTCGGCAGATCCCTGCGGTCACGAACCGGCCGGCTGATGGATGACGTCATCCAGACGGATGCCGCTTTAAATCCCGGCAACTCGGGAGGGCCGCTGGTGGACAGCCGCGGGCGCGTCATCGGCATCAACACGATGATGATCATGCCGGCGCAGGGGCTGAGTTTTGCGGTGGCCATCAACACGGCCAAGCTCATCTCGGGCCAGCTCATTCAGAAGGGCCGCGTGCGGCGCGCCTACATCGGTGTCGTCGGTCAGACGGTCGAGCTGCCGGAACGCCTCGTTCGGGCGCACGAGCTCGAAGAGAGCGGGGGTGTCCTCGTGATGGAAGTTGCCGAGGAGGGTCCCGGTGCGCGCGGCGGCCTGCAGAAGGGAGACATTCTGATCGGCTCGGGCGGGCGACGTCTCGCAGGCATCGACGACCTGCTGGCCCTGCTGACGGAGGAGACCATCGGCGAAGTCCTCGCCCTGCGGATCATCCGCGGGGAAGAGGAACGCTTCGTCGTCGTGATCCCGGAGGAGCGCCACTGAGGGAAGGCGCATGCCGTCTCATGGGGTATGTTGTGATGATGTATTCTTTCAATGATGTAGTGTCTTGCATTCAATCAGTTCAATCTGAGGAACCGTTCGGGACATCCTCCATCAACCAATCCAGACTGAACTTGACGAATGCGACTTTAGCGTATTCGTCCTTCTCGAAAAGGAGGCCGATCGTGCCATCGTCGAGCTCGGTCAAGGTCGAATAGGCGGAAGGACCCGGGTAGATGACCCGGTCGGCGCTCCACGTCGCACCGTCGTCGAAGCTGGCGCGGACAGTTAGATTCTCGCGGCGAGTGGATGAAGCCGGGTTCGAGAAGAGGAGGACGTGCCCGTCCTTCGCGCTGCCATCCTCCATTTGCAGACGATCTGAGGTCTCCGTGCGCGGCCGGCCAACGTCATCCGCGGCGTCCCGCATCCGGAAGGCGAGGAGGCCGGCGTTCGCCGCCGGGTCGATCAGCACGGAATCGGGCTGCGATTCCCACGTCCTCCCGCGATCGGACGAGATGCGGACGTAGCGAACGCCGGCGCCGTTCACGCGGCTGTTGATCATCCAGCGCCCATCCGAGAGCTCAACGATCTTCGACTCGTCCGCCGGCCGCACGGGGACATCCAACCGAAACCAGGACGCACCGTGCTCCTCGCTGCTGAAGACGAATACGCCCTCCTCGAGGTGGACGAGCGTATGCAGCAGCGCGCCCGAGCGGGTCTGGGTGCCGCGGCCGGATGTAATGAAGACGAAATCATCGCGCCATTCGGGGCGGAGAATCTGGTGGCTGATGTCCGTCGGGCCGATCCACGTCCGGCCGTTGTCGGTGCTGGAAAGGACGTGCATCCGATATCTGCCCGGCGCCGCGTCGAGATCCATGTAGTTGTAGAACAGGAAGATCGTGCCCGTGACCTCGTTCACGATCATCGACGGGTCGGAGGCGGAGCGCCCGTCGGGGAAGTCCGCGACCGTTTCGATCGCCGACCACGTGGCTCCGCCGTCGATGCTGCGGCGGATGACGATGTTGATGTCGCGGTTGTCTCGCAGGTCGGCACAGGAGGAGACGCGTTCATCGACGGCCGCGATGAGATCGCCGTTCGGCGCGGTGACGAGGGCAGGGATCCGGTAGCAGGCGACGCCTTCACGGATCGATGCATCAAAAAGAACGTGATGCGATAGCCCCTTGGAGAACTCCTGGTGCGGCTGCGCGGCGAGATCGGTAGCACAGATCGCCAGGCATATGCCGGCCATCATCATCCAGGCTCGCATGCGCTCAGCCCACGATGATGTTCAGCGCTGTTCCGACCGTAACGATCAGGCCCACCAGGCCAACGATCTTCCAGGTCAGTTCCGATTGCATGTCGGAGAGTTTTCGATCGATCCTCTCTTCGAGTGCACCGGATTGAATTCCCGCACGCTCCTCGAAGGCGTCTAATCGCTGCTCCATGCGCGCTTCGAACGCCTCGAATCTTTGGTCTGTGCGCGCTTCGAACGCCTCGAATCTTTGGTCTGTGCGCTCTTCGAAATGGTCGAATCGTTGGTCGATGCGCTTCTCGAACGAGATCATGCGATCCTCCAATCGCAGGATTTCACTTCGAGTCGCCATCTCCTCGAGAATGTGGGAGAGCGCCGTCGCCTGAGCTTCGTTCATCTCCGCGCGCTGCAGGTAGTCCTGGATGATCTGCCGCTTCATGGTACTCTCCGTCAGGTTGGAGGGTTCGAGAATCGAGCCGCCTCGATGCGCCGCGCCGACTCGAGGCCATACTCGCGTCCCGGCCAATCGAATGCTCGTGCCGTACTGAATAAGACACTTCCGGCGGACCGATATAACCTGTCGAGGCGTACCCCCAACCAAAACCGGAGGCCGGATGTCCTTACGCATTGAAGACTATGCGCTCATCGGCGACTGCGAAACGGCGGCGCTCGTCGGGCGAAACGGCTCCATCGATTGGCTATGCTGGCCGCGTTTCGACTCCGACGCCTGCTTCGCCGCGCTCCTTGGCACGCCGGAGAATGGCCGCTGGCTGATTGCGCCGACTGATGACATCCGGCAGGTCTCGCGCAGCTATCGGCGCGACACGCTCATCCTCGAGACGCGCTTGGAGACCGACAGCGGCTCCGTCAAGCTCATCGATTTCATGCCGCTGCGAGGCGAGAACTCGGACGTCGTGCGGATCATTTGCGGCGAGCGCGGCGCCGTCAACATGCACACCGAGCTTGTCATCCGGTTTGGATACGGGCGCGATGTCCCGTGGGTCACCCGACAGTCGGATGGTACGCTCCGGGCCATCGTGGGTCCGGATATGATCGTACTCACCACGCCCCTCGAGATCCACGGCGAGAATCTCAAGACGGTCGGCGACTTCACGGTGCGCGAGGGGGATCGCATCCCGATGGTGCTCACCTTCGGCCATTCGCACCTCGATCCGCCGGAGCAGGTCGATGCTGAGACGGCACTGGAGGACACGGAGACTTTCTGGACGAATTGGTCGGATCAGGTCGAGACCTCCGGCGAATATTCCGACGCCATCCGTCGCTCCCTCATTACGCTGAAGGCCCTCACGTACACCCCAACCGGCGGGATCGTCGCGGCCCCCACGACCTCACTGCCCGAGCGCATAGGCGGCGTCCGAAACTGGGACTACCGCTACTGTTGGCTGCGCGATGCCACGCTGACCCTTCTGGCCCTGATGAATTCCGGCCACTTCGGCGAGGCCGAGGCCTGGCGCGACTGGCTCGTCCGGGCCGCTGCAGGGGCGCCCGATCAGACCCAGATCCTCTACGGCATTGCCGGCGAGCGGCGGATTCCGGAGTGGGAGATCCCATGGCTCTCGGGGTACGAAGGTTCGACGCCGGTGCGCATCGGGAATGCCGCGCACGAGCAGCTTCAGCTCGACGTTTTCGGCGAGGTCATGGATGCGCTGCATCATGCCAGGCTCGGCGGCCTCCCGCCGAATGAGGATGCGTGGGCCTTCCAGCGCAAGCTGCTCGTCCATCTTGAAAGCATCTGGAATGAGCCCGACGAGGGCCTCTGGGAGATACGATCGGAGAGGCGGCACTTCACGTTTTCAAAGGTGATGACCTGGGTCGCGTTCGATCGCGGCATCAAGGGAATCGAGCAGTTCGGGTTGGATGGGCCGCTGGATCGATGGCGCGAGCTGCGCGATCACATCAGGGAGTCCGTCTGCCGCCGCGGCTACAACGCGAAGAAGGGCTGTTTCGTGCAGTCGTACGAGTCCGACGAGGTCGATGCCAGCCTCCTTCTGCTTCCGACGGTCGGCTTCATCTCCATCGACGACGAGCGAATGGTGGGGACGGTCGCGGCCATCGAGCAGGAGCTGATGGCGGATGGGCTCGTCTTGCGCTACGACACGTCCCGGTCCGAGGACGGCCTGCCCCCCGGCGAAGGCGCCTTCCTGGCCTGCAGCTTCTGGCTGGCGGACGTGTACGTGATGATGGGCCGTGTCGACGAGGCACGCGCGCTGTTCGAGCGCCTCCTTTCGCTGCGCAACGACGTTGGACTGCTGGCGGAAGAGTATGACGCTCTTCATGGCCGCCAGGTCGGCAACTTCCCGCAAGCCTTTTCGCACGTCACGCTGGTGAACACGGCGTACAACCTCTCGCGCCTTCAGAAGCCATCCGAGCAGCGGGCGGCCGCGGGGCAGATCGACGTGCGGCAATCTGAGGCGGGCTAGCGCGATTGCGCAGCAGCGTTGCCTCGTGGCGGCACAATCAGTGCGGCGATTCGCGCCGGTACGATGCCATCTTTCACGGCAGGCCGAGGTGCTTCATCAGCTCCGCCGCCGCGGCGCCGCCCGCGCGATTCGCTCCGATCGTTGAGGCCGAAGGCCCGTACCCGACCAGATGCACGCGCGGCTCCTTCGCCACCTGAGTCGCGAGGCGGCCTGCCATTTTGATGCCGCCCCCGGGCTCGCGAAGCATGAGCGGTGCCAAGTGGTCGAGCGCGCTCCGGAAGCCCGTGCACCAGAGGATGACATCGACTCTCAGGAAGCTGCCATCTGCCCACCGCACGCCATCCTCCTCGACCTCGCTGAACATCGGGCGGCGCTCCAAAACCCCGCGCCGCCGCATTGCCTCGATGGCCGGCGTGATGGGGATGCCGGTGACAGACACGACCGACCCGGGCGGACCGCCGCGCCGCACCCGCTCCTCAACGAGGCGCACGGCCCTTCGTCCCGCCTCCTCATCGAAAGGGCCCTCGCGAAAATCAGGCGGGCGCCGCGTGACCCACGTCGTCTCCGTGACGCGCGAGATCTCATCGAGGAGTTGGATGGCGGATATCCCACCGCCGACGATCAACACATGGCGCCCAACGAACGCATCCGGAGTCTCGTAATCCCTGGTGTGGAGCTGCCGGCCGCGAAATCGGTCGCGTCCGGGGTAGTCCGGGATGTAGGGCGACTCCCACGTGCCCGTTGCATTGATGATGCCGCGTGCGGAGAAATGCACGCGGTCGGTCTCGACGCGAAACCGTTCGCCTCGCGGGCACACCACCTTCACGGAAATGGGCCGGTAAACAGGAAGCTCGAACCGCCGCTCGTACGCCGCGAAATACTTCGGCACGGCCTCGCTGGCCGGCACCTCGGTCGCATCGGTGTCGAGCGCCTCCGCAAATCGCATCCCCGGCAGGTCGTGGATCCTGTTCACGGTACTCAGGGTCAGCGAAGGCCAGCGGTACTGCCAGGCGCCGCCGGGCTCGGCCGAGTGATCCAGCACGACGAATCCGCGATGCGGTTCGAGATTTCGCTTCTTGAGATGATAGGCCGCTGACAGGCCGGCCTGCCCGGCCCCGATCACAACGACCTCCGTTCGGATGACGGCGCGCGTGGCGGGCGCACGATCATCTGTGTGTATCTCCGATTCCATGGACTCCGAACCGTCACCGACGCTCCCCGGTTCGCGCCGACAGGCTGCCGTTCCCAAAATCGGCATTCGCCATCCTGTTGCAGGCTTCGTAGATTCTGGTTTGACCCTTCGATTTGCGGTGAGCCCCACTAGACGAATCGAGACCGATGCCGATGCGCCTCCGATCTCTTTCAACACTCGTCCTCGTCTCGTGTCTGGCCTTCGGATGCGGAGGCGACGACGTGCCGCAAGACGATGATGAGCTCGCCACAAGCCAGTCGGATTCTATGGCCGCGCTGTACGCCGGCGCAGACTCCGTCAGTCTGGCGCCCACGGTCACCGATACGCGCCAGGTAGTAGCCGTGCTCGAGGACTATTTCGCTGCCCTCAACCGCGGCGACTACGTCGGGGCCTACGAATACTGGGTCAATGGCGGCGGGGGCAGCGGTAGGGGCCTCGAAGAATTCACCCGCCAGTTCGCTCAAACCACATCCGTTCACGCCCAGATCGGTGAGCTCGGCCGCATCGAAGGAGCAGCCGGTTCACGCTACGTGCGCGTGCCCGTGACCGTGCACACTGGCACGACGACGGGCGAGCATCGGCAGCTCGAGGGCGCCGTCACGCTCCGGCGCTCCCTCGTTCCGGGCGCCACGGAGGCCCAGCGTTCGTGGCGCATTTATTCGACGGATCTCGATTTCCTTGCCGAAGGAGCAGTTGGAGAACCTGATTGACCGCCATGCGATCACTCGTCATCGTTTCCGTCATCGCCATCAGCCTGTTTGCGTGCCGTAGCACGGTCCCCACGACGCGGTCGGGCGTCGAGTTCATGACCGACGCATCCGCGTATGCTCCCGGCGACAGCGTCCGGCTGCAGCTCGTCAATCACGAAGATCAGGAGATCGGCTACAACTTGTGCTTCTCCGATCTGGCTCGTGAGGACGAAGCCGGCTGGGTAGTGGTGCCGGACACGATGACCGTCTGCACCACCGAGTTGCGCTTGCTCGCGCCCGGCGATACGGCAACGTACGTCAAAACGCTCATGCTCGGGGTCGAGCCGGGGACCTATCGCTACCAGACCGGCATCGAATTTCAAGCGGACGGTCAACGAGAGGAAGTCGGCACCAATTCCTTCCGGATCGAGGAATGATGACAAAGCCCCCCGACGCGCCGGCCTCATCGGAGCGCGACGCGCTGCCGTTCTGTACGTCTGGCTGGATGGCGCCATTTATCACACTAGTCCTGATTTTGCCGCTGGCGGTTTGTCCGGCCGCCGGTCAGATCCACTCCGGAGGTCCCCTCGGCGATCTCTATCGTGCCCGTGAAGGCGGCCTCGTCCATTATTCCTCGGTCGATCCGACAGGCGGCAACAACGATTGGCGCCCCATTGCGCCAGGCGAGTCCCTCACGCTCGTCGATCATGAGGGCGCGGGCGTGGTTCGGCGGTGGTGGATCACCATCGCACCGCGAAACCACCGAGAGATCCAGCGACAGCTTATCGTCCGCTGTTTCTGGGATCGCGAGGCGGAGCCCTCCGTCGAGGTGCCCGTCGCCGACTTCTTCGGGATGGGATTCGGCGAATGGAAGGACTACATCTCTCTGCCCATCAACATGACGAGCGGCGGCTACAACGTGTATTGGCCGATGCCCTTTCGCGAGCATGCCCGCATCGAGGTCGTCAACACGGGAAGCGAGCCCGTAACGCTCTTCTACTACAACGTCGACATCCGCACGTATGACACGCTGCCGGACGACGCGCTCCACTTCCACGCGCAGTACCGCCAGACACGCACCGTGGAGGGTGAGCCCGTCACCATCCTGCACACCACGGGACGCGGGCACTACGTGGGCACACTCATCTCCGTGCAGCCGGAGCAGGGGAGCAGTCTTTCGTATCTGGAGGGCGACGAGATGATCTACATCGACGGGGAAGAGACGCCGAGTATCATCGGCACCGGCACGGAGGATTATTTCTCGTCGGGATGGTATTACGACACGGGCGAGTACAGCGCGCCGTACCATGGCGTGACGATCAAGGACACCGAGAAGGGCCGCATCAACACGTACCGGTGGCACATCGAAGATCCGATCCCATTCGAGCGTGAATTACTGTTCGAGATCGAGCACGGCGGCACGAACAGCACGCCGGGCGTCGAGTACGCATCCGTCGCGTTCTGGTACCAGACGCATCCACATCCGCCGTTTCCTGCGCTACCGGCCGATTTGATGCCGCTGTCCCAGATCTCGGCGCCGTCCATCGAGGCGGAATCGCTCGTGGCTCGGGCACAGGCTACAGGTGGCGAGGTGCAAATCCAGGAGATGGGATCCTTCGAGGGCATCTGGGGCGGCGATGCCCAGCTCTGGTGGGTGCTGGCCCACCCCGGCGATCGCCTGACGATCCCCCTGGACGCACCGGCGGAAGGCGAATACGAGCTGATCGGCTTCTTCACGCGGGCGCAGGACTACGGCATCATCCGGATTCACGTGAACGGGGAGGAGGTTGGAGACTTGATTGACCTCTACAATCCGCAGGTCCGCGCTACGGGCCCAATATCACTCGGGCGCGTCCGGTTGGATGTCGGCGCGAACGAGCTGGTCGTCGAAATTATCGGAAAAGACGTTCGGTCAGCCGGCTACAGCGACGGCTACCTCGTGGGCATCGACGGCTTCGTGCTCCGGGATTAGCGCGAGCCACCTGGATGCGATCAGAATCTAGCCGAGTATCGCGTTCACGATAGTCACGATGGTCCCGAAAACGCCTACGATGGCGATCATTCTCCGCGTGAGCACGTCCCGCAGATTAGCCATCTCCCCAGCATGGCGTTGCTCAAGGACATCCATTCTTCCGAAAAGGCGCCCCTCGAGGGTATTCATTCTTCCGAAAAGGCGCTCCTCGAGGGCATTCGTTCTTCCGAAGAGGCGCTCCTCGAGGGCATTCGTTCTTCCGAAGAGGCGCTCCTCAAGCGCATTCGTCTTCCCCATGAGTCGCTCCTCCAGGGCCTGCATCTGACCAACGAGTCGCTCCTCGAGCCGCAACACCTCGCCCGTTGTGGCCAGTTCGTCGAGGATATTTGCAAGAGCTTCGGCCTGCGCCTCGTCCATCTCGGTCCGGAGCAAGTAATCTTTAACCGTTTCTCGTTTCATCTACGCCATCGTTTCAGATTCGGTTCGTCATGGGAGCAACCCACAGCCTCCTTATCTATAGACACATCCGAGCGGGATTTATCACGTCGCCCTTTCGCATCCGTCAAGAACCGCCACATGAACGCCGACATCCAGACCGAATTCCTCTCCGACGACGGCACCTTTCCGAACAACGCGAGGCTGCCCGTCATCATTTACAGGAACGCGATGGATTCCGACACCAATGAGGGAGGGGATCGGGCCACTCTCTTCGAGGAGAGGTTTCGCCGAAACGGCTGGGGCGGCACCTGGCGGAACGGGATCTACCCCTACCACCACTACCACAGCACGGCGCATGAGGTGCTCGGCGTGGCGCGCGGCTCGGCGCGGGTGCAGCTAGGCGGAGACAGCGGCATTAGGTTGGATGTCGACGCCGGCGACGCATTGGTGCTGCCGGCAGGAACGGCGCACAAGAACCTTGGCTCCAGTCCGGATTTCGTCGTCGTGGGCGCGTACCCGAAGGGTCAGTCGTACGACATGAACTATGGCGAGGAGGGAGAGCGTCCTCGAGCCGATCAAAACATCGAAAGCACGTCGCTACCCGAGGCCGACCCGGTCTTCGGAGCCGACGGCCCGCTCATGCAGCAGTGGGCCTAAACGCAAGCGCTGCTCACCGGACGTACACGAGCACCTGCCAGATGAAGCCTCGCTCCAGAAATGCGAGTCGAAAGCCTTCCCTGCGCAAGACGGCATCGACCTCTTCGGTAGGATGTACGAAGCCGCGCATCGAGCTGCGGCGCATTCGCATGATCAGATTGGCGAACCGGACTCCAATGCGTGTCCACCACGTCGATCGGGGTAACACCGCGCCGTAGATTCGGCGGGCGCGGGCGGCCGACGCACCGACGAGCGCGCGCATGTCGGGGTAGCAGCAAATCACGCGGTCGAGTGTGACGACGTCGGCCGGTTCCACCTCATCCGCCAGCTCGACGAAATTGCCAAAACGGTGATCGATTCGATCGGCCACGCCTTGTCGCAGAGCCTCCACCTGAGCCGCGGCGACGAAGGCCGGCGCGGCGTCGACGCTCACGGCCCGGCGCACTCCCGCCTCGAGCAGCTCCAGTTGAATCCCGCCCACCCCGCCACCAATGTCCAACAACGTCTCGGCGCCGTTCATCCGCTCTCGAATCGCCTCCACGAGAACCCGGCTCGTGCGGCGGAGGCCCTTTTCGCGGTACTGCCGCAGCTCGCCCGCTGCAAATTCGTCGTCGAACTCCTGGGCCAATCCTTCGCATTGACAACAGCTCATCGTTACTCCAGGCGATCGAGAAGGCGCAGCGCGTCATACGGCGCCGCCCCCTCTGCATCGTTGTCGAAATAAACATGCACGTCCCGGCCTTCGCTCATCCACGACCGCGCCTTCTCCGCCCAGCCATCGAGCTGAGCGTCGCTGTAGGCCGAGGCATACGTTCGCGTGTGCCCGTGGAGGCGAACGTAGACCAGGTCCGTGGTCACTGCATCCCACAATGGCCAATTCGCGGCATCCGACTGACATACGGCGAGGTTGTGGTCGGCCATCACACGGGCGACTTCATCATTGAACCAGCTTGGATGTCGGAACTCGATGGCGTGGCGCACGGCCCGCCACCTTCGTGATAACGTGCGGGCGAAGCTCTCGATCCGCTCCAGATTGAGCGCAAACGATCCCTGTAGCTGCCACACCACGACGGCCAGCTTGCGGCCAAGCGGGCGCATGTTCTCACGCGAGATGACTATGGTCTCATCCGCATCGAGCAGTTTTTTGTTGTGGGTGACGAACCGGTGGCCCTTCGCAGCGAAGACAAAATCGGGCGGGGTTCGCTCCTTCCAATGCTTCAACGTGGAGGATGATTGCAGCCTGTAGAACGTCCCATTTGCCTCGAGGCCGGTGAATCGCTCCGCACAGTATTCGAGCCACCTGCTCCGCGGCACTCCCGCGAAGAAATCGTTCTTCCAGCCGTCGTAGGCCCATCCACTCGTGCCGATGAAAGCGTGCCCGGGCATCCCGCTCGTCGACTCGGTCCTTGTCACGCCGCCACCGTGGTCGAAGTGGCCACTCTTTCGAACGCGTTTCGATAAATGTCATCCAACCGGGCCGCCAGGACGTCGAAGCTCAGAGCGGCCTCGAAGTGCTCACGAACGCGTGCGCGATGCAGGGGGAGGCACGCGAGCGAGGAAGCCACGGCGCTCCGGGCCAGGGCCTCGCAATCGCCGGGAGGAAATAGCCCGCCGAGGCGCCCATCGCCCGTCATCGCCCGAAACGACGGAATGTCCGTCACGATCGGAATCACCCCGCAGGCCATGGCCTCCAGCACTGCGCAGCCGCTATACTCTCGACGGCTCGCCTGCAGCAGGAAGTCCGCGCTGTTGTAGATGAGCGGCATCTGCTCGAGCGGCGCACGCCCACGCAAGAGCACGCGGCCGCGCAGATCGGATCTCGATTGGATGAACCCCTGCACGTCCCGCAGAAGAGGCGCATCCGTATAGAACATATGCAGCCGCGCGGATGGCCAGATCTGTGCGATGCGTTCGAATCCGCGCAGCGTCGTGAGCGGATCCTTGATCGCGTCCAGCCGCGCGGTTGACAGAAAGACGGGCTGGCCCTCCATGCCGGTCGCGGCACGGGCAGCCTCCCGGTCCGCCGGTGCGAAATCGCTGGAGGTCTCCATGAACTCGCTGACCGACGCCTCATCGTCGATCAGGCCCGCCTCGATGAAAGGAGCCGCATGTTCGCGCGTCGTGAAGAGGAATCGCTGGGTCCTCGCGAAGGCCGTTCGCTGCAGCCGCCTGGCAAATGGATTCGGGGACGGAAGCCCCCCGTGGTATTGAAGGATAAAACTGGCCTCCGGCAGCGCCCGTCGAACGAGCAGGTGATTCAGATATAGGCTGGAGCCGTGCCAGTGAACGATGTCAGGCTGAAGGAGCCGGATTTTTCGGACGGCCCTCACCGCCGGAAGCTGGCGTGACAGGCGCCGCCAGGTCGATGACCCTGCAGAGGCCCGTGAGTGGGTCCGCACGAAATGGTAATCGACCCCGCCTCTCCGAATGTGCGCGTCGCTGGCGAAAGACTGCACCACGTGCACGGCGTATCCGCGCGCCGCCATTCTCACAGGCAGCTCTCGGAGGAGCGGCGTTTCGGCAAGGAATCGCTCCGGATCGCCGATCTCCGGCGAAAAGAATGATCCGAAACAGACGGTACGTGCTCGCATGTGCCGACTCGTGCTTGCATGGCGGATGCCTCGAGTCGCATGTAACGCCGCCGAGAGCTGATCGCGCCGGAGAGCCATGCCCGTTTTCCGGGCCGGCACCCTCAAGATCGCGAAGTTACCAGTCTGTATCGCACTGGTTGCGAGCCGGTTACCTTGTTGCGGCACAAACCTCCTGCAACTTTGCGTATGCCACCAGCCAATGCGAACCATCCATTAGGAGGCATTCCATGCTTGAAGCCATTATCGTACTCGCCGTAATTGCACTCGTTGCCGCATTGCTCGGATTCCGAGGGGTGGCGGGCCTTACCGCCGGAGTTGCAAAGGTCTTATTGGTCGTATTCCTCGTACTGGTGGTAATTGCATTCCTGCTTTAACGAGTCGTGTAGTCGGGCCGTGCGGCGTCCAGGCGCTGCACGGCCTTTTTGTATCCGTGCGACTTTTTCGAATGGGCGGCTTCCTGTCGAATGGCGGCAACCTATCGAATAAGCAGCATGCTCTTCGCCTTCAGGAAACCCTGCCCCTCCATCTGATAGAAGTACGCCCCGGTTGCGAGTCCATCGGCGTTGAAGACGAGCTCGTATCGCCCCGCGGCCATTTCTTTGTCGGCCAGTACGGCCACTAGCCGGCCCGCCGCATCGAACAGTCGAATGATGACACGACCGGATTTCGGCACGGCGAAGGGGATCGTGGTCGTCGGATTGAAGGGATTCGGGTAGTTCTGATGGAGCTCGAACGTGCGAGGCAGCTCGGCATCCTCCACCGTATGGACGGCCGTTTCGGCCTCCACGACGAGCGAAACCGTCACACTCGTGTCGGCGCCTGCGGCATTTGTCGCAATGACGAAATACTCGCCCGCGTGAACGAGCTGAACGGCATCAAACGAGAGGAGGGCGGACGTTTGTCCGATGAGCGGCATGCCGTTGCGATACCACACGAAATCCGGGGCCGGGACGCCACTCGCCTGGACCTCGAGTGCAGCAGGATCGCCCTGCCTGGCCACCAGGTCGGTGGGTTCGACCACGATCTGCGGCGGTGAGGGCACAGGATGAACCGTCAGTTGCGCGGAGCGCGTGGTATCGACTCCGCTCGCGCTCACGAGAAGCGCACGGTATAATCCGGCGTCATCTGCCTGGGCTGCCGGAATCCGCAGCGTGTCGGATGTTGCCCCGGCGACGTCCTGCCCGTTGTGCTGCCACTGGATGTCCGGGGCGGGCAGGCCGGACGCGGACACGACGAATTCGGCGGGCTCGCCCACTACGACGGATACGTCCGCCGGCTGCCGGACGACGACCGGGGGAGCCGGATCCTCGACGATGAAGACCGAGGAGCTCACCTCACTCGCGAAATATCCGGACTTGAAGCACCTTGCTTGCAGGGTCGCGGACTCATCGAGCTGGATCGGTCCCGCATACTGCGGCGACTCCTCATGCGGCTCGCTGCCGTCGAGCGTGTAGCGAATGGTCGCCCCCGCCGTGATGGTCGCCAGCTCGACATCCACCTGCCCCACGAAAGCCCCACCACCGGGCGTTATGGTTGGCGCGGCGCACTCGAGCCGGAAAGTGGCCTGTGCCACGTCGCTCGGCTGGAAGAATTGCCGCGTCGCCTGCGCGTGGAGGGTGAGGCTGCGTTGTACCTGGAAGGGGCCGTTGTAATTACCGGCGGCCTGCGGATCGATTTCCGGCGGGACGCCATCCGTCGTGTAGAATATTCGCACCCCCTGTGTGGCGGGCACCGTCGCGGCCGTGATCGTTACCTCGACGTTGTTATAAAAGGTGCCGCCGGCGGGCGCGATCTCCGGAAGCGTCGTGATCCCAAGCGGCTCGTGTACGCGGTAATTCCGCTGGTTGACCTCACTGGCGAGGAGGCCATCCTTGAAACTGACGGCCCGCACGAACCAGTTGCCCAACCCCAGCTCGAACGGCCCCGTGTAGAGTGTGGATGCCGCGGTGGGCACCGGTGGCACGCCATCCTGCGCGATGGTGTAGCGAATCTGGGCACCCTGCGTGTGCGTCAGCAGCCGCACTTCGACTTCATCCACGAAATCCCCTGAGCTGAAGGGCTGAAAGACCGGGGAGTCTGCCCGCTCCGTGCTCGCATCGTAGACGGTAAAATTCGCCGATACCACCTCACTGGGCCCAAACTGGATCTGATACGCGATCGCCTTCAACTCGTACGTGCCTTTGGACAGCTGGATGGGGCCTGAGTAATGCTCGGAAAGGAAGTCGGGGGTTTCGCCGTTGAGCGTGTAGAAGACGTCCGTGCCCGGTGCCGCTATGATCTGGACGGCCAGCGGTTCGATGAATTCGCCACCTGCAGGGAGAATTTGAGGTGCGCCGGCTCGCGCATCGATCGTGATCTCGGCAACGGCCGACTCACTGGGCAGATGGCCGTCGCGGAAGGCCCTCGCCCGTACCACGAACGGCCGTGTGGGTCCGGTCAGGGGCGCGGAGATCGTGAAGGGCTGCGTGTAGAGCCGTGACCGAATGTCGCCCGGCTCCGGCTCGACGACCTGACCAACCTCGCTGATGGTGTAGTAGAGCGCCGCGTCGGCGAGCTCGTGATCGAGCGTGACGGGCGTCGGCTGAGAGAAGGTACCGGCCGCAGGCGTGATGGTGGGAGGATCCAGCGGCACCATGGACGGGCACGCAACATCCTCACCGAGCTGCCGCTTGAAGATCTGTGCGTATGCGGCACAATGGCCGAAGATCATCGGAGGAGCCTTGCTCCACTGGTTGTCGTCATCCAGGGAGCGGATGAAGCCCAGCATGAAATTGTCGAGGCCCGCACAATTGCTGACACCGAGGTCGCTGCAGAGTCGAACACGGGCCGTATCGCTAAGGAGGATGAGCTTGGTCATCAACATCGTGTTGTAGGCCGGCGCGAAGGCGTGCTCGTCCCACGTCTCGGGACCGAATCCATCGTCATCGGGCAATCCAAGAACATCCCGGTTCAAGCGCGCCAGCGAAATGGGCATGGCGACCTCCTGATTCACGATGTCGAAGTTGTACCCGGGGAGGTTTACGATCTGATCGAAGAGTGCCGTCGGGCTGATCACGCGATCCTTCAACTCATCGGCCGACAATCCGAACGCGGCCAGGAGAATGGCATCGATAGTAGCGGTTCGCAGCATAGTGAGCTGATCCTCGATGGCCTGCAGGCCCAGCATCTGTTTGATGCCGTTGACGAAGATGATGAAGTCGCCCACGATCCCGGGGACGCCCAGCATCTCCAGGAGGTATTCGTTGCGATA
>CBFGRV010000053.1:0-20993 GCA_965651265.1 uncultured Rhodothermales bacterium
GATCGCATCGTCGAAGCCGTTGCACGCCGCCCGCGGCCTCCCATTCCTTCGATCAGCGAGCCGGGCGCCGCGCGACGCATCGCAGAAATCCTGAAGGAGTGGCCGAAGCCATCTGATGGACCGCACACCCGGAGCATCCTCGCGAAATCCTGAACGTGAAACGACGGCTCCTCTTCATCTATCTTCAGCCCAGCTCGTTCGTTCGAGAGGACCTGCGGATTCTGAGCGAGGAATATGATATCCGGCCATTCCATTTCGGATGGGACGCAAAACCCGGACCCCTTGAATTCGGCGCCATGCTGTTGCGGCAGTTGACATGGCTGCTCCGAGAGCTGCCTCGATCGGACATCGTGTTCGGATGGTTCTCCGACTATCATATGGTGCTCCCCGTGCTGATGGCGCAGGCTTTCAGGAAGCCCGTCGCCGTTTCCATCGGCGGGTTCGACGCGGTTTCCATGCCGTCGCTAAGGCACGGTATCGGCGCGAGTGGATGGCGCATGCCGCTCGCCCGCCTCGTGCTGCGCCTGGCGGATCTCTTGCTGCCGGTCTCGTCGTCGCTGATCTATTCGAAGAACCGCTTTGCGGAGCGTGTAGAAGAAGAGGAACAGGGGCTTCGGCGTCTTCTTCCGGACCTTGCCACGCGTATCGAGGTCGTGCCGACCGGTTACGACCCTGATGAGTGGCCGATCGGACCTCTCGAACGCGATCCGATCGTTAGCACAGTCGCCTACCTGGACGGGGATCGCGTGCTTCGAATCAAAGGAATCGACCTCGTGATCGAAACGGCCAGACGCATGCCCGAGGTGTCGTTCAACATCATAGGCGTGATCGATCCGGAATCTGTTCGCGAGCGATTCGATCCTCCTTCGAACGTCCGCCTCGTGGCGCCCGTGGAGCGCGCGAAGCTCGTCGATCACTACCATTCGGCATCGGTCTACCTTCAGCTCTCCCGCATGGAGGGGCTTCCGAACGCCCTCTGCGAGGCCATGTTATGTGGATGCATTCCGGTCGGCAGCCGGGTGTTCGGCATTCCGGATGGGATCGGGGATGCCGGCTACGTGGTGGAGCGCCCGGATCCGGATGAGGTGGTGAGCGCCGTGCGTCGTGCGCTCGAAGCCCCCGGCGAGATGAGGCTTCGTGCCCGGGAACACATCATCGCTCACTTCAGCCTCGAGCGGCGGAGCGAGCGGTTGCTGGGGCTCCTGGACGAGTTGGTGCGGGGTGGAGACTTGGTACATGATGGCCGGGTTCATGCAGACTAGGCGCGAACAGGCGGCCCAAATACTCGCGCTCCGAATGCTGGGTCGGGACGTCCGGATCGAACTGGACGGGTCACCGGGCGCCCGGGTACTCGAGCAGGAACTCGCCCTCTATCCTGCAGCCTCGCCGGCTTCCGAGCCCGAGCTGCGTTTCAAGTGGGGTACGATTCTCCATGAAGATGGCCGCCGTGCGAACCCCCGCATCCATGAGGAATTCTCGGATGGATTCCTCGCGCACTTCACTACGGCGGACGTTCGCTTCCGCGTGGACGATGGCCGGCTTCGAAGGGTGGAATTGACCATTCCGCCATCGCACCGTCTCATATCGACCCTCCGGAAGGCGCTCGACATGCAGTTCGCTTCGCGTGAGGAGAGGGCCGGAATGGTCTTTCACGAGCTTGCCCTGGTGCCGGCGGCGCATTGGCTGTCCGATGTCGCCGTCGTGCATGCATCTGCCATGGCCGGCCCGTCAGGCGAAGTGACCTTGATCGGGGGGACCGGTGGCGTGGGAAAAACATCTCTGATGCTGGATCTGTGCTTACGCCGGGGCTTCACGTTCATGGCCGACGACATAAGCATTGTGGGGGCTGACGGGTGGGTACACCCCAACCTGGCCTATCCAAAAATCTACGCGTACAATCTGCAGGACAATCCGGAGCTGGCGAGACGGGTTTTCCAGGGTCGCCGCTTCGCGGATCGGGTGCACTGGGGGCTACATCGCCGGCGGGGCCTGCAGTTCGTCCGGCGCCGGCTCGCTCCGGATAAGCTCTTTGGCGCGTACAGTGCAACAGGCGGCCGACTGAGTCGGTACTTCGTCCTCGTCCGGGAGGATCGCCCGAACATCGATATCACGGAGTTGGGTGCTGCGCAGGCGGCGGCCGTTTCCGTCGAAGTGATGCCGTCCGAGTATGCGCACTTCTACAATCATCTTCACTGGCATGCCTACCATCGGCGGCTCGACGGAAAAGAGCCCACCATCACCCCACAGGATGTTCACGCTCGTTGGCGGCGATTGCTCGGCGCCGTCTTTCAGGGCGTGAGGTGCTATATGGTCAGGGTGCCGCTCAACATCGAACATCACCGCTTCAAAGTCGAGATGGTGGAGAGGCTGGCCCATACCGCCGAGGCCGGCTGAAATCGCAGATCCTGATTCCATGCCGGAGGATGCCGGACTGAAGCGAGTCATAAGCCAGACGGGCCTGTATGCCATCGGCAATGTGGCCGTAAAGGCTAGTGGGCTTCTGCTCGCTCCTCTCTACCTCAACACGTCGTTTCTGAGCACGGATGCGTACGGGCACCTCGTGTTGCTCGAGGCCACCGCGCAGATCCTCATTCCCATTGCGGGGTTGGGGATTGCGACCGGCATGCTGAAATTCATGTCGGACCCCGATGAGCGCCACGATACGGCCGCCATCCCTTTTACGACGCTCGTACTGTCTACGCTGCTGGCCTCCGTCGTCTTCGTGGTGACGTGGGCGGCAGGCTCTCCACTCGCGGCGTTTCTGACCGATGATCCCACGCGCGTGACCTTGACCCGGCTGATGGGCGGATATGCGGCGCTGAAGGTTGTCAGCACGGTCCCCTACATGCTGCTCCGGGTTCGCGAGCGTGCAGGATGGTACACGGTGGGTATCATCTCCGAATGGACCGTGCTCGTGATCGGGGTCTACTACTTTCTGGCGGTCCGCGAGATGGGGCTCGAAGGCGTTCTGATTGCTTACGTGGCCTCTGCCGGTGCAAGCGCGCTGGTCATGACGGTGTTCATGCTCGTACATGTGGCGTGGCGCTTCGATCGGCGCTTGATCCGCAATCTGCTTCGATTCGGGGTGCCGCTCGTGTTGTCGGCCTTTGCCGGGCTCTTCTTGAACGTCGGTGACCGGTACATCCTGAAATGGCTAACGGATGCGGAGACGGTCGGCGTTTATGGATGGGCCGCGAGGCTCGGCGGCGTCATCAACATGCTGTTCGTACAGAGTTTTCAGCTGGCCTTTACGGTAATCGGGCTCAAAACCGTGGGCAAAGGCGATCTGAATCTGCACCGGCGCACGTTTCGGCACTATGCCGTCTGGACCGGATGGGCCGTGCTCGGCCTGTCCCTGCTTTCGTACGATCTGACCCTGCTCCTGTCGACCGTCTTCAACGTCAACCCCTTCTACCTGCGGGCCGACCCGCTGGTGTTTCCGATCGCGCTCGGTTTCCTCGGATATGGACTTTACATCGTGGTGAACAATATTCTCTATGCCACGGAGTTGACACACGTGATCAGTCTAAACGTGCTGGTGGCGGCCCTGACGAACGCCGTGCTCAATGTGTTGATGATCCCGTTTCTGGGCGCTTCCGGCGCGGCGTGGGCGACGGTCGCGTCGTATGCGTTGCTCGCGTGGCTTTCAGCCCGGGTTGCGGAACGTCAGATTCACGTCGGGTATCCGTGGCGAATCGTCTGGATCATTGCCGGGGTTGTGACGCTCCTCTGGGGAGTTGGATTGCTCACCATCGAATTGCCAACGGCTGCCCGATTGGCGATCCGCGCTGCTTTGATCGCCCTCTACGTGCCGATCATCTATCTTACGGGCGTTTATACGCGCGCCGACCTCGAAAAGGGACGAGAGCTGTTGAGGCAGCGCCTGATCTGATGGTGTCTCGAGGCGATTTAACCGAATGGCGGAACGCGTAGACGAACCAAGGGCTCGATGGGGACGTGAAACCGTCCCATCAAATTCCACAGCGTGATCGAACGTGCCGGAAACGCCTACCAAGAAGAACGGTGCTCCTCGAAGCAATTCGATCTGGGATCGGCTCTATATGCTGTTCCAGCGCCGTCCCGCTCGAAAAGAACCCGATGATCGCCCGCGACGTCGTGGCGTCACCGTGACCGTTTCGGTCATCGTGGCGAGCCTCCTCTGGTTCACGTTCACCATGCGGGAGACGCACACACGCAACCTGCAGATTGCAACCGAGGTCAGGAACATCCCCGAAAGCCAGGCACTGTCGCAGCTTCCGCCCGAGCGTGTCCGTGTTCAGGTCGTCGGCGACGGATGGTCGCTCCTCCGGCTTCAGTTCAGTCCGCCGGTTGTCGCCATCAACGCCGCGCAGGATGAGGTCTCGGTGCGGGATGCCCTCAACATCCCCAAGAGCATCGCCATCCAGAATGTCAGCCCGAGTCAGATCGTTCTCTCGAAGGAGCGGCGCATCACACGCGAGGTGCCCATCGAGCTGAACGTCGACATCCGCACTCCCGCGACGCACAGTCTCATCGCTCCGCCAACGGTTCGACCCGATTCCGTTGAAATTTCGGGCGCCGCCTCCGTAGTGAGCGGCATCCAATCATGGCCGACCCAGTACCGAAGATTCGATAACGTGCGGGACTCGCTCATTGCTCGAGTGCCGCTCTCCGATACGCTGAGGGGCCTGGTTACCCGGAACATCGACTACGTGCAGATTGAGGCCGTATCGGAGCACTTTACCGAGGCGCGGCGGGTGATCGGAGTCACCGTTCAGGGAGAGCCGTCGACCCGCCAGCTCGTCTCGCTCGAGCCCTCCTCCATCGAAGTGCGATTCAACGTGGTGTCGTCGCAATATCAAGAGGCCATGCGGGCGATGGACTTCTATGCGACGGTCTCCTACGATGAGATCCGGCAGGACACCACCGGACGCGTGCGCCCGCAGGTGCATTTGCCGGAGGGGATCATCATGCGCGATGTGCGCTGGCGTCCTGAGCGCCTGGCCTACTTCGAGCGTATCGACTAACCACCGCCGGCGTGGGCCGATCCCGGAAGGCGAGGCTACGCCCGTCGAATTACGATCGAATGCGAGGCGGGTGCGGCTCCGGCATGAGTCGAGGGGCCGAATGCAGGAAGTAGTCGCGGAGCTGCTCGATCTCGAATTCCTTCTCGGCGTTCTCGAAGCGCAGCACGTCGCGCAGGGAGATCACGCCCAGAATCTGCTTTCCATCGCTTACGGGAACGTGGCGGATGTGGAACTTCTCCATCATCTGAAGCACCTCAGCGCGCGGGGTATCGGCGGCCACGACCACCACGTCTTGCGTCATGACGTCGCCGATCCGTGTCGTCTTTGGATCCCTCTGCTTGACGACGACGCGCTGGAGCAGGTCGCGCTCCGTGAAGATGCCCACTAGCCGCCGGCCACTCTCCATGACGAGGATCGAGCCGATATTGTGCTGGGACATTCGTCGAGCGGCATCGGATACGAACGTGCTGGGCGAAGTGTAGACGAGAACTCCACCGGTGTGGAGCAGGTCGGCAACGCGGCGCGGCATGGCGAACCTCCTTCGAGAGAGCCTTCACGAAAAGATCATAGATTGGAATGAGCCGCGCGCCGACCGGTTCCGCTCATCTGAAACCTGGCATACAAGCAATTGTACACGAGCATCCATCGAGCGTCGAATGAGCGAGACCAACGGCCATATCCCCACGACATCCTACGTAGATACCCCGCAGGGCATCTTTACGGCCGCCGGTGTATGGTTCAGAGCGACGAAGGCGGAGCTCGAGCGCTACGCGGGCCCCGTATTCGAGCACGAGTCTATCGAGCGCCTCATCGAGCGAACGGAGGTATGGCTGCGTTCTCCGCAGACGCTGGCCGTCTGGATGCTGCCGATTTTCCTCTGGCTCATCGAGCCCGTGCCGGCCGCGCTTGCGGCCCTTACCGTTTACGTGGGGTGGAAGGGACTCAGCCCTTCACTGGTGAATCGCCCCCTCAGTCGACTCTTCGAGGTGCTCGATCCGGTCTGGCTTCAGGGACTGTTCAGTGTGGCCGTGCTGAGCTATCTCGCCAACATCGGCCAGATTGCGGATGTGTGGATGGGGATAGTCGGATTTATTCTCCTGCGATGGGGCATCATCGAGCGCGTGACGGATTTGCTGGTGCGCTTCATCTGGAGCACCCTCTATGCGATGCCCATCAACGACCAGATTCTGCGCGGCTTCATCATTAGGGCCGCTTTGAAGTATCGCGTCTCCCTTCCGCAGCTCGATGCGCTGGAGCGGCGGGTCATCGAGAAATTCTCGAAGGACTGACGTGGTTGGAAGTTCGAAATCAGCGCATACCATTCCGTTTATTTCATGAAGGAAACCACCCTGTATTTTGTACGACATGGTGAGACCGATCCGAATAGGCAGCGCATCATGCAGGGCCGGCGTGTCAATGCGCCTCTGAACCGAAATGGGCGCATGCAAGCCGATGCACTTGCGCAGCGATTTTCGGATATCCCTCTGAATGCAATTTATAGCAGCTCACTCCTGCGGGCGATCGAAACAGCGGATGCGGTCGCCCGTCGACATCCTCACGTACCTCGTTACCGGCTCGATGGCCTGGATGAAATGTGTTGGGGCGTCTTCGAAGGGGAGCCCTGGTCGGATCGTCTCCAGGCCATGCTCACAGAGATGTATGCTCGGTGGGCTGCAGGTGACTACGACTACCGGGTAGAGGAGGGCGAGTCGATCTACGACGTGCAGAGGCGCTGCTCGTCAGCCGTCGAACAGATTCTGGAGCAAAACGCCGGCGGAAACATTCTCGTGGTCTCTCACGGGAGGCTGCTCCGTGTGCTGCTCGCCACTATCCTTGATGTTGGGCTGGATCGGATGGATGAATTTTATCATGCAAATACATGCGTAAATGTGATTACGCATTATGGCAGTAATTTCGAGGCATCTCTTCTCAACTGTACGATCCACCTGCGTGAAGCCAACCTGGAGATGGTGGACTGATGGTGGATCATAAAGATACCTTGATTTCGGACCAGGTCATCGCCGATCCGGATCATGTTCGAGACATTCTCGCGCAAAGGGTCCGGGAGGTGCTGCGCGCCACGAGGGGCAAATCCGACCGCCACATCGAACGCCTCGTCGTTCGGATTCCCACCGGGAATCCCTTTTCCTGGCTGCGAGCACAGCAGCACTTTCCGCGCATCTACTGGCAGGGGCGGGATGATGATTTCGTCACGGCCGCGGTAGGCTCTGCCGATGTGTGCTTCGGTGGGCGGGGGGCAGATTATGCGGACCTCCGGCGGCAGCTGGACGCCGTGCTTCCGATCAGCGACGTCCGCGTTCGGTATTTCGGCGGCTTCCGTTTCGACAGAAACCGTGCGGCCTCACCCGAATGGGAGTCATTCGGGACGTTCACGTTCGTGTTACCGCGCTTCGAATTCCTCGCGAGTCCTGACGGCGCCGTGCTCGCTTGTAATCTCATCCTGCCGCGTGACGCCGAACGATTCGACGACATCCAGAAGGAAATCGCTTCGCTGCGCTTCGTGGGTGAGGAGCCCGGGGGAAGTGTGCCCACGCCCATCTCACGGGTGGATGTCCCGGATGCCGATGGCTGGAAGCGCAATGTCCAGTGGTCGCTCGATGCCTTCCGATCCGACGAACTGCAGAAGATCGTACTCGCGCGGCGGGTGCAGTTCGGATTTGCTGAGCCCGTCAATGCCCTGATGCTACTCGAGGCACTGGAGGCGGCTACGGACAACTGTTTCGTTTTCGGCTTTCAGTTCGCCGAGGACGGGGCCTTCGTGGGCGCAACCCCGGAGCGGCTTTTCCGGCGTGATGGCCGCCGCATCTGGACGGAGGCCGTGGCGGGTACCCGTCCGCGCGGGAGCACACCTCAAGAAGACGAGGAGCGTCTCCGATCCCTGATGGAGAGCGACAAGGATCAGCGGGAGCATACCTACGTGAGGGTCAGCATTCGCGACGCCCTGGCGCCGCTCTGCAGCGAATTCCACATTGAGGATGAGGCGTCCTCGATGAAGCTGCCCCGCAACTGGCATCTGGTCTCGCGTTGTCAGGGCACCGTGTTGCCGGGCGTCCATGGCAGTGACGTCATGCGAGCGCTACATCCGACCCCCGCCGTGGGCGGACATCCGACGGAGACCGCCATCGAGGCCATTCGCGCGCTCGAACCCTTCGATCGCGGCTGGTACACTGGCCCGGTGGGATGGATCGGTGCACAGGCCGCGGAGTTTGCCGTGGCGCTTCGGTGCGGGTTGGTGCGCGATACGGAGCTCTCCTTATATTCGGGTGCCGGTATCGTGGAGGGTTCGAATCCGGACTCCGAATGGGCGGAGATCGAGCAGAAGCTGGGCGATTTCATCAAAGTGCTCGACCTCGAATACCGAGGATGAGGGTCGCGCCAACGATTCTCGCCTCCACCTGTCCCTGCATGAGGCACTGCATCGCTCGCTGTGCGAGATGACCGCATTCGGCACGGCCCATACCAATCGATTCTGGGCTGATCTGCTCATCGAGGAGCTCCTACGGGCGGGAGCCGGGCTGTTTTGTCTCGCACCGGGCTCACGAAGCACCCCTCTGGTTGCAGCTGTGGCGGAGAACCCTCGCGCCGAACACATCATGCATTTCGACGAGCGTGGGACGGCCTTCTATGCGCTCGGCTTCGCAAGGGCCACGCGGCGTCCGGCCGTGTGGATCACGACCTCCGGCACGGCTGTTGCGAATGGCTTTCCCGCCGTTGTGGAGGCATCCGTGGATGGCGTGCCGATGGTGCTCCTCACCGCCGACCGACCGCCGGAGCTCCGCGACACGGGCGCGAACCAGACCATCGATCAGGTGAAGCTCTTCGGCAGTTACGTACGCTGGAGCGTCGATCTGCCGCCGCCGGATGCCGGTGTGAATCCGGCCATGGTGCTCACAACGGTCGACCAGGCCGTCTACCGATCGCGGCGAATTCCGGCGGGACCCGTGCACATCAATGCGATGTTTCGTGAACCGCTTGCTCCCGAGCCGGATCGAGCGGAGGCCGTTCCGCAGCAGGAATTCATCCGTGCTTACCGCGACGAAGCGCGTCCGTACTCCCGGTACGCGGCCTCAACGATTACTCCTCAGTTGGAGGAGTTGCGGGCGCTGTGGGCTGAACTGAAGGGTGTGAGGCACGGTCTCGTCGTTGCGGGGCGCCTGGACACCCCGGCTCAGGCCGATTCGGTCCGATGGCTCGCCGACCGGCTCGGCTGGCCACTACTTCCCGACATTGGCTCGCATCTCCGGCTCGGCGGAGCATCACCGGGCGCCGTCCATTTCTATGACCTTCTTCTCGCCTCCGAGCGATTCTGCAGCGAACACCAACCCGAGGCGGTCATCGTCTTCGGCAGTCGTCCGACTTCCAAACGCCTCGGGCAATTTCTCGCCCGGTGCCGGCCATCGATCAACATTGTCGTGCGGGAAAACCCCTCACGCTTCGATCCTTACCATCAAGTAACTCACGTTTACGAATCGGATGTCGTCGGCTTCTGCGCACAGCTGCTCGTGAACGCGGCGGGCGAAACAGAAGCCGAGGCAGGGTGGATGACAGACTGGGCGATGGCATCGGACCGCACGGGCGCAATCATCGAAGAGGCGCTGGGCGGCGATCTGTCTGAGCCGCAGGTGGCGCGCACCATCTCCAGCGAGATCCCGGAAGCGTCGGGCTTGTTCCTGGCCTCGAGCATGCCCGTGCGCGATGCCGACACGTTCGCTGCCGTTCATGGAAAATTGCCATTCGTCGCCGCCAACCGCGGCGCATCGGGAATCGACGGCACCGTGGCCACGGCCGCAGGGTTCGCTCACGGGCTTGGGTCGACAACGACCCTGATCATCGGCGATCTGGCCCTCCTGCACGATCTCAACAGCCTCTCGCTAGTGGCGCAGGCGCCGCACGCGGTCATCATCGTCGTCATCAACAACAACGGCGGCGGCATTTTCCATTTTCTGCCGATCGCGCGCCACGAGGATGTCTTCGAGACCTTCTTCGGCACCCCGCACGGGTACACGTTCGAACATGCCGCGCGAATGTTTGGGATCGGATACGACCGGGCCACCACCGTGCGCGAGCTCGAACAATTCTATCGCAAGGCACTTGATCGGGGAATGCCGCATTTGCTGGAGGTGAAAACGGATAGGGAATCAAATGTCGCCCTTCACCGCCGGATCGAAGGCGTCGTCGCCGAGGCCCTTGGTTGAGAATGGTCGAACCTCTCCATTTCGAGACCTTCGGGAGGCGAACCGGCGAGCCGGTGGTCTTCCTCCACGGATTCATGGGCTCCTCGATCGATTGGAGGAAGGTTGTCGAGATTCTCGAAGGCGACTTCTACTGCGTGTGCGTCGATCTGCCCGGGCATGGTCGCTCGATCGGATTCTATGGACGGGATGCGTACACGATGCCGGGCACCAGCCGCCTGCTGTTACACATGCTGGATGGCGAGGGATTGAAAGATGCTCATGTCGTCGGATACTCGATGGGGGGGCGCGTCGCCCTCCATTTCGCGGTCCATCATCCCGATCGGTGTCGTAGGCTCATCCTGGAATCCGCCTCCCCGGGGCTGGAGCACGAACAGGCCCGCCGCGAGCGACGGCAGATCGATGAGGCTCGAGCCCGCCGCCTCGAGAACGGCGACCTTGCCGAGTTTCTGGAGGAATGGTACCGGCAGCCGCTGTTTGCGACGTACCAGGACCATCCCGACCTTCTCCGACGGATGATCGAGAGCCGGCGGGCGAACGATCCGCTCGAGCTAGCCCGCTCCCTTCGGGGTATGGGAACGGGCGAGCAGCCCTCCGTGTGGGAGCGCCTGGGCGACATGGAAATTCACGCGCTCGCCATCGTGGGTGAGCTCGATGCCAGGTTCGTAGAAACGGCCGAGCGCATGGCCGCTCGGATGCCCAATTTGCAAACATCGATCGTCCCGAACGCCGGGCACAACGTGCATGCGGAGCATCCGACTGCGTATGCCGAAATCATCCGCGATTATCTTACCAAACCTATATAGATGACCATGTCCGTAGTCGACTGGGAGAAAGCAGGCTCATACACCGACATCAAGTACCACAAGGCGGAGGGAATCGCCAAGATCACGATCAACCGGCCCGAGGTGCGCAATGCCTTTCGGCCGCTCACGGTCAAGGAGATGCGCCACGCGCTGAACGATGCGCGCGACGATCATCGGATTGGTGTGATCATTCTTACGGGCGAAGGTCCGGAAGCCTTCTGTTCTGGAGGCGACCAGCGAATCCGCGGCGATGCCGGATATAAGGAAGAGGATACCGGAATCATGCGCCTTAACGTGCTCGACCTTCAGCGTGAGATGCGCACCTGCCCGAAGCCGATCATCGCGATGGTGGCCGGATGGGCCGTCGGCGGCGGCCACGTGCTCCACGTAATGTGTGACCTCACCATCGCGGCCGACAATGCGAAATTCATGCAGACGGGCCCGAAGGTTGGATCCTTCGACGGAGGCTACGGATCGTCGTACCTCGCGCGGATCGTGGGTCAGAAGAAGGCGCGCGAGATCTGGTATCTATGCCGTCCGTATGACGCACAGCAGGCCCTCGCCATGGGCCTGGTGAATACGGTCGTTCCTCTCGAGAAGCTCGAGGAGGAAACCGTTCAGTGGTGCCGGGAGATCTTACAGAACTCGCAGATGGCCATTCGTTGCATCAAGGCCGCAATGAATGCGGATTGCGATGGGCAGGCCGGCCTTCAGGAGCTTGCCGGAAATGCCACGCTGTTATTCTACCAGACGGAGGAGGGGCAGGAGGGACGGAACGCCTTCAATGAGAAACGCAAACCCGACTTCTCAAAATTCCCTTACCGGCCCTGACCTTTCGATGAGCGAGAACCCGTCCGTCGCGCTGCCGCCGACAGGCATCCGTCGCTGGATACTGGCTGCCCGCCCCAAGACACTCCTCGCCGCGGTGTCGCCTGTGCTCCTCGGAATCGCGTTTGCCATCGAGGCGGACGCCTTTCACCTTGTCGCGGCGATCTGCGCGCTCGTGGCCGCCGTTCTTATTCAGATCGGCACGAATCTGCACAACGACTACCACGATTTCATGAAGGGGGCGGACACCGAAGCGAGGAAAGGCCCGGTGCGCGTGACACAGTCAGGCTTGATCGCGCCTGAGTCCGTGCGAAGAGCGGCGATCCTGACCTTTGGACTTGCCTTCCTGGTAGGCCTCTACCTGGTCTGGCGCGGTGGCTGGCCTATACTGCTGATCGGCGTAGCCTCCATCGCGTTCGGCATTCTCTACACGGCCGGACGGTATTCGTTGGCCTATCTGGGGATTGCGGATTTTTTCGTGCTCATCTTCTTTGGGCCCGTTGCCGTCGCGGGCACGGTTTACGTGCAGTCGCTCGAGCTTTCGCCCCTGGCCGTTCTGGCCGGCTTCGGACCGGGATTCCTGTCTACAGGAATCCTCCTCGTGAACAACATCCGTGACATCGATGAGGACCGGGAAGCGGGGAAGAAGACGCTCGTCGTGCGGCTGGGCCGGCGATTTGGCGTGCGCCTTTATGCAGCCTGCATCGTGCTGGCGTGCGTGGTCGTGGTAGCGGCTATCTCGATCGCCGGTGATCACCTGGCAGCCCTGGCTGCGCTGGTCATCTCCCCCTTCGGCCTACGCAATGCACAGATACTGTACCGCCGCACGGAGCCTTCCGTCCTCAATCCGATCCTGGGTACCACGGCGAAGCTGCTGCTCATCTACTGCATTCTCTTCGGCATCGGTTGGTTGATCTGAGGTCGGAGGATCGCTATGTCGACGTCCTCGCTCGTCTGTCCTCTGCATGCTGCCGCTCTGGAGGCGCCCGACGCTCCGGCCATTTCAGCGCCGCGGGGGACCCTGAGCTTCAGAGAGCTTGATCGCCTGGTGTCGGGCGTGGCGGAACGCTTCCTCGAGCGCGGCCTGGCCGGACGCCGCGTCGGATTCCTTCTCGATGCCGGCCTGGCGTACGTGGTCTTGTTGCTCGGTGCGATGAGAGCGCGTGCGGTGGCGTGCCCGATCAGCACACGCCTGCCCCCCGAGTCGGTGAAGGCTCGATCTCGGCAGGTATCCGCTGCGGTTCTCGTCACGGATCGAGACGCGTTCGTCGGAGCCATCCATCCGGATGCGCTCATGGGGCACACTCCACCGGAGGCATCCCACGTCCCCGACTTCGTTCCGGACGACCCAATTACCGTTGTGTTTACCTCGGGCTCAACGGGTCACCCGGAAGCCGCCCTTCATAGCTTCGGCAATCATTATTTCAGTGCACTGGGGTCGAATGCAAACATCCCCCTCCGGCCGGGCGATCGCTGGCTCCTTTCCCTGCCCCTATATCACGTAGGCGGGCTTGGCGTTCTCTTTCGATGCCTGCTCGCGGGCGCGACGATCGCCATCCCGAATCCCCGCGATTCGTTCGACAAGCAGGTTGGGCAGGCCACTCACGTGTCGATGGTGGCGACGCAGCTACATCGCTATCTGGAATTGCGCACGCCGGCGAGGCTGAAGGCCATACTCCTCGGGGGAAGCGCAATCCCCGATCGCCTGATCGTGGAGGCGCATCGTCGAGGGCTGCCGGTCCACACGAGCTACGGCCTTACGGAGATGGCGTCTCAGGTCACCACGACACCTCCCAATGCACCGCTCGAGATACTCCGAACGTCCGGACGCGTCTTGCCGCACCGCGAGGTGCGAATCGACGATTCCGGGGAGATATTCGTCCGTGGGGCAACCCGCTTTCTCGGCTATGTCGATGGGGAGAGGATACGCCGGCCTTTCGATGATGCGGGCTGGTTTCGAACCGGGGATCTGGGAACGCTCGAGCCTGACGGTCTACTCCGCGTCGTTGGCCGCAAGGACAACCTCTTCATCTCCGGTGGCGAGAACATTCAACCGGAAGCCATCGAGAAGGTGCTACTGCAAATTGCGGGCGTTTCAGAGGCCGTCGTTGTACCCGTGCCGGACGAGGAATTCGGGCACAGACCCGTAGCATTTCTACGTGGTGATGGCCGGATTCCCTCCGAATCGGCGATACGCCTGGAGCTCGAGAAGAGGCTGCCTCGATTCATGATCCCCGTAGCGTTTCATCCGTGGCCTGCCGGTGAGCTACAGGGCTCCATCAAGCCATCTCGAGACGCGCTGCGCCGGAGGGCCGAGCACTTTCCCCGCGAATAGGAGCGCATCGGCAGATTTGGCTGGCCGGTTCCGCGAGGGCCCCACTTTCCGCGCATCTTTCTAAAGAAATCTCGCAGTCTAAACGATACTGCAACGTGGGAAACCACGGCCGAATCTAATCGTGGTCCCACGCAGGGTGCGTTGTATTCACCAAAGCGAAATACCTTCGCAGTTCACCATGCCTGGAAGCGCTTCCGCGACCATCCTTGACGGTCGCCGAATGAATAAGCAAGAGATCAAGCTACAGGGCAAGCGAATCACGCTCACGCCCCTGAACTTTGAGAATATCTACCGACACTTCGAATGGAACAACGATCCGGAGCTCAACCGGCTCGATAGCGAGTTTCCCTTCGAGAGGGAATCCTTCGCGGACTTCAAGGCTCGTTTCGAGCAGATGGTAGATCATCCCTCTCCGCACAATATCGACCTCGAAATCCACGCGGAGGACGGGGTCCTGATCGGCCTGGCGTACGTGACGGACATCTCCCATCACAACAAGCACTGCATGATCGGCATCACGATCGGAGACCGGAACTACTGGGGAAAGGGTTACGGGCGCGAGTCCATCGAACTGCTGCTCGCATATTGCTTCGATCGGTTGGGGATGCACCGCGTGCACACGGAGACGTTCGAATACAACGAGGCATGGCGGTCGCTCGTCCGGGATGCCGGATTTATACAGGAAGGCGTCGAACGGGACTATCTCTACCGCGACGGCGAGTTTTGGGACAAGGAGATCTACTCTCTCCTCGAAGACGAATACCGGCGACCCAAGCGGGGAAAAGCGGCCTGAGAGCGCTCAGGCCCGGCGTTGGATCCAGAAGACGAGGATGTCGTCGCCAAACTCGGGCGACTCACTGCGGCTAAGAACCGTCTCGAGCAAAGCCTCCACGGGATCTGGCGCGTCGGCCACCTCTTGCGCTACGGCCATCACGCCATCTTCTCCGAGCTGCTGGCCGTCTTTCATCCGCTGCTCCATCAACCCGTCCGTGTATACGACAAACGAGCCGCCCGGTGGGATCTCGAGGCTCGAGTCGCGAAACTCGGCAGCCGGATCGAGTCCGAGGATAAGGTCGCTGTAGGTCACGATCTCGGCGCCCTGCGCGCCAAGGAGCACCGGCCGGCAGTGACCGGCATTGGCATAGGTAACCCTGTGCTCGGCAGTGTTCCATTCGAACAGCAGGAGTGACGCGAAGGTCTCCTCCATGAGATCATCCTGCATGAGCACCTGGTTAACCCGCCCCATGAGCTTTGCGGGCGATTTCTCGTTCTGCAGCGAGACGTGCAACGTGCCGCGGACGTAACTGAGGAAGCTGAAGGCGTAGAACTTGGCCTGCAGACCCTTGCCCATCACGTCGCCGATGGTGAAGAAGTAGCGGCCGGGCGCCGACTCCGTCCAGTCGAACAGGTCGCCCCCGCCATGCTCGCGCGGCGTGTTGTTGAAGAAGACGCGATAGCCGTTCACTGACGGCAATTTCTTTGGCATCAACTTCTGGGAGAAGTCCTGGCCGATTTTCGCGTCGAGCTGCGTCCTGTAAATGTGTGTGCGCTCGAGCAGCCTTTCGATGCGCGAAAGCAGCTGCTCGATGTCGAAAGGTTTCGTGATGTAGTCGTCGACTCCCGTACGCATGCCGCGCTTGCGGCTCGTCTCATCCGCCTTGGCCGTCAGGAAGATGAACGGGATGGCGCGCGTGTGCTTCTGGCCCTGCAGCGCGGCCTGAAGTGCAAACCCATCCATCTTCGGCATCATGATGTCGGAGACGATCAGATCCGGGATGTGCTCGGAGACGCGAGTCAGCGCTTCTTCTCCGTTAGCCGCCGTTTTCACGTCGTACTGCTTGCCCAGGCGGTATTCCAGCAACCGCCGGAGCGTATGCTCGTCTTCGACGACTAGAATGGAATGTTGAGCCATGGATCCTGCTCCGATGAAACTACAAAGGTGAGCCGGTGCCGCCGATCGTCCAGGTTGGTGTAGGAGAGCGACTCCGTACACGCTTTGATCATCAGCAATCCCATTCCTCTTTCTGGGAATGCATCCAGAATTTCCTTGCCCGCGGTAAGTCGACCGTTGAGGTCGAATCCTTTAGAGTTGTCCTCGATGACGCATTCGACCCCGCGGCATCCAGGCTGTACAGTGATGCGAATGTCGGGCCTGCGGTTCTGAAAGTCGGCATGCTGAACGAGATTAGCCAGCCATTCGTGAATAGCGAGCCGAAGACGATGCATCGTCTGCTCATCGAGCCAATGCGGGACCGATTCGCCCTTCTCCCAGTGACTGAAGATCGAGTGAATCCGGTCGATCAGCGTATCCGGATCACTGAAGCGATGCGTCAGGCAATTCATCAGCTAAGGGGGTGCCGAAGTGCGTAAGGGGAGTGATTGCGAAGGGTGTTGATCGCGCCGGCCGCGCTGTCGACAGAGGTCGCGAGTGACCGATCGCGCAAGAACGATGACCGAGGTGCCGCGGCCGCCCGGCGCGAGGCCTAGGGCATGGCCTCCTGTGCGGCGTCAACGGAAGGGAACTGCCGGAAAACTTTGTAGGTGCGGGTAAGCTGAACGACGACCTGCACAGGGCGGGATACGGATGCGAAGACCACCTGACCGTTCAGGGGCGAAACCTGCCGGTAGAGCGAAAAAATCGAACCGAGACCCGTGGAGTCCAGGATGCCCGTATCGGAAAAATCCAGGATGAAATTGCGCGCCCCGGACTGGACCTGGTCCTGGCAGGTCGTCTTGAAGTCCGCCGCGTTGCGGAAGTCAAGAGCCTTGCCAATCTTGACAGTGACCGTCTCCTGCGTGACGGGGTCGATGGTGAAGCTCATGGTCGCATCGGTCATAATATCTGCACGATCTGGCGCAAACGTTCTCTTCCGACGGAGAGTATCGGCGGCCCCCAGGCTGTATTAAGCCATCGTACCGAAACGCAAGCGCCATGCCCGAACGACACATCCGGTGGCGAGGGAACCCGCCCGGTCGTATAAGCTCCCTGCCGTTACGAGCCAGTATGATATTGCTTTCACCGGTAGAATGATTCAACGATGATTTCGGTTGAGCACAGAATTCCGCGAGACGATATGTTGCTGGGGATCGTTCGGGCTGAGGGGCTCCGATCGCACCAATATCCTCCCGGTTTCGATGACCGTCTTCGGGAGCTGCTGGCCCGACGTAGCGAGGGGCTCGACGCGGAGGAGGAGGGACGGCGTGCCGCGGCGCGGGACATGCTCCGCAACGGGAAATACAAGCCGACGGGTCGAGGCAAGCCGGCCAACGAGTATCTGCTCCGGGCCGCTGTCGAGCCCGACTATGCCTTCCCGCGAATCAACGCACCCGTCGATATCTGCAATTATCTGAGTCTTCTGCACATCATCCCGATTTCGCTCTGGGATCTCGACCTGTCGAATGCAAACAAGTATGTGTTCCGACTGGGGCGGTCCGGAGAGCGGTACGTCTTCAATACAGCCGGCCAGGAGATTGAGCTGGAGGATCTGGTCATAGGCTGTCGCGTTCAGCCAGGGACCCATCCAACCGAAGATCCAATCGTAAGTCCCGTCAAGGACAGCCTCGCTACGAAGACGAACGACGACACGACGCGCGTAGCGGCGTGTGTGTACGCACCCGCGGCCGCCGTCTCCGCCTCGGACCTCGATCGGATCTGCGGCGACTTCCTCGACCTCCTCTGCGCCTGCGGGGAGAGTGTTGAGGGAGGGTATAGCGTCCTTGCGCCTGGCTCCACAATCGAATCATGAGCTATCGCGTGCTAGCACTATCCGCATGGATCTGGCTGGCGTTCGGCTGTGGCCGCGAATCGGCTCCGGCACCTTCCATGGACGATGTGCGCAGCGAGGCGGCGCCGCGAGAGGAGAGCTGGGACGTGCAATACATCGTCACTGAAACACCTTCCGATGGCGTCGAAAGCCGTCCGCGACTCGAAATCATCGCACAGTATATGGCTACCTACGAGACCGAGGATAGTACCTATACCATCATGATTGGGGATTCGCTCGGGCGCGTCACCGTGCACTTGTTCGATGAGGCCGGCGACACCTCGGCGACTATCGATGCGGACCGCCTCCTCCTGTTTGACGCGGAGGACCGCTTCGAGGCAAGAGGCAATGTGGTCGCGCGCGCGGCGGACGACCGGCGGCTCGAGAGCGAGCATCTCATCTGGCTCGAAAGAGAGCGTCTGGTCCGCACACCCGGATTCGTTCGGATCACCACCCCCAGGGAACGGGTGCAGGGGTACGATCTCGTTGCCGACGAGGACCTGGCGAGCTACACGCTCCGTCGCATCACGGGACAGGTCATCGTGGAAGACGAGGAGGAGCCATGAGCGTGGCCACGCTTCGGCGCGCGCGGCCATCCGTTTGCGTGAAACTCGCGGTAGCGGCCCTGATCTCGCTTGCGGCGTTGGCCAGCCCCGCCTCTGCACAGGAGGCGCCGGACACCTCGCGCACGAGGGAAGTCGACGTCCGTGCCGACCTGCTCGAGGAAGACGAGGTCGGGGGCGAGCGGGTGCGCCGATTGACCGGCGACGTTCACCTCCGGCAGGGTGATACAGAGCTCTGGTCCGAGCGCGCCATCCAATACCTCGAACGACGCGAGATTCTCTTCACCGGACGGGTCCTGGTGGTCGAACGCGGGGACACCCTGCGGGCCGACAGCGTGCTATACAACCGCGCCACGAAGGTGGGTCGGGCCACAGGAAATGTCCAGCTCACCGACGGCGACGTGCTCGTCACGGCCCCTTCAGGCATCTACTACACCCGGGACAAACGCGCACAGTTCACGGAAGGAGTGCATCTCGTCGACAGCACGGCCGTCCTCACGAGTGCCGAGGGCGAATACTGGTCGGATGAGAAGCGGGCCGAGTTCTCCGGAAGTGTCCAGCTCGATGAGGAGCGCACGCACCTCGAGGCGGATTCAGTGACCTACCTGCGGGAGCGAGATGTCTCGATCGCCCGCGGAAACGTGTTCATCGAGCGGCTCGGCGGAGAGGATGAGGCGGACGCCGATTCGCTAACTCGCACGCTGCTGTTCGGGCAGTACGCGTACAATGAGGACAGCACAGCCTACAGCCGCATCGAGGGGAGCCCGCTGCTTGTCCAGCTGCGTCAAGATTCCGTCGGGGCCGATATCGACACGCTCCTCATTCGCGCCGTGGTGCTCGAATCCTCACGCAGCGACGCGCTGAGTCGGTTGATCGCCATCGATTCAGTGCGCATCTGGCAGCGTGATCTCGCCGCCACGGCCGACTCCGTCGTGTACGACCGCATTCGGGTCGCGTCCGATTCTCTCACGACGAACAGCGATTCGGAGGCCGGGCCGCTGGCTGGACCGAATGACGAAGGGGACGACCTTAACGCAGACATGTCCGCGCAGGACGACGCGCCTCCAGACTCCTCAGACGTGCGGCACGAGGAGGTGCGACTCTTCCGCAGCCCGATCGCCTGGCTCCAGGATAACCAGGTGTCGGGCGATACGATGATCGTCCGGCTTTACGATGCCGGCTCGGACAGTCTCTTCGTCCGGGGGCGTGCGTTTGTTGCCCGCCAGGATAGTGCCTCGCAGCGGGTCCACCAACTTCGCGGGGAGAACCTCGCAGCCGCCTTCGATGGTGACTCGCTGCGGACTCTTACCGTCGGACCCCGGGCCGAGGCGATTCATTTCCGCTCCGACGAGGCCGAGAACCCCGCCGGCGCCGTCCGCCTCTCAGCGGACAGGATCACGTTCCGATTCAGGGATAACGACATCGAACGCCTGGCTGCCATTCGAGGGACCGAAGGCACGTACTACCCCGAGGATCTTCTCCCGACCCCGTTTGAGCTGGAAGGATATCTGTGGGTTCCGGAACGAAAGCCTACGAAACTCGGTCTCCTTGGCCCGCTTACGATCCCCGACCGGCGGCCCCAGCTGGCCCGATCCGATCCTGCCAACGATGCAGCCAACGACCCACCGGCTCGAGACGAGCTCGGACGCGCGCACTGACACGCGGCTGACGCTTCGCGCCGTGAAACTGACGAAGCGCTACAAGAAGCGGGCTGTGGTGCAAGATGTATCGATCCATGTCTCACAGGGTGAGATCGTCGGCTTGCTGGGTCCGAACGGAGCCGGCAAGACGACCACGTTTTACATGATCGTCGGCCTGGTGCGGCCGAATGCCGGATCGATCTTCGTTGGAGACCGGGACATCACCGGCCTCCCGATGTACAAGCGTGCCCGGATGGGCGTGGGCTACCTGGCACAGGAGGCATCAGTCTTCACGAAGCTTACCGTCGAGGACAACCTCCACGCCGTTCTGGAATTTCAGGACATGACTCGGGAGGAGCGCAAACGGCGGGTTGAGTCCTTGATCGATGATTTTGGCCTTCAACGCGTGCGAGGATCCAAAGGGTACTCACTCTCGGGCGGCGAGAGGCGGCGAACCGAGATCGCACGAGCGATGGCAACAGATCCGGCGTTTATTCTGCTCGATGAACCGTTCGCCGGCGTCGATCCCATCGCGGTGGAGGACATCCAGTCGATCGTTGCCGGTTTGAAGTCGCGCGATATCGGGGTGCTCATCACCGATCACAACGTTCACGAGACCCTCGCCATTACGGATCGCGCGTATCTCCTCTATGAGGGCCGGATTTTGACGCAGGGCACCTCCGAGGCACTTGCCGCCGACGAAGAGGTCCGCAGGCGGTATCTTGGAGAAAAGTTTACGCTGGAGCGATATCGATGAGTAGCGAGAGAAACCTCGATGCCGACTCGGGGCGTTCTTAGGTCGGAGGTCAGAGTCAGAGGTCAGAAGTCAGAGGTCAGA
>CBFGRV010000054.1:0-19805 GCA_965651265.1 uncultured Rhodothermales bacterium
AGAAGCACGCGAATAGAAGCACGCGAATAGAAGCACGCGAATAGATGGTGAGGGAAGCCATGGAATCGGGTTACATGCAAAGTGAGGCGCCGGCGGCGACTGATCACCCTACTTTCTTTGCCGTACCGCAGGGCGGCTACACGACGCTTGCGTACGACCCGCCGTACGCAAACGAACTCGATGACCAGCTCGCGCGCCACCTCGTCGCCTACCTGGTTCCGGCCGCATCTCTGGACTATCGCGCGCGCCTTTGGGCCGGCTTCACGTACTGCCGTTTCGACTTTGTGATCGACCTTGGGACCCGTCGCATCGCACTGGACTACCGCGATACGCCCGAGAATCTCGAGACCGAACTCGTCGAGGATAACGATGCGCTGGCACTGGGCACGGCCGCCGTGGACGCCGTGATTCGCATCCGACGAGAGGACCTCGAGCGCAGTCTGTACGACTGTTTCCATATCATCGCAAAATGGGAGCCTGACCTTTTCACACCGTACGGCAGACGGGTCTTTGCTTCTCGCGCCGGGGCCGAGGCGCGGGCCGTCTTCCCTGCCGCAGAGGCGGAGATCGCCACCGTCGTTTATCAAAACGAGGAGGACGTGCTCGTGCTCGAGGACGGGAGCGAGGAGATCACCTGGCCGAATGATGAGGCTCCGCGGCAACAGCTAATAGTCCGTCGCCTGGCCCGCGAGTTGCCGGATGCGTGGATGCGGCACTTCGAGCGTGCGCGGCTCGTGTATGGGCAATTTGCTCTGAGTCAGACACTCAGCCACCACCCTGCCTAGATGTGTGTGTGGCGCGGGCGGCCAATCCGCTCGCCGGTCGCCGGGCCGTCCCGATGCGGGGGCGGCCCGCAGCGGCCAATGACGACATTCAGAGACGGCTACAGAGCACGTGAAGGAGCGCGGTTTCCTCCTGCTCGAGCTGCGGATGAGAGTTGAGAGTCACTCCTTCGGCAAACGTCTCGCGGAATGAACCCTCGAGATGGGCCTCGATGATGGACGGATGAATGTAATACTGACGGCAAACGGCCGGCGTATTACCTAACCTCTCCGCGACGGATTTCACCATTCGGACGATCTGCTTCTCAGCCTCGGATTCCGATCGAGACTCGTCCATGTCCGAGAGCGCTACCGCAGCGTGCACGCTGCCTCCCCAGGTGCGGAAATCCTTGGCAGAGATTTCTTTGCCGGAAATCTCCCGGAGGTATCGGTTCACGTCGTTGGCATCGATCCGATCGCGCCGGTCGTCCTCGTCGTAATACTGGAAGAGATCGTACCCCGGAACATCGCGGCAGAGTCGTACGATGCGGGCGAGCCGAGCATCGTCGATTTCAACACAATGCTTCTTGCCGCTCTTGCCACTGAATTCGAAGGCGCAGCGGGTACCCGAGAAATTGACGTGCCGATCGCGCAAGGTCGTCAGGCCAAACGAGCCGTTCATCTCCGCATAGCTCTGATTGCCGACACGGATAAGCGTCCGATCGAGCAGAAACACAACGGCAGCGAGTACCTTCTCATAGGGGAGTCCGCGCTTCCGGAGGTCCTTCTCGCAACGTGTACGAATAACCGGAAGCGCATTTCCGAAGGCAATCACGCGGTTGAACTTGGCCAGGTTGCGGACCCGCGCCCATTCCGGATGATAGATGTACTGCTTGCGACCCTCGGCGTCCCGACCCGTGGCCTGGATGTGTCCGTCCGCGTCGGCGCAGATCCAAACGTCCGTCCAGGCAGGGGGGATGACGAGGCCGTCGATCCGTTCTCGAACGGTTCGGTCCGTCAGGCGTTTTCCATCGGCTGTCTGGTAGACAAACCCTCGCCCCCACCTTTTCCGAGCGATCCCGGCCATGGAATCCGTGACATACTTCAACCCGGCCCGTTCGGCATCTCCGGCGGGATCCGTGCCCAGCTCGAGCTCGTCCGCTAATTCGTCCGGTATGAATGGCAATAGATCTATCGGAGTTGCCGGTTCGTAGGGCCTGCCGCCCGATCGGCTCCTGCGGGCTATTCGCGGGCTCACCAGGGATCACGAATGCGTTTGAATGTAGCATTTGGGCAAGCCGTTCTCCGGGTTACCTTTTCTTTACAGGCGCCCCCATCAAGTACTCTGAATCCGTTCGTTGACTGTATGACGACTTCAAGTGGGGCGAGTGTCGGAGTGGGTGGGCACGATCTGGGATCCGGGTGGAAGGATCTCGCGCTGTCCATCGATCAGTTGATCGGATTGTTTGGCCGGTGGGCTCTCGGTATTACACTGATCACATGGCTTCCATACTTGCTGGTGAACGGGTTGCCGGGTTGGCCAGATTGGGAGGGGTGGGGCGAGGCCGTTTCATCCATCCTGATGTGGACGGCGATTGGTCTCTTCGTATATGCCGTCAGTGCCCTGATTCACGAGGTGCTGCATGTGGCAGCCATGTTGCTGATCGCCCGAATACCCATCGGCAGCCTGCGGTTTGGCGCGAGACTATCGGAAGGCGTGCTTTTCGTCCATACGGATCAACCCATGTCGGCCCGATCGTATCGTGTGATTCTGATTGCTCCGGCCGTCGTCCAGGGAATGGCGCCGGTCGTGATCGGGACGATGGCTGGACTCGGATGGCTGGTTCTATACGGCTATGTGATGCTTCTCTCATCCATCGGTGATCTGGCCGTCTTTCAGTTGATCCGGCACCTGCGGGGGGCGAATATCGTTCGTGACCACCCCAGTAAGGTGGGATGTCAGGTCTGGATTGCCGAGAAATGAATAGAATCGATGGACGATAGGTACGACTTCGCCGTGGTCGGCGGCGGCATCGTTGGGCTCGCCACGGCCTTCCATCTGTCCAACCGATTTCCGAGTCACTCGGTCATCGTCCTCGAAAAGGAGGATGCCGTGGCGCGGCATCAGACCGGCCGAAATTCAGGTGTCATCCACTCGGGGGTGTACTACCGTCCGGGATCGCTCAAGGCACGAAACTGCCGCGAGGGAAAGCGCGCACTCGTCGACTTTTGTCGTGAGGAGGGGATCCCCTACCGGATGTGCGGGAAGGTCATCGTGGCCGTCCACGAAGACGAAAGACCCGGGCTGCACGAGATCCACAGGCGTGCTCAGGTCAACGGCATCGAATGTGCGCTCATCGGACCCGATCGACTTCGGGAAATCGAACCGCATGCCGCGGGCATCGAGGCACTCCACGTACCCGATGCCGGCATTGTCGACTATGCCGCCGTAGCCCGACGGTTGGCCGAACGGCTGGTCGATCGCGGCCATGAGGTTCGCACGAACGCCGAGGTCGTCGGCATCGTACCGGATTCGGATCGGGTGACGGTGGAGACTCTTCGGGGTACCCTCTCAGCGGGCCACGTGATTACGTGCGCCGGGTTATACGCTGATCGGATCGCGAGGCTAAGTGGGGAGGATCCGGAGATGCTCATCATTCCATTTCGAGGAGAATACTTCGAGCTGAAGCCACACGCCCGCAAGTATTGCCGGACCCTCATCTATCCGGTGCCCGACCCCGCTTTTCCTTTTCTGGGAGTGCATTTCACGAGCATGATCGACGGCGGCGTGGAATGCGGACCCAATGCAGTACTGGCCTTTGCGCGTGAGGGATATCGCTTCAGCGACGTGAACATCTACGACCTTCGGCAAACCCTCGCCTTTTCCGGCTTCCGGCGCCTAGCCGTACGCCACTGGAGGAAAGAACTGTACGAGATGATCCGTTCGCTGAGCAAGCGAGCTTTCGTGCGAACCCTCCGGCGGCTGGTGCCTGAAATCCAGATGGATGATCTCGAACCGGCCCCTGCAGGCGTGCGGGCACAGGCCGTGCTGCCCAATGGGGACCTGGCCGACGACTTCGTCATCAGGCCGTCACATCGTGTGCTGAATGTGTGCAACGCGCCATCCCCCGCGGCGACGGCCTCCCTGAAGATTGGCGAGGAGATCGCCAATCAGATCAATATTTAGGCATCGACGGATCGATCTCGTCGCTCCAGGCCAGCACGCCACCCTTCAGATTCACTGCGTTCGTGAATCCGTGCTGCCGCATGATCTGAACGGCTCGTGCCGAGCGCACGCCGGAACGGCAGTGCACCACGATCTCCTGGCTACGTCGATCCGAGATCTCATCCAGCCGGTTCTCCAGCTCCTCGACCGGGATTAGCTGCCCGCCCAGGTTCGCGATATCGTACTCATAAACCCTCCGTACGTCGAGGATGAAGGGGCGATCGCCTCGGTCGATCCTGTCCTTCAGCTCACGGACCGTGATCTCGGGTACGCCTTCATCTTCAGGCCGGCGCTCGCCGTCGATGTTGCTCGGCATGCCGCAAAAGGCCTGATAGTCGATGAGCTCGGTTTGCGTGGGATGATCGCCACAGACCGGGCAAGACGGATTCCGCCGGATCTTGAGGGTTCGGAAGCTCATGTCGAGCGCGTCGATCATCAGCAACCGGCCGACGAGCGGTGTGCCGATCCCCGTGAGAACCTTGATGACTTCCGTGGCCTGCAACGTCCCGACAAAGCCCGGCAGGATGCCCAGCACGCCGCCGTCTGCGCAGGAAGGTACAAGGCCCGGAGGTGGCGGCTCCTCGTACACACACCGGTAGCACGGTCCATCTTCCATCCCGAAGACCGACACCTGCCCCTCGAACTGAAAGATCGAGGCGTAGACGTTGGGGATGCCGAGCAGAACGCAGGCATCGTTGACGAGATACCGCGTCGGGAAATTGTCGGTCCCGTCAGCCACCACGTCGTAGTCCTTCAGGATATCGAGCGCATTCTCACTCGTGAGCGCTGCTTCATGAGTCACCACCTCCACGAATGGATTGATATCCTTGATCGTGTCGCGGGCGGAGTCGAGCTTCTTGCGCCCAACATCCGACGTGCCGTGAATGACCTGGCGGTGCAGATTCGTCACGTCGACTACGTCGAAATCGATGATGCCGATTTTCCCGACGCCGGCCGCAGCGAGATAGAGGGCGAGCGGCGAGCCGAGGCCACCGGCACCTACGAGCAGCACGGAGGAGGCTTTGAGCTTCTTTTGTCCGGCGAGCCCGAACGTAGGGAGCGTGAGGTGGCGGCTGTATCGCTGATACTCGTCGGCATTCAGCTCGACGTCCGCCGCGGCGGCGGCCACGCGAGCGGGACCGCGGGCCGTCTCCACCACCTCGAGCCCGCCGGCGATCGACGGGACGATGGAGAGCTCGTCGCCATCGCTCAACGCCGTCTCATCTCGTTCGCGGTAGCGGATGTCGTCATCGTTGACGTAGACGTTGACGAACTGACGCAACTCGCCGCTTTCATTGTACAAATGCTGTTGCAGTTGCGGATAGCGCTCCACGAGCCCGCGCAATGCCTCGCCGACGGTCGAAGCCTCGACGTTCACCGCAGTCTGGTTGTCCGCGTAGATCCGCAGAGGCGTCGGTATGTAAATCTTGGCCATATCTCTAGGAATTACGGGTAACAGAGGTTGGGTGGTGTGCGGCGTTCGAGTCGGCCAGAATGTGAATCTCCTCCGGAAGAAACCGTGAACGATCATCCGCAAGAGTCCATGCCGTGAGATCCGCCGCGCGCCCCCCGTCAATCGACACGATCACGTACGTGTAGCCGGGAAAAGTCGCCTGCTCGAGATCCGTCGGCGACGGCCGGGCCGGATGATCCGGGTGGGAATGATAGATCCCGACGATGTCGAATCCATCCCGCCGAGCCTCTCGATCAACGGACCGAAAATCGGCCGGGTCGATGATGTAGCGATCGATTCGCCGATTCTCGCTTCGGTTCTGCACGGCTCGCGCACCGGCGATCACGTTGTCCGTCTCGCCCATGCGGCCGATCAGAAGCCCGCAGCACTCCTCCGGATAGGTTTCTTCACCATGCCGGCGTATCGCGTAGAGTACGTCGTTGGTAATCCTCATCGCTATTCGTTTCTCGCGTCCTGCCAGAACGATTCGCTCAGGTAGCGAGTGCCCGTGTCGCACAGAATGGTGACGACAATTCCCTCCTCCAGCCCCTCGGCAATACGCAATGCGGCCGCAACGTTCGCGCCGCTCGAGACGCCCACGAGCAATCCTTCTTCACGGGCCAGTCTTCGTGTCATTTTCTGTGCTTCTTCGGTCGAAACGCTCATATCCTCATCGGCAAGATGCGGATCATAAATGCCCGGCACGAGGGCGCTCTCCATATGTTTGAGGCCCTCCATGGCATGAAGGGCGGTGTCCGGTTGAACCGAAATGGCGCGGATGCGGGTATCGAACTCCTTCAGCCGTCTACTGACGCCGGTAAAGGTGCCTGTCGTTCCAAGAGCCGCGACAAAATGTGAGACTCGGCCGTCCGTTTGATCCAGAATTTCAAGGCCGGTGCCCTCGAAGTGCGCGCGCCAGTTCGCATCGTTGTTGTACTGATCCGGGTAGTAGTAGCGCTCCGGGCTGCGACGTACGAGTTCGCGCACGTGCTTTTGAGCGCCGTCCGTGCCCTCCATCGGGTCGGTCAGTATGAGCTCGGCACCCAGAGCCTGTAGCATGAGGCGCCGTTCGGCCGACGCGTTCGATGGCATGGCCAGGGTCACCCGAATGCCCAGGGCGGCGCCCATTGCCGCATAGGAGATACCCGTATTGCCGCTCGTAGCGTCGATGAGCGTCACTGCATCATTTAAGGCGCCGGTCCGGAGCCCATCCAACAGCATCCCTTTCGCCGCGCGATCCTTCACCGATCCTGTCGGATTCAGGTGCTCGGCCTTGGCGTAAAGCTGCACGCCGTCCGGGAGATGCTGCCCGATCCGGGTGAGCCGCATCAGAGGCGTGCTGCCGACCCGCGCGATCACATCCGGAAGCTGCTCCGACGGCGCCTCGGCCACTATGTCAGTGATGTCCAACTTCATGGTATCCTAAAACAAAAAAAGCTCCTCGCGGAAGATCCGGAGGAGCGAATATGCGCAAGCTCGATGGTCTCAGTCGGTCTGCAGTATCACCTGAGCCTTCCGCTGGTGCGCACTTCGCCCCTGCCGTCGCAGCGACAGCAACAGCAACAACACGTGCAGGTGATACGGTGTGTCATTATGGAATCAGGGAACGCCTGAACGCTCTTCAAAACGTCGGATCTGGGTACCCGACGCGCGGGGAAAAGTTCTTCGTGGCCTCCGGTGTCCGGAGGCGGCCGTGCCGCTTTCCGTGTCAAAAGGTTACGTATCGCCAACATATACGACGGCGGGCGACCGAGAACACATCACGAGGGTATGCCGGATAGATGAAGCCCTGCTCGGCAGGTCCCCGCCGCACTCAAAGGCCGGCGGGTTAGAATGCGGGCCCGGATGAACCCCCTACTCCCATGGCACTTTCGATGAAGCCGTCGCACGTTCGACGATACAAAGACATCCTGCGACTGCTCACCAGGTACGGCAGCACCGACCTGTTCAACGGGGCAGATCTCGACGAGGAGATCCTTCTCGAGGATCTCCCGGTGCGGCCTGATCAGAACGGTGCGGCTGAAGCACTCGCCGACGATCTCGAAGCACTGGGGCCCACATTCGTCAAACTCGGACAGCTACTCTCCACGAGGGCGGACCTGTTGCCGGCGGCCTATCTCCGCGCGCTCGCCCGCCTGCAGGATGACGTCGAGCCGTTCGATGCGGAAGAAGTGCAGGAAATCATCGCCGATGAGCTGCACGTCCGGATTTCGAAGGCATTCCGCGATTTTGATCCTGAGCCGATGGCCGCCGCGTCGCTCGGCCAGGTACACCGAGCCGTGCTGCGCGACGGGCGCCCTGTCGCCGTCAAGGTGCAGCGCCCCGATATCCGCGAACGCGTCCGCGACGATCTCGAGACCCTCGAGGAGATTGCCGATTTTGCCGACAAACACACGGAGGCCGGCCGCAAGTACGCGCTTGCGGATGTGCTCGCTCAGTTCAGGAAGACGTTACTGCGCGAGCTCGACTACCGCCAGGAGGCACAGAATCTGAAGACCCTGGGGCGAAATCTTCGGGAGTTCGATCGAATCTTCGTGCCGCAGCCCATCGACGACTATACGACCTCGCGCGTGCTCACGATGGAATATGTTCGCGGGCGAAAGGTCACCGATGTCAGCCCCGTTGCTCTCGTAGAGATCGAGGGCCGCGAGCTCGCCGAGCAGCTCTCAAAGGCGTACCTCGACCAGATTCTGGTGGATGGTTTCGTTCATGCCGACCCGCACCCTGGCAACATCTTCGTCACGGATGATCATCGTCTCGGGCTACTCGACCTGGGGATGGTGACGCGTGTCGAGCCTACGACTCGGGACCGGCTGCTCCGCTTGCTGCTCGCGGTGGTCGAATCGGAGGGGGCCGATGCAGCAGAAATCGCACGCGAACTCGGCACGACGACGGAGACGTTCGACGAACAGCGCTACCGGCGCGAGATTGCCGACCTCGTCCTACGCTACCAGCATGCCACGCTCGAAGAAATCAACGTGGGGCGGATCGTCGTCGAAATTGCGCGCATCTCCGGTGACTGTGGCGTCCGGCCTGCGCCCGAGCTCACGATGCTGGGAAAGACGCTGCTCAATCTTGACGAGGTCAGCCGCACGCTGGCACCCGACTTTGATCCGAATCGCTCTATTCGGGAGTACGCGGATTCCCTGATGCGCAAGCGGATGTTAAAGCGCCTCTCTCCCGGAAACGTCCTGGCCTCCATCATGGAGGTGAACGAGTTGGTCCAGGAGATGCCTGGGCGGATCAATACCGTGCTCCGGCGACTGGCCGACAATCAGTTTGAGGTGCAGGTCAACTCAATAGACGAGGTTCGACTGATCCATAACCTACACAAGATCGGCAACCGACTGTCCTTGAGTCTCGTTCTGGTCGCCTTGATCGTTGGCGCGGCGATGCTGATGCGGGTCGACACGGAGTTCACCATTCTGGGCTATCCCGGCATCGCCATGATTCTCTTTCTGGTGGCCGCCGCCTTCGGGTTTGCACTCGTCATAAGCATACTGTTCGGCGAGGACAGATCGGCAAGCCGCTCCGGGCGAAGCTGAATCCGTGAGTGGCCGTATGATGCGGCCGTGCCGCCCAGAGTGGGCGCCTACTCGTGGCGAAGTGTGGCCGCGGGATCCGCCGTTGCCGCCCTCGCCGCCTGAAAACTGACCGTCGCGGCGGCGACGAACAAGACAATGGTGCCCGCGAGAACGAGATCGACGGGAGAGATCGCGATGCGATAAGCGAATCGCTCCAGCCAATCCCGCAGAACGAGGTAGGCGACCGGGGCGGCAAGGATGAAGGCGATCAGCACCAGCCGGAGATATTCCCGCGAAAGCAGCGCCACGAGCCCTGCAAGGCCGGCCCCCAGCACTTTCCGGATGCCGATCTCGCGTGTGCGCTGCTGGGCTGAAAAGGACACCAGTCCGAAAAGGCCCAGGCATGCGATGAGCAGCGTGAAGATCGCCGCGGCTCGCACCAGCCCGTACCACCGTTCCTCGGTGCGGTACAGCCTGTCGAAATCCTCCTCCAGGAAGTAGCCCGCAAACGAGCGGTCCGGCCGCACCCGGCTCCACACCTCCTCGAGACGGCGCACATGCGTCGCGATGTCCCCATCGTGAAACCTGACGTAGACGTACCCCAGCGGCAGATCGGAGGCCGTAAAAAGAGCGACCGGCTGAATCTCGTTGTACAGAGACTGAAAGTGAAAATCCTCGACCACGCCGATGATGTAGGGCTCCTCCATCCCGCCGATGTTCACACCTTCGAGCCGCTGCCCGATCGGATCCTCCAAATCGAAATCGCGGACGAAGGCCTCGTTCACGATGATCGATGCGGCCTGCGTGCCGGGATCGCTGTCGAACGTGCGTCCCGCAACCAGGCGCATATCAAGCGTCTCGATGAACTCGGGCCGAACCCTGCTGACGTATACGGTATGCCCCGTGTCACCGATGTTGAAGGAGTTCCAGGCGAGATCGTGGTGAAAAGCCATCGAGGCGGCGCTCACGGATGCCACGCTGGATAGCCCTCTCATTTCCCGCTCCAGCACCTCTGCGGTGCGCTCCGAATCGCCCGGATCGGAAGCGTGCGTCGGCACCACCATCACCCGCTGCACGTCGAGCCCGATGTGCTTCGTTCGGAGGAATCGGAGCTGACTCGATCCAACGAGAACGGCGGCGATGATGAAGATCGCGAGGGCGAACTGGGTCACTACGAGGCCCCTGATCCATCGGCCTCCGCGGGGGGAGGTGGGCCCGGTTCGGAAAATCTCAATGGGCCGGAAGCCCGAGAGAACGATGGCCGGATAGAATCCGGCGACGAGACCGGTGATGAGAGCCAGCGCAATCAAGCCCGCCAGGACCGTCGGGTCGCCGGTGTAGTCGAGCTCGATGGCACGTCCGGTGAATGCATTGAGTGCCGGCAGCAACGCCCGGGCCAGCACCGCCGCAAACAGCAGGGCCAGCAGGCTCAGCCACACCGCCTCTCCCCAGAACTGCCGCATCAACTCCGACCGTTTCGCCCCAAGCGTGCGCCGGAGACCGATCTCACGGGCCCGCCTCGTCGAGCGCCCCACCGCGAGGACGGCAAAGTTGATACATGCCACCAGGAGGACGGCCACGGAGATCCCCGCCAGGACGTACAGATACGCCGGCCGAATCGATGATGTGTTTGCATATTTCACGTCCGGCGAAAAATGGATGGAAGTGAGGGGTTCCAGCTCGAGCCGGAATGCGCCCTCCTCTGTGCTCAGCCACTGAAGTATCTGCCAGGTCTGGATCATTGGCCCATAGTGGGCCTGGGCAAAGGCCTGGAGCGCGTCCTCATCAGGCGGATCACCATCGACGCGAATGAAGGTGTTGGCCGCCCAGGAGGACCACGAGTCGCGCATCTCCGGATAGGATGGTGCCGATGTGATCGGAAGAACGATCTCAAAATCGATGCTGGATGTGGCGGGAGGATCTTCCAGCACGGCGGCTACGGTGAAGTCGGTGACGTCCGCGCCGACGTCCACATGCAGGCTCTTCCCGGCGACGGCCGTGTCTCCGAAAAACTTGATCGCCGCCGATTCCGTGATGGCTATGGCATTGACGGTGGGAACGGGCCCCCCGCCGTGGAGCACGGGGAAGCTGAAGACCTCGAAGAACGAGGCATCGGTGAACAGGGCCTGCGATTCGAATGTCTCGCTTTCCGAAACGACATCGACACCACGGATGAATATCCGAGTCGCCGATCTGACTTCGGGTATCTCTGATTCGAGCGCCTCCGCAAGTGGCAGCGGCTGCCCGGCCTGCACTTCCACCTCATTGGACGGCGTTACCGCGCGAATATTGACCCGGTAGATTTCCTCCGCATCCTTGTGGAAGGCATCGTAGGAGGCCTCCTGGCGTACGAAGGCCAGCATGAGTATGCAGCAAGCCATCCCGAGCGCCAGACCGAATACGTTGATGCCCGCGTCCAACTTCTGCCGGCGGAGCGTCCGAATCGCGATCGTCAAATAGTGCCTCAGCATGCGCTCGGTCTCGAATAATCCCCCGCCGCTTCGACAAATTGCATACCCAAGGGCTTCGGACTCAAAATCGGCCTTGAAGACTGCTGCGCGACGTTCGGGCCCGAACACGACTGTTCGGAGGCGGACGAAGGCGCCCCATTCGCCGGCAAGCGATCGACGCCCAACGCGGCCGTATGGCGGCGAGGAGGCTCTTTCGGCAGCTCGATCGTCGCTACTATCGCTACGGTAAGGCCGCCCGCGTGACGAGGGCAATGACGATCGCCCACAGAAAACTAATGAGCGTACCGATGATGATGTACTCCGCCTCCATCCGGTTACCGCGCTCGCGGAGCTCGCCGAAGCGGAATATGGATTTCGCTGCGATCAGAAAGCCGATTGCCGTGAATTGGTCGATGAGCACGAACACGAAGATGAGTGCTCGCTCGAGCTGGCCGATCGTGCGCCCACCCTCGCGTAGACCTCGGATGCGCTCGACGGGTCGATTCTCAAGGTCGATCTGCTCGAGAAATGGGAGCACGGCGAAGTCGACGAAGAACGCGCCGGCGCGCACGGCAAATACGAAGCCCGCCACCCAGACCATGGCAACCGGGTACGTGTCCCCGAAGAGATCGGACCAGATGGAGGGTGGAAGTTCCGGCGCCCGCGAGTAGAAGGCGGCGATGGCGATGATAACGGCGATGTGGGCGAGCTGGTCGATGACGAAGGACCGAAGGTTGGCGCGAGCCGTCCGCGTCTTGATGGCGTCAATGACCAGATGGGTAAGCAGGATGATTAAAGGAATGGGCCAGGCCGATGGAAGGCCGACAAGCACATAGGCTACTCCGGCATGGATGGCGCTATGCTTGAGCAGAATCGCAGGACGGGATTTCTGCTCCACATCCCGCCGCGACTGGAAGACGAAGTCGCCGAGCGCATGGGCGGCAAGTAGCGCGGCTAACATGAGAAGGACTCTCGAGTAAAAGTCATCGTGCTTGTACTGCCTAATAACAAGCGTATATGCTTGTGATCTTAGCGTGTCAGTTGATCTTCAAAGAAACGAACGGCGGTGTCAACGGCATGCCACCCGGCGCGAGCCAGATGTTGCGCCACGGCCTGCTGGGTGATGGGCCGCTCCATCCAATCGCGACCGATTTCCTCCTGAGTCCGACCGAGAAGCGCCTGGGCCACGGCGTAGGCCTGCCGGGCCGTCCAGTTCGTGGCCGGAAAATCGACGAGCCTCACGCAGACGTCGAGGCACTGCTGGTGGGGACCCTCCCCCCGGTAGGCCATCCGAAAGGAGCGGCCGATCTCCTCGAAGGCCCAGCCCGAGCGTCGGAATGCCTCGCCATCACCGGACGAAACGCCGGTCTCCGGAAGAAAATCTACGCTGCCGATGCCGATTCCCACCCTCGTGTCGACCTTGACGTCGGGCATGAGAGACTTGAGGCGCGAGCGAAAAAGCAGCGCGATGCGCAGGGCCAGCCGGGGTTCGGCGATGAGGAGCTGCCAGCTGTCGCCTCGATACACATCGACCTCGTAGGGAACGGCGCCCTGAAAGATGTCGCGCAGCTCACTGCCCGCCCTGGAAATGGCTGTATGAAGGTCCTTCCGGGCCGCATCCCTGAGTCGCTTCGATCCAACGACATCACCCGTCAATACGGCCACTTCGCGGTCCAATAGAGAGAGGGGACCCTTTTTGCTCATCGGCAGATGCAACAAGTCCAGAGCATTGTAAGGGGCTAGAACAAGCCGTTCGACTTGTCAATTTACTCCGGGTTCCGCGTAAGAGCTACCCCGAAACCGCCGTCAATAGCCTCCTGTACCACGTGCACCTCGTCCCATCGACCCAAAACGAACCCGCCCCGTGCGCAACCGGTCCCTCGGAATTCTGGCTCCGGTGATACTCGCCGTTCTGGTGGGTTGCGACGCCGGCGACGACGCGCCCGAGCCGGTCGAGATAACGCTTCTCGTGGCCTACTCTCCGAGCGTCGCATCCGCCGCGGGCGACATCGCCTCTTTCCTGCAAGGCGCCCTCCATGAAACGAACGCCGTGTACGCGAACAGCAAGGTCGACCTTCGACTCGAACTGGCGCACCTTATGCCCGTCGACTATGAGGCCACGGAACGACTCCAGGATCTGGAGCGCCTGATGCGTCCGAACGACGGCTATCTCGATGAAATCCATGCGGCGCGCGACGACCATGAGGCCGACATCGGGGTTCTCCTGCTAGCCGAGCCTTCGTCGACCATCAATGGCGCCGTCATGGCGGACGAACGCCACGCCTTTGTCGTGGTCTTCTGGGAGTCTATGGGCACGCCGTCGTACGCCCTGGCCCACGAGATCGGACACCTGCACGGGGCCCGGCATTCACCCGAGACGGATCCGCGCATCGAGCCCTTCGCGTACGGGCATGGCTTCCGGAACGACTCCATCAAGACCATCATGTCGTCGGGGCAGCTCGAAATCGTGCCGTACTTCTCGAGTCCGAGCCTCATGCACGAGGGCGTCGTCCTCGGCGATTCGTCACTGCGAGACGTCGCGCGTGTGCTTCGCGAAACGGCGGCCTACATCTCCAATTTTCGCGGCCCGAAAACAGAAACGGACTTCGTGCCGCCGGGTACCTGGCCCACAATTCCACTGGAAGATTAGGCCACGGTGGAAAACATCTGAACAAATTGTGAAGAAATCGCCCGGCTTCTTTATTTAGGGGCCATTACCATGCAGGTGCACTTCAGCTACGGTGGACAGTGCACGGGGTGAAATAAAGCTCGGCCCAGGGTGGAGGGCCGAGCTTTACCTTTTTGGGCGTACGGTAATCCTGTCAATCGGTGGGAGGTGCGTGGCGACGGGCGGCTGAAGGTCGGGGGTAAATACGCTGTGCGGCCACCCGGGCTCGGCACTCTCCAATGACGTCGCCGCCACGGACGGCACGATGGACAGCCGTGAACTGCCTCGTGAGCCAACTTTCGCTTAGCGTGTCAAGGATCTGGAGCATCACTATCGCCTTTCCACCAAGCTCATTGTAATTCACAGTTCCCGCTCTTCTCGTACTCGCTGGAAGATTTCTTCTGCCAAATGACTCTGCGCCGCAGCACGGAACGCGCTGTCGGTCATTACTCGTGCGAAGATGTCTTCGTTACCCTCCATCCGCTCGATGAATAGCTCATCGATGACGCGGTCCAGGAAGGCCGAGAAGTCGGGCAGCGTGTTGGCTCTGGCGGCCTCGATGATTCGTTCATCCTCCTCGGCCGTCACACGGATCTGGTCAAAGAAAAGTTGATCGGCCTCCGTGAAATCGGTGCCGAAGTGCTCGTTTAGCTTGTCCACCAAACTGGAGAGTGGGACCGCTTCCTCACGCACCACGCCAGTACCGACATCTGTGGGGCCTTTCAATGGGTACGTTATCCCCTCGCTTAGATCGATCGAGCCGTCCGTCACTTGTTGCATACGGAAGTAATGCAGCGCGACCTCGTCGTCAAGCTGAAACCGCTGTCCTTCGCCGGGTGGTGGCAGCTTCGCAAGGAGGTTGCGGGAGAAGGCATACAGCTTCTCTAGCTCTCTGTCCTGGTATGGGATAATCTGAGAGAGGAATGCATAGAGGTTGCGAAAGGCAGTGAGCTGTCCCCTGAACGTGTCCTGATCCTCTTCCTCACGCCCTGTGAACCGCTCGACCACACCATCTAGGATGGCATTCATCACCCGGTGGTCCTTCGGAGAGAGGGATCGCGTGCGCCGGTACCACACTTCAGCGAAAGAATCCACGTCGGGTGGTGAGAAGATGGCCCACTCTAGAAGCTTATGCTGCAACTCGGAGAGCCGGTGCGGGTCGGCATTCTCGCCGATGGGCGTAGCTTCGTAGTAGGGCTTGAATGCCTCGTAGATCTCGGCCTCCTCATTGACGAAGTCGAGCACGAAGGTGCGTGCTTTGCCGGGGGCCATGCGATTTAGGCGCGAGAGCGTCTGTACGGCCTGCACACCGGCGAGGCGCTTGACCACGTACATGGTCTGGAGGAGCGGCTGATCGAAACCGGTCTGGTACTTCTCGGCAACCAGTAGCACCCTGTAGTCGTCCCGCTCGAAGGCCTCGGGCAATTCGCTCTCCGACAGTCCATCGTTCATCGAGACCTCCGTGTAGGAGACCCCCGGGAGGTCGGGGTCCTCGACCGTGCCGGAGAAGGCGACGAGCGAGCGAATGCCTTTGTACCCCCGCTCCTCGATGTAACGGTCGAAGGCGAGCTTGTATTTCACGGCGGCGAGCCTCGAGCCGGTGACGACCATCGCCCTTGCCCGACCCCCGATTTCGTGCATGACGTGTAGCCGGAAGTGCTCGACGATCACGCTCACCACCTGCTCGATGTTGACCGGGTGCAACTCCATGAATCGGGTGAGGGCCTTTGCGGCCTGCCGACGTGGCACCTCGGGGTCATTCTCGACCTGCTTGACGAGGCCGTAGTATCGCTTGTACGTCGTGTAGTTCTGGAGTACATCCATGATGAAGCCCTCTTCTATGGCTTGCCGCATGCTGTACTCGTGGAACGGCGATGTGCCGGACGGCCCCGGCTCATCGAATAGCACCTTCGTCTTGAACTTGGGCGTGGCAGTGAAGGCGAAGAAGCTGAGGTTGGGTTGCCTTCCCCGTTCCAGCGCATCGCGCAGGACGGCGGCTTTCGCTTCGTCGGTGAGATCGGAGTCCTCTTCGTCAGAAAGCTGCGCAGCGATCGCGGCTTCGATGCCTTCCTTGTTGAGCATCCCCTTTAGAGCCTTCGCCGTTTCGCCACTCTGCGAGGAGTGAGCCTCGTCCACGATCACGGCAAAGCGTCTGCCTGCTGTGTCGATCTGAACGTCCTCCCCCTTATCGGCGAGCGTCCTCATCGCCTGCGCGATGAAAGGAAACTTCTGAATCGTGCTGATTACGATGGGCGTGCCGCTGGCGAGCGCCTTGACGAGCTGCTGGGTGCTCTCGTCGATCTTTTCGACGACGCCGGTCTTGTGCTCGAACTGATAGATAGTGTCCTGCAACTGCCGATCGAGGACCCTCCGGTCGGTGACGACCACGACGGTGTGGAAGACCTTCTCATCGTTGGCATCGTGGAGGCTCGCCAGGCGGTGCGCAAGCCACGCGATGGTGTTGGACTTCCCTGAGCCGGCGGAGTGCTGCACCAGGTAGTTCCGGCCCGATCCGTGCATCTCGGCGTGGGCGACGAGCTTTCGGACGGCATCGAGTTGATGGTAGCGTGGAAAGATCATTGTCTCCTTGCGCACCGTCCGTACGCCCTTGTCGGTGGCGACCTGCTTTTCTATGATCTCCAGGTGCATGAATCGCTGGAGGATGTCGAGCAGGCTATCCGCTTCGAGCACTTCGTCCCATAGGTAATGCGTCTTCCAGTTGCCTTCGACGGGCAGGTTGCCGGCTCCGTAGTTGTGACCGCGGTTGAAAGGCAGGAATTGAGTCTCTTTGCCTTTGAGCCGTGTGGTCATCCACACCTCATCCGGATCCACCGCGAAGTGGACGAGCGTGCGCTGCTTGAAGGCGAAAAGGAGATCCCGTCCGTCGCGCTCTGTCTGATACTGCTCGATGGCATCGCTCGCGCGCTGACCGGTGAGCGGGTTCTTCAGCTCAGCGGTGACGACCGGCAGCCCGTTCACGGCGAGTACGACGTCGATGATGCATCGCCGGTGCTTTCCATCTGCATTCTTCAGCGCCGATGTGAATGCCACCTGCCGGGTAATGCTAAGACGATTCTGAGCATAACGCGCGGCGGCCTCGGGATTCATCCCGGTGTTGGGGCGGAAGTACGCCAGCCGGAAGGTCTTGCCGTAGCACCGGAAGCCGTGGCGCAGCACGTGTAGAGTCCCTTTGATGCCGAGTTCCTTAGCGAGTGCATCGAGCACGGTCGACGTGGTGCGTCCTGCGAGAAGCCGTTCGAGCGCAGCCCATTTCTTGGGCTGCGTGTCCTGCAGGAAGCCGACAACGTCCCCGGGGAAAAGCGCTAATTCAGCATCGTAGTCCGAAGGCGCGCGCCTAACAAAACGACCCGCCTCGATTAGTCCCGCCTCGATGGCCTCCTCGAATGCGGTTTCGGTATGGGAGGACATTATGTACGCGGAGAGTAGTCGAATTGCACGTGTAGCACCTCGAGCATGGCGAAGGTGTCACGGTACGCGACACCAAATTCCAGACACACGTCAGGGAGTTTGACTTTGCTTCGGGAGTCTGGGCGAGGCTGCTCGTTGGTCACTACCTCGATTTCGTGCACTTTAGCATAGGCCACTAGCCAGCCATCAGCGCCGGCAGCAAATTCGGCCTTGGCAGTGTCGAAGTAGTTTGGATGTCGTTGCACCCAGAGCATGACGTCGGTGTAGGTGGCTACGACCTCGTCACTACGACTGCTTAGAAAGAAGGCATCGGGAACGGTCGTTTTCACCCATTGCACCAGATCATCATCATCTCGGCCACGAAGTAATTCTTGCCGGACGTGGTCCAGACTGTGCACGCTGCCCTTCTGATGATGATCGATTACGCTGTCCCAGAAGCCCGGACAGATACCGAACGAATAGTAGCGATTCTTCGCGGTAATGAAGACGTCCGAATCAACGATAAACATTACTTCGGAAGATCAATCCCGATTCGGTGTGCATACTCCTGGAAGGTACCTGCGTTGAGTCCGGTCAGGTCGTAGGCTTGCTTGAACCCGATGCGTCCTTCGCGGGCCGCGTGAATCACCCGCGTGGCAAACATCCGCCCAACGCGCGTATTCTGATTCTTGTAGAAATCGCCACGGCCTGCGCTCTTCTTTTTCTGACGTTCCTGCGCCGTGTAGGCATTGTAGAAGCTGAAAAACTCGTCTCGCCCGGTAAGTTGCAGGTCCATGGCTCGGCGGCCGGTCACGATCGGGCTCACCTTGAATCGTCGGGCAAGGGTCTCAAACGGCTGCGCCTTCCGTCTGACCTCCGGCCACAGCGCCCGTAACTCGGCTTCCGGCACCAGGAATTCGGCGGCGGCGCGATCGCAGAAGGACTCCACTTCACCTCCATCGGGGAAGATGCCCGGGAAGCCCGATATGCCCTCGCCCGTTTCCCCCAGCCAGATGTGGGCCAGCTCGTGGGCCAGCGTAAACATCTGGGCAGATTTAGAGTCGGCACCATTGACGAAGATGAGCGGCGCGTATTGGTCGCTGAGGGCGAATCCCCGGAATTCCTCCACGCTCAGGACGCGGCTCGTGTTGTTGCCCACGACGCCATTGATGACGGCCATCACGCCGAGGCCCTCGATGCCTTCCCGCAACAGGCGGACGGCTTCCCGCCACGAGCGTACCTCGGCGGCCCAGCCGTTGGCAAGGCCGGTGATGCGGCGCATCTCGCGGCCAATGGCCCGCGGATCGTCCGAAAGGCGGGCGCTGCCGACGAATGCGAGCGGTTCGGCGCCGACGTCGAGCTGATCCTCGCGGAGCCAGGCCTGGCGCCGCTGCATGGTGTAGATCGTGTCCAGCAGATCCGGACTGACGGTGCCCATGCGCCGGTTCTGTACCGTGCGGAAGTCGCGGATCGGGAGGCGGATCTCGGGAGGCTCCGGGAGGAAAAGGTAGCCTAGCGGCACGTGCGTGGCCCGGGCGAAATCCTCCAGTTGCCGGAAGGTGGGCCGTACCGCGCCACTCTCCCAATCGACTAGACGAGGAAACCGCGCGATGAGCTGATTCTCGGTCAACCCGGCGCGCTCACGCGCCCACTGCACCAGCTCCGGTCTGACGGCTACACGGCTCATGACATGATCTCTTCTTGCTCATCATCAACATCTATCAGAAACGCATCCCCCGAGATCCTTCCGTGCTCACCCGCTTGCTTCAATTCGGGAATCTGGCCGGTGACGGCAGCCGTGATGAGGGCGGAGCGGTATTCGGTGAGCTTATCCACGGACTTCGAAACAATGTCTTCCATCCTGCCTAGCTGTCGCAAGTCTAGGTTGAGTTTGTCCGCGATTAGCGTTTGCTCGTGCTTCGGAGGAAACGCGAATTTATAGTGGCGCAGCTTCTCAGCGGTCAGATGGTCGATTGTCGTCTGGTTGCCGCCCGCAATGAAGACGCCGTTGTTCGTGGCCATTTCCATGACAAAGTACAGGAACTCAGCGGTGTCCGAACTGGGATCGTACGGACGAAGCCGATGCAAGGCCTTCTGGTAGTAACACTCATCAAGTTCCCCTCGCCATATTGCCGAGCGACCGACGTAGCTACCTCCTTCATTTACTAGCAGATCGCCTTCCTGCAGTCTGTAACGTGCCTGCACGGAAGGCGGAAAATCCATCTCCGGCAGGTCATCGACGAGAATGCGCCCCCATTGGACGTCATTGACGCGCAGGTAGGGTTTCAAGTTATCCCCCTCAGCACGCTCGGCAT
>CBFGRV010000055.1:0-19766 GCA_965651265.1 uncultured Rhodothermales bacterium
GATCTTCGTGCCGCCGCCGTCCAGTTTCAGCATGCGCCGGGAGGGAAAGGGGCGAATCTGGCGCGCATCAACTCATTCGTGACGGACGCCGCCGCGCGCGAGGTTGATCTCATCGTATTTCCGGAGATGTGCATCACCGGATACTGGCACGTTCGAGAGCTCCAGCGCGACGAGGTAATCGATCTCGCCGAGCGAGTCCCAGGCGGCCCGTCGACGGAATGCCTCCAGGATCTAGCATCGGAATACGGGATGACGATCGGCGCAGGGCTCATCGAACAGGCGGCGGACGGCACGCTGTACAATAGCTACGTCGTGGCTATGCCGGACGGCCGCGTCGCCTGCCACCGAAAGCTGCACGCCTTCATCAGCGAGCACATATCATCGGGCGATCGATACACCGTCTTCGACCTTCCGCAGGGTACGCGTGTCGGGGTGCTCATCTGCTACGACAACAACATCATCGAGAACGCCCGAATTACGGCATTGATGGGGGCAGAGGTGCTGCTCGCGCCGCATCAAACAGGTGGATGCCGATCTCGTAGTCCGCGGGCGATGGGGGCCATAGATCCGGCGCTGTGGGACCGCCGGCATGAGGACCCGCAGGCCATCGAGGCCGAGTTCCAGGGGCCTAAGGGGCGCGGCTGGCTGATGCGCTGGCTTCCGTCGCGTGCTCACGACAACGGCATGTTTCTGATCTTCAGCAACGGTGTCGGGGTGGATGATGACGAGGTTCGGACCGGAAATGCCATGATCCTCGACCCCTATGGGGAGATTCTCGTGGAGTCCCGAAAGGCCGGCGACGACATGGTGGTGGCCGACCTGAACGCGAGTGAATTGCCCATGTCGTCGGGGCGCCGCTGGCTACAGGCCAGGCGTCCGGAGCTCTACGCAATGCTCACCGAGCCACAGGGAATCGAAAAACAGACGAGGGCCGTTCGGTTCGAGCAGGCCGAGTGAACGAGGAAGCGGTCGCAGGCGTGAGGCGCTGCGTGCGGCGCGTTTTGCTCGACGCTGCTCGCGGCCTCAAGCGCCGAAGGCTTCGCGAAGAACTTCGAGACTCTTCGGCAGCGCCGTGTCGGGCGACTCCTTGCCCTCGAACTCCAGCGAGACCCATCCCTTGAAGCCCGCATCCCTCATGATTTTCGCGATGCGCTCATAGTCCAGGTCGAGCGTGTACCATGTGCCCCCGCCGTAGTAGGTCTTAGCCTGCAGGAGAACGGTGTACGGGGCGAGCATCTCCAACTTCTCGTAGGGATCTTCCAGAAAGTTGCCCGTATCGAGCGTCACCTGGAGCCAGGGAGAGTCGATGGCTTTCACGATTCGGAGGACGCCTTCCGGCGTGCGGCCGAGTCCCCAGTGATTCTCCAGCCCGAGGATGACGCCTTTCTCGGCCGCGCGTTCGACGCACCTGGAGATGGCCTCGATCACCCACTCGAAACCTTCATCGTCGGTGTAGCCCTCCAGCGGCGGCTCGATACCACGATTCGCCATCAGCTCGTCGAAGGAGCCGCTGGTCCCCCATCGACCCGTGTTGATCCGCATCGTCGGAATTCCGAGCTGTGCGGCCAGATCGATCTGGTGGATGGTGCGCTCGACGTTGGATTGCCGCTCGGCGGCATCCGGCGAGACGAATCCCTGGTGCGTCGAAAATCCCATGAGTGCGAGGCCGAGCTCGTACGCGCGTCGCTTCAGCATCTGGAGGTATTCGTTCTCCTCGGATTGCATCTGGATGTGCAGGATCTCCACGCCGTCGAAGCCCATTTCGGCAGCCCTCTCGATGCAATCCTCGATCGGATAATTGTCTTTCGGGCCATCGAAACGCCAGAAAGAATAGGTGGACACGCCGATCGGGTTCGGGCGGAGATTCGCGAGAGGCCTGAGCTTCGATATCGATGTGGACCCTGGTCGTCGATGTGCGGGTGCCGCCGAGAGGGCGGTCGTCGGCCCGACCAGTGCGGCGGCCGATCCCGCCACGAATGCATTTTTCAGGAAGTGACGTCGCTCCATCGTGACCGCCATTATCGGGTTTCGAGTGCCGCTCTCTGGTGAAGCTAAGCTCTCTAATGCATCTCCGCAAAAGTCGTGTGAATTCCCGGCGGCCCGTTTTAATCGGCGCAACCAGGCAAAACTTTTTTAGTCTTACGCTGGCGATAAAGCAAATATGGCCGTATCTTTCGCGGCACGATTGAAATAATTTAGGTCGTTACAGAGAAAAGGCATGGACCGTATCGACGAGATAGATGTCACGATCCTCGAGCTGCTCCAGGACAACGGTCGGATGAAGCGAAACGCGATCGCCGAGATCGTGGGGCTGTCCGTCCCCTCCGTGAGCGAGCGTATGCGGAAGCTGGAAGAGCGTGGTGTGATTCGGGGCTACCACGCCGTCGTCAACCCGAAGCGGCTTCACTTCGACATCACGGCGTTTGTCCGCGTCACCATCGACGGGTCATCCTACTATCCGGAGTTCGTCGAGCAGCTCTGCGCGATGCCGGAGGTGCTCGAGGTCCATTCGATCACGGGCGAGGGGTCTCACATCGTCAAGATCCGGACTCGTAACACGACCACCCTGGAGCGATTCCTATCGAAGGTGCAAGCGGTACCGGGGGTCCAGGGTACATCCACAAGCATTGTACTGAGCACCTTCAAGGAGACGCGCACCATTCAACCCCATCCGATGGAGCTTGCCGAGCTGGAGTCCGACGAGGACCTCGAGGAGGAACTCCGAACAGCCTGAGCCTCACCCATAAAACCATTCATATCATGTCAAAGCTGATCAACGACTATAACGTAAAGGCCGCGACCAAGTACGTCCGCAACGGCCGCGCGCCATCCGCACCTCTGGATGTCGAGTCGATTTTCGGGGAGAATACCTTTGGGCTGGAGCAGATGAAAAGCCGCCTGCCCAAGAATGTGTTTCGGAGTCTGCTGGCCACGATCGAACGGGGCGAGCCCATCGATATGACCATCGCCGATTCAGTGGCGATGGCCATGAAGGAGTGGGCGACCGAGCGGGGGGTGTCGCACTTCACCCATTGGTTTCAGCCGCTCACGGGTTCGACGGCCGAGAAGCACGACAGCTTCATCACGCCGAACAAGGGCGGAGGGGCCGTCGCAGAGTTTTCCGGCAAGGATCTGATTCAGGGTGAGCCGGATGCGTCGAGTTTCCCGAGCGGTGGCCTGCGTGCAACCTTCGAGGCGCGTGGATATACGGCCTGGGATCCGACCTCTCCTGCCTTCATCATCGAGAACGACAAGGGGTCGTACCTGGCCATTCCGACTGTCTTCGCCTCGTGGACGGGCGAGGCCCTGGACTACAAGCTTCCGCTCCTGCGCTCGATCGAGGCGCTCGATCGGGCCGCCCGACGAGTCCTCGACCTGTTCGGCGTCTCCGACGTCCGGAAGGTATTCTCGACTGTCGGCGCGGAGCAGGAGTATTTTCTGATCGATGAGGAGTTCTTCTATCGCCGACCCGATCTGGTTACTACGGGACGCACGCTCGTGGGGGCCAGGCCGCCGAAAGGGCAGGAGCTGGAGGACCACTACTTCGGTACGATCGGCGATCGCGTGCTTTCCTGCATGCTCGAAACGGAGCGCGAGCTCTACCGGCTTGGTGTTCCGGTAAAGACGCGCCACAACGAGGTCGCTCCGAGTCAATACGAGATTGCACCGATCTTTGAAAAATCGAATCTAGCGGCCGACCATCAGCAACTCATCATGCTGGTGCTGCAGCGCACGGCGCGCAAGTATGGCATGGTGTGCCTGCTTCACGAAAAACCGTTCGCGGGGGTGAACGGATCGGGCAAGCACAACAACTGGTCGATGTCGACGGACACCGGCGTGAACTTGCTGGACCCGGGTCACAGCCCGCATGAGAATCTGCAGTTCTTGCTTTTCTGCACGGCTGTAATTCGTGCCGTGTTCAAGCATCAGGATCTGCTGCGAATCGCCGTCGCGTCTGCCGGCAACGATCATCGTCTGGGGGCCAACGAGGCGCCGCCGGCCATCATGAGCGTATTTCTCGGCGAGCAGTTGCGGGACATCTTCGAGCAGATCGAAGAGGGGTCCGTGAAATCGTCGAAGAATGGCGGGCTGCTCGGTCTGGGTTGCCCCGTGTTGCCGGAGCTCCCGCGCCACGCCGGCGACCGAAATCGCACGTCGCCCTTCGCCTTCACCGGCAACAAATTCGAATTCCGCGCTGTCGGCTCACAGCAGAGTATCTCGTTCCCCAACACCGTACTCAACGTTGCCGTCGCGGATGCCCTGAACGAGCTGGCCGATGCGCTCGAGGCTCGGCTCAAGAACAAGCGCCGATCGAAGAAGTCGCTCGAGACAGCGGTGGGCGAGGTCATTCAGGAGTCTATCCGCGAAACCAAGCCCATTCTTTTCGAAGGAGACAACTACTCGAAGGAATGGCACGAAGAAGCCGAGAAGCGCGGATTGCTCAACCTCCCAACGACCCTCGATGCGATCGAGCGGTTGCTGGACGAGAAGAATGTGAGATCCTTCGAGAAGGAGGCCGTGCTCAGCCGTAGGGAGCTGGAAAGCCGGTTTGAGATCTGGGTCGAGCAGTACTTCAAGACGATCAACATCGAGGCCGAGATGACGGAGACCATCGCCCGCACGATGATCCTGCCGGCCGCCGTCAAGTATCTCCACGACCTGGCCGCAACCGTTGAGCGGGGCGACGACATTGGCCTATCGTTCGACGGCGTCAGGGAAACCGCGCAGGAGGTGAACGTCCTGATCAACGATCTCCGGGCCGCGGTTGACGAGCTCGTTCGCCAGAACAAGGAGCTTGGCGGAGATGCCATACACGATAAGGCCCGGCACATGCGCGACAACGTCATCCCGGCGATGAACGCCGTGCGCAGGGTGGCCGACCGACTCGAGCGGGCCGTACCGGCCGACCTATGGCCGCTACCGACCTACCGAGAGATCCTCTTCGTCAAGTGATGGGCTAAATGCGATGCGGCGTCGTCAGATGACGGCGCCGCGCGCGTCTACCGGCCAGGTGTCGACGACCTCGTCACCATCGACCACATAGAGCAGATCCTGCGTGTTGACGGCCACGCAGGCGTGGTTCGGCACGATCCGCACGCGATCTCCGACGCTGAGGGTAGAGCCTCCACCCACCTCGATCCATCCGTGCTCTTCCGAAAGCCCTGTGATGCTTGCGTGGGGCAGCGGCTCCATCGTTCGGGGATTGTAGAGGAGGACGCCGAAGCCGCTCGTCCTCGCGCCTGTGTCGGAGGTGAGGACCTTCTTTCCCGCATCGACGAAGAGGCGGTCGCGCCCATCGGTGCGGTGTCGGCTGACAACGGTTGTCAGCGCGGTCAGAGCGCACTGCTCGAGGTCGGCCACCCCCAATCCAACCTGGATGGCATCGTGAAAGACGTAATTGCCGGGCCGAATTTCCGTGATCCGAAATCCATCGAGGTCGATGTTCTCAAAGTAGCGCATCGATGGCGTTGAGCCGATGCTAATCTCGAACGCCCCCCGTTCGGCGATGCCTGCATCGGCGAGTCGAGCGGCGAATTGAAGCATCGTGTCGCGCTCGTGACAGGATACCCGACGAAGGGAGTCCTCGGCCGACTCGTTTTCGGCGGGGCCATGGTATGACTGTCCGGCGTGAGTGAGGATGCCCGCGAGGTGCAGGCCAGGCAATTCGGCGACTCGCCGCGCCAGATCAACGGAGCGAGGATCGGCTGGCGAGACACCGCAGCGGTTGTGCCCGGAATTGACCTCGAGAAGAATTTCCGCTTTCGCCCCGGAGCCATCGAAAAACCCGGAGGCCGCTTGTGCGCCCTCGAAAGTGTCGACGCAGAATGAGATGCGTGCCCGGTTCTGGAGATCCCGAACGCGCTCCCATTTGTCGGTGCCGATCACGGGATAGGCGATGCGCACGTCGTCAAACCCTGCCGCGACGAAGCGCTCCGCCTCACCGACTTTGGCCACGGTAATTCCGACCGCTCCCTGATCGAGCTGTTTCCTGGCCAGTGCGACGGATTTGTGGGTCTTGACGTGGGGCCGCAGTGCAACGCTGTTTGCGGTTGCCTTCTCCTGCATCGAGGCCAGGTTGCGCTCGAGCCGCCCGCGATCGACAATCAGGCAGGGAGTGGGTAGTTCGTCGATCGTCATGGTCAGGTCGTACTCACGGAATTCGGGCAGAGGATGGTTGCCCAGAATACGCTATCTACTCGACGCTTGCACGGAGGAGTGCCGGCGGACCACAGCCGGCTGAACGTCGGCTTGAAGAATCAGAAGCGACTAGACGTCCACGCGACGCCCCACACGACCCATCGCCACTCGGACGCGGTTTCGGGCACGCTCGAGAGCGGCCTCGGCGGCCTGGCGCTCGGCTTCGTCTTCCGAGGCGCGGAGTCGTTCCAGCGCCCGCTCTTCTGCCGCACGGGCGCGCTCGACATCGATGCCCGAGGCCGGTTCGGCCGTCTCCGCCAACACGGTGACGTAATTGTTGATCACCTCCAGAAACCCGCCGGACGTGGCGTAGAAAATCTCTTCCCCGGAAGCCGTCGTCACGCGCAGCGGCCCAACCCCAAAGGCGGCGACCATCGGCGCATGATTGGTGAGGACCTCGAAAGATCCTTCTACGCCCGGCGCCCGAACACCCGAGGCGTCACCCGCGAATACCTGACCGTCCGGGGCTACGATTTGGACGTAGAGCATTGGGGTTGCTGGTTACTATTTGCTGGTTGCTCGTTTCTGGCTTCTGGCAATCGGCTAGGCTTCGCTGAGCATGCGCTCGCCGTGCTCGATGGCTTCCTCGATGGTGCCCTTGTACGCGAAAGCGCCCTCGGGGAGATGGTCCAGTTCGCCATCCAGAATCATCCGGAAGCCGCGGATGGTGTCGTCGATGCGAACGTATTTGCCGGGTGTGCCCGTGAACTGCTCGGCCACGAAGAACGGCTGGCTCATGAACCGCTGAGCGCGGCGCGCACGGTTCACGACGAGCTTGTCCTCATCCGAGAGCTCGTCCATGCCGAGGATGGCGATGATGTCCTGAAGCTCTTTATAGCGCTGCAAGAGCTGCTTGACGTCCTGCGCCGTGCGGTAATGGTCCTCACCTACGATGCGAGGATCCAGGATGCGGCTCGTGGAGTCGAGCGGGTCGATCGCCGGGTAGATGCCCAGCGCCGAAATCTGCCGCGAGAGCACCGTGGTAGCGTCGAGGTGGGCAAATGTCGTGGCCGGCGCGGGGTCGGTCAGGTCGTCGGCCGGTACGTAGATGGCCTGGAACGACGTGATGGCGCCGTTCTTCGTCGACGTGATGCGCTCCTGAAGCTCGCCCATCTCCGTGGCAAGCGTGGGCTGGTAGCCGACGGCGCTCGGCATTCGACCGAGAAGCGCGGACACTTCGGAGCCGGCCTGCGTGAAGCGAAAGATGTTGTCCACGAACAGGAGAACGTCGCGCCCGCCGAGGTCGCGGAAGTACTCGGCCACGGTCAGGCCGGAGAGCGCGACACGGGCGCGGGCGCCCGGCGGCTCGTTCATCTGCCCGAAAACCAGCGTAATGTTCGAGCTCTTCGTGGCCTCGAGATCGACTTTGTCGAGATCCCAGCGGCCCTCCTCCATGGCGTGCCGGAACTCCTCGCCGTAGGTCATCACCCCGGACTCGAGCATTTCACGCAGCAAGTCATTTCCTTCGCGTGTCCGCTCCCCTACCCCTGCGAAGACGGAAAGCCCTTCGTGCTCCTTGGCGATGTTATTGATGAGCTCCTGTATGAGGACCGTCTTGCCGACTCCGGCTCCGCCAAAAAGACCGACCTTTCCACCACGCGAGACCGGCTGAATCAGGTCGATCACCTTGATCCCTGTCTCCAGCATCTCGATGGCCGTTGACAGCTCATCGAAGCCCGGTGCCTCCTGATGGATGGGGCGGCTCTCCGTCACCGTCGGCTGCGGCAGCCCATCGATGGCACGACCCACCACGTTGAGCAGTCGCCCCCGGATCTCCTCCCCTACCGGCATCGCGATCGGCCGGCCGGTATTCACGACGACGGTCCCGCGGGTGAGTCCATCCGTCGAGTCCATCGCAACGGTGCGAACACGATTCTCGCCGAGATGCTGCTGCACCTCGAGGACGAGCTCATCATCGCCCCGCTCTACCGTCAAGGCATCGAGAATGTCGGGAACGGCTCCGGGCGGAAATTCCGCATCCACAACCGGACCGATTACCTGGACGATTTTGCCAGTGGGCAACGTGCTGGAGGTGCTTTCCATCAGACCTTAGATCAATCGACTCAGAAAGTGGGCATCAATGGGATCGGCGAGAGGCGGACAAAAAATAGAGGCTGCCTTCCGCAGATTCACGTCCTCCTACTCTGGCATCGGGGGCGGGATCGCAAAGAATATGGGAATATTCCCCAGGCGGTTCAGTGAGAACGATTGGCTCGGTTTTGGCTCTGGGGACAGCCGTCGCCCGCAATTGGCGCACGTATCGTATTTTGATGTTCCTGGCTCCCTCGTCATCCGTCTTCTTCTCACGGTAGCCATGATCGATAAGGCCTGCTTCGGCGCTTCATCCGTTACAGCCGCAGCATCATCGCCCATCGACGCATCCTCAAAACGACATCGACCGGCACGCGGCATCATTTTGCCGGACATCGTGGTTTCCGGCATTGCAGCGCTGGTTCTGCTCATGTCCGGATGTGGAGGCTCGGCGCGCATTGGCGAGGACGACCCCCTCCCGAGCGAGGGCATCCGGCTTGCCTGGGGAGTCGTCGAGAATATGGCGGGCGGGCAGAACCGCTTCGAGTCGGAGCTCATCATCCGAAATGATGGACGGCGTACCCTTCCGCGCGAGGGCTGGGCGATGTTTTTCAATTTCATCCGGTCGATCGACACGTCCACGGTTACGCCCATCGTCCGGATCGATCATATCAACGGCGACTTCTACCGGCTTCGGCCGACGGAGACTTTTCCGCGACTTCGGCGCGGCGACGAAGTGCGCATCACCTTTACGGCGGACGCGTGGGCCATCAACGAAACGGACCGCCCTGACGGATTCTACTTTGTCTGGGGGGATGAGGAGGAGGGTCGGCTCGATCCGCTCGACGATCCGGATGTGCTACCGTTCACCGAGGAATCGCAATTGCGGCGCGTCAATGCCGATCGATATCCCGTCGCCACGGCGGCGCGTCTTTACCGGGAGTATGCAACAGTGCATGAGCTTCCGGCCGGTCAGGTCCCTAAGATCATTCCCCGACCGCGGGCGATCGAGTTTCGCGACGGCGTCTTTGCCGTGGATGCCGGGGATGTGATCGGCTATGATCCTGATCTCGAGGGCGAAGCAAGGTACCTGGCCGACGCAATGGGGCACCTGCTATCACGACGCCCTGTCGTTGCGCAGGGAGATCGCGGTGAGATCGTCCTGCTGATGGATTCCACGCTGACAAGCGAAGGGTACAGCATGGTCATCTCGGGCGAAGGCATCCGGATTGCCGGTGGATCACCGGCGGGGGTGTTCTATGGGATACAGTCGTTGCGAGCGTTGATCCCTTTGCAGGCCTACTCCTCGCCGGGCGCCTCGATCGCTCTCCCGTACGTGCAGATTGCCGACGAGCCGCGATTCGAATATCGCGGGATGCATCTGGATGTCGCGCGCACATTCCATTCTCCGGCGGCCGTCAAGCGGCTGTTGGACATGATGTCGTTCTACAAGCTGAACAAGTTTCATTTCCACCTGACCGATGACGAGGGCTGGCGACTGGAAATACAGGAACTCCCGGAGCTAACTACAGTGGGGGGCCGCAGGGGTCACACGCTGTCGGAGGAGGAGCATCTCATTCCCAGCCTGGGATCGGGGCCGTTTGCCGATCCGGCGCGGTCCCGCGGCAGCGGCTTCTACACGCGGAGGGAATTCATCGACATCCTGCGGTATGCGCGCGACCGGCACATCGAAGTCATCCCCGAGATCGATCTGCCCGGGCATGCGCGCGCGGCCATCGTGGCGATGGAGGCACGTCATCGCCGAACAGGAAGCAATGAATACCGCCTGAGTGATCCACTGGATGCTTCGGAGTACCGATCCGTCCAGATGTTCACGGGGAACGTCGTCGATGTTTGCCTGCCTTCCACGTATCGATTCATCGAGGTCGTCGTGGCCGATCTCGTCGAGATGTATCGCGAGGCCGGCGTGCCTTTTCGCACACTGCACACCGGAGGGGACGAGGTACCGGCCGGCGTCTGGGAGCGGTCACCGGCCTGCGAATCTCTGATCCGCACCAGCGCGGATGTAAACTCGGTCGACGATCTGCACGATTACTTCCTCCGGCAGGTCGATGAAATCCTAAATCGACATGATCTGGTGACGGCGGGATGGGAGGAGATCGCACTCTACGAGCGCGACGGACGGAAGGCGCCGAATCCGGCCTTCGTCGGAGCCCACTTTCAGCCGTACGTCTGGAACACGGTGTGGGGATGGGGCGGCGAAGAAATCGCGTACAAGCTCGCGAATGCCGGATACGACGTGGTCATCTCTAGCGCCAGCGCGTTTTACTTCGACATGGCGCACCACAAGCACCCGGAAGAGCACGGGATGTATTGGGCCGGATTCGTCAATATGACGGCGCCATTCGCGTTCATGCCTTTCGACCTCTACAAGTCGGCGCAGATGGACATGATGGGGCGTGAAATTCCGGACGACGCCTACCAGCAGGCGGAGCGGCTCACGCTCGTCGGACGCGAACACATCCTCGGATTGCAGGGGCAGCTCTGGGGCGAGACGATGGATGCACCGGAGTGGCTCGATCATATGCTCTTTCCGCGACTGATCTCGCTCGCCGAGCGGGCATGGGCACCGCGGCCGGACTGGGCGCTCGTCGAGAATCGAGATCAGCGCAACGCCCGTCTCGATCGCGACTGGAATCGGATTGCGAATGCGCTGGGCCGGCGCGAGCTACCGCGGCTGGATCTGCTGTGGGAGGACGTGAATTACCGAATTCCGCCGCCGGGCGCCGTCATCGAAGATGGCGTGCTCAAAGCGAACGCCGGGTTGCCGGGCTTCGAGATTCGCTACACGGTGGACGGCAGCCATCCGACGCCGGACTCCAATCTCTACACATCCCCGATCCGGGTCGAGGATGTGACCGCTGTTGAGGCTGACGGCGAGGTGGACATCCGGCTCCGCAGCTTCAATCAGAGTGGACGTGGCAGCAGGACGGTTCGCGCGGAAGTAGTCCGATGAGAAGGCGCCGTTACAGCCCGAGCCAGCCGGCTATGATATTTCGCTGAATGTCGTTCGTGCCGGAGTAAAGAGGCCCGGCGAGGGCATCGCGCAGGACGCGCTCGACATCGTATTCCGTCATAAACCCGTATCCGCCGAGTATGCGCATCGCATCTTCTGCGGAGGCGACGAGGGCATCACTTACGAAGACCTTCGTCAGCGAGGCATCCAACCCTACATCCCGCGCCTTGCCGAGCCTCGATGCCGAACGATAGGTCAACCAACGAGCCGCTTCAAGCCGAATCTTCATGTCCGCGATTCGGTGCGAAACAGCCTGGAATTTGCCGATCTTCTGGTTGAATGCGGTGCGCGTTCGCGCGTACTCCACAGCCTTCTCGAGCAGCCACTGCATTTTGCCCACGTGCGTGGCGACGAGGCAAATGCGCTCCCATTCCATTGACTGTGTGAAGATCGTCGTTCCGCCGCCAGGCTCGCCGAGAATGGCCTCCGGTCCGACCCAAACGTCCTCCAGCACAAGCTCGCCTATCACGCAGGAGCGAAGCCCCATCTTCTCGAACTTTTGTCCCGACGAGAAGCCGGATGTACCGCTTTCCACCAGAAAGGCGGTGACGCCTCCGTAGTAGCCCTTCTCCGGGTCCGTCAGGGCGTAGATGACAGCGAGGTCTGCCACGGGCCCATTTGAGCTGAACGTCTTCGTGCCGCTGATGCGGAATCCGTCCCCGTCGGGTACGGCCCGGGTGGACATCGAAAAGGCATCCGAGCCGGATTGCGGTTCGGTCATTCCGTTCACGGCGATCTTCCGGCCCGTGCAGAGTTCCGGCAGCAGCCGGGCCTTCTGATCTTCCGTGCCATGCAGCCAGATCGGAACGACGCAGGCAAGCAGATGAGCGCAGACGGCAAAAACGAGGCCTCCGTCGTGGCATCCGTATCCGAAGGCTTCCAGCGCCATGGCCGTCGTGATGGGATCCGCTCCGACCCCACCATACTTCTCATCGACGGGCAAGCCCTGAATGCCCATTTCCCCGCATTTGAGAAAGAGCTCTCTCGAGAAGGTCTGATCCCGATCACGCTCCCGAACGCCCTCGTTCAGCTCCGAATGCGCGAATCGGATGATTTCTTTTCGAAGCAGTTGCTGCTCTTCGGAGTAGCTGAAGTCCATCAGGCAATTTGCATCAGCGTCTGGTAGTCGACCTTGTCCGTCGATGTCTTTGGAAGTGAGGTCTGGAAGGAGAACTGATCGGGAATCATGTACAGTGGGAGGTTTTCTGCGGCAAAACGCTTGAGTCGAATGATGGACGGCGACTCGTCGGCCGCCCACGTGAGGAAGGCCTTGATGATGACGCCATTCTCCTCATCCGGAATGGCCACGACGGCCGCCTCCCTCACAGATGGGTGGCGGTACATCGCTGCCTCGATCTCACCCAGCTCGATGCGGTATCCGCGGCGTTTGACCATTCGATCGCGTCGGCCGAGGAAGATGAAGTTGCCGTCTTCGCCCTCACGCACGACATCGCCTGTTCTGTACCATCTCGTGCCGTCGGGGTCTACGTAGAAGGCTCTGGCCGTGCGCTCGGGCTGATTCCAGTAGCCTTGCATCACAGTACCCCCGGTGACGAGGAGCTCTCCTTCTTCGCCCGGTGGAACGGGTCCGTCGTCGAAAACAAGGCACCGATCGTTAGAGCAGCACACCCCGATGGGAAATGGATCCGTTCGATCGTCGGGGAAGCTCGACGGCACCTCGTAAAACGTACACACGTTGGTTTCCGTTGGGCCGTATAGATTGAAGTAGCGTGGATGGGGCCATGCCTTCATCACGGCACGGAGGTGTTTGACCGGAAACACCTCACCGGCAAAGTTGACGATCCGGAGAGACGGGCAGTCGTGCACGTCGAGCCGGCCAAATTCGACCAGCAGACGAAGGATGGAGGGCGTGGAATACCACATCGAAATGTGCTGCTGTGCGATCACCTCCGCGAGCCGCATGGGTTGCTTTCCCAGGTCCTCGCCGATAAGAACGAGCGTCGCGCCGTGCTTCAGCGGCACGTAGATGTCGAGAATCGAGAGGTCGAAATGGAACGGTGCATGGGAGGAAAAACGGTCGTCGGCCGTCGGTTCGAATGTGTCCGAGCACCAGTCTATGAATGAGAGGGCGCTCGAATGCGTATGCATGACGCCCTTCGGTTTGCCCGTAGACCCCGACGTATAAAGGATGTACGCCAGATCTTCGACCGGAGGCTGCTTCACTTCGGCCGCCGGCACAATGAGATGCAGGTTGGTGTGCGAACCGGACAGCTCCGGCGGCACGGCGCGCCATGATGTGGGCACGGATAGCGCCGCCGCCAGATCACTTGCGAGGGCTTCGTCCGCTAGAATGGCGCGAACCGAACAATCCTCGTAAATGAAGGCATTCCGCGACATGGGCGCACCGACATCCACCGGAACGTATGCGGCATTCGCCTTCAGGATGCCGAACAGGGCCGCGACCGATTCGATGGATTTCGGGATGCAGATGCCGACGCGGTCGCCAGGCTGAACACCGGCCGCCACCAGCAGGTCCCGGATCCGGGTCGAGCACTGATCCAGATCGGCGTAGGAAATGAGACGATCACGCTCCGCGTCGATGACCGCCGTGGCCGTCGGACGCTCGAGCGCAGACGCCGATAGCAGTCCATCCAGCCTCTTCATGTGGTCACTCCCCCCTTCCCTTCGACCGTCGATGCTATGTCTTCGATGGTGTCGAGGTAGTCAGCGTGCATCTCGTGCGCCTGGAATGTCACGCCAAACTCCGCCTCCAGAAACGCGACGAGCTTGATCGTGGAGATCGAGTCCAGAATTCCGCCCGTTATGAGCGGCGTGTCGTCCCTCAGTTCGTCCGGATTCTCGCCGGTCAAAAACTCGCGCAGTATGTACTCTTTGACGGTAGACTTGACCTCTGGTCTGTTCATCGTGATGATTCCGGGTTGTGGGCGCTGAGAACTGACCTAACGACTTCTCTGGGCAAAGCGGATAAGTTCTGGATGTTGGACCAACTCCTCGTAGAGACGGTCGGCCACGAATCGATGCGCTCGGGCGTTCGGATGGTTGTCCCACGGAGCCACGGTGATCGATCTTACCGACTGACCGGCGTACGCGCCGTCGAGGCTGATCGTCTCGAAGCCGGCGACACCCGCACGCCGCTGAAGATCGTCGAGCTCTTCAGGCGGGGTTTGCAGATGGGTGAGGGGCATGAAGACCCAGAAGGGCACCATCCCGCGACGGCGCGCCGTCTGTGCAATATGGCGGTACGTCCAGTCGAGCAACTCATCTCCGAACGGCTCTAGCCGCCTTTTTATCTCCAGCTCCTGCATTCCATGCGAGACACCCGAACGCTGCTGAAGACTGTCCAGGTACGGATAGTGCAGGTCCGTGTCACGCCGTATCCGACTGACCAATTCCTGCAGTGTGCGATCGCGCTCCCCCGGGTGTGACACAAATACAACGGCGTCCGGGTGGAAACGCGGAACCTGCTCCTCATTGAAGATCACCTGCTGGATCAGCGTGTAGGCCGTTACCGCGAAGTTTAGCACCTCGATTCGTTGGCCGGTAGCTGCCATGAATTCATCGTTCAGCCTCCGCTCCATGACAGCCTCGAAGGTTTCATCATTGGCGACGCCCATACCCAGGACGTGCGAGTCGCCGAGGAGCGCAATTCGGTATGTGCCTGCAGGCTTCTCGAGAGTATAGTCTTGGTCCCGCATTCCCCACCGATTCGTCTGCAATGGCGCTCCGCAAAATTCCACATCCGAGTTCGGGATGAGGACTTTTTTGTAGAGATCATCTGTTCGGCGAACGAACTTGTACTCTTCATCCAGGCCCCATTCTTTGGGGCGCCATGACTGCCAGAGAGCGGAAGTAAAATTGCTGGACGTCAGCAACCCCTCGTAGTATCCGCGCTCCATGAGCTGCTCGTCACGTGGGTTCAGGCGCTCTTCCTGGATGCCCAACGCCAGGGCTGCCGGGGCATCGCCCAGCAGATTGCGGACCTGAGGCATTGTGAGGCAAAGTAGCGCGAGCGCCGTCGCGGTGGACATGATGGCCGTTCGCCCTGACGGACTTTCGGCACCGACGGCCGTCAATGAGAATCCTCGGCTCCGGAGGTACTGTACGGCCACTCCGATGGCGAGCATCGAGACGAGGATGAGTGCCAGCTGGGCCCACTCGTATGCCGGGCTGTGGCTCGCAGCCGCGACGAGCGATCCGAATACACCCAGGTTGGGACTACTCCAGAAGGTCCACAGGATCGTCAGCGTGACGAACATCGCCAGCACCTTTAGACCGTGGATGACAGCACGTATCGCGGACCACTTCTGCTCTCCGAGCGATCGGCGACGTCCACGTTTTGCCTCCCAGACGGAATTCACGACGACGAGAAGCCCGAGAATCGTCCAGAACAACACGTCGGTTGCCGTCAAAAGGAACGTGCCCCGTAGCCAGAACCATTGGTAGGCGTGCAAGAGCCAGGTACCCAGGAAGACGATTATCGTGGAGAGCACCAGAGCCTGGGCCATACCCAGCTTGCGCAGCTTCATGAAGGACGGATAGTAGAAGATCTTCATCATGAAGTCCTTCCAGTAGATGTTTATCCGCCTCCAGAAGTCGTTGAAACTGGACGCCAGGTAGTACAGATGATGTGTCTCGGGAAGATTGTATCCGAACAGACACAGGATCCCCACGATGACGTGGAATTGTCCAGACACCCTCAGATAAAGCAGGTAGGTCGCCAGCATGTATTGAGCCAGCGACAGAATACTAGTTACGTCTTCCGGTGCAGGAATCCAGTAATAGTAGATCAGTCGGTATAGGACCAGATGTAGAACGCCTCGGGTGATCCAGGCGAGGCCCTTTTGATAGACTGACGCAGCGTCATCATTATAGTATGATCTTTTATACGTTTGAAAATCGACGACAGGAAATAGAAGGAACGCGACATTTGGGAGCATGAAGAAATAGGACAACCTTTCCCAGATATTGCCCATCGATTTCAGATGACGGCTATCGTACATGTAAATGATCATCCGAAACATGAACATCGAAGCCAACACCGGGACAACGAGCACGGGAAGCGCCGTCCACCTCGTTTGTATCCACTCCGCGCGAAGGGCAATGAGTACCGCGGCGGCACCCATAAGGAGGGCTACGCGGATCCAGAACCGGACGGGAACATGCGCCAACGCGAACAGCCCGACGCCGGCCCCGACCAGCATGACCCCGTGCGGGTAACCGAGGTTGATCGCAATCGCGAGTAACCCGAGCGAAAGCAAGAGTGGGGGGCGCAGCTGGAGCGGGAGCAGCGAATGGACGAGAAAACCTCCGACAATCAGAGGAAGAATTCGGAGGAATCCCGCGCCTTCTTCGATCCTGAATCGGTAGATGACCCAGGAGATCAGCAGCAGCTGAAGGCCGAGGAGGAGATAGGACGAGATCGAGATCCTTCCGACGTCCGGGCGCCTATCCGTCACCCCGAGCGAGCTCAGAGCTCCGATCGACGACTGCACTTTGCCCAACGCATCCATTATAGGCGGGAGCGAGAGGAAGGATGTCTGGGCGCACAACAAAACAGCAAGGCGTCGGCTGCCCCGGGCCGCGCGATGACCGATCAGGTCTGCGACTCCCCTACCTGAAAGGATGCGCTATTGTATAAGGAAGAGTCGGTTGGGCAGAAAGCCGATTGCGCAGCTATCCATGCACGTTTGGAGCAAGTAGATACCCTACTTCCCCCGGAAGTGCTCGAACCCGCCGCCGTGAAGGGGGAAGCTCTGGCCGTCGGGCATGACGACGACCACCTCGGCTTCCGGCGTGATGCGGCCGATCACGCGGAAGCTCGTGTCATCCATGCGCTCGATATCTTCGGGCGGGGCAGCAAAGAGCAGCTCGTAATCCTCTCCCCCGAAAAGCGCGAAGGTGTCGACATCCTGGGCGAGCTCGTCGGCGACCTGGCGTGTTTCGATGGCGACGGGAAGCGCCGCCACGTGAATCTGAGCACCGAATCCGCTCTGGGTGCAGATATGCTGGATGTCGGAGGCAAGTCCGTCGGAAAGGTCGATGAGCGCGTGCGGCTGCACACCGCGCTTTCGCCAGTCGCGGATGATGTCGAGCCGGGCCGTGGGTAAGAGGTGCCGCTGGATCACATATTGGTAGTCCTCGACGTTTGGCGAGTACGATTCTCCCTCTTCCTGGAGGGCTCGACGCTGATCGAGCAGCACCCTGAGTCCGGCGTAGGAGGCTCCCAGATCCCCGGTCACGCAAAGAATGTCACCCGGGACGGCACCCGAGCGATAGACGACGGCATCTTCGCTTGCCTCGCCGATGACAGTCACGGCGATCGTGAGCTCATGCGCTGCGGATGTGTCGCCGCCAATGAGCGCGACGCCGTAGGCATCGCAGGCCTTGCGCATCCCCCGATAGAGGGCTTCGACCTGCTCGATCGACACCGTCTCCGGCAGGCCAAGCCCGACGGTGGCGAATCGAGGCATTCCATTCATCGCGACCACATCGCTCACGTTCACCGCAATCGACTTCGTGCCAAGGTACTCCATCGGCATAGTGAGCCGGTCGAAATGGACTCCCTCAACGAGCATGTCGGAGGTGACGATGTGTACGCGTCCTTCGCCGATCCGGTAGACCGCCGCGTCGTCGGAGATGCCGGCGACGAGGTCATCGTCGCCGGGCTCGCCGAGTATACCCCGCAGCCTGTCGATGAGTCCGAACTCGCCGATGGTGCTGATGGGGGTGAATTCGCTGCCGGAGGACATGTGGGCTTTCGTCGCTTGGTTATCGCGGCCTCACGCCGGCACGCAAATCTTGCCGAGAAGGGTCCGTTTCGAGGCGCCGGTGACGGAGGGCATGTTCGTGGGGACGCCGTTTATCGCCTCGTGCGCGAGGACGGCGAAACAGAGCGCTTCTTTGGCGTCGGAGTCCAGACCGAATTCGTCCACCGTTCTCACGGGGATGGGCGCGAAGGTGTTCTTGAGACGCTCCATCAGAAAATCGTTGTGCCGCCCTCCCCCGGAGACGATCAGCGCGTCGAGCTCGTGTCGTGGCCGGATGAAGCGAGCGTACGCCTGATAGACCGAGAGCACGGTGAGCATGGCGCCGGTGGCCAAGACGTCTTCGGGTTTCGAGTTTCTGAACGCCTCGCGGCATCGGGTCACGATGCCTTCGGCATAGGCCTGACCGAAGTATTCGCGACCGGTCGACTTCGGAGGTTCTTGCGTGAAGTAGGGATCCTCCAGAAGCTCGGCCATCATGGCTTCATCGAACCTCCCACCTGCCGCTCGGCGGCCCCCCGCATCGTAGGGCTCATCGAAAAGAATTCGGGCCAGCGAATCGATCACCATGTTTCCGGGCCCGGTATCGAACGCATAGGCGTCGTCCGGTCCGCCTCCGGCCGGCAACACGGTTATGTTCGCGATGCCTCCGATGTTGAGCAGCCCTCGCGTCTCGCGTTCATCCTGAAAGTAAACGTAGTCGAAGTACGGCACGAGCGGGGCGCCCTGGCCTCCCAGGGCCATGTCGGCCACGCGAAAATCGCCTACAACCGGCACTTCCAGAAGATTGGCGAGCACGGATGGATCACCGATCTGAAGCGTCGATGTGACCTTCATGCCGGCACATTCGAGGGGAATGGGGACGTGGTGGATGGTCTGCCCGTGCGAACCGACGAGATCGACGCGACCAAGCGGCGTGCCTGCTTCTGCCGCGGCGCGCCGAACGGCGTCAGCGTAGACGTGCGCCAGGCGCATGTTGAGCTGCGAGATTTCCAGCACGGAGGACTGTTCGATGTTGGATGCATCGAGCAGTAGATCACGGAGGTCGTTCGGGTATGGCGTCGAGATGAAGGAGAGCACCTCGAAAGTGAGCCGGCGCTCGCTCCCTTCGATCCTGGCGATGACCGCATCGACTCCGTCGAGTGAGGTGCCGCTCATCAGGCCTGCTACGATGCGGCTCGGCTTATCCCAGAGCCTCTGAAGTCGGTGCATACCGGATCATCCCTGCTGGGAAGCTCTCATTCTCATTTCGGAGGCTTTCCCCTCGTACTCACTTGCTTTCTCCGGTTGCTGTTCGGCAAGACGCTCGTAGACGTGAGCGGCTTCAAAGAACTGCCCTTGAGAGGCGTAGATGCGCGCCAGGGTTTCGCTGACCACGTCCTCGATGTCGTCCTCGAGATCTGGGGGCGTGACGTTTTCCGGATCGGGGCGAGGCACGATACGGGCGGATTCGAGCTCGCTGATGAGCCTGTCTAGATCGGAGAGGTCTTCCGCGCGTGGCGGCTCGGGTGCGCCTTCGCCCGTCGGCGGAATGGCCTCCTCGTCAACCGGTGGGTATGAAGGCTCCACCTCTTCCACCGGCGGAAGCGAAGGCTCACTCTCATCCAGGGGCGGAAGCGAGGGCTCACTCTCGTAAAACGGCGGAGGTGAGGGCTCACTCTCATCCAAAGGCGGAAGCGATGGCTCCGACTCGTCAAACGGCGGAAGCGAAGGCTCCGACTCGTCAAACGGCGGAAGCGAAGGGTCCGACTTGT
>CBFGRV010000056.1:0-19458 GCA_965651265.1 uncultured Rhodothermales bacterium
CGCCGTTCACGAGACGCCGTCCTCGGATCCTTCGGCGTCCATGGGTCCGGCGGAGCCTCCAACGGCACCCCCCAAACCAGCCGACGGGCCGGAGCGGGAAGCCACTCCGGAGCAGGTCAAGGCCGCGAGAGCTGCGGAAAAGGAGCAGCAGGCCCGAGCCGCAAAGGTCACCGACGCCGAGGTCGCCAACGTCCGTGATCGCGTCGTTCAGCGGCTCCTCGAGAAGAATATCGTATCGGTCGACCAGGTCAAACGGGCCATTGCCGATCGGAGCAGGCAAGGACTGAAGGCTACACTCTGGCGCATCCTCGCGCAGCAGGCGACGGTCGACCGCGAGGTCGTGTATCGGGAGGCCGCGCTGACGTATGCCTTCGTCGAGCGCAAGATTGATCAGGACACCATCGACGTGGACTTCATCCGGCGCGTCGCGGAGGTCTTCCCCGAGAAGAAGCGGAACCGGTTGATCGAGCTGCACATCGTGCCGATCGGCTACGAGTTTGAGCAGCAGACGCAGCTGCTCCGCGTGGTCTTCATCACGCACGACCCGTCGCTTCCGGCGGTTCGCGAGCTGATGCAGGACCTCAACCTCGAGCGGTACGAGCTGCAGTACGCCTCGGAGTCGACCGTCAAGGATCTCCTTGCGCGGGCTTTTCCGAAGAAGAACGAGTACCTGGAGCGGATGTCCGACGACCCGCTCGCCTACGATCTCGGCACCAGCTACGAGGACGAAAAGAGCGAGCTGATCGATGAAGATGCCCTCGAGGCCGAGATCAATCGCTCCTCGCTCATCAACCTGTTCGAGGGTGCGCTCGTGGAGGCCGTGCACCGCGGTGCCTCGGACATCCACATCTACCCGAATGCCCGCCGGCAGATCGAAATCCACTTCCGCGTGGACGGCCGGCTCTCGCTCTGGCATACGGAAGAAAAGATTCACCCGGAGAGCCTGCTGGCGGTCATCAAGGACAACACGATGAACGTCGACCGGTTCGAGCGCGATATGGCGCAGGACGGCTTCATCCAGAGAAAGGTGGATGATACGCTGATCCGCTACCGCGTCTCGATCCTGCCGATCGCCACGGCATCCAACAACATCCATGCGGAGAGCATCGTCATCCGCGTGCTCGACGACCGGAAGGTCATTACGGATCTATCGAAGCTCGGCCTGCTCGAGGGGGCGCTCGAGCGGTTCGACATGGCCATCCGTCAGCCGCACGGCATGGTGATCCTGACGGGACCCACGGGTTCCGGTAAGAGCACGACGCTCGTTGCCGCGCTCCACCAGGTCGTCACGCCGGAGGTGAACGTGCTGACAGTCGAGGATCCGGTCGAGTACATCATCCCGGGAGTTCGGCAGGTCAAGCTGAACCACAAGCTCGGACTCGAGGGCGCCCTGCGTGCCATCCTGCGTCACGACCCCGACGTCGTGATGGTCGGTGAGATGCGTGACCGGGCCACGGCAGAGCTCGCGGTGAAACTGGCTAACACGGGACACCTGACGTTCTCGACGCTTCACACGAATGACGCACCGAGCGCGGTCAGCCGACTCTACAAGATGGGCGTCGAGCCCTTCCTGATCGCCTATGCCATCAACCTGGTCGTCGCGCAGCGTCTGCTTCGCAACCTGTGCCCGAGCTGTAAGGTGGTGGACGACGACCCGGATCTGGTTCTGATGAAGCGGCTCGGCTTCACCGACGAAGACCTCAAGACGCACACCATCTACAAGGCCGGCAACAATCCAGGCTGCCGAACCTGCAAGGGCAACGGTTACAAGGGCCGGCGCGCCATCAGCGAGGCTCTGTACTTCTCGCGCGAGATCCGGCACATGATTGTCGAGGCGGACACGAAAATTGACGAGGACGGCCTGCGCGAGTTGGCCCGCAGCCAGGGTATGCTCACGCTGCAAGATTCGGCACGCGAGGTGGTAAAAATGGGCGAATCATCCGTCGAGGAAATGATGCGTGTCACTATGTCGGAGGGATAAGCGATGCCTCAGACCATGCTAGCCCTGCTCGCGGTGATGATCGCGGCGCTGTTCTCCTTGAATCAGCAGCGCGGCATCATGCAGACGCGTTTGCAGATGATGCGGAATGAAGTTGCCACATCCGGAACGGGTGTCGCGGTCGACCGCCTCGAAGAAATTCGCTCGATGGCTTTTGACGAGGCGACGAAGTCAGAGCAGAAAATCAGTTCTCCGGCGGCGCTGACATCGAAACTGACCTTTACGGATGATGCACCGCCCATCGACGACGTCGACGACTTCGACGGGTCTTACGTCGAGCGCTTCCGCGTCTGGATGAGCGACACGCTTTGGTTCGGCGTCGAGACGAGCGTCGTCTATGCCCTCGAGGCACAACCAGATACGCCCGTGGCGGATGCCTTCACCCGTACGAAGTTCAAGAAGGCCACCGTCAAAGTGTACAGCCTCGACATCCCCAATGTGGACACGATTACGATTTCGCAGTCGTTCTCGTGTGGCAGCAAGTGTGAGTGGTGATGCGAATGTCTTCGCTTGGCACTGACGGCTATCGGAGTAATCACCGATTGCGCAGGCTTCCAGAGAAGGAGGTAGAACCATGCAACTGATTCTCGACAATATCGTCGCGACGATGATCGCCGGCGTGCTCTTTCTGGTTCTGGTGGCGGTGAATCAGCGAAGTCGGATGGCGGCCGTCGAGACATCGAACTACTACGCGCTGAAGCAGCAGGAGCTTACGTTCGTGGAGACGCTGAAGCGCGATATGCAAAACGTCACAGATTTGCAGAGCGTCAAGGAAGATCCGATGACCCTTGAGTTTCGGTTCAAGGCGCGCACGGATCCGGCCGACACGACCCGCCAGGACGTAGCTTATCGCCGCGTCTACAAAGGTGTGCGCGACGGATTACCGCTCTACCAGGTTCAGCGTATCGTTGCAGGACAGCCCGATGGCGGCAGCATGTCGACGATCGTCAAATGGGAGATCGTTGGCCAGAGTGAGGACGGCGGAAGCTGCGTCGCTGCGAGCTGCCGGCAGATTTACGTTCGGTTCGAGGCCATCAATCCATTCCAGCAGGGAGAGACGGTTGACCGATCCCGTTGGGAGGCCACGTTCCGACCCACCCAGCTTCAGCAGGTCACCACGATTTAGCCACCACCACCGCGAGCGCCGTTCGCTCGTTTGTAACACCACAGGTCAACACAGAAGCTCTCACAACGTTTGGTAACAGACCTATGGGTAAAGCAGCCATACTCATCATCGTAGCCTCACTCGCTTTCGGCTCGATGTACGCATTCGGGGCGAAAGAAGATGTGAAAGAGGCAGAAGGGCGGCTGTCAAACCATCAATACGAAATCCTCGCTCGCAACGCGGCGCTTGCCGGCTACCATGTGGCCAAGCAAAGGCTGGCGGAGGACTTCGCGGGTACCCCGCAGACCCTGAGTGGCACATACACCAGCGAAGCGTACATCGTGAATGTCACGCTGAACGGCAACAAGGCGACGATCAAGTCCGTGGGTACGGCTTCCGCCGCCGAAACGGACGTGAACTATACCGTCGATGCGACCATCGAGCGTGAGGTCATTGGAGGACTCGCGGAAAAGGCGCCGCCGTTCATGCGATATGCGGTTATAAGCGAGGAAGACCTCGAGCTGAACGGCAATATCCTGATGGACCTGTACGTTGAAGGCAACTACGAGAACACGCTCAATGCCAACATGCATACCAACGGATCGCTGACGGTCCATGGCATGGCGGCGACCGTTCGAGGCTTCGGGACGTACGTGAATAGCGCTTACGCGACGCCTTTCAAAGCGCTCGAAAAAGCGTTCAATCCCTACAACAACCCGAACAACGACGCCGTCACACAGCGCGTCCCGCGTGTCGACATTCCCGAATTCAATGCCGCAGACTATCTGAGCAAGATAGGTTCCGACCAGACGTCGACAGGTCCCGTTAGCCTGTCCGGAACGCTGAATCTCGGTGGGACTCGTGAGGATCCGTACGTGTGGTACATCCAGGGAGACCTCAGCGCCTCCGGTGGTGTGCACATCAACGGGTATGCGATGTTCATCGTTGACGGGAACGTCAATCTCAGCGGTAACTTCCGGGCGTCTCAGTCGGTTTATACTGGTTCGGACGAGAGCAACGTCGCCATCTACGCGAAAGGAGTCGTTGAGATGGGCGGGAACGCCGACCTGTACGGCCAGATCTACTCGGAGGGAGGCGTCGTTCTTCACGGGACCCCACGCGTGTATGGCAGCATCGCGAGCAAGGGTCCGGTGACGCTCTCCGGTACACCGGATATCTTTTATCGCGAGGCCTCCCCGGCCCTGACGACCATCTTCGAAGACCCGGAGGTCCACTACAAGCTACTTGCTTACAGCGAGTACTAGGTACTTCCGGTAGATGTACCTGCCTCTCGGGGGCTGGGGATTATATCCTCAGCCCCTTTTTCTTTGCCGGGGACGCTCGAATCAGGCAATCAGGGGCCATTTATCCCCCGAGCGTCGGCCAGTCCAGGTTAGGTAAATCTTTTCAGGAGCGGCTTAGGATTTTATACCGCCTGCCGATACACGGGATTGTTCCAAACTGAAGTACACAGCGGACTAAAGACGTGCCGAATACCCTCGCTCATACGCAGGCTCCGAACGGGACCTCCCCCTTTCGGCAGAGTGGTCTCAGGCTGGAACCACCGGCAGTCTGCCGGGAACTCGTCCAGCGGATTCCCAAGAGCCTGCATGGAGATGCTCGGGTCCATTTCATGGCCGACCTCGTCAAGCAACTCGCCGAGGCCGACCTGGTGGCCATCTCCGATCATTTCGATCAGCTCCTCAAGTACATGATCGAAGTGGGGGCCTCGGACATGGACTTCGGCGGCCCCGCTACCAAGCAGATGGTCTGGTTCCGTGTGGACGGCGACAAGCGTCCTCACGAGAAGATGGGAAGCTACACGGAGGACGAGGCCACGCTGATGCTGCTAAGCCAGATCAACGACCGGCAGGTCCAGGTGCTTCTGGAGAACTACGCGGTGGACTTCTCTCGCACCATCGATCTCGGAGGAGGACGTCAGGGGCGGCATCGTTTCCGTTGTACGGTCTACTTCGACTACGATTATCTGGCCATCTGTTCGCGCGCCATCACGAACGAGCTGCGCTCGATGCAGTCGATCGGATTTCACCCCATTATCGAGCGCGGCCTGATGTTCAAGCACGAGCGCGACGGCCTCACGCTCGTCACGGGCGTGACCGGCTCCGGTAAGAGCACGACGCTAGATGCTATTATTGACGCCAACAACTCCGACGTCGCCGCGCACATCGTCATCATCGGTCAGCCGATCGAATACATGCACGAATCCCGCAAGTGCATCGTTCGGCACCGCGAAGTCGGGAAGGACGTGAATTCCTTCAAGGATGGGATCGTGCAGGCGCTGCGCCAGGACCCTGACATCGTAGTGATCGGCGAGATGCGCGATCCGATCACGATCTCTGCCGCGCTGGAAATCACCGACTCCGGTCACAAGGTCTTCTCGACGTTGCACACCAGCTCGGCGGTGGAGAGCATCGACCGCATCATCGCGGAATATCCCCCTCACGAGCAGGAGCGCGTACGCAACCGACTTGCCGACGTGCTCCGCTGCGTTATCTCGCAGAAACTCTGCCCCAAGGTGGGAGGCGGGCGCGTCCTGGCCAAAGAGGTCCTCTGGATGCTCCCTTCCGCCCGCGCGGCAATCAAGAATAACAACACCGCGGAAATCTACCAGATGATGTGGGAGGGCGGCTCGCACGGTCAGATTACGATGGAGCAGGACCTGTTTCGGCTGGTCCGTCAGCGGCTCATCACGCCGGAGACCGCCATGAACTACGCGAACAACAAACGTCGCCTGCAGCAGCTCCTCACGTAGGGCTGCTTCCCTCGCGAAGATGACACCAGCCAGCAATGAGCAAGCATTCTAAGAATACCGATCGTGTACTGAGCGTCGCCGCGACCGCGCGGATGGTGCACGCCGTGTTGGTCGAGCGAAGCCCGGACGGGTCTGAGGTCCTCCGGAAGTTCTCCCGCCAGCGGGCCGTCACGGCCGGATTTGATGCGCCCGTCACCAAGTCCTCCAAGAAAAAGGAGGCTGCACTTAGCGGGGGTGGCGATGACTTCACCATCCAGTTTGGCGAGGGAAATTCGGCCGACAATCTCTTCCTCGCGTCAGAGTTCGGTGGTATGCAGGGCGATGGAGAGGCTGGAGATGCAGATGGCTCGCCGGCACCCTCCTACGAATTCGAGCTTGGAGACATCCTGAGCGAGGTAATCGATTCGGGCTTCGACGATATGTCGCTGGCCTTCACGCTGAGCCCGGCCGATGCCACCCTCGTCGAGATCAAGGTCGAGAGTAAGGGCAAGCCGGATCGTAATACCCTCCTTGATGCACTGACGCTGCAGCACAAGGGCACGTTCGACGACGAGCGGGTAGTGTTCATCCCGATGACGCAGCTTCAGGAGGGCGAGCGACGGTACCTTGCCATTTCGCCGCGCCGTGTCGACTCCGTTTCGAGCAGCATCAGCATGCTTCGCGAGGGCAACGATCGCCTGCCGCCGGTAGCACTCGTCGATTCGGAAGTCACGACGCTGCTCGGGCTCGCCCGGGCGGCGCGGGAATCCGCCGGCCTGCGAGAGGCATCGGACACGGCCGACCTGGTCGAGCTCTACGATGAGGAAACCGAGAAGCCGGCCGTCTCCAAGGCAAGCGAAAACGGGGCAGCCTCGAAAGAACCCAACACGCTGGTCGTTCGCGCTGGGGCCGAGGATACGCTGGTCCTCTTCATGAGCGGAAGAACGCTCCATCACTGCGAGATCCTGCGCTCGCTGACCACCTTTGACCAGGCCGAGACGATCTGCAGCCGCGTCCTGCTCCAGCAGGATGAGCATGGCATCAGCGACGTCGAGCACGTGCTGGTGCTGAGTGAGGAGCGCGAGGACGACCTCGCCAATGCGTTCGAGGTGTTCTTTCCCGATTCCCGGGTAGATCGACTCCGTAGCTATCTGCCTTCCTACGACGAGGCCGATACGGAAGAGGCCGCTTCATCCATTGTATCCGCAACGGCCGCCGCGCTACGGGCTCTTCAGGACCCGGCTTATGCCACCTTTTTCGAAGAAGTCAACTTCCTACCAAAGAAGCTGGCCAAGCGCCCCATCAAGCTGCCACTGAACTGGCACATGGTGGCAATGAGCGTCGGCATCGTCCTGACCACGCTCTTCTTCATGGCCAAGTACACGACGGCCGAGAACGAAATAAGCGTGTATCGCACGCATCTGGAGGCCATTGCGCCGGAGGAAATCGATGCGGACATCGCCACGCTGCAGGCGCGAATCGACAGCATGGACAACCTCTACAAAACGTACACGCGTGCACTCGAAGTTCTCGACACGCTCCTCGTAGGGAGTGATCGGTGGAGTCGAGTGCTCGAGAACACCTCGAAAGAGGCCTCGAAGGTGCCCGGACTCTGGATCGAGAGCTTCCAGCAACGCGGGATGAGTATCCAGCTGTCCGGCAACGCGACCACGCGCGACCACGTCGTGCTCTTCGCGTCACGCGTCAACGGCACCATCGAGTCGCTGGTATTCTCGGAGATCCGCGAGGCGCCGGTCTACACGTATTCCATGACGATTCCGGTTTCCGATTCGCTGCCGGAGGCCGCGCAGTACTTGCGCGAGCACGTGCGACTGGAAGAGCAGGCGGCTGCGGGTCAATCTGCCAGGTGAATAGCCGATAACATCCCGACTGCATAGATCAGGTCATGAAGAAAATCAGCGTCAACATTTGGATGATGGCCGCCGGGTGGGTGCTCGTCACCGTCATCGGCTTCTACTATACCTTCCACCGGCAGCCTCAACAACTCGAGCACTTGCAGAAGGCTGAGAAGGTGGCCCGGCTCAAGAATGCCGAGCTCGTCTCGCTCGAGACGGAGCATGCCTCGCTTTCGCAACTCGCCGAGGGCGCCGTGCGCAAGTGGCGCGCGCGCTATAAGGTCATCCCCGATGAGCTGACCACGGCCGATGTCGTCGGCTATTTCAACGAGCTCACCACGTCGGGCTTCAAGAATTTCGACGTCAAATTTGCCGGTCAGCGCCGAACGTCGGACTACTCCGTCTACACCTTCGATGTGAACGGACGAGCTTACTACAACAGTTTGTATCGCCTGATCTGGGAGCTCGAGAATAATCGCAACTTCTATCGGGTGAAGGATCTCACGCTCGACCACATCGACCTGGTCACGGAGGTCAAGGACCTCGGGACGCAGCGCCTCGAAGTAATGGTGTCGTTCACCGGCCAGATCGAGGCGTTCTTCAATGGCATCGAAGGAGCCAGTGCACCGCTCGAGATCGACCGCTCGATTTATGAGGACAGATCGATCACCGTTCGCAATGAGGATCTTCCGCCTGTGCCGCTCCAGCTGCTGCCGGACGTGAAGCCTGCCACCAACCCGTTCTATCCGGCCATCCTCGAGCGCATTCCGCCGAATACCTACAACCTCATCGATGTGGAGCAGGCCGCGCTGGTCTCCATTGCAGGCGGCAAGGCGGTCTTCCAGGATGAACACGGTATCCGCGCCGTTGGCGTCGGAGAAAAGGTCTACCTCGGTCAGATCACCCAGGTGGACCCGAGTGCCGGACGTGTGGTGGCGCGCCTGAACAAGGGCGGCATCGTCGATGAAGTCATCCGAGACCTCGAGCTCGAAGAACATTACCGGCAGGCTCTTGGGCCGGCAAGACTCACCCCCCTGAACTGATCCAGGCAACAGCACGAGAGGATCGTCGCTCTCGCCCGCGGGCAGCGACCCACCCGCTCTCCCGATCCACCAAAAGGATTGATAGAAAAATGACTGTCCGAAAATTCAGCATCATATTCATTCTGGCGACGGCCTTCGGGCTGGTGTCGACGCTGATGACACCCGGCGTAGCGCGTGCGCAGGATCGGCCGTCGCAGCGACAACTGCGCACCTACGTGCCGCCTGACCAACTCGTCTCATTTCTGCCGTCCACGCCGTTCAATGTCTTCGTGGATTTCTTGAATCCGATCTTTGAGCGCGTGACGGGTAAGCAGATCGTAGACCCGACATCCGGTCAGTTCGCGATCGGGATCTCCATCGCAGGGATGCATTTCATGGATGCCCTCGAGCTCGTCCTGGATTACCACGGGCTGGCCTACCGCGAGACGGATCGCTACTTCGTCGTCGAAGAGGCGCCGCAGCAGGGAGGCGTGCTCGATGCGGCGGCCGCGCGGGCCGGCGGAGGAGCCCGGGCCGAACAGACGGCGCGTCCAGCCACGTTGAGGACGCGAGAGATCGAGATCAATGCGATCCTCTTCGAACTGAACGTGACGAAGGCACGTGAGCTGGGGCTGGACTGGAACGTCTTCTTCGGACAACAGACGAGTGGCGGTGGTCAGGGAGGAACTGGTGGTGGAGGGGGCACCGGATCGGGTGGAGTGCAGCAGGCGCGATTCCGCCTGCGCACAGACCGAATTTTCGATGAGTTCGACGAATACATCGACGCCCCCGACCAGATCGACTTCACGCAGCTCACTCAGTTCTTCCGCCTGCTGGAGAACGAAGGGCTCGGTGAGACCATCGCCAACCCGCAGATTACCGTGCAGAGCGGCGAGCAGGGTCGGATCCAGATTGGATCGGACATCCCCGTCCAGATCCGCGACTTCTCCGGAAACACGGTCACCCAGTTCTACTCGACCGGAATCATCGTGGAGGTCGTGCCGACGCTTCTCACGGAGCCCGTGGCCGACACCACCGGATCGCCGCGCCTCGACTTCATCCACCTGGACGTGAAGGTGGAGAAATCGGCGGGGCGCCCGAGCCTGCAGGGCGTCGTCATCGACCGGAACGACGCCACCACTCAGGTGCTGCTGCTCAACGGCGAGCAGACGATCATCGGTGGACTCTACACGAACGAGGAGTCTGTTTCGCGGCGAGGCGTGCCGCTGCTGAAGGATCTCCCGTGGTGGTTCTTCGGGCTGCGCTACGTCTTTGGATACACGCAGACGACGACCACCCAGCGTGAGCTTCTCATCGTGCTGCAGGCGGACGTCCGAAACTCGCTCCCCGCACGGGCCAATCTGCCCTTCGAGCAGGATCAGATCGATCAGCGTCGGCGGAAAGTACGCCAGGTGCTGGAGCGGGCCGGCTTCGAGGAGGAGGCTCGCCGAGTCCCTGTCCCGGAGACCAATCGTTAGTGAATTGGCGACAGGGCAGCGCACGCGCCGTAACGCCGAGCTGCCCGACGCCATACAAATACGGACAGTTGATAGGGCCGCGTCCGAACATCCGGGCGCGGCTTTTCTTTTTCAGCAACCGCTTGATTCAGGGGGTTGGATCACCGCCCCCCGGATCCATCGATGGCGGCGAACCGTCAATCGGCTCCGCAGCCACGTCCAGCGTCTCCATCACTTCCGCCGCGGCGGGCGTGGCCACGGTGGCGAACCATGGCGGCGCGAAATAGTGCAGATGGTGGGCGTAGGGTCCGGTACGCTCGAGCTTCTGAAGTCCCTCGCGGATCGTCCAGTCGGTGAGCGTCTGAAACAGTCGATTGAGCCCCTCGTGGAGCCGTCGATTGACAATGAGATGGGAGCCCTCGCCGATCACGGCAACGATCAGGGCGAGAAATCCTGCCTGATAGATGAATGCCCCGAAATCGACGTCGGAGGTCGGCGTCAGGGCCAGCATGATACCGAAAACCAGGATGAGCAGGATATCAGGCAGGCTCGAACGCGGCATCAATTCCTGGAAGGCGTGCTGGTAGCGATGCAGTACGCGCTGATGCCTCTCACTGACGAGCATGTTGCTGGGAAAACGATTCGTCGCCAACGTTCTGAGGCCGCCGAGAATCCGGCTGCGGGCCCACATGTGATTTTCGTTCTCCACACACTTCTGGATGCTGCCCCCCGTGGCGATATACCTTAAGAAGTGTTCCTCCATGGAGATCTGCTTCAGGGCAGCATGCCCACGGAAGTACTGGACAACCTTTCGACCCGCGAAGAGGCACACGACTACCAGGAGCCCATATCGCCCTCCCGTGCTCTCGGGCATGTGGAGTACGAGAGGGATGAGGCCGACCGAGCAGGCCGTGCCGAGCAGGCCGAGGTACCTGAGGCGACTGAATGGCCGCCGCAGGATCGCCGCTGACGCGAGAACGTTTGAAACCATTCGCTACAAACGGCAGGCAGTCAACTGTCAGGAAACGCTACGTACGATAACGATTGCGCGCGGAAATCGCGTCGAGATCCAGCCGGCACAATATAAAATGTACGTTACCCGACCTTTCCAGGTCCACCTGGCCGTCCTCTGTATGTGCCTGTTCGCACAGGGCTGTTCGTCATTTCGAGTGCCCGATGAGCCGCTTCAGCCAACGCCTGTTACGCCGGTGTGGGATGCGCAAGCTCTCTACGATCACATCCGGTTTTTGAATCGGGATGATGTCCACGGGCGCGCGACGGGTACGCAGGCCTATGCTCGCGCTGCTGCGTATGTCGCGTCGCGGCTGAGCGAGTACGGGCTCCAGCCGGCCGTCGAGGGTGATTTCCGCACGATCTACAGCGCCCCCATCAACTTTCCGATTGGGGGGCATCTTCGGGCTGTCGGACTCGCCGATTCCGTGGTATTTCTGCCGGGCGTCGATTTCCTCGCGGACGGACGTTCCGACTCGGGCGAGGTGGCCGTATCGCGCTTCGTCGTCGTGGGCCACGAGACGCCGCCAGAGGCCCGCCTCGATCCTCCCTTCGGCATCATCGTGTTGCCGGGGGAGGAAGTCGACCTGGCTTCCTGGCAGCGATCGGGCGCGCAGTTGGCCCTTCTCGTCGGCCCCCTCCGCCCTCGGTTCGGGGAGCGGCCGATACGCGATTTCATCGTCATGCAGATCACTCCAGATGCGGTCCGGAGGCTGCTCCGCCCGGGCAACGAGCCTCTGGAGCCCTATCTGGACGAGCGCAGGGGCGAAGCCGTGTTTCTGGGGCGCACGCTTCGTGCGCACGCGATCTCCAGCTTTCAGGCTCGTGCGGGCGCCATCAACATGCTCGGCTACTTTTCCGGAAAACATCCCCTCCGAAGACATGAACTCGTGATTCTGTGCGCAGACATGGACGCGCTCGGACGCTATGCCGGCATCAATATCATGGACTTTCAGCGGTTCGGAACCGCCACGGCCGCCCTCCTGGAAGTCGTCAGGAATGTCGGCTTCGTGACGCAGCGATGGCAGGTGCCTGACCGAACCATCATGGTTGCGATCTGGTCCGGTTCGCGCGTGGGGCACGCGGGACTGCGCGCGTTTCTGGAGAATGCGACCTGGCCACTCTCCCGCATCCACTCCGTCGTGTATGTGGGCCTGACCGAAGACGATCGCCGGCACGTTCAGGCGATCCTGGACGAGCGCGGCATTCGCCTGGCGGCCGTTCCGCCACCGGCGACCCCTCTTCATACAGAAGACATCCTGCTCGTACCCGACACGGAGCTGCTCAGGGTTGCCCGATCGCAGGACCGGAGCGTGCAAGCGCCGGAGGCCCTGGACATGTCGCAGCTCATCGACTCGGCCGTCGTTCGAGCTCAGGATCTGGCCGATCGGGCCTTTCGCCGGCTCATGATGGAGACCACGCACCCGGACTCCTTCTTGCCGGTTGATGAGGGTGCGCTCCAGCCGCCGACCGTCGGTGCAAGTCGGTAGTGCATTCGACATGATTCCATCGCTCCTCGCCGATAGCATCACTCCGAACATTGACCGGGCCGTTCACTATGCATTGCTGTGGGGGCTCGAAGGCCTGGAGCTTCGCACGGTAGGCAAGGCGAACGATCGCGTGCCGTTCGTGAATGAGGCGAAGATCCGCGCACGCCTCGACGCGAGCGAGCTACCAGTCGTTGCCGTGGCCCCGGCCATCTTCGAGGGATCTATCGATGATCACACGGCCCATCTGAACGATGTCGCGCAGTTTCAGGAAACTCTGCAATTCTGCCGTCGCCTTGGATGTGATCGTGTCGTCGTTGCGGGTTTTCGGGTGGATGATCACAGCCCGGGCGTTTCTGCCGAGAGCATGAGCGTCGCCGCTGCCACGCTCAAGAGGATCGGCGAGCAGGCGGCCCGTGCCGGGATTTCGATATGTGTATTGAACGAAGTCGGACACGCCGTGGATACCGGTCGCCGCCTACGCGAGATGCTCGATGCCGTCGACCACCCGGGTGTCCAGGCAGCCTGGGATCCCGTCGAGGCACTAAAAGCGGGTGAAGACCCGGATGAGGGGCTGCAGCATCTCCTCGGACAGGTGGGCCTGGTGCGCTGCCGCAACGCGGCGAGAGGGGGGAACGGATGGGAGCCCCGATCGATTGACAGTGGGGAAATTCGCTGGCCCGGACAGATCGAGACCCTCCACGCCTCCGGCTTCGAGGGACCCATCTCGCTGGTCGTCGATGCGGAGCCACGGCCGAAGGTGGGCCTTCGCGACGCAACCACGCTGATTCACTGGATCCGACGCTTTCGCAGCACTTAGGCGGCCTCGGAAACCCGCACTCTTAGAATGAGCGATGATGCACAGATACGGATGTCCACGGCGCATGAGGACACGCCACCTCCGAGCGTTGGATCACGCCTCCATTTCGTATGGTTCGCCATCGTGGCGACGCTCTGGACGGTCCCCATGGCCATCATTCAGCTCGTCAGCCACCGTTTTGCGCCGACTGCACAGAACTTCAAACGCAATGCCCGTTGGTGGGCGCATACCATCCTCACACTCTCCGGCATCCGCGTTCACGTGACCGATCGCGCCCGCCTGGATCCCGCTCAACCCTACGTATTCGTCAGCAACCATCAAAACCTCCTCGACATCCTCGCATTGAGTGCCGCACTTCCGTATCCTTTCGGGTTCGTTGCCAAGGCAGAGCTGGCAAAAGTGCCATTTCTTGGATTCGCGATCCGCAATTCGGCCTCCGTTTTCATCGACCGAAGCGATCCTCGGAGTGCGGTGAGTAGCCTGCAGGCAGCGGGGGAGCGGATCCGCGCGGGTAACTCCGTGCTGCTCTTCGTCGAGGGCACGCGTTCCTACAGCGGCCGTCTCCAGCCTCTGAAGAAAGGGGCCTTCCATGTGGCCATAGAGGCAGGTGTGCCGATGGTGCCCGTGGCCATTCTCGATGCGTACCGGCTCATGAATGAACAAAAGCGCCTGATGCGAAAGGGCACCATCCACATCGTCATAGGCGAGCCCATTTCCCTCGAGGGTAGGTCCAGGCGCGACATTCCGGCGTTGATGGAGGCGACGCGATCGCGGCTCGAGGCAGAGCTCGTTGAATCGGAGGTTCATCCACTCGAAGAATAGCACATGTCCGTATCGATCGAAGAAGTTCGCTACATCGCGACACTCGCTCGCCTGAGCTTCACACCCGACGAGGAGGCACGCCTTGCCGAGCAGCTCAGCAAGGTCCTCGAGTACATCGAGAAGCTGGACGAGCTCGACACGTCCGACGTCGCGCCCATGTCACACGTACTCGATCTCCACAATGTATTTCGGAAGGATGTCGCGACCGCACGCATCTCCCGCGAGGAGGCCTTGAAGAATGCGCCCGATGCCGACGGGACCTACTTCCGCGTACCGAAGGTGATCGACTAGATGGCGCGGAAACCAAAGAAGACGCGCGGGACCGCTCCGCAGCTCCGGGTTGAGGGCTGGTGGGATCGGCTGCCGGAGCGCACGCAGCACATCGTGTGCCTGCTGGCACTACTCGTGACGGCCGCTCTCTTTTATGCGCCGGCCGTATTCACATCGCAGACCATCATCGGCGGTGATACGGTGAATTGGCGCGCGATGGCGGAATACATGATCGAATATCGGGCGGAGACGGGCGATGAACCCCTCTGGGCACCGAATGCCTTCGGCGGGATGCCGGGCTATATGATCAATTACCCGAATCTGATCGCGCAGGCGGACAACATCGCGAGCTGGATGCGTTCCGCGATATGGCCCGTGTCCCATCTCATCTTCCTGCTCGCGGGCACGTACCTGCTCGTCGTCTACTTGACCCGCGAAAAGCTGGCCGCACTGCTCGCTGCCCTGGCGTTCGGGTGGACGACGTACCTGCCCATCATTCTGGTCGCCGGCCACAACTCTAAATTCGTCACCCTTTCGTTCACCCCGTGGTTGATCCTGGCGTTCGCCTACGCGCTCCGGAAGCCGGGGCTGATTGCGTCGTTGCTCTTCGCCATCGCGATGGCGATCAACCTGCGGGCGGGGCACGTGCAGATCACATACTACGTCACGTTTCTCCTGGGTGTCTGGTGGATCGTTGAGGGTGTCGGCGTCGTGCGGCGCGATGGCTGGCGCACCTACGCCGTGACCACGGGCTGGCTGGCGCTGGGCTCGGTCCTGGCTTTGCTCATGGTGGCGCAGCCATATCTCGCCCACTATCAATACAAGCAGTATACGATCAGGGGAGCCGCCGACGGTGGTGGAGAGGGGCTCGACTGGACGTACGCGACGACGTGGAGCCAGGGCGTCGGTGAGCTCATCACGCTCATTGCGGCGAACGCGTTTGGAGGCTCGGGAGAATCTTACTGGGGACCGAAGCCCTTCACGGCAGGTCCGCACTACGTGGGAGCGCTCGTCGTGATATTCGCTGTCATCGCGGTCTGGCGGCAGCGGACGCGAACCGTGCTGGCCCTGGCCATCGCGACGGTTCTGATGATACTCTTCGCTCTCGGCCAGCACTTCGAGATGCTCAACCGGCCGATGTATGCCTACTTCCCGCTTTTCGATGCCTTTCGCGCACCGGAGACGTGGCTCAGCGTTGCCGCGCTGGCCCTCGCGATGTTGGCCGGGATCGGGCTCACCGTTGCAGGGCGGGACGAATCGTCCGGAGGACGCCAGGCCGTCTTTTTTACGGCCGGAGGCATGGCCGTCCTCCTCGTAGTTTTTATGGTGTTCGGCGACCTTCTTTTCGATTACGAGCGGCCGGATGAGGAGCAGATTCTCCTGCAGCAGGTGGTATCACAACGGCCGGATCTGAATGCATCCGATCCGCGGGTCCAGAGCTTCATCGCGGAATATCTCACGGAGCAAAAGGAGGCGAGGCGGGGTGCGTTCAACAGCTCCCTCTTTCGATCACTGATTTTTGTGCTCCTCGGCGGTGGGCTCCTCGTGTACTATCGCCTGGGTAAGATCCCACGGTGGACCATGCAAGCGGCCATCGCCTTGTTGGTCATCGTTGACCTATGGGGGGTAGATCGGCAGTACCTCAACGCCGATCATTTCACCGATGCGCCGGATGCATCGCAGCAGCTGGCCACGTACGATTTCGACCGTTTTCTTCTGAGGCAGCAGGAGGAGGCAGGCGGGCCCGGCCATTTTCGCGTGCTTTCGCTCGAGGCGGGGAATCCATTCACGAATGCGCGCCCATCCTATCATCACGAGTCGATCGGCGGATATCACGGCGCGAAGCTCCGGCTTTTCCAGGATTACATCGACAGGATATTTCCCGATCCCGGCGGGCGCCTGCCGAACGAGAACGCCCTGGATCTCTTGAACGTCCGCTACATCGTAGCCGGCGGCTCGCTTCCGGGTACGGGTGTGGTCTATCGCGACCAGAGTACGGGGATGTATGTGCTCCAGAACGAAGATGCCCTCCCTCGAGCCTTCTTCGTCGGCGAGACGGAGGTGATCGAGTCGGCCGAGGTCATGTGGGCGCGTCTCCAGAGCCCGGAATTCGATCCGCGCGAGACGGCGCTCCTTGCCGAGCCCATCGAATTTCAGACGACACCGATGGACTCGGCGGCATCCACACAGGTCCAACTCCTCGAATACTCGCCGCGGAGGATCGTCTGGAACGTTTTCACGAATGCACCCCGTCTTCTGGTAGTGAGTGAGATCTACTACCCGGCAGGCTGGCGTGCATCCGTAGGAGGCGAATCGGCACCGATCCATCGTGTGAATTACCTCTTGCGGGGCGTGGCCGTGCCGGCCGGCGAGCATGAAGTGGTGATGCAGTTCAATCCGACCGCGCACACGGCAGGGGTGTGGATCGCCGGAATCACGACGATCCTTGTCTACGGCCTGACCATTGCATTGCTTGCTCTGGGTGAGTACAGGCGCCGCCGGCGAAGTACGGACCATCCGGCTGAAGCTGCGCAGATCTGACGTCGGCGTATGAGAAACCTCCTGTTTCTCACATACTACTTTCCGCCTTCGGGCGGGCCGGGAGTGCAGCGCAGTCTCAAATTCACGCGCTACCTGTCGGAGTTCGGTTGGATGCCCACCATCGTGACCGTTCGGCCCGAGCACGCCTCGTATCCCGATCTCGACCCCGACCTGGGGTCGGAAATTCCGGAGGCCGTCCAGGTGGAGCGGACTTCGGCCTGGGACCCCTACGCCCTCTATGCGAGGATGCTTCAGCAAGAGAAGCAGGACGCCGTGTCCGTTGGTTTTCTGGGGACCGCCGAGGAAACTCCGCAGGAACGTCTTGCCCGGTGGATTCGCGCGAACGTGTTCCTGCCGGACGCACGAGTGGGCTGGGTGCCTTTTGCAGCCGCTCGAGGACATGCGCTGCTGCGGGACCGGCCGTTCGATGCCATGCTCACGACCGGTCCGCCGCACTCTACCCACCTCGCCGGGCTCATCCTGAAGCTTGTGCACGGTACGCCGTGGGTCGTCGATATGCGCGACCCCTGGACCGAGATCGACTATCGCGGAGAGCTTCCGATGACGGCCGCCGCCCGCGCCGTGGATGGTTGGCTGGAGGGCATCGTTTTGCGAAACGCGGACGCTGTGACGGTCGTGTCCGAGTCGATGGGCCGGCGCCTCCTCGACCGGATGCCCTTGCGGCTTCAGGTCATCCAGAACGGATTCGATGAGGCGGATTTTCAGGGCAACGACGTTGGTCCCGACCCGGAATTCTTCGTCATCGGGCACATCGGCAATATGAATCGGGCGCGGAATCCAGAGGTGCTCTGGCGGGCGCTGACCTTATTGAATCCGAAGGAGAATATGCCTCGCCTGCGCATCCATTTCACCGGTAACGTGGATCCATCGGTGCTCGCTGCCGCCGCGCGCGCGGGCGTCGAAGATCTCATCGACGTGAAGCCCTATGTGCCCCATGGGGCCGCCATCGATCGAATGCGAAGCAGCACACTCTTGCTGCTCTGCATCAATCGCGTCGAGGGCTCCAGCGGCATCACGACGGGCAAGTTGTACGAGTACGTGGCCTCGGGACGACCGGTGTTGGGGATCGGGCCACCTGCGGGCGATGCGGCGCGCGTACTCGGAGCGACGGACGCGGGACGCATGTTCGATTTCGACGATGTGGATGGCGTGATGGCCTACCTGCGTGCCGCCTACCATGCGTGGGATGGCGGCAAGCCGCTGCCTGGTGCCTCACCGGAGCGGGCCGCGCCGTATAGCCGTCGTCATCAGACGAAGGCGCTGGCGGAGTTGCTTTCGACCGTCGCCTGATTACCATGCGCGTGGTTACGATCATCGGCGCCCGGCCCCAATTCGTGAAGGCCGCCGTGGTAAGCCGCGAGCTCGCTGCGAGCGGGATCGATGAGTCGCTGATTCACACGGGTCAGCATTACGATCGCGAGATGAGCGCCGTCTTTTTCGAAGAGCTGGGAATCCCCGAGCCCGCCGTGAATCTCGACGTGGGCTCCGGCTCGCATGCCGAACAGACGGGCGAAATTATGGTCCGCCTCGAGGACTTCCTCCTGAAACACGGTGGGGCAGACCTTCTCATGGTTTACGGAGACACGAATAGCACGATCGCGGGTGCACTGGTAGCCTCAAAGCTTCTCATCCCGCTGGCCCACGTGGAAGCCGGTCTGCGGTCTTTCAATCGGCGCATGCCGGAGGAGATCAACCGCATCGTGACGGACCGGTTGTCCGACCTGCTGTTCTGCCCCACCGCTACGGCCGTTGAGAATCTGCGCCTCGAGGGGATCGAGGACGGCGTGCACCTGACAGGCGACGTCATGCTCGATGCCACGCGGCTCTTTGCGGACGTTGCCGACAAGCAGGTCGATCTGGAGGCGCTGACCGGGCCGGATGATGCTCCATACTATGTGGCAACCGTACATCGCGCGGAGAACACGGACGATCCCGTGCGCCTGCGGCAGATCCTGGATGGTCTGGGGCGCCTCGATGGTCCGGTCGTTCTTCCCTTACACCCGCGGACGCGCGGCCGGCTTGAGGGCGTCGCCGTTCCTGGCAACATCCGCCTTCTCGAACCGGTCGGGTACCTGGCCATGCTTGCGCTCGTGAAGCGGGCGCATGCTGTGCTGACGGATTCGGGCGGCCTGCAGAAGGAGGCGCTCTGGCTGGGAGTGCCGTGCGTGACGCTGCGGGACGAGACCGAATGGATCGAGACATTGGCGGGTGGCTGGAACCAGGTGGTCGGCGCCGACGCCGATCGCATCGTCGAAGCCGTTGCACGCCGCCCGCGGCCTCCCATTCCTTCGATCA
>CBFGRV010000057.1:0-19397 GCA_965651265.1 uncultured Rhodothermales bacterium
CGTACTCATATGGCCCCCTTACCTTCCGTACTCATCTAGCCCACTAACCTCCCGTACTGGTGCGTTCTTGCTTCTTCCTGATCCTGATTCCTTCCGTAATCGCTGGTTCGGCCGCGGCTCCCTCGCGAGCGCAGGATGTCGACCAATCTATCCGCCTGACCGTCGATCAGATCATGCAGGAGCCCGCCAAATGGATCGGCGGATGGCCGTCCGCGCCGCAGTGGCACGAGAGCGGCGACACGCTCTATTTCCGATGGAATCCAAAAGGCGCGTTTGAGACGGATTCCCTCTTTCGCATCACGATGGACGATACGGAGCCGGTGCAGGTCCTGCCGGCGGAGCGGCGATCGCTCGGGCCCACATTCGACGGATGGCGCCACAGCGAGCTCGTCTACTCGGCCAGGTTCGAGAATAAGGTATACGAGCGAGAGGGGGAAATCTGGATCTATCACCGTCCGACCGCAACGAAGAAACGGCTCACGTTCACCGGCACGCGCGAGTCGGATCCGCGCTTCACGCCGAAAGGAGATGCGGTCGTGTTTCGACGGGAGAATAATCTGTTTCGGCTCCATCTCGACGGACCGCTCGTGCAGCTGTCGGATCTCCGGGCGGGCGACGATCCGGAGAAAAAGAAAAAGCCGGACGAGCAGGATGCGGCGCTCGAGGCCCAGCAGGAGGCGCTTTTCGATGTTCTGCGCCGTCGAAAGGAGGAACGCGAGAATCGCGAGCGACAGGCCCGGCTCGATGCCCGGGCCGAAGGACGGCCGCCAACCTTTTACGTCGGGAAGAAATCCGTCGAACAGCTCACCATCGACCCGCTGGAGCGTTACGTCACGTTCTTCCTCGCGGAGCGGCAGCCGGAGGCGAAGCGCACGGCCGTGCCGGCGTACGTCACCGAGTCGGGGTACGTCGAGACCCTCGACGCGCGGCCCAAAGTGGGCTATCCGCCCGTGTCGCTCGAATTTTACCTGCAGGATGTGGAGCAGGACACGACCTTCAAGCTCGACCTGCGCGCCCTGCTCGAGCTCGACGATTCCACTCGCGCGCTCCACGCCTACGGCCCGTTCTGGAGCGAGGACGGCGTGCATTCCGTGATGGACATCCGAACGTGGGACAACCGCGACCGCTGGATCGTCGCGCTCGATCCGCGGGCGCGTACGCTCTCGGTCCTCGACCACCAACACGACGACGCCTGGCTTCAGGCGCCCGGCATCAGCTCGCAGGGAGGCCGTAGCACGGTCGGGTGGTTGCCCGACCGGCGCACCTTCTACTTCCAGAGTGAGGCGACCGGCTGGAGCCACCTGTACACCGTCGACCTCGAGACGCGTGAGGTGCGGCAGCTCACCCGCGGCGATTTTGACGTGTACAATCCCATGGTCTCACGCGACGGCACGTACTGGACGTTCCTCTCCAGCGAAGGCTCGCCGTACGAGCGCCACCTCTACCGGATGCCCATCGAGGGCGGCCCGCGAACGCGCCTCACGTCCATGCCGGGGCGAAACGACGTAGCGCGGCATCCGCGTGAGGACCGGCTCGCCATCCTGCACTCGTACACGAACCGCCCGCCCGAGATCTTCTTGCAGAACCTGGAAGTCGCAAAGGGAAGGGATCGTTCGGCTGCCAGGTCGGGAACGGATCGGGCGAAGGAGGATGCCGGCGTGGTCGACCCTGTCCGCATCACCCATTCAACGACGGGCGATTGGGAGGCCTACCCCTGGCGAGATCCGGAGATCATCAGCCTCCCCGCCTCGGACGGCGCCGCCGTTCCCGCGCAGCTCTTCATCCCCCAGAACCCGAACGGCGCGGCGGTCCTGTTCGTGCACGGGGCCGGGTACCTCCAGAACGTGCACCGCTGGTGGAGCAGCTACTTCCGCGAGTACATGTTCCACAACCTGCTCGCCGACGAGGGCTACGTGGTGATGAATGTGGACTTCCGCGGCTCGGCGGGCTACGGGCGCGACTGGCGCACGGCCGTCTACCGACACATGGGCGGGCGCGACCTGCAGGATTACGTGGATGCGTCGCGCTACCTGCAACGCGAGCACGGCATCGACCCGGAGCGCGTCTTCATCTACGGCGGCTCGTACGGCGGCTTCATCACGCTGATGGCGCTGTTCACGGAGCCCGAGCACTTCGGAGGCGGGGCGGCGCTGCGGGCGGTAACGGATTGGGCGCATTACCATCACACCTATACGGCCAACATCCTCACAACGCCCATGGACGATTCGCTGGCGTTCGCGCGCTCATCGCCCATTCATTTCGCGGAGGGGCTGGAGGATCCGCTGCTCATCGCGCACGGCATGATCGACCGGAACGTGCACTTTCAGGATGTGGTGCGCCTGGTGCAGCGGCTCATCGAGCTGGGGAAGGAGGACTGGGAGCTGGCCGTCTATCCGCTCGAGGAGCATGGATTCGAGGAGCCGGAGTCGTGGGCCGATGAGTACAAGCGCGTGCTGAAGTACATCCGCCTGAGTGTGGGCCCGGAGGCGGCGGCGCGGGAGCCGTAGCCTGATCGGACGTCGAGGGCGCGAGAGCGACCCTAACCAAAAGTTAAAAAGATTTGCCCCTGAACTTTTCGGTAGGCCCGTTATATTGGCATCGCCGCTCGCGCTACGGTCCAACCCCTTTCCGGTTTGCGGTGGGTCTCGTGGCGCACCGGCCGATGCCCGCCCATGGCGCGGCTTCAGCGCCGGTAGCATCGCACATCGGCAGCGCCGCCTTCCGGTGAATGGACACCGGAGCCGCGCCTCTGCAGCTTACATGAAGGCCCCATTCCCCGCATTACTCCTCATTGTGCTTCTCTGGCCCGCCCGTGTGCACGCGCAGGCAAGCTTCGAGGAGGCGGTCATCGACGTGGGCAATGTGGGTATCACGATCACAAACTCGGGCTTCGTGGGGCGCGCGAATGTGCGTAACAATCCGACCGGCCCCCCTTCCTTTGAATACCCGCTGGATTCCGGCGTCGAGCACCTGTTTGAAGGCGGACTGTGGGTGGGCGCGATCCGGAGCGACGGCACCGTCACCGTGCGCACCGGGTCGCAGACCACGACGGGCGGGTACAGCCCGGGTGCGCCTGGCTTCGAATTCGCCCCCCTTGTGCCGATATCGGAACGCTCCTCGCTCCTCACCTCCGCCTCCTATACGTCGCTGGCCGTCAGCCACCAGGATTACTTGACGGCCTTCGCCGACACCTTCCGCGTGCTGCCCGGCACCAACATCCTCATGCCCGATCAGGAGGGGCGCCTCGGCATGGTCGTCGAGCAGAACACCTACGCCTGGAATTTCCCCTTCACCGAGTACTTCGCGGTGCTCGAGTTCAACATCATCAACACGAGTGCGTCGGCGTGGGACAGCGTGTTCGTCGGGCTTTATGGCGACCTCGTCGTGCGCAATGTGAACACGACCACCGAGACGGGGAGCGCGTACTTCAACAAGAACGGTGCGGGGTACATCGACAGCCTGCACACGAACTACGTCTTCAACGCCGGCGGGATGGAGGAGACCATCAACACGTACGGCGCTTTCGTTTTCCTCGGGGCGGATTGGCGCGACCCGCAGCGGGGCCAGAGGCGATTTTTCCATCCCGATCTGGCCGACGAGTACCGGCAGGACGGCTACTCGGCGCCCCGCGTGAATCCGCGCTGGTGGCAGTTCAGCGGTGGCACGGAGGAGCTTTCGCGGCCGACGACGGATCAGGAAAAGTACCGCCGGATGTCGATCCCCTATCCGAATCCGGCCAATTACCCGTCGAACGAAGCCTATGAGGCGGCCGTAGAGGTCTTTCGCGAGCGGCTGCGGACGGCCGGGCAGTTCGGCGACGGCAACTGGATCAGCGTCACGCCCATCGGGCCGTTCCCGCGCGTCGAGCCGGGCGACACGCTGCAAGTCACCTACGCGCTCCTCGCCGCACTCAAACCGGAGGCGTTTCAGGGCCAGGGCGGGAAGGCCGTCGACACGGAGGAGAGCCGGAGCATCCTCCGCAGTAACGTGGCATGGGCTCGGCGCACCTTCGCGGGCGAGGACACGAACTTCAACGGGCGATTGGATGAGGGCGAGGACGTGAACGGAAACGGCCGGCTCGACCGCTACCTGATCCCGGAGCCGCCGGATGCTCCGCAGGTGCGGGTGGAATTCGTGGCCGAAGAGGGCGCCGGAGGCAACCCGGCCGGCTCGCGCGTGCTCGTCTACTGGGATCGCTCCGCCGAATTCTCCGTCGACCCGGTCACCGGTGAGCGCGACTTCGAGGGATACCGCATCTACCGGTCGAATCCGGGCGACGACCTGGCCGGCAACATCCTCGACCGAGCGACGCTCATCGCGCAGTACGACCGCCCGGGCAATCGCACCGGCATCAACAACGGCCTCGATGCCGTGCTCCTCGACGAGCCCGTCACCTTCCCCGGCGACACGACCACGTACTGGTATCGGTTCGATGCCGGCACGCTGCTTCCCGGGTGGCAATACCTCTTCATGGTGACCGCCTTCGACGAGGGAGATCCGGATGCCGGGTTGATGTCCTTCGAGTCGTCGAGGATCGCCACGGCCACGCGCGTCTTCCCGGGCACGCCGCCGGGAGCGAACGGGCGAGTCGGCGTCTACCCGAATCCATACCGCGTGAGCGCCGCGTGGGACGGCGGCACCTCGCGCACGCGCAAACTGAACTTCTACAATCTGCCCGCCCTCTCCGAAATACGTATTTATACGCTAGCCGGCGAGATCGTGACCACGCTCCACCACGATGCCGGCGAATATGCGGGCGACATCCGATGGTACGACAACTTCAGCAGCGAGAACCGGCGACTGCCCGGAGGCGAGCATTCGTGGGACATCCTCTCGGAAAGCGGGCTGAACCTGTCCACCGGGCTGTATCTTTTCACCGTCAAGGACCTCGAATCCGGGGAGGTTCAGAGCGGAAAATTCGCCATCATAAAGTGAGCTTAGTGGGCACGAAGCAAAGGAACCACCACCACCATCCATAAAGAGGAGGGAAACATGCACCGAGCTACCAATCTATTGATCGCGTGTATCGCGCTGCTGCTCGCGCTGCCCGCACAGGCGCAGCAGCAGGTGAGCATTCGCGAGATCAACGAAATCCCGCAGGAGAACATTGACGAGCTCATCGGGCTGGGCGCCGCCGTCACCGCCGATGACATGGCGGAGCTGCTCCGATCGCCGCTGGACGGCGAGACCGTGCAGTTCACCGGCGTCGTGATCGCCGAGCCGCAATATTCCGGTCTGGCGTCGATGAACGAGAACACGGGCCAGCCCGGCCGCGTGCACTTCTTCGTGCGCGACACCAGCGCTGCGTCGGAGGGCCCGCTCGGCCGCGACATCCAGGTCGTTGATGGCTTCCCCGGCTTCCAGGAGCACGGCGTCCTCGGCCTCTTCAAGGGGGATGTCGTCACCATCACCGGCGTCGTGACGTACTTCGGGTATGGCCTTCAGATCACGCCCGAGGATGTGACCGTGGTCGGAAGCATTCAGGACCTCGGCCTGCCCGAGACCATCCTCGATCCCGTGCTCATCACGACATCCGACCTACACATGAACGTCGGCGGCACCTCGCAGCGGATCAACTGGCAGAACTTCGTCGACTTCCAGCAGACGTTCGTGCGCATCGAGGGAGCCACGGTCTGGCGTTCGCCGAACCGCACGGATGCCCGCCCGAACTGGGCCATCACCAGCGATGGCGCCGTGACCATCGTCGCGAACGACGACATCTCCCTCTGCTACCGCAACGACAAGAACGACTATCCCGACACGTTCAATCAGGATTGCGTCCAGAATGATTTCGAGGCGCCGCCGCCCGGCGCCGTCGTGGACGTCGAAGGAATGGCGCTGGTCCGCAGCGATTTCGATCCGTTCGGCATCGGCGCGCCGGCCGCGGCCATGTTCAAGATCGTGCCCTGGGAGGCCGACGACCTCGTCATCACGGCGCAGCCTGCCATCACGAACGTGAGCTTCGAGCCGCCTACGGCCGTGCCGGGCGACGCCCCCATCGGCGTGACCGTCAACGTGGAAGGTGACCTGAATGCCGTCACCGATGCGCGGCTCGTCTACAAGAGCTCCACGATGGCGGAGCCCGACACCCTCGCGCTCACCGACAATGGCGACGGCACCTTCACCGCGGAGATTCCGGCGCAGGACGACGGGGCCTTCGTCTGGTACTCGGCCATCGTCACCGACGACTCCGGCACGGACTTCAACTCGCCGAGCCCGGGGACGACCCGCGTGCTCTTCGACGGCATCGATGAGATCGCCGACATCCAGGAGACCTGGGAAGAAATCGGAAGTGCCAGCCCATTCCGGGGCCAGACGCTGCCGATGGCGCTCTCGGTGACCGTGCAGAGTGACCCGGCCACGTCCGGGTTCGTGGTCGTGCAGGATGATGAGACCCTCGATCCGTACACGGGCATCCTGCTCTCGGCATCCGAAGAGGTGACAGCGGCTCTGTCGCGGGGCGATGTCGTTGACATCACGGAAGCCATGGTAATCGAGAACTTCGATGTCACCGAACTGGACGACGTGACCTTCGAGGTCACCGGAAGCGGCGATCCGCTGGGCTACAAGGTGATGGATACGGCGGCGCTGCAGGACGAGATGGTCGCCGAGGCGCACGAAGGCATGATGGTACGCTTCGAAAACGTGCACATCATCCAGCCGGATGCCGGCTTCGGTGAGTGGACGTTCTCGTCGGACGGGACGGAGGCGAATGCCGTGGGCGCGGACGACCAGTCAGCGGCCCTGACTTCATCCTTCAACACGCGCTTCTCCCAGTGGGAGATCATCGACACGATGCAGGGCATCTGGTGGTTCTCCTTCGGAGCGTACAAGCTCGTGCCGGAGACGCCGGATGACGTCGGGCAGGTGACGAACGTCGCCGCCGAGGATCCGGAGCAGCCGCTTCGCTTCGCGCTCGAGCAGAACTACCCGAATCCGTTCAACCCGTCGACGAGCATCAGTTTCTCGGTGCCGACGACGAGCGAGGTTCGGCTCGAGGTCTTCGACGCCCTCGGCCGGAGCGTGAAGGTGCTGGTGGACGGCCGTCTCACGGCGGGCACGTACGACGTGACGATGGACGGCGCCGGGCTATCGAGCGGCGTCTACATCTATCGGCTTACGGCCGGCGACAAGATGACCGCGAAATCCATGCTCCTCTTGAAGTAGCACATGGCTTGAAGTAGCACATGGCGTGTGCCGAGCGGTGCTTTCGGGATGCCGGGCCGATGTGGCATTGGGCCGGCCCGGCTCTCGAAGGCGCCACGCTCGGCGCGTGCTTCATGCCGTCGGACATCCAGTCTCCATCCAACAGATCATGAACCGGATGGACGCGGCGCGGACGTTGAATTGAGGATCGATCCCCACCACATAGCCACCGTTTTCGGATGCGCCGTGCTGTCGGCCTTGCTGCTCGCGGCGTGCGATGCCGCGCTGACGGGCGTGGCGCACGAAAATCAGCCGCCGTCGACGGAGCTGTCGGTGCGCGACACGTCGCTCGTGGACAACCTCGGCGAGGAGGGCCGCCTGACGAGCACCGTCTTCGTCTCGTGGTCCGGCACGGATCCGGACGGCTACGTGGCGTTCTTCGAGCTGCGGTACTACGGCGTCGCCGAACAGCCGGGACCGGAGGAGGGATGGGTCGAGACGACGCGCAACGATACGTTGATTCTCTTACCCATCGAGCGAGGTGAGCGCACGGCGAACGTGACCTTCGAGGTGCGCTCGGTAGACAATGAAGGACTTCGAGATCCGACCCCGGCGCGGACCGTCTTCCCGATCGTGAACAGCCCGCCCACAATCCGCCTCAGCTCCTTCGACCTGCCGCCGGATACCACCTTTACCATCTTCACGATATCGTGGACGGCCACGGATCCCGAAGGCGAGGAGAACCTCGACCGCATCGAGATCAGCCTGAACGATTCGACGAGCTTCGTCTCGCTCGAACCCTCCGTGGACTTCGTGACATTCGTGGCCGATTTCGATCGCGATGGAGGCGGTCCGAACGTGGTGGACGCCGCGCTCTACATCGGGCGAGCCTTCCAGCGGACCAACATCACGGTCCCGAACCTGCGCCTCGACGACGAAAACACGATGTACGTGCGCGCCGTCGATCGCACGGACACGACGAGCACCCTCGAACGCTTCACGTGGCACGTTCGACGCCCGACGGGCCGCGTCCTGTACGTGAACGACTACCGGCGCTCCTCGTGGCCGGTGGTGCAGGAGTTTCATTTGAGTTTGTTGCGCGAGTACCTGCCGGCGGACGTCGAGATCGACGTCTGGGATCTGTCACGGCCGTACACGACGGGTTCGGCCGGACTTCGGGTGCGTTCCGATGCATTGCCGGCGCACGCCGCGCCGGACCTGCGCGAAACCCTGGCACTGTGGGATTACATCTACTGGGTCTCGGCGAATGCGGCGGGCGGCGTCGCGGGCAACAACATGCCGTACGCGGCGCAGGTGATGGACCTGTTCTTCGACCGCGGCGGGCGCCTGATGGTGCACACGCCGATGGTCCCGCCGGCCGATCCGCAGGAGAATCTCGGCAACCCGGCGCTGCTCGTGTTGCCGATCAGCGAGGCCATCTCGCTACCGGACACCGTTCGCCGCATCGAGCTTGCCATCGGCGCGCCCATCCTGCCCGTCGACGACCTGCCGGGCGTCGACACGCCGCTGCCCGAGCTGGCCTCGGACCGCTTCTTCATCGGCGAGCTGCCGTTCGAATCCCAGAGCGAGAACATCATCACGCTCTATGAGGCGGAGTATCGCTACCGCACGCAGAGCGGCAGCGGCGGCCTGTGGCCGGCTCCGCGGACGGTGGCCGCCATCAGCGCGGATAGGCGCGTCGGGCTCTTCGCGCTTCCGCTGGTCAACGACGTGACGGGCGCGCCCGCCATCGTCGGCGCGGACGGCGACCCGGCCGCGGGCCGCGAGGCGATCAAGCTGATCCTGCAGAGTCTCGGATTCCCGGGGCGATGATGACGTGCTTCCACATCCCGCATTGCCGCCCGCCTCGATGACGATCCGCCATCGCCACATAGTGCACCTTCGGGCCCTCGCGCTCCTCCTCGTCGTTGCGATGCTAGGCCTTCTCGCGCCCCCCGCCGCGCGGGCGCAGGGCACCATCGCGGGCACCATTACGGACGCCGTCACCGGCGAGCCGCTGATCGGCGTGAACGTCATCTTGCCGGGCACCTCCCAGGGTGCCGCATCCAACATCGACGGCGAGTACGAGATCAGCGGGCTCTCGAGCGGCGAGTACAACGTGCGCGTCTCCTACATCGGGTTCGAGACGATGCTCTTCACGGGCATTCGCGTCGTAGACGGCGAAACGACCCGGCTGGATGTCCAACTGCGCGAGGCCGTGCTCTCGACCAGCGAGGAGATCGTCGTCGTGGGCGAGCGCCCGCTGATCGATGTGGAACAGTCCTCGAGCGCCTATGCGATGACCCGAGAGCAGATCGAGGCGGCGCCGCTGCGCGACGTGCAGGATGTCGTCTCCACGCAGGCCGGCGTGATCCGCGACCCGACGGGCCTGTACATCCGCGGCGGCCGTGCGTACGAGACGGGCTATTATGTGGATGGCGTCTCCGCGAAGGACCCGCTGGCGGGCACCGGCTTCGGCATCGACATGGGGTCGAATGCCTTCCAGGAGGTCGAGGTCACGACGGGCGGCATCGGGGCCGAGTTCGGCGACGTCACATCCGGTGTGGTGAGCGTCGAGACCCGCGAAGGCGGCAACCAGTTCACCGGCTCCTTCTCCCACAAGCGCGACAACTTCGGCGGGCTCAACGACGGCTGGGATTCGAACTTCAACGAGGACATCTTCGAGATGTCGCTGGGCGGCCCGATTCTGCGCGACCGGCTGACGTTCTTCGTGTCCGGGCAGGCGCAGCTCTCCGACGGCTTCACGCGCGGCATCTCCAATCCGGATTCGGTTCGCTCATCGCTCGTCGGCGCCGACTTCCTGCTGCCGCGCACGGGCAACCGCTGGAGCGGCCTCGGCAAGCTGACCTACACCATCAAGCCGGGGATGCGGGTGCAGGGCTCCTACCAGCGCTCGCTCACCGTCAACCAGAACACCCGGATGCTGCAGGTCACCGGCAACGAGGCCGTCGTCACGCCCGGCTTCCAGTACCAGTTCATCCTGCAGCCCGAGACGGCGAACACGTACGCGCACGACAACATCATCACGTACCTGAAGTGGTCGCACGTGCTGAACGACCGCTCCTTCTACGAGGTACAGGCGAGCCGGCTCTTCACCAGGCTGCGGGCCGATGCGAACGGGCGCCCGTGGCGGCCGCAGAACGTCTCCACCGAGCTCGATCCCGAGAGCATCGTGACGTACCCCGCTTCCATCTTCGTCGGGCCGGACGGCCAGCCCGTGGACCCGAACGCGATGTTCGTCCTGCCAGGCCCGGGCCTCATCAACAACGGGGGCATCGCCACGCGCTTCCACGACCACTTCGCCGAGGAGCTGACACTGCGCGGCACCTACACGCTGTTCTCGGCCGACAAGAACAGCCGCCTCGATGCCGGCCTCGAGATGAAGCTCAACGACTACCAGTGGATCGACATCGTGCGCCCGTGGGTGGGCGCGCCGGTGGGTGAGGGGGAGGAGGCCACCGCGTCGGACCGGCTCGGCGAGAGCGCCGACGTGTGGCGCGTAAAGCCGCGGCGAGGCGCGCTCTTCGCAACGGGCCAGGTGCGCTACCGCGGGCTCATCGCGAACGTAGGTGCGCGCTTCGAGTACTGGGCGCCCGGCCGCTACGTGGACGACCTCGTCGAGGACCCGCGCGCGCCGATCCTCCAGAGCGTGCGCGAGGACTACTGGGACGACACCATCAACCTGTTCGGGCTACGGTACAAATTCCGTCTGCTGCCGAAGGTGCGGGTCTCGTTCCCCATCAAGGAGAATCAGGTCCTCTTCTTCAACTACGGGCACTCCACCAAGCTGCCGCACCCGACGTTCGTCTACACGGGGCTGGATCCGTTCTATCGCGACCGGTCGTTTTTCGCGGACCTGGGCAATCCGAATCTGGATCCGGAGGTCGACATCTCCTACGAGATCGGCCTGCGAAATCAGCTCACCAGCAACGACGTGCTCAACGTTACGGCCTTCTGGCGCGACAAGTACGACTTCATCACCATCGAGGATGTCGTCATCCGCGACCAGACGGGCCGCGAGACGGTGCGCGCGTTCCGCATCAACGGCGACTTCGCGCGGGTGCGCGGCGTGGAGGCGAGCTACCTGAAGCGGATCGGCCGCTGGTTCCAGGGGCAGATTTCCGGCTCCTTCTCACGCGCGACAGGCCTGAGCTCCACGAATAACGACGCGCTGGCGCAATTCCTGGCGAACGGCGACATCGAGAACACCTTCGAGACGCCCCTCGCGTGGGACCGCCCGCTGGACCTCAAAGCGAGTGTGACGCTCACGCACGATCGGGAGAATCCGCTCTTCGGTGTGCCGGGACTCAACCGCCTGCAGGTGTACATCTCATCGACCTTCCGCAGCGGCCAGCGCTACACGCCCGTCGAGTTCCGCGGCCGCGAGGTGAATCCGTTCACCGGCGAGCGCGACTGGCGGCCCATTTACGAGACGGTCTCCGATCCGGCGGCCCGCTACTCGAAGGTCGGCGCGCCGTGGTGGTGGTTCGATCTCTCGGTGCGCCGCGATGTCGCCGTTGCCGGCAACGACCTCAAGCTGTCCCTCGAGATCACGAACCTGTTCAACCAGCTGAACAGCGTGATCATCAACCCGGTCACCGGCAAGGCTTACCCGGATGTGGATCCGGAGACCACCGATTTCACGGCGCTGCGGGATGATCCTGATTTCGACGTCCCCGGCGGGATGCGCGATTTGCGCTACGAGGATCCGACCTCGAGCGGCCTGCCCCCGCTGAATCCGGCCCGCTTCCTGCCGCAGCGACATGTCATGTTGGGGGTGGCGTATGAGTTTTAGAGAGAGCGGCATCGCTGGAGCAGGCGGAAGTCGGATGTCGGATGTCGGATGTCGGAGTTCCGATGTTGGACGTCGAAGTTCTGACCTCGGACCTCCGACCTCTGATCTCCGGCTGGTAACGGCGCTTGCGTTCCTCGTTTGCTGTGCGCTCGCACTTGCGCCTCCCGCCGCCGCCCAGCTCATTCCCGACTTCGGCTCGGACCGCGCCGGCACATCCGGCTTCCAGTTCCTGAAGATCACCGTCGACCCGCGCGCCGCGGCGATGGGCGAGACCGTCGCGGCGAACGCCTTCGACGCGAGCGCCCTCTTCTGGAATCCCGCCCTGGCGGCCCAGGCCCCTCGCGCGCAGATCGGCTTCAGCCACGCCGCCTACTACGCCGACGTGGCCGTGAGCTACGCCGCCGCCTACCGGCGCTTCGGCAGCTTCACGCTGGGGCTGAGCCTGCAGGCCCTCAATTCGGGCGAGATGGACGTGACCACCGAATTTCGGCCCTACGGTACGGGCGAGCAGTTTCGATGGATCGATATGGGTATCGGCCTCTCCGTCGCGCAGCGCCTGACCGACCTTTTCAGCTACGGCGTTACGGCCCGGTACGTGCGCGAGAGCGTTGCGGGGCTGGTCACCCAGACGGCTGTGTTCGATCTGGGCGTGTTCTACCGGATCGGCGACACAGGCGCGCAAATGGCCGTGGCCATGCGCAACTTCGGCTTCGACGCCTCGCCGGCCGGCGAGCTGGAGCGCATCGTGATCGGCGGCGAGGGACGCGTCGTGGAGGACGAGTTCGAGTCCATCACGCCCCCGACGACGTTCCTCTTCGGCATCACCTACGAGATGCTGCGCGACGACCCGCGGAACCGCCTACTGCTCTCCGGCCAGCTCAACAATCCCAACGACAACTCCGAGAATTTCAACGTGGGCGCCGAGTACACGTGGAGCGATCTCCTGGTGCTGCGCGCCGGCTATCGGATCGGCATCGAGGAATACAGCATCCCCAGCCTCGGTGCCGGCTTTCTCGTCCCGGGACTGGGGGATGGACTCGGGCTGCGGCTCGATTACGCCTTCACGAACCTCGAGCGCCTGGGGACCGTGCACCGGGTGGGAGTGAATGTGGAGATATGAGGGGGGAGATGGGAGATGGGAGATGGGAGATGGGAGGTGGAGGTCAGAGGTCGGAAGTCGGACGTCGGACCGGAAAGGATAAGAGTCCAAAAAAAGCCAGTAACCAGTAACCAGCAACTTGACCAAATCGGGAGCAAATAGAACGGCGGTTGGCATGGTGGACCGTGGCGGTCGGGCGCGGCGCACGATCTCCTATTTCCTATCTCCTACCTCCTATATCCTTAAATCTCCTACCTCCTATACTCTCGCCTCCCGCACAGCCTGGCTTACCCTCCTCTCAACAGCCCTCCTCCTGCTAACGGGCTGCGAGGGCCTCCTCGGCTCGAAGCAAGATGCCACAACGGAGGAGATCTTTGAGGCGGGGCGGATCGACCCCGGCCTCGTCAGCGAGGTCGAGTACGTGCCGCTCTTTCCGTTCTTCATGCAGGGCGGCGACGGCGCACCGCTCGCCGCTCCGCAGGACATCTATGTCGGCTTCGATGAGCTCATCTACGTGGTGGATGGGCGCGGACTTCACGTGCTCGATCTGGCCGGGCGCCCGGCGAATTTCATCGCGATCGAGGGCGGCGGCACCTCCGTGGTCCAGGACCGACGGTTCAACGTGTATGTGACGGCCCGGCGTGATACCACGCTCGGCGGCCGGACGTGGAGTCTGCCCGTCATCCTGCGCTACGAAGGGATCACGTCCGGCAACCCGCGTCTGGCCGGCATCATCTGGCATCCGTTCAACGATGACTCGCGCCGCTTCAATCGACCCGATCCCATCCCCACCGACGAGGAAGCCGAGTTCACGGGCGTGGCCGTCCTCCCGAACAACAACATCTTCGCCTCGCGGCGGGGTCCGGTCAACGATCCGGCCTCCGTGATCCTCCCGCACAATACCATCCTCGAGTTTTCGCCCGCGGGGGTGAACGTGACGGCGCTGCTGCAGCTCAACCCCATCCAGCCGAGCCTCGTGAGCGCCGTGCGGCCGACGGACGTGCTCACCTACGTGCATCCGCCTCAGCGGGAGAATTTCGATGCATCGCGGCATTTCCTTGTGGCGCAGGAATCCGACGGCGCGCTGCCGTACCCCGTGCTATCCATCCGCGCGGAGGTCACGCCGGATGGCATCGTGTACCGGCCCGATCAGGACAAAATCCGCACGGCCGATGCCGCCGACCAGGGCGAGGGCTTCATGTACGAGGTCTTCAAGTTCGAGCGACCCACCGACCTCGCCTTCGCCGCCGACGGCACGAACTATCTTTTTGTCGTGGATGCCGGTAAGGACAGCCTGTTCGTCTTCACGGCGACGGGCATCGAGGGCGTGGCTCCGCCGCCGGGCGCCAGCAGCACGCAGCCCGTGCGGGTCTCCTTCGGCGGCGAGGGCGACGGCGCCCGCAGCTTCCGTGATCCGATGGGCGTGGCCTATTTCAATGAGATCGTGTACGTGGCCGACAGCGGCAACAACCGGATTTCGCGCTTCCGGCTGAACACAGATTTCGAATGATCGACCGCCGCACGATCCGGGTCGTTGCGGGGATCGGTTGTGTATCCGCTCTCGTGGCGTTCGCAGCCGTGGTCATCCCGGAATCCGCTCGCGCGCAGACCATCCCCCCGAAGGGTGCCGAGGCCACGTTCGACGTGGCCACCTGGAATATCGAGTGGTTCGGCTCGGAGCAGAACGGCCCGGCCGACGAGCAGCTGCAGCTCGAGAACGTGCGCCGCGTGATCGTGGAGTCGGAGATCGACCTGTGGGCCGTCCAAGAGATCGACGACCGAGACCATTTCGACGCGCTCCTCGCCGCGCTGGGCGAAGGCTACGCGGGCACGCTCGGCCCATCCAGCACGAACTTGCGGGTCGGCTTCATCTACCGCACGGACGTCGTCGATCCGATCACCGTGAACGATGCCTGGCTCAAGCAGTTTTCGGACGATTTCGGCGGGCGGCCGCCTCTCCTCATGCTGGCCGATGTCATCCTGGCCGACACGACCGTCGAGCTCTACATCGTCTCGCTGCACATGAAAGCCTTTGGCGATCCGGATAGCTATGCCAAGCGACTCGAGGCGTCGACCCGGCTCAAGCTGAACATCGACAACCTGCGCGCCAACGATCCCTTCCTCATTCTGGGCGATTTCAACGACGAGCTCTCGGGCTCTACCGCGGGATCGAACCCGTCGCCGTACACGAATTTTCTGGATGATCCCGATAACTACCGGTTCACGAGCCTCCATCTCGACGAAAATGACGAGGAGACCTGGTGCGACAACGCGGAATGCACATCGGGATCGATCTTCGATCACATCCTCATCACGAACGAGCTCTTCGATCATTACGTCGACGGGTCGACGGACCGGTACATCGAACTGCTGGATGCCATCAGCCAGTACGTGAGCACCACTTCCGACCATCTGCCCGTGTTTGCGAGCTTCTCATTCGCGACGCACACGTCTGTCGAGACGCCGGATGCGACGGCATTCCGGCTCGATTCCATCCACCCGAACCCCGCATCGGATCGCGCCACGCTGGCGTACTCGCTCGAGCGCCCGGCGGAGGTGCGCATCGAATTGTTCGATCTGCTGGGCCGGCGGCTCGCCGTCTTGCAGGATGGGGTGCGGCCGGCCGGGAAGCATCGGGAGGAGATCGACGCGGCCCGGCTTCCGCCAGGCGTCTATTTCGTTTCGATGATGTCGCCCGTCGGGCGCCGCGTGGCGCCGCTCGTCATTGCCGAGTAGCCGCGGCGCGCTCGTCGGCGGCCGCCCGCTCGACATCCCGCATCACACGGAGCGCGTTCCCGCCGAGGATTTTGTACAGATCCTCCTCCGAGTAGCCGCGCTTGAGGAGCTCGTAGGTGATCCACGGGAGGCGCGTGACGTCCTGCAGGCCCGCGGGCAGGTCGAAGACGCCGTCGAAATCCGAGCCGAGGCCCACGTGATCCACCCCCGCCACCTGCGCCACGTGGTCGATGTGGTTGACGACGTGCTCGAGCGTCGCACCCGGTATCCCGTCGCGGCTCTTCAGCTCGTAGACCACGTTCCAGATGTCGTTCAGGCTGGCGTGGCGGCCGCCGAGCCGCTGGTAGGCCTCCTCGATCAGGCTCTTCGGCAGGTTCTGGTTCACGACGGCATCGAAGAAGTTGATCATGATGACGCCGCCGTTCGCGGCCAGCGCGCGGAGCATGTCGTCGTCGACGTTGCGGACGCTCTCGACGAGCGCGCGCGCCGACGAATGCGACAGCATCACGGGAGCGTTCGTGACGGCGAGCACGTCGTAGAATGTGGAATCCGACGTGTGCGAGAGGTCCACGATCATCCCCATCCGGTTCATCGTGCGGATGATCTCGCGTCCGCGGTCGTTGAGCCCGTGCCACCGCGGCGGCGACTGCGACGACTCGGCCCACGAGTTGTTGTTGATGTGCGTGAGGGTGACGTAGCGGATGCCGGCGTCGTAAAGGGCGCGGAGGGTGTCCTCCGATGCGGCGATGGCATTGCCGCCCTCGAGCCCGAGCAGCACGGCCTTCCGGCCCGACCGCGCGATGCGGATGACGTCGTCGGCCGACAGGGCGAGCTCGGCGCTGTCCGGCACCGCGGCGAGCTGCCGCTTTACGACGTCGATCATGCGGCGGGCCCGGTCCACGGCTCGCGCTCCCTCGCCGTAATGATGCGCCACGTAGATCGAGAAGAACGCCGCATCCAGCCCGCCCTCGTACATCCGCGGGAGGTCGACGTGCGACTCGAACGCGCGATGGCGCTCGCGAAACGCATAGCCCCGGTCGAGCATGAGCGTGGGTGTGTCGATGTGCCCGTCGAGCACGATGGCGTTGTAGTGGATCCGCAGGGCCTCCGCCCAGAGCGAGTCCTCGTCCGTCAGGATCTTCTGCCGGATGGGCGCCATCAGAATCGCGCCGCCGTCGGTGAGCGAGTCGGGATCGAGCTTGTCGGTGTCGGGCGGGTCGAGCGAGCCGGGATCGAGCCGGTCGAGTGGGGGGATGGAGAGCGCCCCGGCCGCCGAATCCGCGCTATTCAGTTCCGAAGGTGCGGGTCTGCCATGCGCGCCGGACTCGCACGCGACCAGCAACGCCGTCATCGAGCTCAGCAACATCAGCAGCCCGATCATGCCCATCGAGGACGAGATCCCTCTCGAGATCAACGGACATAGGAGACGACGAGGCGAGCGCGACATGACGGATCAACCAAAAGGAACGGCCGATCTGCCGCTATGTGCAGACCGGCCGTTGGTTCCTCGTGATGAGGGAGGGACCCCGCGCGGGGGATTCCCGTGAGGACGTCCTGAGGGATCGTACGGTGTGACCTGTCCTATATCCTCTACTCGATGAAGGTCACGCGGCTCGTGGACGGGCCGACCGGCTCGACCATCACGTCGCCGCTGCCGACCGCCTGCCCGGCGATACCCTCGCTGCCCAGCACGATCTCGATGGAGCCGTTTGGCCCCGAAACGAGGATGGTGATCGTTTCGACCGTGGGATTGCCGTCCTCATCGATCTCGAGGTCCTCGACGGCACGGAAGGTGAATTCCGTGATGCCGGGGCCGCGGACGACGTGGTCCCACGTGAGGCCGCCCAGGAACGCCGTGTCGTCCAGCGTCACGCTCGTGTTGCCGACGGCCTTCACCTTCGTGCCCTCCACGCGTACACTGATCGTGGTGCCCTGAACGAGCGGGTTCTGATTCTGGTCGTGGACCGTCAGCGTGTAGGTCTGGCCGAGGACCGCCGTCGTTGGCGACACCGTCACGATGGGCACGCCGCTCATGACCACGGCCGTCTGTGCCGAGACCTCCTGTTCGTTTTCATCGGCGGTCGTCGCCGTGATCAGCGCGATGCCGTCGTTCGGCAACGGGTTCGCCGAGATGAGGTTGACAGAGCCGCGACCCTGGTCATTCGTGAGGACGGAGCCCTCGATCACGCCCGCGTCCGTCGTGAAGTAGACGGCGGTGCCGGGGCGGACGGGGTTGCCGTACTTGTCGCCGGCAATGATCGAGATGGGGTTCTCGACGCCGTAGCGCCGGAGGCCGGGGAAATTGAATCGTTCCGGACCAAGGGTGAAGTGTGTTTGATCCGGCAGCCCGCCGTGGATGGCCACCGAAACCGGCCGCGAGCGGATCGTGCCGCCGGCTACGTCGGCCTCGGCCACGATCTGGACGACGCCGGCGCGTGTGCCGCTCGACAGGTTGACCGTCACCTGGCCGTTGTTGTCCGTGCGGGCCGAGGTCGGATGGATGAACTCGCCCCCGCCGGGCTGTACGCCGAGTTTGAAATGCACATCGACCGAATTATCGAGCACTACGGGCCTCCCGAGCGAGTCAGCTAGCTGGAAGGTGATGGAGGCCACCTCCTCGGAGCCGCTCTCCTTCACGCCGATGCTCTGCGCGGACTGGCTCAGCAGGAGGATGTTGGACGGTTCGCCGGAGGTCTGCTCCTCGCCCGTCAGCCGCATGATGTGGAGCGTCGGCACGTTGATCTCTCGTCCTGCCAGCGCGAGGACGTCGATCGATTGCGTGCTGTAACCGTCTTTGGACGCCGCCACGCGCAGCTGCATGGTCGAATCGATCTCTACATCGAACGCATAGCGTCCTTCCGCATCCGTCTCATAGAGGAGATCGAAGGGAAGCACGCGGACGAAGGCATTCGGAACGGGATTGTTCGTCTGGGTATCGAGGACCTGTCCGGTCAGGGTAACGACGCCGCTCGTGTCATCATCGCCCGCAAGATCGCAGCCCATATAGAGAAGACACAGGATCGCCGTCAGGAGAGCAATTGGCTGATACCGCATTCCATCCTCACTTGGTTTGTTGTTCGGTCTTTCCGGTTATCGACCGGTCGATCGAAAGGTTTAGTCGAGCGTGGAAATCGCTCGAGCACAGAAAGGAGGCGACCACCCGCCTCTGTGGTTCAAGGTATCGTCGCGAAATGTCGGCGGCGCCGTCTCGCAGGCGAGCACCGCTCGGATGTGGGACCTGGTATCGTCGCGGTGGAGGGGGATTGCGGAGATGGAGGGCGGAGATGGGAGATGGGAGATGGGAGATGGGAACTGGGAGAGGGGAGATGGGAGATGGGAGAGGGGAGTTGGAGGGCGGAGGGCGGAAGTCGGAAGTCGGAAGTCGGAGGGCGGAGGCCAGAGGGCAGGTCGGTGGCAGCGAGAGGCGAAGAGGCGGATCGGGCTGGGGACACGGGACGGAGTTCAGGGCCCGGCGACGACGACCTCCCAACAGGTAATCGGTAACCAGCAACCGTTTCGTCCGGGAGTTCGGATTTATCTGTTGTACCAATTAAATCCGGAAGTTCGGATTTATCTGTTGTGACAAGGGAATTGGCCAGG
>CBFGRV010000058.1:0-18904 GCA_965651265.1 uncultured Rhodothermales bacterium
GCAGGACAGCGGCCTTTGGAGCCGTATGTGGAGGTTCGAATCCTCCCCGGGCAACCAGAGGCTAATCGCCGGCTCGCGGCCCCATCCTTTCCACATCCGTACCCTGTGTCTCTATGGGCACAGGTTTTTTATTGACGAGCATCAGGACATGCGCACTGCCGTCAAGGATATCCCCATCTCAATATTTGCCGGTCGATCGAATCCCGCGCTGGCCAGGGCCATTGCGAGCGATTACGGGCTCGACCTCGGTCGGGTGACCATCAAGAATTTCGCGGACGGCGAAATCTACGTTCGGTACGAGGAGTCTATTCGCGGATCGGACTTATTCATCATCCAGAGCACGCATCCTGGCGCAGACAATTGGATGGAGCTGCTCATGCTCATCGATGCGGCAAAGCGCGCGTCGGCCGAGCGCATTACGGCGGTGATTCCGTATTTCGGATATGCACGGCAAGACCGGAAGGACCAGCCACGCGTCTCAATAGCGGCCAAATTGATGGCCGACATGCTGGCGACGGCGGGCGTGCATCGAATCTTGACCATGGATCTGCATGCGCCTCAGATTCAGGGATTCTTCGATGTCCCCGTGGATCATCTATACGGATCCGCTGTATTCATCGACTATTTCCGACAGCTCGATTTGCCGAATGCGGTCGTCGTGGCGCCGGACGTGGGTTCGCTGAAGATGGCACGCGCGTATGCGAAGCGACTTCACGCGGACCTCGCGCTCATCGACAAGAGGCGGCCGCGGCAGAACGAGGCCGAGGTAATGAACATCATCGGTGAGATCGACGGACGCAACGTCATCCTCATCGATGATATGGTGGATACGGCGGGTACGCTGACGAGCGCAGCCAACGCGCTACGGGAAGCCGGCGCGATGGAGATCATCGCCGCCTGCACGCATCCGCTTCTATCCGGCCCGGCCTACGAGCGCATCGAGTCGTCGGCATTGAGCCGGATGGTCGTCACGGACACGATTCCGTTGAAGAGGCCCTCCGATTTCATTGAAGTAATCAGTGTAGCCGGCCTGTTCTCCGACGCGATTCGACGTATTTATACCGACGAATCCGTTTCGACTCTTTTCGTCGAGTGACGCGTCGCCAGGCGGTCGACATCCCCAGAACTACATTTCGGAATCCAATCGAGGCCAGAGTATCATGGAGGCCATCACGCTTGAAGCCGCCGAGCGCGGCGTAGGAAAGAAGGCGGCACGCGCCGTGCGCCGATCCGGCAATGTGCCGTGCGTTCTCTACGGGCGCCAGACCGAGCCGATCACTTTTCAGCTGCCCGAGAACGCCGTCAAGCGGCTCATCTATACCACGGAGACGCACGTACTGACCCTCAAGCTCGACGGCAAGGAGTGGAGCTGCATCATGAAGTACGCCGACCTCCACCCGGTAACCGATCGCCCGATGCATGCCGACTTTCAGGTGCTCGAGGCCGGCCAGATGGTCACCCTGATCGTCCCCGTTCGTTATCACGGTACACCCATCGGCCAGAAGGAGGGCGGCAACACGCAGGTCGTGCTGCACGAGCTTGAGGTTCGCTGTCTACCCAAGGACATACCCTCGGCGATCGACGTGGATATCAGCGAGCTGGCCATTGGCGACGCCATTCACATCGCAGACATCACGGTTCCGGGCGCGGAGCTGCTTGGTCGACCCGAGCAGACCCTGGTTACCGTCGTGCCGCCGCGCGTGGAGGTTGAGGAGGAGGAGGCTCCGGAGCTCGAGCTTGCCGAGGGAGAAGAACCAGTGGTGCCCGAGGAGGGCGAGGAAGCGGAAGAGGAGCCCGGGGAGAGCGAAGAGTAAAGACCGACACGTGCGCGGAGACACAGAGCCTTTCTCGTGGCCATGGCGAAGTCGAAGCGCCTGATTGTCGGCCTTGGAAACCCTGGTCCACAATACGAGAATACACGCCACAACATCGGCTTCATGGTGGCCGATGCCGTCGCCGAGTTCGCCGGTATCACATACAAACACGAGCGTGGCAATGTCCTACTCGGATGGGGACGCATCCGCAGTTACCCCGTCGGCGTCGCGAAGCCTCTCGCCTTCATGAACCGCAGCGGATCGTCCGTCCGAAACCTGCTGCTGCGATACCGCCTCGAACTTCAGGATATGCTCGTCGTGGTCGATGACATCAATCTGCCGACGGGGAAGCTCCGTCTGCGTGCGCGCGGAAGTGCGGGCGGGCACAATGGAATGCAGGACATCATCGACCATCTGGGAAGCGATGATTTCCCTCGCCTTCGCATCGGTATTGGCAGCGAATTCGAACGCGGGAAGCAGGCCGATTACGTTCTTTCACCTTTCGCTCCGGACGAACTGCCCGTGGTGGATGAAGCAATCGTTCGGGCACGCGATGCCGTCGTGACCTATGTCACCGAAGGTATTGAGACGGCGATGAACCGATTCAATTGATCACAACAAAGCGCATTCAGGATACATTCGAATTCGATGAACGCTGAGACGATATTATATCTCGTGCCGCTTGCCGGCGTGATTGCTTTGGCCTATGCATTCGCGCGCACACAGTGGATCAAGCGGCAGGATGCCGGCCTTGAAACGATGCAGGAGATCGCCGGCCATATCGCGGACGGGGCGCGTGCGTTTCTTCGACGCGAGTACCGCGTTCTGAGTGTCTTCGTGCTGGCCGTCGCTGTTCTTCTGGCCATCGCGAACATGGGCGAGGAGGATTCATCCTGGCTCATCGCCGTCTCCTTCGTGACCGGTGCCTTGTGCTCGGCGCTCGCCGGCTTCATTGGAATGACGGTAGCGACGAAGGCCAACGTGCGAACGACACAGGCGGCACGGACCGGCCTGGGGCAGGCGCTGAACGTGGCCTTCTCGGGCGGATTGGTGATGGGTCTCAGCGTCGTCGGCCTCGGCGTGCTCGGCCTGAGCGTTCTCTTCATCGTATACGACGGAATTGGATGGGATGCGCTGCGGGTGGTGAACGTCATTTCGGGCTTTTCACTGGGGGCCTCGTCCATCGCGCTCTTCGCCCGCGTCGGGGGTGGGATCTACACGAAAGCGGCCGATGTCGGGGCGGACCTGGCCGGCAAAGTGTACGAGGGTATTCCCGAAGATGACCCGCGCAATCCTGCGACGATCGCCGATAATGTGGGCGACAATGTGGGAGACGTCGCCGGAATGGGAGCCGACTTGTTCGAGAGCTTTGTGGGCGCCATCATCGGTACGATGGTACTCGGGACGGCCTTCAACAGCGCATTCGCCGGCATGGGATTCTTTGAGCTCAGTGGCGTGATCCTGCCGCTCGTGCTTGCCGCCGTGGGCATCATCGTCTCGATACTGGGCTCCTTTTTCGTGCGGGTGAAAGAAGGCGGCAATCCGCAGAAGGGCTTGAACACGGGCGAGTTCGGTGCCGCCGGTGTGATGGCGGTTTTATCGTACGTGATCATCACCATGATGCTGCCCGAGCGATGGACCGTTACCGGCGAGCAAGTGGGTGTTGCTTTCGCCGAGTACACCTCGCTGGGTGTCTACTGGGCCGTGCTCATCGGGCTGGCGGCGGGTACTCTCATCGGTCTCGTGACGGAGTACTACACATCGACCCACACGAAACCCACCCACGGCATTGCGCGGCAGAGCGTCACCGGAGCGGCCACGAACATTATCGCGGGCCTGGGCGTGGGGATGTTCTCGACCGGTATCCCAGCGATCATCCTGGCACTGGCCATCATCGGCGCATTTCATTTTGCGGGGCTCTACGGGATCGCGATCGCGGCAGTGGGAATGCTTTCCGTAACGGGGATTCAGCTGGCCGTCGATGCCTATGGCCCGATTTCCGACAACGCGGGAGGTATCGCGGAGATGTCGGGGCTGCCGGCCGAAGTGCGCGAACGAACGGACAAGCTGGATGCTGTCGGGAATACGACGGCGGCTATCGGCAAGGGATTCGCAATTGGTTCAGCCGCACTGACGGCGCTGGCGCTGTTCGCCGCCTTCATGCAGCAGGCGAACGTCCCCAACATCGACGTCGCGAACCCGACGATCCTGGCAGGGCTTCTCGTCGGTGCGATGCTGCCGTATGTCTTCAGCGCGATGGCGATGGGGGCCGTCGGTCGAGCCGCGTCAGACATGATCAAGGAGGTCGGGCGGCAATTTCGCGAGATCGCGGGCCTGCGTGAGGGTACGGCCACGGCCGACTATACCCGATGCGTCGACATTTCTACGAAAGCGGCCATCCGCGAGATGGTGGCCCCTGGAATCTTAGCGATCTCGATTCCGGTCGTGATTGGCTTCATCGACAAAAGCATGCTGGGGGGGGTGCTCGCGGGTGTAACCGTCTCGGGTGTCTTGTTCGCCATTTTCCAGGTGAATTCGGGTGGGGCGTGGGACAATGCGAAGAAGCTCATCGAGAGCAAAGTCAGCTTTGATGGCGTTGAATACGGCAAGGGTACGGATGCTCACAAGGCAGCCGTCGTTGGCGACACCGTAGGCGATCCGTTGAAGGATACGAGCGGTCCGAGCCTCAACATCCTGATCAAGCTCATCGCTGTCGTGGCGCTCGTTATTGCGCCGTTGATTGCATGACGTTCGCCGGGAGGCCGGCGCCGAGTGCGCCGGCCGGATGCCCGGGAGCTCTAAATCCTCATTCCGATGCGTGCCGAACCCGACCGGCAATTATTCGACCTCGTCAAGAAATACAACCGGCCGGGTCCGCGGTACACCAGCTATCCGCCGGCACCTCATTTCAGTGCGGATTTCGGCAGTGAGGATTTCCGCACCAGCCTGAGCGGGCGACGGACGGGCGCAGCGCAAAAGGACGCGGATGGACCGGGCCAATCACCAGGCTTTTCGGTCTACGTGCACCTCCCTTTCTGCCGGTCGCTGTGCTACTACTGCGGCTGCCACATGATCGTGACCGGTCGGCCGGAGCGCATCCACGAATATCTCGGCTATCTAGAGCAGGAGATTGACGTTGTTGCCGCTGAGATGGGCGAGCCGGACGAAGTAACACAGCTTCACTGGGGCGGGGGCACGCCCACATACCTGTCGCCGGAACAGATTCGCGGTTTGATGGACCATCTGGGCCGCCGGTTCGACTTCGCGCCCGGCGCCGAGCTGTCGCTCGAAGGAGATCCGCGAGGGCTTACCATCGAACACCTACAGGCGGCACGCGAATCCGGATTCAACCGCCTGAGTCTGGGCGTACAGGATTTCGACGAACGCGTTCAGAAGGCCATCAATCGGGAGCAGTCCATCGAAACCGTCGAGACCGCCACAGAAGCGGCGCGACGGCTCGGCTATCACGGCATCAACTACGATCTCGTCTACGGCCTGCCCCATCAGACCGTAGATAGTTTCAGAAAAACGCTTTCGGAGGTGCTGCGCCTTCGGCCGGACCGGATCTCTCTCTTCAGCTACGCGCACGTGCCCTGGAAGAAAAAGCACCAGCGCGTGATCCTGGACGAATGGCTCCCATCGTCTGAAGAAAAGATCCGCATATTTCTGGATGCACAGCGAGCCCTGACCCAGGAGGGCGGCTACCGGTACATCGGGATGGACCATTTTGCCCTGCCTGGCGACCCGCTGGTGGCAGCTCTGGAAGCGGGCACCCTGCAGCGTAACTTCCAGGGCTATTCGACCCACGGAGGCGCCGATCTCGTAGGCTTTGGGCTCTCGGCCATAAGCCACGTTCGGAACGCCTATGCGCAGAACATACTGGATCTGCCCGGCTATTATGCCGCTCTCGACCAGGCACGGCTACCCACAGCACGAGGTTATCGCCTGACGGAGGATGATAAAATCCGTGAGGCCGTCATTTCCCGACTGATGTGCAGCCTCCGATTGGATGTGTCGGTGATTGAAAGCCGTTTCAAGATTGATTTCTGGACCTACTTCGCCGATTCGCTACGTGAGCTTCGCGACATGGAAGCGGACGGACTGGTGGAGATCGAACCGGACCACCTTGAGGTGACGGAGGCCGGCCGTCTCTTCATACGCAACGTCGCGATGGCGTTCGATGCCTATCTGGATGCTGGTTCGGCGAATGCGGCACCCCGCTATTCGGCGACGGTTTAGGGCCGACCGTAAGATCAACTTTTGCAGCGTTACAGAGTTTGTACACCGAGTGTCATGATCGTGCGCCCCGGCAGACGCTCCTTGTTTATATTCGACCGCATCGGACGGTGCATCACCTGATCTCCAGAAGTCTACTCCATCATGGCGAAGGTTGAAGTCACGATGCCCAAGATGGGCGAAAGCATCACGGAAGGCACGGTCATCCAGTGGCACAAAAAGCCGGGCGATGTGGTCGAGCCGGATGAGACGCTGCTCGAGATCGGGACGGATAAGGTCGATACGGAGGTGCCTTCTCCTGAGGGAGGGATCCTCAGCGAGATCCTGGTCCAGGAGGGTGAGACCGTTGAGGTCGGCACGGCGCTGGCTATCCTGGAGACCGACGTAGAAGCAGCAGGCGAGTCAGCGCCACGCGAGCCGGAGGGAGCAGCCGAGGAGGAAGCCGAAGTGGCGGCGGAGGCCAAGGCGTCGGCGGCGGAGGCAGACACGGCAGATGCCGAAGAGGGCACCGACGTCGGTGAGATCGAGGAGGAGGCGGTCGCCGAAGATGATCAGGTGCAGGCGTCCGATTCGGAACAGGTCGAGCCACACCTGGAGATCAGGTCGCGAGGTGGCGGCGAGATCGAAGTCGTGATGCCCAAAATGGGCGAGAGTATCACCGAGGGGACCGTAATCGCCTGGCACAAGAAAGTTGGCGATACGGTGGAGCAGGATGAAACTCTGCTCGAAATCGGCACCGACAAGGTGGATACGGAAGTGCCTTCGCCGGCATCCGGCGTGCTGAAGCAGATTCTCGTACAGGAGAACGAAACGGTCGAAGTAGGCACCCCGGTCGCTATTCTGGCCACAGAGGTGGAGGAAGGTGCGCAGCCTGCGGCGGAATCGGGCCCGACAGAGTCTGCTGAGCGACCGGCCGCAAAGCCGGCGCCAGAGCGGCCCCGGCGGGAGAAAGCCGCCGCGAAGCAGCCCGCGACGGAGGGGGTCGAGACTCATGCAGGCGACGGTGCGGTCGCCGAGCCGGTTGGCGCCGGGAAAATTAGCCGGAAGGGCTCCGACGGACGATTCTACTCACCGCTCGTTCGCTCGATTGCCGAGAAGGAAGGGCTCACCATGCAGGATCTCGAATCGATCTCGGGGTCCGGCCATGACGGGCGCGTGACGAAGCAAGACATCCTGAACTACATCGAGTCGGGCCGACGCGCCGAGCCCCGAACGGCGCCCGCCGAACGGCGCGAAGCTCCGAAACGACCCACAGCCCCCGCAGCTGATGCAGCGGCGGTTGGGGACGAACACGGAGGACGTGTCGAGATCATCGAGATGGACCGCATGCGGCAGATCATCGCCGAGCACATGGTCCGCTCGAAGGCCACATCCGCCCACGTGACCTCTTTTGCCGAGGCGGACGTGACCGGTCTGGTGAAGCTTCGAGAGGCGAAGAAGCAGGAATTCGAAGCGCGCGAGGGCGTGAAGCTTACGTTCACACCCTTCTTCGTTCATGCCGCCGTGGAGGCACTCCGCGAGCATCCGATCTTGAACGCGTCCGTCGAGGAGAAGCGTATCCTCATCAAGAAGGATCTACACATCGGTATTGCCGTCGCTATCGGGAAGAAGGGGCTTGTCGCGCCGGTCATCCGCGATGCCGGGCAGAAAAACCTTTCAGGTCTGGCCCACGCGGCGGCCGACCTTGCCGCACGGGCGCGCAACAAGCAGCTCCAGCCCGACGAGCTTCAGGGTGGCACCTTTACGATCACGAACATCGGATCGCTGGGCTCTCTCATGGGCACACCCATCATCAATCAGCCTCAGGTGGCCATTCTGGCGGTCGGCACAATCAAGAAGCGGCCTGTGGTGATCGAGGATCCGAATCTGGGCGACATCATTGCGGTGCGCCAGATGGTTTACCTCTCCCTTTCGTACGATCACCGCATCATCGACGGGGCGATGGCGGCGTCGTTCTTGCAGAAGTACGTAGCGACGTTGGAGGAGATAGGGCCGGACTTCGAGCTTTAATCGGCGCAGGGCTTCGGCGCGCCGAGCGTCGCTCCCGGCTCCTTATTACCGTTATTGCATTTCTGGGCCGGTGTTCTTATGATGGACGTGCGCGGAGCCGTGCGACGGCACGGCATCGATGCACATCTGCCCGTCACAGGTCCATCCACCCCTGCCATGCAGCCCGCCTCCAGCCGCTCGGCCCCCGAAGGGCGCGAGAGCGGAGCCTTTCTGACCCTCACGCTCGGCGAGCTCAAGCGGCGTCTCGAGGATTTCGAGCGCGAATACCTCAAAGACAAGAGCGAAGAGACCATCGGCACGTACATGCGCTCGCTGAACGAGTTCGAGCGCTGGTTCGTGCTGCAGCGCGAGAGCTTTCGGTTCACGGAAGCCGGCGTAGAAAGCTATAAGCGCTATTTGATGGAGACGCGAAAGCTGAGTCAGGTCTCCGTCTCCACATATCTCACGGCGCTTCGTCGCTTCTGTCAGTACCTGGTCGATGTAGGTCTATTGGACGAGAATCCGGCACACGCCGTGAAGGGCAACCGCCGGCCCTCGACGCATTCTCGATCCGTGCTCACCGAGAGCGAGATCGCCACACTGCTCGGCTCCCTCGATGATCGAACCCTCATTGGACGCCGCGACGAGGCCATCGTGTATCTGATGCTTTACGGCGGGCTCAGCGAAATCGAGATCGTCCGGGCCGACGTGCGCGATCTCGAGCATACCCTTCTCGGCCGCTATTTGCGCGTGCAGGGCAAGGGCCGCGCCGTCAAGGATCAGCAGGTGCCGATCGATCCGCCTGTTGCAGAGAAAGTGGACGCCTACCTACGCGAGCGTGGCCGCGTGGGTCCGGATGACCCGCTATTCGTCTCGCATGGCCGCCGATCCGAAGGCGAGCGGCTAAACACGAGATCCGTTCGCAGTCGAATCAACCAGCTCTTGAGCGGCGCCGGCATCAAGAGGCGCGGAATTACCCCACACAGTCTGACCCACACCGCGGCCCTGATCTGGTTGAATGACGGGATGGATGTCGCGGAGGTAAAGCGGCGAATGCGCCACGGGACGCTTGAGACCACGATGATCCACTTCAAGAAGCAGGGCCTTCTGAAGAGCGATCCGGAGGAACTGAAAAAGCTGCTGACCTGAGTGCAGGTCCGGCTTACCGACTCAGAACCGTCTCCAGGCGGCGTCCTCGACTCCGTCCGGCTCCGTATCAGATATCGGTTCGCAGCGTGAACTGGTGCAGGCCCCCCAGCGACGACCACGAATTGAAGGCGTAGTCAAACCGGAATGTGGCGACCTTGATGCCGAAACCGGCGCCCACCCCGGCCATGTCCAATCGGCTCTTCATCTTCAAGTCCTGATGTCGCCGATGGTTGTAGCCGAAGCGGATCTGAAAGGCATCGCTAAACTGAAACTCCCCACCAAAGGTGACGTGCCGAAACACGTCGCCGACTGCGTTGCCGGAGCTCGGCTCGTCGCCAATCCGGTTCAGATTGTACCCGGTGACGCTGAGGAACAGGGGGACGTACATCAACCTCCTGGACACCGCCACCCGCACGTCGAGCGGCAGCTCATCCTTGACGGTGCCGAGTGAGCTCAGCACGACGCCCGCATTGTTGACGGATGCGCTGAAGGTCGTCCGGGATTCCGGCAGATGATAGGAGATGCCTACGTCGGCCGCCAGGGCGGAGGCCGAGTAGGCGTCGATTCGCGACAGGAGGCCGGTCAGGCTCGCGCCGTAGGACAGGTGCCCGTCATCCGTTCGGGCGAACGCGACGGTCAGCCCGGCATCCGACGCGCCGAAGGTGCCAGTGGGCTCTCCGTTCGCGTCATATCCTTCCGTCCTGCCCCATCCAACAAATCGAACTCCGGTCCCAAACGTGCCCCACCCGTCAACGTGGCGCGCGTATGCCAGAAAGCCCGCATTAACCTCGCCGAGATGATTGAGGTACGAAAACGATGCCGAGCGATGGACGTCCTCGCTGAGCAGAGCGGGGTTGTAAAACAGCGCATTCACATCCTCACCATAGACTGCAGAGTAGGAACCGGCCAGGGCCGAAGCACGGGCCGACGGCTCGAGGCGTAGGAACGAAAAGGTCGTCGCGGGGCCGGGCTGAGCAAGGACGGGAACGGCGCACAGCAGGGCCGCCGCGCCTGCGGCGGACGCCATCAGGATGCGCGCCAAACGAAGTGCTTTGCGAGGCATGGGTTGGATGGCTAATGCAGGTCCATCGTACGGCCCCGGCCCGGCCGGGTTCTTGATGGGATTGGTTTATGTACCGCGTACAGTTTGCCGGAGGAGGCGTCCTTCACACAGGGAACGGATGAACCGGCATTGCGTGAGATTGTCGGCCTCCAGTCATAGGGTTTGTTGCGGATGAACGGGCGCGCCGTTCTGTCATTCGAGTGCCTGGGACGCGGCTTGGTCCGATTCTTGACGCCTGGGGGACGCGACGCCGCGAGGCCCACATCCCGCCCCGCCCCTCGATGCATACACCCGCCGCACAGATGGTCACACGGCGCCCGCCGATTGCACGCTATTAGATGATCGATTGCACGCGTTTTGATGACATTACACGCGTACTGATTTGCACGTGACATGATAGATTTTTTCCAGTCCCTTTTCGGCGATAAGAACGAACGTGAGCTGAAGAAGCTCTGGCCCGTCGTCGAACAGATCAATCAGGAATTCGAGAAGCTCGCTTCGTTGTCCGACGAAGAGCTTCGCGGCAAAACGGCCGAGTTCAAGCAGCGGATTCGCGAGGCGGTCAAGGATATCGAATCTCGGCAGGCCGAAATCCGTGCCCAACTGCGAGGTGCGGCCGCGACGGCTTCGAACGGGCAGGAGGGTGCGCCGAGCACGGCTCCAGGCACGAGCGGGAATGGGCAGGCCACCGACGCCGCCGTTGTGGAAAGCGTGGACGGTCAAGATTCCGACGAAGAGGAGCTCTCGCTGCGCGAGCGCCAGTCCCTCTACGAGGAACTTGACCGCCTCGATGAGCAGTGGCTCGAGGTGGCCGAGGCAACCCTCGACGTGCTTGTTCCGGAAGCCTTCGCCGTGGTAAAGGAGACCTGCCGTCGGATGGTCGGCAAGCAGTGGGAAGCCGGTGGGTCGACCATCACGTGGGATATGGTGCCTTACGACGTGCAGCTGCTCGGCGGAATCGTGCTGCACCAGGGGCGCATCGCCGAGATGAAGACGGGCGAGGGAAAGACGCTGGTGGCCGTGTTTCCGCTTTATCTGAACGCCCTTGCCGGGCGCGGCTGTCATCTCGTCACCGTCAACCCGTACCTCGCTCAGCGTGATGCGGAGTGGATGGCGCCTATCTTCGAATTTCACGGTCTCACCGTCGACGTCATCGACAAATACGAGCCGCATTCGGAAGGTCGCCGTGGTGCGTATAGAGCCGACATCACTTACGGCACGAACAATGAGTTCGGCTTCGATTACCTGCGGGACAACTCGTTCGTCATCGAGCCTGATCAGCTCGTTCAGCGCGGGCATCACTTCGCTATCGTGGACGAGGTGGACTCCGTGCTCATCGACGAGGCGCGAACGCCACTCATTATTTCGGGTCCGGTGCCGCAGGCGAACGACGATCGCTTCAAGGAGCTCAAGCCCACCATCGAGAAGCTCGTGTATGCGCAGCAGAAGCTGGTGGCCTCCTTTGCGAGCGAGGCGGAGCAGAAGCTGAAGGAACGCGACGCAGCCCTCGAGGCCGGAGATCGGCGGCGGGCGTCCGAGCTAGAGGAGGAAGCCGGGCTCGCGCTGCTGCGTGCGTCGCGCGGCTTCCCCCGCAACAAGAAGCTACAGAAGCTGATGCAGGAGCCGGGCGTGGCCCAGCTCAAGCAGAAGACCGAGTACTTCTACCTCCAGGACAACGCGAAGAACATGCCCTTCGTCGACGAGGCGCTGTACTTCGCTCTCGAGGAGAAGCAGCACGCCATCGAGATGACGGAGCAGGGCCGCGAGTTTGCTGCCCGCACCGCCGGCGAAGACGCCGACCTCTTCGTTCTGCCCGACCTCGGTGAGGAGATCGCCTCCATCGAGAACAAATACAAGGAGCAGCGGGCACGGCTGGAAGAGGAGATCGAGCAGGATGACTCCCTTTCGGAGGAAAAGAAGCAGAACAAGCTAATGAACGACCTCCGACTCCTGGAGAAGGAGGAGGAGGACGAGAAGCGCCGGCTCTACAACCTCTATTCCGAGCGCGCCGAGAGGCTGCACGCCATCGAGCAGCTTCTGAAGGCCTACACGCTGTACGAGAAAGACGTCGAGTACATCGTGCAGGATGGGCGCGTGCAGATCGTTGACGAGCACACCGGCCGTGTGCTCTCCGGGCGGCGGTATTCGGACGGCCTCCATCAGGCCATCGAGGCCAAGGAAGACGTACAGGTTCAGGCGGCGACGCAGACCTACGCCACCATCACGCTGCAGAACTACTTCCGCATGTACGAGAAGCTCTCGGGCATGACGGGTACGGCCGAGACGGAGGCGGAGGAGTTCTGGAAGATCTACGAGATGGATGTCGTGGTCATCCCCACGAACAAACCCATCGCTCGTGTCGACAAAGACGACCTCGTCTACAAGACGAAGCGCGAGAAGTACCGTGCGGCGATCGAGAAAATCCAGGAGTACAACAAGAACGGACAGCCTGTGCTCGTGGGTACGACCTCCGTTGAGGTCTCCGAGACGCTCAGCCGGATGCTGAAGCGCGCGGGCATCAAGCACAACGTGCTGAACGCCCGGCGAGACCGCGCGAAGGCGGAAGCGCAGATCGTGGCCGAGGCGGGGCAGATGGGCGCCGTGACCATCGCCACGAACATGGCCGGCCGCGGAACGGACATCAAGCTGGGCCCGGGTGTCCGCGAACGTGGCGGATTGGCGATTCTCGGCACGGAGCGCCACGAGAGCCGCCGCATCGACCTTCAGCTTCGCGGCCGATCCGGCCGTCAGGGTGACCCGGGCGAGAGCCAGTTCTACGTCTCCCTCGAGGACGACCTCATGCGGCTGTTCGGCTCGGATCGCGTCGCCAAGGTGATGGATCGGCTCGGCCTGGAGGAGGGCGAGGTCATCACCCACCCATGGGTGAACAAGAGCATCGAGCGCGCCCAGAAGAAGGTCGAGCAGAACAACTTTGCGATTCGGAAGCGGCAGCTGGAGTACGACGACGTCCTCAATGCCCAGCGTCAGGTCATTTACGACCGGCGCCTGCACGCGCTGAAGGGCGAGCGCTTCCACGGCGAGATCCTGGAAATGCTGCAGGAAGTCATCGGGAAGATCGTCGAGCGGCATTATGGCGACGGCAACCTCGATGAGATGCGTGCGGAGGTTCTCCGGAAGCTCGCCTTCGAGGTAGAGATGGACCGCGAGCAGTTTGTTCGCCTCGGGGAGGATGGCGTCGGGCAGTTCATCTACGATCGTGCGCTGGAGTTCTATCGCCGGAAGCGCGAGGCGCTCGCTCGTCCGTTCGCCGAGGGGATGAAGCAGGTGCTGCAGCAGGATGAGGACAAGCGCCCGTCGCGCGTGTTTGTCGACTTCACCGATGGGCGCCGTTTGCTCCGTGCCGTGGTCAAGGTGGATGAAGCCGTGGGCACGCGAGGCCGCATCATCAACGACACGCTCGAACGCACGGCCATGCTCAACATCATCGACGAGAAGTGGACGGAGCACCTCCGCGAGCTCGATGAGGTGAAGGAAGGGATCGGGCTCCGGGCTTACGGCCAACGCGATCCTCTCATCGAGTACAAGATGGAGGCGTTCAAGCTCTTCACCGAGATGCTCGAGGACGTCAACGAGGAGGTCGTTTCGTTCGTGTTCAAGGCCGGACCGCTCGTGAGCGAGCAGGCCGCGCGGCGACCGACGGCACCGCGGCGGCGACTGGATCCCAACCGGGCGAAGGTCCAGCACGACTCCATGGATCCGAGCTACGGCGTTAAGACGGGCGCTGCCGAGCAGTCGTCAGCCGCCGAGCGAGATCCCACGACGGCGAAGGAGACCGTGGTCGTCGGTGACAAGATCGGGCGCAACGAACGCGTGACCATCCAGAATCCGGCGACCGGGCAGACGCAGACGCTGAAGTACAAGCACGCGGAGCGGAAGCTCGAGGAAGGCTGGGTGCTGATCTCGTAAACATCCAGCTCTTGCCGTGCTACGTTCGCTCTATGTTCGCGACTTCGCGTTGATCGAGGAGCTGGACGTCGAGTTCGACGCCGGACTCAACATCATCACCGGGGAGACGGGGGCTGGAAAATCCATCCTCATAGGCGCTCTCCAGATGATACTGGGTGAGCGTGCCTCCACGGAGTCCGTCCGCGCCGGGGCCACCAAGGCCGTCGTCGAGGGTGTTTTTGATGAGGCCGATGACCCTTCCATCCAGGCTATCCTGGAGGAAAACGCCATCGAAGCGGCGCCGTTGATCACGATTCGGCGGGAAATCACCTCACTGCAGAGCCGCGGCTTCATCAACGACACGCCCGCCACCATCCAACTGATCCGGGAAGTTGCGTCGCATCTCATCGATTTGCACGGGCAACACGAGCATCAATCGCTGCTCAACGTCGCCTCGCATCTAGGCCTGGTCGACAGTTTTGGACGCCTCGGTGAATTGAGGGCGGATTACGGACGCTGCTATCGTGAGGTGGCCGACCTCATCCGGGAACGCGGCGACCTGCGATCGCGGCAACAGGAGATGAAGGAGAAGCGCGAGCTCTATGGCTTCCAGATCCAGGAGATCGACCGCGTTGGTCCGCAGAGCGGCGAGGAGGAAGCCCTGGAATCCGAGCGGCGCGTGCTCGAGAATGCCGAGCAGCTCTTTGAGTCGACGAGCCGCCTCTACGGATTGCTCTACGATGGCGAACAATCGGTACACGATCAGCTCGCCCTGGTTCGGGACGAGCTGCGCGACCTCGTGCGAATCGATGCCCGCTTTGAGGATACCCTCCAGGAGATCGATTCCGCCCGGATCATCACCGCCGAGGCCGCCAAGTTTTTGCAGGGCTACCAGGCCGACATCGAGTTCAATCCGGAACGGCTTGAGGAAATCCGGATCCGGCTGGGCGAGCTGGAGCGGCTGAAGCGAAAGTATGGGGGCACGCTCGAATCCGTGCTGGAGCATCGGCGCGCCATCGGAGAGGCCTACGACGTGGTGCAGGACGTGGAGGGCGCGCTAAAACGGCTCGACGACCGTATAGCGGAGGCTCAGCAACGGCTATCCGCATTGGCTCGCGAGCTGAGCGACCGCCGAAAGGAGGCCGCCGCGCGGGTCGAAAAGGCGGTCGAACAGGAATGCACGAAGCTGGGGATGCCCGACGGCCGGTTCGAGATTCGCTTCCGCACGCTTGAAGATCCTGATGGATGGATCCATCTGAACGGCCGGCGATTCGCCGCATCGGAGACCGGCCATGAGGCCGTCGAATTCTACATCTCGACAAACCTCGGCGAGGAACCGCGGCCGCTGGCTCGCATTGCCTCCGGCGGTGAGATCAGCCGCATCATGCTGGCCCTGAAGACGATCCTCGCGAAGCACGAGAAATTCCCGATCCTTGTTTTCGATGAGATCGACGTGGGGATCTCGGGAGCCGTCGCGTCGAAGGTGGCGGAGAGCATGCACGAGCTCGCGACGAGCCATCAGATCATCGCCATTACGCACCTTCCGCAGATTGCGGCACGCGGCGACGTTCACTTCCTGGTCGAGAAATACGTCGATGGCGGGCGGACGAAAACGCGCATCCGGCGCCTTTCGGAGGAGCATCGTGCCGAGCAGGTGGCCGGCTTGATGAGCGGCGCGGAGGTTACGGAGGCGGCGCTTCGTAGCGCGCGTGAGCTCATGGAAGCCGCGCGACGATAGCGACGGGCCATCCCATCACGTTGCGCTTCTCTCCCCCGCATAGTACTGTTACACCTACTCCTATTCACGACGGCCGCTTGCACAACCTGGCCCACGATACATCCTGCAGTTCCCCTCTATGACGGACATCACATTCGGAACCGATGGCTGGAGGGCCATCATTGCCGATCAGTTCACCTTTCGCAATCTGGACACCGTTTCGCGGGCAACCGTCCGATGGATACACCGGCACCACGGCCGTGAGGGTCGGGCCATCGTGGGCTACGACACCCGCTTCATGGGCGATCAGTTTGCCGAATACGTCGCGCGTGTCCTGGCCTCGCAGGATATCGAGGTCATTCTGGCTGATTCGTTTGCCCCCACGCCGGCCATCAGCTGGGCCACGAAGGCATTCGGCTGCCAGGTCGGCGTGGTCATCACGGCCAGCCACAATCCACCACAATACAGCGGCTACAAGCTGAAGACCGCCCTGGGCGGCCCCGCGACGCCCGACATGGTTGCCGAGGTGGAGGGAGAGATCCCCGGCCTCGGAGGAGATTCCGTCGCAGCACCTTCGTTCGCCCGGCTGGCGAGACAGGGCAGGATCGAGCGACGTAATATCATTTCAGGATATCTGGATTACCTGCGCAGCCGGCTCGACGTGGAGGCGATCCGCCGCTCTGGGGTTCGTATCGCACACGATGCGATGTATGGATCGGGACAGGGGATCATCTCGAAGCTACTCAGCCCCGACGCCGTCGTCGAGATCCGGTGCGACTGGAATCCCGGGTTTTACGGCCAGGCTCCGGAGCCCATCGAGCGGAATCTGGAGCCGCTTCGCACCGGCATTATCGAGCACGGCTGCGACGTGGGCATCGCGAACGACGGAGACGCCGATCGGGTGGGCATGTTCGATGAACGAGGCACATACGTCGATTCGCACACCATCCTCTCGCTCCTCGTCAAGTATCTGCACAAGGACCGGGGCCTCTCCGGCAAGGTGGTAAAAACGTTCTCCACCACGAGTCTGATCGATCGAATGGCGGATGCCTACGGGCTCGAGGTCGATGTCACACCGATCGGCTTCAAGCACATCGCCGCTAAAATCATCGAGGAGGACGTTCTGGTTGGGGGGGAGGAGTCGGGCGGCATCGCGGTGAAAGGACATATTCCGGAGCGCGATGGACTCTTCATCGGCCTGCTCATCACGGAGATGTTGGTGAAACGAGGGAAGAAGCTTTCCGAGCTGGTTGCGGAGCTGCACGAGGAATTCGGCCCGCACGTTTGTCGCCGGATTGACCTGCACACGACCGAGGCTCGAAAGCAGAACGTGCTTCGGCATCTCCGCGAGGAGGGAGGGTTGCGCTCCGTGGGAGGCTCTGAGGTACAGAAGCTGGAGACCCTGGATGGCTTCAAGCACCTGCTCAAGGATGGCTGGCTGATGGTGCGCGCATCCGGTACGGAGCCGGTGCTTCGTATCTATTCGGAGGCGCCAACAGGCAACCGCGCTCAGGAGCTCATCGAGGACGCTGCCGAGCAGCTCGGCGTTACCGAACCCGCGGAATAACGGCCCCGGATCTGTGAAGGCAGTGCTGGTCTTGGTGATGTGGATGGTGCTGGGGCCTCCGTGGATGGCCTTCGCGCAGACAGAATCCGATGCGGCCCCATTTCGCCCTCAGCGGTTCTGGGTTGGAATGGGATCGTTCGTGGTTGCAGACGCAGCCGTCATGTGGGGGCTCGACCGCCTGTGGTACTCGGACCATGACCGTACTCGCTTCCACTGGTACAACGACTGGGACACGTACGTCCAGCAGGACAAATTAGGCCACTTCCTCGTGTCGTGGCATCTGGCGCGGGGGTTCGGTGAGTACGGCCTCTGGAGCGGGCTCTCACGTCCGAAGGCGGGGCTGTTCGGTGGGGCGATGAGCGCGCTCTTCCAGAGTCAGATCGAGTTCTTCGATGGTTTCTCCGAGGCTTTCGGAGCTTCGGGGACAGACATCGTCGCGAACTTTCTGGGAGGGGCAATCGGTGGTGCGAAGGTCGCGTATCCGGACGGGCTCGCGTGGTTCGATCTGAAGTACTCCTACCACCCTTCGCCCTATTATCAGCACGATGTCTCCAGCTTCGCGCCGTTTCGCTTTATCGGAAATGCTCTCAAAGACTACGACGGCATCTCGTACTGGCTGGTCGTGCGCCCGTCCGAATGGACGGAGCGATGGCCGGAATGGCTGGCCGTTTCAGCAGGGTACAGCGGGACCGGGCTGGCACATCCGATTTCGGGGCGGAAGGAAGGCGGGGGCCGCGGCGGTCCGGTACATCAGCGACAGGTCTTCCTCGGGCCTGATCTGGACCTTCTGACCCTGCGCGAGGATTGGCCGCAACCTTTTCGGCTGCTGGGAAGCATCTTCTCGTTCGTGCGCCTGCCGGCACCGGCGCTGCAGCTGACGCCGGAGGTGAGGTGGTACTGGGTCTACTATTAAACCTCCGTCCTCTGAAATCCGACCTCCGACCTCTGAACTCTGACATCCGACCTCTGACCTCTGACATCCGACCTCTGACCTCCGACCTCTCGCTAAAGCATCGGCGTGGCGGCGTACTTGCGCCCCAGGTACGTTGCCAGAAACTCGAGGTGTTGGCGATCAACCTCGTCGAATGCGGCCGGAAAATCTGAGTCTACATCCAACACGCCGAGGAGCCGGCCTTCGGGCGTGACCACGGGCACAACGATCTCCGATCTCGTCGTAGACGAGCAGGCGATGTGTCCGGGGAACGCGTTCACATCCGGCACGAGCTGCGTCTGGCGTGTTCTCGCGGCGGCCCCGCAAACCCCGCGGGAGAAAGGGATCCGCAAGCATCCGTGACCGCCCTGGTACGGTCCGATTACGAGCATATCCTTCGAGACAGCACGATAAAAGCCGGTCCAGTGAAAGTGCGAGAAGGCATTGTGCAGCTCGCTGGCGACCGTCGCCATCGCCGCAATCCAATCGTCCTCATCCTCCAGGAGGGCATCGATGTGCTTCAGGACATCGG
>CBFGRV010000059.1:0-18756 GCA_965651265.1 uncultured Rhodothermales bacterium
TTCCCGTCGCAGTGATCCTCTTCGAAGGATCGATAGACATCCTCGATCCGCTGATCGTATCGTGCGATCTCCCCATCGTACCAATCCACATGCGCCTGCAACACGTTTCGCCAGGACGAAAACAGGCGCGGCACCGACATCTGGCCAAGCGGATCTGTGATCGGTTGCTCGATGAGGAGGCTCTGTCCGAGGTACGTGCCCGCGCGGGCGTCCGTGAGCGACTCATAGATGAACTTCAACACGTCGTCGGATAGGTCGAGGCTGTAGTCGCTCGGCTCCAGCGCCGGTGCGCGACGGCCGACGTAGCTCTCGAGGACGATGTGCCGCTGACCGTTCAGCGTTTGAAAGGTGAAGGGGCCGCCGGCAAAGTGATTCACAAACGTGTGCATGAACATGTCGCCCGCCGCATGGACGAGGTATCCGACGACGAAGGCCCGGATCTCGGGGGAGCGACCGATCCCCTGATTCCACAAATACCGCAGCCACAGGTCGCTGTGACGCGGGTCTTCCACGTGAATCCGCGTCTGGCCCGTTGCGATGTCCGGATACGCGTCCGGGCCCAGCACGCCCGCTTTGAAAGCATCCAGGTGGGTATTCAGGGCATCCAGCAATGCGGGATCGGCGCCGTACTGGCCGAGCCGGCCGACGATCTCGCCCGTGACGTGATCGACCCTGTACACCACCACGTGGCCCGGCAGCTTGGGGATGCCGTCGAGCCCGACGTCGTCGTTCACCTCCGCCAGCGCACGCAGGGCGAGATACACGTGGGTGCTGGGTTTCCAGGCGAAAACCGGCGTGGATGAGGCGACGGCCATCAGGCATGCGGCAACCAGCACGACGAGACTCCTGAGCGGCGACTTGCCGGCGCGGCGTAGGCCAAAGCGGCCGCGTAAGGCGATCCAGAGCGAGGAAGGCATGCGTCTCCCAGATTTTGCCAGAGAGTGAATTGTAAGGTCGACAGAGACCTTGCCTTACTCTTCGCAAAAGGAGTCACAGGGGGATCAGCACGGGAAGATTAGTGTCGCCCTCGGCCGTTCGTGTACTTCTAGCCTCCATTCCGTAAAATGTGAATGCGCGGGGCCGCCGGCTCGAGCCGGTAGCAGACATATCGGCCCGCCACAGATTCGCACGGGTAGGACCATGATCCACGGATTGCCCCTCCGACGGAAGGAGCGAAGGGACGTAGCAAAGCAGTAGTCTTTTGATGGAGCAGCCCTCACCCGACACCGTCACTCGCCTTCTGGAAAGCGCCCGCGGCGGAAATGCGGATGCATTCGATGAGCTCTTCGCCGTCGTTTACGGCGAGCTGCGCCGCCTGGCGCACATCATCCGGCGCAAACGAGCCGGCGATACGCTCAACACCACGGCGCTCGTCCACGAAGCCTACGAGCGCCTGGTGCCGGCCAGCGAAATCGAGGTGGAGAACCGCGCGCACTTCTTTCGGTTGGCCGCGCGGGCCATGCGCTTCGTGCTCACCGACAGCGCCCGACGCCGGGCCGCCGCCAAGCGGGGCGGGGGGGAGATGCGGGTCACGTTCGAAGACAGCATGTTTCCGGATGCCGTCCAGCTAGACGACGTGATCGCGCTCGACGATGCCCTCAATCGGCTGGAAGATCTCGACGAGCGGCAGGCTCAAGTGGTCGAATGCCGCTTTTTCGCCGGCCTGAGCGTCGAGGAAACGGCCCGGGCACTCGGCGTCGGCACGGCGACCGTCAAACGCGACTGGCGAGCCGCACGCGCCTGGCTCGCTCACGAGCTGAGGTAACCATGACGCCGGAACGCTGGCGCCACGTCCAGTCCATCTTTCTTGAGGCCGCGGATTTGCCCCCGGGCCGTCAGCGCGACGAATTCCTCGCCGACGCCTGTGGTGTGGATGCCGGGCTCCGACGCGAGGTCGAAGCCCTGCTGGCCGCAGATGCCGATCCACCGCCCGTTCTGGCCGCATCCATCGACGAGCTGGCGGAACTCGTGCTCGATGATCTACCCTTCGAGCCCGCCATGCCGCAGCGAGTCGGACCCTACCGCATCGTTCGCGAGATCGGACGCGGCGGGATGGGCACGGTCTACCTCGCCGAGCGCGACGACGGCCAGTTCGAGCAGCGCGTCGCGCTGAAGCTGATCCGACGCGACGACGACCACGTGATGCAGCGCTTTCTCAGTGAGCGCCAGATCCTCGCCTCGCTTCAGCATCCCAACATCGCACGCCTCTACGATGGCGGCCGAACGGACGACGGACGCCCGTACCTCGTCATGGAGTATGTGAATGGAAAGCCGATCGATGTTTACTGCGACGAACGGCGCCTCCCCATCGACGAGCGACTACGGCTCTTCATCGAAGTGGCCGAGGCCGTCCAGTTCGCCCATCAGAACCTCATCGTCCATCGAGATCTGAAGCCGGGCAACATCCTGATCGGCGTGAATGGGGATGTAAAGCTGCTCGATTTCGGCATCGCCAAGCTGCTCGAGAACGGCGAGCCCGCGGGCGTGCCCATCACGCAGACCGGCATGCGTGTGATGACGCCGGAATACGCCGCTCCCGAGCAGGTCCTCGGGCGGCCCGTGACCACGGCCACCGACGTGTATGCGCTGGGGCTCGTGCTTTACGAGCTGCTTACGGGCCGGCGGCCGTATTCCGTGTCGAAGGAAAGCAGTGCGGATGCGGAGCGCACCATCACGCAGGAGCAGCCCGAGCGGCCTTCGACGGCCGTAGCCAGGACGGTGCAGCGCCGCAGCGCTGACGGGACGACCGAAAGCATCTCGCCGGAGATCCTGAGTGAGGCCCGCGGCACGAGTGTGGAGCGCCTGCGACGGCGGCTTCGCGGCGACCTGGATCGCATCCTGCTGATGGCGCTGCGAAAGGAGCCCGAGCGACGGTACGCCTCCGCGGAGGCCTTCCTGGACGACATTCGTCGCCATCTCAGCGGTCTGCCCGTCCGGGCACGCCCCGATACGCTGGCCTATAGAGCGCGAAAATTCGTGACGCGGCATGCCATACCGGTGGCGGCCGCTGTACTCGTCATCGCCTCGCTCGTGGCCGGGCTGGGCGCCGCCCTGTACCAGGCCGAGCAGGCGCGACGCGAGCGCGATACCGCCGAAGAGGTCTCGACCTTCCTCGAGGAGCTATTCACGGCGGCCGATCCGTTCGAGGCCTCGCAGACAGAGCGCCTCGACACCCTCCGCATCCGCGACTTCCTCGAGCGCGGGACGCGAAGGGTCCAGCGGGACCTCACCGGGCAGCCCGGGGTGCAGGCGCGCCTCCTCGCCACGCTCGGCCGCGTGCACCATCAACTTGGGCTCTACGATGAGGCCCGTCCGCTACTGGAAGAGGCCGTGGATCTGCATCGAGATGTCGAGGGTGAGGGCCATCCCGAAACGCTCCGAAGCCTCGAGCGCCTGGCCTCCGTGCGGGCCAGCATGGGCGAGTACCACCGGGCAGATTCCCTCTACCGCGTCGTGATCGACGGCTATCGGCGGGCCTTCGGCAACGAGCACGAGCGAACGACGTCGGCGCTGAACAATCTGGCACTCGTCCTCAAAGCGCAAGGCCGATTCGATGAGGCCGAGGCCATCCACCGCGAAGCCCTGGAGACCAACCGGAGGATCCTGGGGGAGAACGATCCCGAGATCGCCATCAACATCAACATGCTGGCGGCCCTCCTCATGGAACGCGGGGAGCTCGAAGACGCGGAGCAGCTTTTTCGCGAATCACTGGAGATGAGGCGATCGCACTACGGTGATCGGCATCCCAGCATCGCCATCGCCTTGAACAATCTGGCCTCGATCATGCGGGATACCGGACGCTACGCCGAAGCCGAGCCGCTCATTCGCGAGGCGCTCGCCATCAATCGCCAGGTGTTCGGCAGCGAGCATCCACACATCGCCGACAACCTCTCGCTGTTGGGCTCGATCCTGCGAAATCTCGGCAAATTGGAGGACGCCGAAACCACGCTTCTCCAGGCCGTCGAGATGGATCGAAAACTGTACGGCGAGCGGCACCCGAGTGTCTCCGTCGCGCTCGATACGTACGCGAGCCTCCTCCGCCAACAGGGCAAGCTCGACGACGCGGAGCGTACCCAGAGGGAGGCGACCAGCATCGCGCGAGACGGTTATGGGGCCGATCATTACGTTGTCGGCATCACGACGTCGAGGTTGGCCGGCATTCTCTACGAGAAGGGCGAGGTGGCCCGGGCCGAGGCGCTTTATCGGGAGGCGCACGACATCATGCGGAAGCATTTCGATGAGGATCACATCAACGTGGTCAGTATGGATGTCTATCGAGCGCAGTGCCTGATCGATCTGGGACGCTCGGCGGAAGCGGAAGCTCTCCTCGTCCAGAGTTTTGACCGATTGAGCAGTCGCCAGGGGCTCGAAAATCGTTTCGTTCGGCAGCTGGCCGGGCGCCTGGCCAGATTCTACGAAGAAAACTCCCGCGCCGAAGAAGCCGCCCGATACCGCGCTATTTCGTCGCAGGAACCAGAGTCGTAAACTTGTTCGCCTGCGTGCGCAACTCCGAGTTGCCGGCTCCGTAGTGGCCCGATCGGCGGCGGCCGAGGAGTATGGGGTCGCCATCTGTGCCCCGGTGTCGATGTGTTTGAGGACCCGGCGGGATGTTCTACAAACCGCCCTACTTCGTGATCATGGATCGACCTATTCTTTTTCTCGTGGCGCAGGATCCGGCCGTGCTCGGTTCGTTGAGCCACGATCTGGAACGCCGCTTTGGAAACGACTGCGACGTCGTTGCGAAACCCGACCCGTTCAAGGCGCTGGCCGCACTTCGCGATCTGGCACAGGAGAAGGCGCCCGTCGCCCTCCTTATCGCCGATCACGCCATGGCCGACCTTGCGGGAACCGAGTTTCTCGTTGAAGCCCACAAGCTGCATCCCCGCGCAAAGCGGATTTTGCTCGTTGAGCGGGATTATCGATCGGCAAACCCGATCGTGTCAGCAATGACATTGGGGCAGATCGACTATCACCTCGTGAAGCCCTGGACGCCGGAGCAGAATCTGTATCCGCCTGTGACCGAGTTCTTGTCGTCGTGGGCGGCGTCCTTTGAGCCCGAATTCGAGATGTTTCGGATCATCGGGCCTCCGCAAAGCGCCCGTTCGCATGAGATCCGCGACCTGCTGACCCGATTCGGAATTCCCTTCTCGATTACGCCGGACGACTCGAAGCGCGGCCGGCGTCTACTCGAGGAGGTCGGGCAGGATGGATCTCGGCTCCCCGTTCTCATCCGGCATGACGGAAAAATCCTGATCGACCCGGATAACTCGGACATCATCGAGGCCGTCGGGGGATGCACGCGCATCGAACCCGGGCCGTACGATGTGGCGATCATCGGTGCCGGTCCGGCGGGACTTGCAGCCGCCGTGTACGCGGCATCGGAGGGCCTGAAGACCATCGTCATCGAAAAGGATATCTCCGGCGGCCAGGCCGCCGCGAGCTCACGAATCCGCAATTTCCTGGGATTCACGTGGGGCATAGGCGGGCACGAGCTGGCGTCGCGCTCCTGCGAGCAGGCGTGGCTGTTCGGGGCGAATCTGGTCTTTTCGCAGGAAGTGGTCGACCTGCGCTCCGACGGGACCGATCGGCTGATTCAAGTGGCGGGGGGGCCAACGATCGCGGCGAAGGCCGTCATCGTCGCCATCGGCGTGTCGTGGCGTCGTCTGAACGTGCCGGCGCTCGAAAAACTGATCGGCATGGGCGTCTTCTACGGAGCCACGGCGAGCGAAGCTCGGGCTGTGGAGGGCCGGCATGTGTCCGTTGCCGGCGGGGGCAATTCGGCCGGACAGGCCGCCGTCCACCTCGCCGGCCATGCGGCTTCCGTGACCATGCTCGTTCGCGGCGATTCCCTCGAAGCGAGCATGTCGGAGTACCTCATCAAGGAGATCGAACAGCGGCCCAATATCCACGTCCGGTTGGGCGTGGACATCATCGACGGAGTTGGCGACGGTGTGCTGGAGGAGGTCGTGATCCGCGACCAGAAGACGGGATCGATCGAGCACCTGAAGTCCTCGGCGCTCTTCGTGATGATCGGGGCCGACCCGCATACGGAGTGGCTGGATGGGCGTCTCGCACGCAGCCCCGAGGGATTCATCCTTTCGGGTCAGGACGTCGTACGCATATCCGATCCGAAGTTCGCGTGGCCGCTCGAGCGTGACCCCTTGCTGCTCGAGACGAGCATGCCGGGCGTCTTCGCGGTCGGAGACGTACGGGCAGGCTCCGTCAAGCGCGTGGCGTCAGCGGTCGGCGAAGGCTCGGCGGCCGTGCAGTTCGTACATCAGTACCTCGCGGAACTGGAAGGAGCAGAGAATCTGCAGGCCGTCTAGGGCGCTTGGGGCCTCGCGAGGGGCATCGCGGTGCGATCAGAAGCGGATTCGATGAGGTCTGCGCGGCCGGAGCCCGAACATGCCGGCCTGGATGGTCGTAACCAACGGCTATGCAGTATACGGCGGCATTGATCATCGTAACGCTCGGCCTGTTCAGCCTCGATTACTATGTGTATCGAAGCTGGCGGCGCTTCGCACGCGGCCGAACCTGGGGCTGGACGCTGCCGGTATACCAGCTCTTCATGTGGCTCATGCCGGCCACGTTGCCCCTCTACTTCTACTTCTACCGATGGTGGGAGGTCGAACCGCTGCTGGCGAGGGCGGCGTTCTTCGGCTTCTGGGCAGTCTACTACGTGCCGAAGGTCCCCATCGGCATCGTCCTGATGGTGAAGGATGGTGTGCGGGCGACACGGTACGTCCGTGGACGGCTCCATCCGAGCAGTCGCCGGCCGGAGGCCGCGTCATCATCGGCGCCGGCCGACGACATCGGTTCTTTGGGGCGCGATCAGCCTGTCGGGCGGGCGACGCTTACGCGAGGGGAATTCCTCCGCCAGATGGGGTGGGCCGCCGCGGCGGTGCCGTTCATCGCCACCGGATACGGTGTGCTCCGCACGCTCTACGACTTCCGGGTGTACCGCGTCGACGTTCCCATCGCCGGCCTTCCGCGCGCCCTGGACGGGCTGACGATCGCGCAGATATCGGATCTGCATGCCGGGTCCTTCCTGAGCCCGGAGCCCATGCGCGATGCGGCAGAGATCGTCAGGGGTCTCCGCCCGGACGTGATCGCCGTCACCGGCGATTGGGTCAATCACGACGTCGGGGAGATGCCCATCATCCTACCCTCTCTGAAGCGTCTCGAAGCCGACCTCGGCGTGTTCGGTTGCCTGGGGAATCACGACCACTACGCGCAGACCGACGGTGTGGTCGGGCGCCTGCGGGAAACGCCTGTCGACCTCCTCATCAACGAACACCGAACGCTCGAGATCGATGGAGCTAAGCTTCACGTCATCGGCACCGACAACACCGGATTTCGACAGCGTTTCGGCGACCTGCCGCGCGCCATGGACGGAATCGAGCCTGGCGATGAAAGTGTGCAAATTCTCCTCGCTCACGACCCCAGCTACTGGGACAACGAGGTCCGTCCGGGCTTCGAGGAGATCGACCTGATGCTGTGCGGCCACACGCATGGCGGCCAATTCGGGGTCGAATTGGGCCCGCTCAAGTGGGGACTCGCTCGCATACGATACCACAGGTGGGCGGGGCTCTACCGCGAGCCACGCGCGAGCGGCAACGGCGAGCAGTTCCTTTACGTCAACCGCGGCCTCGGCACGGTGGGGCCTCCAATTCGGCTCGGGATCCCGCCGGAAATCACCCTCCTTACACTCCGACGCGCGGTCGCCTAGGCCGTCACGTTCGTTCCCCAGAACTCGAGCCCCAGGAGTCGCTTCCCGAGGTCGGTCAAACGGGCCGTTTCGAAATTCGCCTCGAAGTTGCGCGGGTCGCCCGGGAAGGCGACGCCCTGCGGCGGAATGCGTTCGCGCCACGATCGTATGCGCTGCTGCCGCAGCTCCTCGTTCTCCTCATCCGCCGGATACATCGACACGTACTGGGCGATGCGCGCGCGATCCCTCGAGCGGTTCGGCTTGATGCCGTGGGCAACGAGTGAGTTCCAGATGATCAGATCGCCCGCGCGCAGCGGAATGAATGTCACCTCGAAATCGCCAAGCTCCGGTCGATACGGATCCCTATCCGCCGGCTGCCTGGCCCGCCATTCGTCGAACACGCGGAAAAGCTCCGGCACGCATTGAAATCCGCCGACCTCGGGGTCGGTATCCACCAGCGAGAGTACGCCCTGAACGTTATTCGGTAGCGGATCCTCGGACGTGTCGACATCCCAGTGGATGAAGCCATCGAATTTCCGCTCACCCGTGATATTCGGCGGATTCAGGTTCGCCCGATCGATGGTCACCCAGAGATCCTCCCGATCCCAGATGTCAACGAACGCATCGTAGATCCGCGGTGTCTGGCGCGTGTCCCACAGAAGCTGGTGATTGTAGACTTCCACCATCCCGGAGTTGCTCAGCTCCTTCATCTGGTGCGGTCGCCGGTCGCTGCGATTCCACGTAGACGGATCGTTGGGATCCATCTCCTGAAACTCCCACAGAAAGGCCGTGAGCTTCCGGATGTGCTCGGCCGGGATGGCATTCGGGATGACGACGTAACCCCAGGTGCGCCAGTGCTCCCAATCCTCCTCACTCAGCACTCTGAGGGGGAGCCGTTTCTGGATGTCGCGAAGTGGAACGTCGAACTTGGACGAGCGATTGCCCTCGTGGGCGGGCCCCTGGTACGTGCTCTTCATGGCTTCTTCCATCTTTGACTTACATCGAAAATAGCTACTTCGCTTCGCCGAAGATCTCCCCGAAATGGCGGCGCTGCGACGTATCCCCGAGGACGACGAGCTCGGACCCCGGAGGCAATACCGTGTCGGCCGAAATGTCGGTTTCGACCTTCCCGTTCGACTCCACGGCTATTACCGTCATACCCGTGCGCGCCCCGATCTCCGTCTCGGCCAGCGTTTTGTTGGCGAGCGATTTCGGCAGGGGAATAGTGAAAATATTCACCCCTTCGCCGAGCACGACCAGCTCCTGATCTTTGACGATGGACATCACGGCCTCCGTCCCGAGAGATGCATAGCTGAGCACGAAGTCCGCACCCGCGCGGTGAATGGCCTCCAGGTTTCGCTCGTGCGTGATGCGACTGACCACACGCAGGTCGGGGTTCAATTTGCGGCAGTATGCGGCCAGATAAATGTTCATGGCATCGTCGTTCGTGGTGAGCAGTACCGACGGCGCCTCCATGATACCGGCCTCCGCCAGGACGTCGTAATCTGCCGCGTTGCCGATCACCACCTTATTGCAAACATCCGCCACGCGCTGGCCGCGTGATTCGACGAGATCGATGAGGTTCACCGGAACGTTGCGGCGCGCCAGCGAACGCACCGCCGCCGTCCCCACCTTCCCTCCGCCGATGACCAGCACCGGATTCGGATTCACATCGTAGATGAATAACAGGTCATCGAGCGCCTGCAGCTGCTCTTCCCGGCCGATCAACACCAGGACGCTCGATTCGGTGAGAGGCGTCATCGGCCGCGCCGGATGCAGGCGACCGCGCTCCCAGATCCCGATGATGCTCACACCCGAAATCTCACGAAGCCGCGTCTCCCGCACGGTCTTGCCGGCCAGCGGCGTATTGTGGATGGGCATCTCGGCAATCAGGAGGTCTTCATAATTCCCGATGGCGTGCAATTGCGCGTGCAACGCGTTCAGGCGATTGGCCAGCTGCTCGCCCAGCCACTTCTTCAGCGGCAGCACGTGTGTTGCACCGCTGAGGTCGAGGACGTCGATGGAGTCCTCCATGCTGGCAGTCGCCACGACCTTCACCGAGGGCGCAACCTCACGGACGGTCAAGATGATGTTCGTGTTGACGACATCCTCGCGATTTGCGAAAACCAGACTCGCCCGCGGCAAATTGAGGGCCTTGTAGGTGTCCGTACTGTCCACGTCACCCGCAATGACCGAGATGCGCTCCATGTGCATCTCCGCGGCCACGGCAGAATCTTCCTCGAGTACGTAATAGGGGAGATCTTCCTGTTTGAGACGCGCGATGAGCCCCGGCGCGATCGTGTCGTAGGCGCAAATGATCACGTGGCCGGACACATCGGATGGAATGCTGCGGGGCGCACGGCGTCTGATCTGCGTCTCCAGCCATGGCGCGTAGAAGAAGCGAATGAAGGCAAACGGCAGTACGATGAGCAGCATCACGATACCAGTAATGAGCACCACGACGCTGAACAGCCGCCCGATGTCGCTCTGAAAGGTGATGTCGCCCAGGCCCAACGTGCTCATCACCGTGACCGCCCAGTAGATGCCGGTGATGAACGAATGCTCCTCGCCTTCGACGTACCGCATGATGACCTGGAAGAGCAGCGCGAACAGGATGATCACGCCGATCACCAATGCGATGTATTTCAGGAGAGAGCGGACATTCTGTCTGACGTTCGCGTCGGCGAAAAAAGAGGCGAGCTCCGGATCGTCGAACCTGATAGGAAGCATGTGTGTCGATCTTGTACCGAATCCCTCTAATGTAGCCGCATTTGGCCTGAGAAGGTATACATTTAGCCGAGAACGTCGACCTGGCGGCGTCGATATGACGTTTTCGGGATGCGCGGACGCGCTACATTCTCCCGGATTTGACTTGTGCGGGCCGCCACGCGAAATTGACGAATGCGCATCGAAGCGCGGCCTGGCAGCTATCCGACACCACCCAACCACTTCGTGAGGAAACCATGTCACGCATCAGCTGCTTATTGATCGCTCTTGCCATTGTGTTTTTCCTCGCCGAGGGCACCGCCTCGGCGCAGGAGCATGCCGGACACCATGACCAGGCCGTTGCGGGCGGCGGAATAGCCGCGGAAGGCTGGATGGGCATGGTAGATCGCGGCTCGAATGCCGACGTGAACGCCTCTCATCTCGCCGAGGATGGGGATGCTCTGCACATCAAGACCGGGCCGAGCGTCGCGTACTGGCGCCCGGAGAACACGGCGTCGGGCACGTACCGAGTCTCGGCGACCTTCACTGAGCCGGCCTACATGAATGTGAACGATCACCCCCATCCGTACGGGCTCTTTATCGGGGGATCAGACCTGGGAACTGACCAGGCCCGATACCTCTACTGCGCGGCCTATGGGAACGGCTCCTTCATCGTGCGCGGATTTGGAGCCGAGCCGTTCCAACTGAACGGTCGGCGCGCCCAGCAGCACGATGCCGTGAACAAGGCTTCGGGGCAGGGGCAGCCCGTCACGCAAGAGATCGCCATCGACGTCGACGAGGAGAATGTCACCTGTATCATCAACGGAGAGGAAGTGGCCAGCTACCCGATCTCCGAGGTGGTTGGTGAGGGGAGGTTGGCCTCGACCGACGGCGTATACGGCATCCGTTTCGCCCACAATGTGGAGGGGCGCGTCGCGGATCTCACGCTAACCAATGATTAGCCCGGATGACAGTCCGACTCTGGCTCGCCGCGGCGAGTATCTCATGGATGGCCGCTGGGTCCGGCGCCGTTTCTAGTGACCTCGCCGGACCGGCGGCGGGTGTGGTCGAACCCGTTCAGGTTGAGACGGCCTACGGCACGCTTGAAGGGTTCCGCACCGAAGAAGGCCTCTCGATCTTCCGAGGCGTTCCCTATGCCGCACCGCCCGTCGGCGAGTTCCGGTGGCGCGAGCCGCAGCCCATCTCGCCGTGGACCGGCGTTCGAAAGGCCGATCGATTTGCCGATCAATGCATGCAGCGCCGCGTCTTCGACGACATGCGGTTCCGCAACTCGGGGGTCAGCGAAGACTGCCTGCACCTCAACATCTGGAGCCCGGACCTCGACCCTGACGAGCCGCTGCCCGTGCTCGTCTACTTCTACGGCGGAGGGTTCGTCGCCGGAGACGGCTCCGAGCCGCGCTACGATGGTGCGGCGTTGGCCCGCGAGGGTATCGTGTCGGTTACGATGAGCTACCGGCTCGGCGTGTTCGGCTTCTTCGCCCATCCGGAGTTGACCGCCGAATCCCCATTTGGCGCAGCCGGCAACTATGCGCTGCTGGATCAGCAAGCCGCGCTCCAGTGGGTGCACGAGAACATCAGCGACTTCGGCGGCGACCCCGGGCGCGTCACGATTGCCGGGGAGTCGGCCGGATCATTCTCTGTGAGCGCCCAGATGGCCTCACCGCTCTCCCGCGATCTGATCGCCGGCGCCATCGGCGAGAGCGGCTCGCTGCTCGGGTCGTTCCGGCCCATGCCGCTCGACGAAGCAGAGAAGGCCGGCGTCGCCTTTGCCGAGCGTCTGGGTTTGAGCTCCCTCGAGGCACTTCGGGCTATCTCTGCCATGGAGCTCCTGGAGGCCGCCTCCCGACCCGGCATTCCGCGATTCGGCATGACCATCGACGGCCGGTTCTTCCCGCGCTCTCCCGTTGACATTTTTGAGGAGGGGGAGCAGGCGCAGGTCCCGCTCCTGGTGGGATGGAATTCAGAGGAGATGAACTACCGGGCACTGCTCGGCCCTAATCCGCCCACGGCAGAGAATTTCGAGGCCGCCGTGCGCAATGTGTTTGGTGAGGATGCCGACGCCATCCTGGCCGTCTATGCCGACGACGACATACGGCAGGCCGCCACGGACCTGGCGGGTGACCGATTCATCGGATACGGCACGTGGAAGTGGTACGACCTCCATCGCCGCACGGCACCCGTTTATCGCTACCTCTACGCGCACCCGCGACCTCCTATGCGGTCGGAGGGCGATGCGAATGCGCCCGACGGTTCGAGTGCTCCCGAAGAACCTCGCGGCGCCGTCCACTCGGCCGAAATCGAATATGCCCTCGGCAATCTCGACGTCAACAACATCTACGAATGGGAAGAGGCGGACTACCGCGTATCCGAGGTGATGATGGGCTACTTCGCCAACTTCATCAAGACAGGCGACCCGAACGGAGAGGGACTACCTTCATGGCCGGCTGCATCGGACGACCGGGATGACGACTCGATGATGATGCGCATCGAGGTCGATTCGCGCGCCGTGCCGGCCGCACATCGCGAACGGTACCTCGTGCTGGATCGCCTCAGCGGCCACTGAACCTGCCATCCGACGCTTTCTTCCGATCGTAACAAGCTGTCGGAAACGAACCTCCCTGCTGCCGGATTACGGCCGGAAGGATCCGTGTCCGGACACACAAGCATGAAGCGGGGGGAGGCGATGAACGAGCACATTCAGGAGCAACTTCGGACGTACCTGTCCGACGTCTATTCGATCGAGCAGCAGGCGCTCGCTCAGCTGCGCAAGGCCCACGAGATAGCGGGTGAGTCCACCCTCGCGCGGCACCTGGAGGATCATCTCCACGAGACGGAGCGGCAGGCCGAATTGGTCGAGGAGCGACTCGAGGCGGCCGGCGGGTCACCGTCACAGCTAAAAGATGCCATCATGCGACTCGGCGGGAAGGGGTTCCTGCTGTTCGCGCGTGTGCAGCCTGACACGCCTGGAAAACTCGCCGCCCATGCGCATTCCTACGAGGCGCTCGAGCTCGCGGCCTACGAGATGCTGATACGCATGGCACGGCTGGCGGGCGACGACGAGACAGCACGTGTGGCTCACAACATCCGGGATCAGGAGCAATCGATGCGCGATCGCATCGCGGCCACGTTCGCCGACGCCGCCGACGCATCCCTCCGTATGATCGGCCGGGATGCTCGCGCCGCGTTGCCCACGTATCTCGCCGATGCCCATGCGCTCGAAATGCAGTCCATCGAGCTGCTCAAACGTTCACGCGAGATGGCAGGCAGCACCCGGCTGGCGCAACTGTACGACGACCACCTGGACGAATCCCTGGACCACGCGCGCTTGCTCGAGGAACGACTCGAGGCGCTGGACGCAGATACATCCACCCTGAAGGACACAGCGCTCAAAGCCGGGGCTCTCAACTGGAGCATCTTCTTCCAGGCGCAGGGCGACACACCCGTCAAGCTCGCGGCCTTTGCGTATGCTGTCGAGCACCTGGAGATCGGCGGCTATGAGCTCCTGCGCCACGTCGCGGAGCGCGCCGGAGACGCGGCCACCATCGATCTCTCCCATCGGATCTTGAGGGACGAAAGGGAAATGGCCGACCGCGTGTTATCCAGCTTCGACGAGGTCTTCGAGGTGCAGCATCCCGCTCAACCCGTGCGACCGCTCTAATCGTTTCATCTCGCCTCGGAGATGAACTGGAGGAGCGGCCAGGCATCCTCTGCGAAGCTCATCACGGCATCCGAAAGCGCGGGCGTCCGGATCTGCTCGGCCTCGAGCGGCCGCGAAACCAGCAGCGATGTCCACTTGAGGTAGCGCGCCACATCGCTGTCGCGATACTCGGCAAAGCCCTGAGGCATTCCCTTCAGGTCGTCGCCATGTCCCTCAGGCTCGAGCCCGGCTTCATCCAACCGATCGAGAACGGACTGCCACGCCGCCGGCTCATGGATCATCCGCAGACGAATCGGTCGAAGGCGCTTTACGGAAGGCACGTAGATTCCGGCGGCGACGAAGGATTGCTCGGGCGGCTCGATGTGGACGTACACCAGGCCGTTCCGCTCGGTGAGCCCCGGATCGACCGTGAAGCGGCAGGACACGTTGGTTTTGTACGGATGCTTGTTCTTCGAGAACCGGATGTCGCGGTAGATCCGAAACACCGATTTCCGTGGATCGCCGTACAGACGCACGACGGGATGCGCGGCCGACCGGCGCAGAATATCCGCCACCAGGCAATGCATCGGCCAGTGCAGCTCGTCCGTGTAGAGATGCTTGCGTGCGTTGAACCAGCTCCGATCCTGATGCTTCTCGTCCTTCAGCTGCAGCAAGAAATCCAATCCCTCCTGGCGAATGCCGGGAAAAGGGGGAAGGTGGCCGAGTTTGTCGGACATGTGAGACGTGTTTGATCCGATTTTTGCGCTTCTGTCGTTTCCCAACGCGGCTCGATGGTCGCTGTTGCGACGCCCCGAGCTTTCGTCGACTATGCACGAGATCGACACCGTCGCGATCGACCGGTGCGACGAAGAACGTCATGCGGAGTACATCATACAAGGGCAGGTCGGATGGAGCCAACGCTCACGGTTTGACACGAGAGGCACTGAAATCATCATGATCGCGATCATCAAGAGACTGTGGGATCATCTCGAGTGGTCCGATCGGCGGCTGCTCGAAGCGCTGTCGAATCCCCCCGCGGTAGCGACGGCGGTGGAAAATGGCAGAGTAGACGGAGAGCGCCCTCACTCGGACATCCTGAGGGAATACGCCCACATTATAGGCGCGGAGGAGACCTGGCTCTCGCGCCTCGAAGTCCGTGCGTCTCGCATGCCGGTATGGCCCGAGGTGACCATGGAGGAATTGAAGCCGCTCGTCGAGCAGACGCACGAGAGTTATCGCGCCTACCTGGCCGGATTATCGGATGAGAAGCTGTCCCGATTCGTCCATTACGTCAACAGCGCCGGGCGGGAGTTCACGAACAGGGTCGGCGACATCTTGCTGCATGTGGCCTTGCACGGACAGTATCATCGCGGCAAAGTGAATCTCATGCTTCGACTGCAGGGCGCCGACCCGGCTCCTACGGATTACATCGCTTTCATGCGCAACGCACCGGCCGCCACGGCGGCCGACCTCACGTAACACTCCATCATGGAACTGGGCATCTACTCCTTCGGCGAGGTCACGGCCATCAGCCCGCGCGACAGGCTGCACAATCTACTGGAGGAAATCGAGCTCGCCGATCAGGTCGGGCTGGATGTTTTCGGGGTGGGGGAGCATCATCGCCCCGATTTCGTCGTCTCGTCGCCCGCCACCGTGCTGGCGGCCGCGGCGACGCGCACGAAGCGGATACGGCTGAGCTCTGCCGTGAACGTACTGAGCTCGGACGATCCCGTGCGCGTGTTTCAGCAGTTCGCCACCGTCGACCTCATCTCGGACGGGCGCGCGGAGATCATGGTCGGCCGAGGCTCTTTCATCGAATCCTTTCCGCTGTTCGGCTACGATCTGGAGGACTACGACGAGCTCTTCTCAGAGAAGCTCGATCTTCTGCTGCATCTGCGCGAGCAGGAGCGAGTCCACTGGCAGGGACGACATCGTCCCGCACTCGCGGGTCAAGGGGTTTACCCGCGGCCGCTCCAGAATCCGCTGCCCGTCTGGATTGCCGTCGGGGGGACGCCGGCATCGGCGGTCCGCGCCGGACAATTGGGCCTTCCGATGGCCCTGGGGATCATCGGCGGCATGCCGGAACGGTTTGCACCGATGGTCGAAATCTTTCGGGAATCGGCGAGGCAGGCCGGACACGAGCCTCCCCGTCTGAGCATCAACTCGCACGGATTCATCGCCGACGATTCGAAAGCGGCGGCCGATCAGGCATTCGGACCCTTCAAGGCGACGATGGATCGGATCGGGCGCGAGCGCGGCTGGCCGCCCATGTCGAGGGAAGCCTTCGAGGCGTCCCGCAGCCTCCGGGGAGCAAACTTCATTGGGAGTCCGGATGAGGTCATCGAGAAGATCCTCTTCCAGCACAGGATCTTCGGCCACGACCGCTTCCTGCTGCAGTTCACAGTGGGCAACATTCCGCATGATCTCGTGCTGCGCTCCATCGAGCTCTTCGGAACGGAAGTGGCGCCGGTCGTGCGCCGCGAGACGGCTACCGAAAATGAAAAAAAGAAGCCGCCGTCCACAGTTGCGCCGAGCGGCGGCGAAACGGCAGACGTGCGGCCGAATGGAAACCTAGACGGGCCTGTGCGCGAGGATCCGGATCGTTCGGGGGACAGAAAATGATCTAGTCATGGTCCCTCCGATCGGGCCGATCAAGGCAGCAAAATAATCAGTCTTTGTACCGGTAGACGATCCGTCCCTTGGACAAATCGTAGGGCGACATCTCGACGTCTACGCGATCACCGGGAATAATGCGGATATAGTACTTGCGCATCTTGCCGGACAGCAGGCCAAGGATCTCGTGCCCATTTTCCAGCTCGACGCGAAACTGCGCGTTCGGGAGGGCTTCCGTCACGACGCCCTCCTGTTTGATGGGTTCTTGTTTCGCCATATGCAGACTCTGGTTGGTTGAAATTCTGTTCTTCGCGGCGTGGTACCGCGCAGCTCCCATCTAGAGCCAAAGAATATTGATACCACGCTGCTCACTTTTTGTTTACGCGATTGAAGTTCGGATGGTCCGATTTTGAGCCGGATGTATCCCCCGGGGCCCAAATCATCGTATATTCCCCATTCAGGCCGAAAACCGCCTATTCTGCCCGGGGGATGTCGACCTGAAATCGACGATCCCCGTGTCCTCCAATCCCTGGTAACCCATTCTGTCCATGCGTACTGCACTGAAATGGACGGCCCGCCTGCTTGGCGTCGTCCTTCTCTTGATCGTGATAGCCACTGTTGCGACCTACATCATCGGCGGGTCGCGGTTCGGCAAGATCTATCAGGCTCAGACGGCTACGCTCGAGATTCGTTCAGACTCGGCCACTATCGCGCGAGGAGAGCACCTGGCCAATATCAATGGCTGCAAGGACTGCCACGGCGCCGATCTTAGTGGCGGGATTTTGATCGATGCACCGCCGTTCCGGGTCACGGCCGCCAACCTCACGGCAGGCGAAGGTGGGATAGGCGGTGCCTACGATGCCGTCGATTTCGATCGCGCCCTTCGTCATGGCGTCGCGAAGTCCGGCCGGGCGCTTCAGATCATGCCGTCGGGGGCCTACCATCACCTCAGCGATGAAGATGCGGCCGCGATCATTGCCTACGTACAGCAGGCTCCGCCGGTCGACAAGGTCTTGCCGCCCACCGAGTTGCGGCCGCTGGGGCGCGTTCTTGCGGGTGTGGGGGCGCTCGATCTCGCCTACGAGGTCAGAACCGAGCCGGCGCGCAGCGAGCCGGCGCCGCCCGTTGGACCCACGGCCGAGTACGGCGAATACCTCGCATCGGTAACGTGCGGCCATTGCCACGGCTCGAGTATGCAGGGCGCGCAGCCGTCCATCCCCGATTCCCCGTTTGCGCCCGATCTCCGTGCGGCCGGTCAGTGGTCCCTCGACGAGTTCAAGCATGCCCTCCGCACGGGCGAGCGTCCGAACGGCAGGGAGCCCCTGAACCCTGAGTTCATGCCCTATTCGATCACCATGAAAATGACCGACGCCGAGCTCGAGGCTCTGTACGCGTATCTGGGCTCGCTGATAGGGGCGTGATCCCAAGGGTGTACGTACCGTACGCCGGCAAGTATGGCCGCACTATCTGAGCCGAACGCGGTCTAGCGAACGTAGACGTATCGTTGACGCCTCGGAAGCTGCAGTAATTTCTACAGTCTGTAGTACTCTGCGACTGCTTCGTAGTCCGAATAATCTATGCCGCGCTTGCCTACTATTGCGGAAGGAATGATGATCGCCTTGATCTGATGGCCGTCGAAAACGCTCGCATACCGCGTGCTCGTGTTTGGTTTGGATATCTGTATGGCGATAATACCCACCTCGTAGGCAAACCCTAAGCTGACGGCACTAAGCGTGGTCGGCAGTACGAGCGGCAGAGACCACCATCCTTCTCCGCCAGTGCCGAGGTCCGTGTAGGCGACGACTAATCCACCGCTAAGAACGTCTTCGGTGATCTCAGGTGTATTCCGAACATACGTCTCGACGGTTGTCCCCGAAGAAAAGAGTGATCCGTTCAGTGTGAAGGTCACCGCAGTAACTCTAACGCCCGAGCCCTGGCAATCCTCCGCGGAGTATTCCCCATCGTTGTTTGCGTCTTCGTTCTCGTCGCCGATGCCGTTGCCGTTGAGATCCCAGCAGTGCAGTCCGTCTCTGCCGTCCTCGCCCGATGGACCGCGTGGCCCCTCCGGACC
>CBFGRV010000060.1:0-18509 GCA_965651265.1 uncultured Rhodothermales bacterium
CGCACTTCTTCGAACAGCGCCGGCCGTTCAAAACGATTGCAGGCCGTGTTCAGCAACTGATCGCGCCTCTTCTTCAGGAGCGAAATCTCACGCTGCGTGATGACTTCGTTCTCCGAGGGTCGTGTGCTGAAGGGTCCCGACATGGGAATCAATCCGACTCGAGTCAATGGAAAGCTCTGCTGGCGAGGCTACAGCGGCTTCTCAAAAACCATAAAGTGATGTTGGGGGAGGATGTCTCGCGTTTCTCGCCACCGTAGTCCGGCCGCGGTTAGCTCCTTAATCGCCTGCGCCTCCGTTAGCGTGTAAAAGGTCGGGATGGGGATGGTCGGGTCCTCACCACGATACTCCACCAACACCACCCTCCCGCCGGGCACGAGTGCCCTCCGGATGTTCTGCATCATCTCTCGCGGGTACGAGAACTGCGTGTAGGTAAAGACGATGAGCGCGACGTCAACGGAATCTTCCGGCAGGTTGGGATCCGTCTCGGTTCCCAGCACGGGCTCGACGTTTCCGACACCGCGCCTCTTCGCGCGGGACTCGATTAGAGAGAGCATCTCTTCCTCGATGTCGACGGCCAACACCTTTCCCTCTGGAACGTGTGGCGATATCCGAAACGTGAAGTAGCCCGTCCCCGCGCCGATATCCGCGACGACATCATCTGGGCGCAGCTCGAGGGCGCGGACAACCCGATTCGGCAGCTCTTCCGTCTCGCGCTCCGGTCGTTCGAGCCATTCCTGTCGATCCACCCCTGTGATCTTGGCGATCTCGCGGCCCATGTAGACGCGTCCCGTCCCGTTCTCTCCCGAGGGCGAGCCCTGCTGGTAGTGCATCTCGCTCGCACCCCCTTCCGTCCCGGTCTTGGGAGCATCGCAGCCGAAAACGAGGACGGTCGAGCACACGACGAGCACGGTCACGCCTGCGATCAATCCATACGCAAGCGTGAAGTGATCATTCTCCATGATTTTGATGCCTTGCCATCAGCCGTTGTAGGCGGCAAAATACATGAGCCTGTCCATCATCTTGTACATTTCGCACCCTTCGAAGGCTCTTTGCACTACTCTTCGATGCCGTAGTAGCGGGCCACGGCTTCGTAATCTGTGAGGTCGACGCCGGCCTTACCGGGAGCGAACCCGTCGATGATCACCGCCCTTACCTGTCGATCCGGTTGATTGCCCAGATTCACGGCATCCGTCGATGCCTCATAGAAGATCTCCAGGAACAGGTCGTCGTATCCGTAGCCGAGCGTGATGGTGTAATCAACCGCGGGAAGGTCAGGAGATTCTTCGGCGAAGGTGTAGGGCATGGCCGTCCACGTACCCTGCTCCCAGAAGAACGCCAATACGGCGCCGTTGTCGACTACGCTGGGGGTTATCGACGGAACATCGTACTGAACGGAGGCCACCGGACCGTTGAAGGAGGCGTCGTCCATACTGAAGTCCAGATCGATCGTATGGACACGTGTTTCGGGTTCGGGGTCATTGCTGTCACATCCGACGAATAGCAAGGTGGCCAGTAGAAACGAGGTAGGGAAGGTGAATCTCATCGTGCTCGCCTCATGCTTGAGAAAACGTATGGCATTTGCGGCTCCAGGTAGAACCGATTGGCCCCCGTTCATGCAAAGAGCACGCCGCCTTTGAAATTCCGCTCGCACGGAAAACCTACTGGCCAAACATCTTCACGTCCACCCGTCCATCGGCGTCGATGGTGCCTCGAAACATACCCGCCGTGTTGAACGCCATGGCGTAATTGCCCTCTCGATCGATGCCGATCACCCCGCCCGTACCGCCCATGTTCGTCAGCGTCCCGTGGATGACGGCCGCAGCCGCCTCGCGCAGCGACAACCCCGCGTAGCGCATCATCGCCGAAATATCATGCGCCACGGCACCGCGAATGAAGTACTCGCCTTCACCGGTCGAAGAGATCGCACAGGTTTCGTTGTCCGCCCACGTCCCCGCACCGATGATCGGCGAGTCCCCCACGCGGCCCCAACGTTTGAAGGCGATTCCGCCCGTGGACGTGCCGGCTGCAAGGTTACCGTGCTGATCCAGTGCGACGGCACCAACCGTTCCGTGCTTCTCCCCGGCTACGATGTCCGGATCCGCGTTCGAAGTGACGGCATCGTCGGGCGCGGTCCCGGGAATGGGCGACACTTCGAGGGACCGGCGAAGCTTCCCCTGCTCCGAACTGGATCCTTCCTCGAGTCGCTGCCGGTATCGCTCGAATTGCTCCAGCCGCTGGGACGTGCGAAAATACTCATTCTCCACCATCTCGAGCCCCTGCTCCTCCGCAAAGGCTTCCGCACCCTCACCAATGAGCATCACGTGAGGCGACTCGTCCATCACGCGTTGCGCCAACAGAATAGGACTCTTGACCCGTTTAACAGAGGCCACTGCGCCGGCATTCCTTGTGGCTCCGTCCATTATGGAAGCGTCGAGCTCGGCAACCCCCGTGTTGGTCAGTACCGCTCCACGACCAGCATTGAATAGCGGCGACTCTTCCATGATGGTAATGGCGGCGACGATGGCATCGAGGCTCGTTCCGCCGCCTGCGAGAATCTCGTATCCGGCTCGCAACGCCTCGGTGAGCTTGGCTTCGTACTCCGCCTGCCTCTCTTCCGACAGGGTTTCCGGTCGGATGCCTCCAGCGCCACCGTGGATGACGAGTCGAAACGTCGGCGCTTCGGCCTGGCCGGCCGCGTCTTGCGCGGACGAAACCGCGGTAGCTAGAAGGACGAAAGCCACGGCGACTTCTAGACGAACAAGCTTGCGTCTCAAAAATTTACTCGGTCGCAATCGACCACCATTCAGCCCTCTCGTTGTCCAGGACGGCGGACACGTGAATCGTGGAGCGAGCACGCAATGAGCCATGTTACAACCTGGTTAGGACGGAATCTGTCACCTTGTGTGAAGATACCCGGTCTGGTACCTTATTTGCACGTTATATAATGCGTGAGATCGGTCGGAGCACTATGAATTACCTGCCAAACTGGCAGTGTGGACCTTGAAGTTGGGCTTTGTGAAGCCTAATTTCAACAGATTCGATCCGAATCGGTCGCGTGTATTCGACATCCGAACCATACAAAAAATATTTATCGTGGCAGATATCAAGAAGACGATCGTAACGAAGACCAGCCAGGACGCGGGCATCAGGCGCAAGTCAGCTCTCGAGGAGATGACGGATGAGGATCTGATGTCGCAGTTCCAGGCGGGCTCGGTCGAGGCGTTCAATATCCTCGTAGAGCGCTATTCGGAGCGATTGATGCACTATCTGTACGGTTTTCTCGGAGATATGCGGCGCTGCGAAGACCTTCTTCAGGAGACGTTCCTTCGGGTCTATCGCAACCGACATTCGTATCGCCGCATCGCGAAGTTTTCTACGTGGCTGTATACCATCGCCGGTAACCTCGCGCGCTCGGAGTACCGCAAGCGCAAGCGACGTCGCCTGTACTCGATCCAGAGCGTGAATCGAGATAACGAGGAGTACGAGATGCAGCTGCCGGATGAGTCCTTCTCTCCCGATCGACATGCGGAGAGCACGATCCAGGACAAGCACATCCAGCAGGCGCTGAACGAGATCCCTCCCTCGTTCCGGGAGGTGGTCGTCCTCCGTGACGTACAGCAGCTCGCCTACGACGAGATCGCGGAGATCACCGGCCTTCCGATGGGCACCGTAAAGAGTCGCATCAATCGCGGACGTACCAAGCTTCAGGCGCTACTGAAGGACGTCTATCCTTTCCAGGAGACGGAATCCGCCTGACGCCACAAGTCCATCTACAACTCGAGCCCCGCTGCGACAATCGCGGCGGGGCTTTTTTTGTGCGCGGCGAGCGTCAAGTGAGCCAACTGAGGATCGCCATGAGGACTACGAATCCAACGAGGATACCGGCAGCTATCAGGATTTCCCTCTTTCGACGGCGGTTCATGCGACATCCCATGTGATGGTACGATGGAGATCACGGCACCAAAATCGCCGAACTTTGATGCACCTGCAAGCGGAAGGCTCGTAGCTCTTCGAGTGCTCTGCCGGATTCAATGTGATCGCATATCCGAAGAGGAACCAGCCGAGGGCCTTCCGGTGCTTATATTCGCCTCACGAAACTTGCAATCATCCTCTGCCTCATGTCGTCAGCAACCATCACCGTCAACGGTACGTCCATCGAGCTCCCCGTCGTTGAAGGTTCCGAGGGCGAGCGCGCGGTCGACATCCGATCTCTTCGCAGCGAGACCGGACTGATCACGCTCGATTCAGGCTACGCCAACACAGGCTCCTGCGAGAGCTCGATCACGTTCATCGACGGCGAAGAAGGCATACTTCGGCATCGAGGATACCCTATCGAGGAGCTCGCCGAGCAGTCGTCCTTCGTCGAGGTCTGCTACCTGCTCATCTACGGCGAGCTTCCCTCACCGTCGGAACTCGAGGACTTTCGGCAGCAGCTCACCTACCACACGATGCTGCACGAGGACATGAAGAAGTTCTTCGAAGGCTTCCCTCCGACCGCGCATCCGATGAGCGTACTGTCTGCGATGGTGGCTTCGCTCTCGGCCTTCTACCCGGAGTCAAACGATCCGGAGACGCTTCGGCTGAACATCGTGCGGCTTCTCGCCAAGCTGAAAACGATCGCCGCCTTCTCGTACAAGAAGTCGATGGGGCAGCCCTTCATCTATCCGAGAAACGACCTGAGTTATGCGGCGGATTTTTTGCGGATGATGTTCGCCGTGCCGGCCGAGGATTATCGGGTCTCGGAGGCCCACGAAAAGACGCTGGAGATGCTCCTCATCCTCCATGCCGATCACGAGCAGAATTGCAGCACATCCACCGTTCGGATGGTTGGAAGCAGCGGTGCGGATCTCTTTACGTCCATCTCCGCCGGCATCAGCGCGCTGTCGGGGCCGCTCCACGGGCGCGCCAACCAGGAGGTGATCCAGATGCTGGAGATGATTCAGGCCGACGGTGGCGACCACACGAAGTTTATCGAGAAGGCGAAAGACAAGGAGGATCCCTTTCGACTGATGGGCTTCGGGCACCGGGTCTACAAGAACTTTGACCCACGCGCTCGGATCATCAAGAAGTACGCGGATCAGGTGCTGGCCGAGCTCGGCACAAAGGATCCCCTGCTCGACATCGCCAAGCGACTGGAGGCGGCAGCGCTCGAGGACGCGTATTTCGTGGAGCGGAAGCTCTATCCAAATGTGGATTTCTACAGCGGCATCCTGTATCGGGCTATGGGCATTCCGACGAACATGTTTACGGTCATGTTTGCGATCGGGCGCCTCCCCGGATGGATCGCACAGTGGAAGGAGATGCGCGATGATCCAGGGCGGCGCATTCATCGGCCACGCCAGATTTACACGGGCCCGAAGAAGCGTTCGTACGTGCCTCCCTCGGAGAGGTAAGCGGTCAACCCGCTGCGAGGGGGCAGATTAGTCGCCAAACATGATCTTCGCAATGCGCCCCTCCGGCCCTACGGCCCATCCTGTCGTGCCATTCCCGAAGTCGACGCTCCAATAGCTCAGCGTGTCGGCGGGCATCCACGAGGCCGCGTCGTCTTGCGAGTAGCTCATACCGTTCGGCCCGACGGCTACGATGGTCGATGTGCCAGGCGCGTAGGCAGCGCCGTAGACGGCACCGGGAAACGTAGGCCGGGCTCCAGATCGCCAGGTGCGACCGCCATCACTCGTAGTTGCAACGTTATCAGTGAAGGCATTCGGCTGCTTGAGGTCTCCTCCCATGGCCACCCCGTGGTGCTCATCCGCAAATGCGAGCGTGAAGATGCCGGCGCCCTCTCCAGCTACGAGGGAAGTCTCTGTGGCGTGCCAGGTGTCTCCTCCATCCTCGGAACGCAGGATTCGCGCCACGTCGGTATTGCCCGTACCAATTAGAACGGTTCCCTCATCGACTACGACGAGACACGTGCCACTGGATGCGAAGCCACCTTCGTCGGGTTGCGCTTCAGGGCCCGGCCGTGACTCCCACTCTCCGCCCGTCTCTGAGATCGCTAGCCGAAAGCGTCCATCCACTGCATCGCTGAAGGCGATACCGCGACCGTCCGGCCACACGTCGAAGCAGTCGAAGAAAGCTTCCGGTTCATCGTTCACGAACACGAGATCCCACGTCTCACCGCCATCGTTCGTCGCGTAGATCCGCGATGCTTCGCCCTCTCCGATGCTCAAGACGAGGGCGCGATCGGCGTCGGTGGCGTGTACATCCCGAAACTGAAGTGTGTCGGCACCGGGTATCGTCCCTGCCTGCCACACCTGTCCCCCGTCGCACGTCCGAACGAACGTTCCCCGCGTACCTGCCGCCCAGACGATGCTGTCGTTCACGGCGTGTAACCCGATGAGCAGCTCCGTAGTACCGGCTTCTTGCCTCTCGATGACAGGCTCGCGTTTCTGCTGCGCCTCCTGGGTGTCCCCGGACGGGGCACATCCAATACTCTGGATCATGCAGCCGAGGCCGATGAGCGTGACCTTAAGGAGTTGAGTCTTGGCCATTAGATCAAGTGGGGAGTCGTAAGGAACTTGAGGTACATTCCGGAATGACCGAGCTTCTGGGTCCACATCCGAGTCATCGCAGGAACGGAAAATTTGAACCGCCGTGAAAAGGCGATTTTGATACCGATGTCCCATCTCCACCTTCCATCGAGGAAATGAAAAGCTCTCGACTGTCATTCTTCGGCATCTTGTCGGCCGTAATCGCCTGCTCCCTCGTTGGGAGTTCTGCCAACGCGCAACAGCGGTTCGGCCAGTCGTTGATCGTTTCCGACTCCGAAATCATCGTCGCCGAACCCGAAAACACCTATCGTCCGGGTGCCGTCTACGTGTACCGCAAAGATAGCGGCTCGTGGGAGCAAGTTTCGGAGATTACGGCTCCCGATGCTCAAATGAATGATCGGTTCGGCCGGAGCATCGCTGCGGATGGAGATGTGCTCGTCGTCGGGTCGACAGGATCTGACGACCGGGGTGGCAAGGTCTACATTTACGAGCGGGATGGGGACGGCTGGGTGCATCGGCAGACGCTGGTCCCCGACGACGTGACGCGCGGTGCGCGATTTGGCGGACAGGTAGCTGTTTCGGGCGATTTCCTGTTCGCATCCGCGCCTTCAACGGACGATGCCCCCGGTTCCGTTTACGTTTATCATAGAGGGGATGACGGAACGTGGGCGATGCATTCCACGCTCAGGGGGAGTTCTGCCGAGAACGGTGCCGGGTTCGGCGCGCGCCTCGTGGCGCAGGACCAGACTCTATTCGTCGCAGCCCCGAACCATGACAACCGTATGGGAGCTGTCTATCGCTTCAGTTTTGATCCCACGGCCGATGCATGGACAGAGGCCCAGGTGCTGAGCGGACGCGGTCTCGACGACGAAAGCCGCATGGGACTGGCTCTGGAATTGATGGAGGGCAGCCTGCTTGTTGGGGCGCCCGGATTCGGCCAACGTCTCGGGGCCGTATTCGTCTTCGAGCCCGAGGAGGAGACGGGCGATTGGGGTCAGACGGCGACGCTCCTCCCATACGCCGCGACGCGCGCCGCCAGCTTCGGCTCTTCCATATCGGCCGATGGAAACACCGTGTGGGTTGGCGCCCCGTTTGGAGATGGCTTCCAGGGCTCTGTGTATGCGTTCACGCGCGATGAGAGCGGCTGGAAGTCTGCGTCGCGAGTTTCGATGGAGGAGCTTGGTCGTGGTGACCTCTTCGGTCAGTCCGTTGGACTAAGAGGGAGCGTTGCCGCCGTCGGGATCGTGGGTGCCGACTTCGGGTCGGGGGCAGTTGCCATCTTCGAGCAAGATGCGTCCGGCGCATGGATTTCCTCCCATCGTCTGGTGAGCGCGCCGGAGAGTCTCGAACCCGTGACCGGAGGGCAGGTCAATTGCGAGGATGGCACAGCGGCGATGTTTCCGTGTGAAGGAGTCGACCTGCTGTCGTTCTTGCCCATCAGCGAGTTAGGCGGAGGTCGCGGCGTTGATCTGAACGACATCTGGGGCTGGACCGACCCGCAGACAGGGCGTGAGTATGCCCTCGTTGGGCGCGTGGATGGGACCGCCTTTGTGGATGTCACAGATCCCTACCATCCCGTCTACCTTGGAGAATTGCCCAAGACGAAGGAATCGCCGGGTTCTGTCTGGCGGGACATCAAGGTGTACCGAGATCACGCTTTTATCGTGGCCGACGGCGCCGGCCCGCACGGCATGCAGGTATTCGATCTGACGCGTCTTCGGGGCCTGAGCGGCGAGCCGGTGACCTTCGAGCCGGATGCCCACTACAGCGGCATCAACAGCGCCCACAACATCGTCATCAATACGGATACCGGGTTCGCCTACACGGTGGGCAACAGCAGCGGCGGCGAAACCTGCGGCGGGGGCCTTCACATGATCAACATCCAGGATCCCCTCAATCCTACCTTTGCCGGCTGCTATTCAGCCTCAGGCACGGGCCGGGCCGGAACAGGTTACACGCACGATGCTCAGTGCCTGGTCTACAACGGACCGGATTCGGAGTACGCGGGCCGAGAGATCTGTTTCGGATCCAACGAGACGGCGCTCAACATTGCCGACGTGACCGACAAGGAGAATCCGGTGAGCATCGCCTCGGCGTCTTACCCCAATGTCTCCTACACGCATCAGGGTTGGATCAGCGAGGACCACCGCTACTTCTACGTCAATGATGAGCTCGACGAATTGACCGGCAACGCCGATCAGACGCGCACGCTCATCTGGGACGTCACGGATCTCGATGATCCTCAGCTCGTGAAGGAATACATGTGGGGACCCGAATCATCCGACCACAACCTCTATGTGAAAGGAAATCGGCTGTACATGTCGAATTACAAGACCGGATTGAGGGTCCACGACATCACTGATCCGGTGAACCCCGTCGAGATCGGGTACTTCGATACGATGCCGGTTGGTGACGATGGACCCGGGTTCTCCGGCTCATGGAGCAATTATCCATTCTTCGAGAGCGGAACCGTGGCGGTCTCCAGCATCGGCGAGGGACTGTTCCTGCTCCGCCCCCGCGATAATCCCGGCCTGTAGATCGAAGGTGAAGTGCGATGCAGAGGTATTGGAGCTGTGTTCTGGGTTCGCTGATTGTCGCGATCACGATTCTGGCGGGCTGCACTTCGTCGCAGGCGGCGACCGGCGGCGGTGGCGAGATCGTATTCTCGAGAGACATCCTTCCGCTTCTGCAGGAGAAGTTCGCGCCTTTGCTCGAGGAGGAGGCGGGGCTGGACCTTGGCTCGTGGGAGAGCCTGATGCGGGGATCGAACCTTGGGGAGGTCGTCATCCCGTTCGATGCCGATCGCAGCCTTATCGTCAAAGTGGCAGAGCGCTCGGGAGCGAGTCTCCTGTCATCCGCTGAAATCTCCCGCGTGCGTCAGTGGATCGATGAGGGAGCCCGGAATGATGACGGGGCCGTGCCCTTCGCAGACGCGACGGAGCTCCTCTATGTGACCAGCCAGGGGTCCGCTCTGGTTTCGGTGATCGACATGGAGGCCAACGTGGTCATCCGCACGGTCGATCTTCGGAAGCTGGGGTTTTCGGAGAATGCCCGGCCGCACCACATCGTGGTCGAGCCGGATGGGGAGCACTGGTACGTTTCTCTGATCGGCGAGAACACGGTCCTCAAATTCAACCGAGCGAATGAGTTGGTCGGTCGCTTCTCGTTCGAGGTGCCCGGGATGTTGGCCCTGGATGCTGCCGGCGGGATCCTATACGTCGGCCGCTCGATGAGCGCAGTCAATCCGCCGCAGCGTATAGGCTTTGCGGATGCCGACGGCGGAGAAGTCGAGGAGGTCGACGTCTTTTATCCGCGGCCGCACGCGCTGGCGCTCACGGGCGATGGTCGTGTGCTTTATGGCGCCAGTCTGGGTGTCAACCAGATGGCGTCCATCGACACCGAATCTATGGATGTCGAGATCCATCAGGTGCCCGGTATGCATCACAGCCTCGTTCAGTTCGCCGTTTCGCCGGACGGTGACGTGATGATTGGAGGTGGCGAGATGAGCGGCATTCTTCTCTTTTTTGACATCTCGGACCCCATGAATCCGACCGTTGTCGATTCGCTGGCGGTTGGGGGCGCCCCCTGGCATCCCGTGTTCAGTCCGGATGGTACACGCGCGTACGTGCCGCGAAAGATGGCCGACGCCGTGTCGGTGATCGACATGACCGCGCGTAAGCAGATTGCCGAGATCACCGGACCCGGGCTCTCGCAGCCGCACGGCAGTGCCGTTCGCTCCGACGGCCGCTATGTGTACGTATCCAACAGTAATCTGGATGGCGACTATACGCCGCGGCGGCCGTTCGAGGGCGATCCGGGCGGGACGGTCGTCGTGATCGATACACAAACCAACGAAGTCGTCAAGGTGCTCGAGCTCGAGAATTATCCGACAGGAATGGGAACGCGTTGAGTGGCAGATGGGCAGGTCGTCGGTTCTCTCCTTTTTCCTGCTGCTGCCAATTTTGGCCTCCTGCGCCTCCTCCGATTCGCTTCCCCGGCGCACCCCTCTCTCCACAGGGCCCTCGGCGGGCGGCCTCCCCGCCCATCGCAAAATCCACCCTTTCGATATTCTCCGGGCAGACGGCACGCCCTACGAACGCCCGTTTCTCGGCGGATTGAACGCGCCGCGCCCGCAGCTCATCGACATCGACGGCGACGGCGATCCGGACCTCTTCATCCAGGAATACACCGGCTCCGTCATGTTCTTCGAGAACAACGGTGGGGGGCGGTTTGAATTTCGATCCGACAAGTATGCGGATCTCGACGTGGGCGAATGGTACCGGTTCGCCGACGTCGACAGGGACGGCGATTTCGACATTCTCGCCGAGGAGCCCTACAGCTACATCCGGTACTACCGTAATGACGGCACGCCGCAGGAGCCGGAATTCGTCCTTGCCGTCGATACCCTGCATGACGTGGAGGGGCGGGCGATGTTCTCGGACCGCCAGAACATCCCGAACGCAACCGATATCGACTGCAACGGGCGGACGGATCTGTTCGTCGGCCGGCTCGATGGCACCATCACGCGGTACGAGACCGTGGGTGACGCTGCGACGCCGGTTTTCAGGCTGATCACCGAGCGCTTCGAGGACATCGAGATCGTAGCACAATTCGGGCAGCCGGGGAATCCGTCCGGCGTGATGCCCAATATCCCGGGCCCGGGCGACGTACCAAACAGAGGCCCCACCTTTCCTGCCGAGAGTGAGGTGCGGAGACACGGCGCCAATACGATGACCTTTGCGGACATCGACAGAGATGGGGACCTGGATCTGTTCTGGGGCGATTATTTCGAGCCCGGCCTCCTCATCATCGAGAACAGGGGGACCTGCAGCGCGCCATCCCTTCGCACTGAGCCTGTGCCCTTCCCGCCGCCCGATCCGCTTGTTTCGAGCGGGTACAATGCGCCGGCCTTCGGGGACATCGATGGGGATGGCGACATGGACCTGCTCGTCGGCGTCCTCGGCGGCGCCTTCAATCCGAACCTGACGGCAGGCGCAAATCTGTATTTCTATGAGCAGGTCGAGGACGGGCGCTTCGCGCTGCGGACTCGCAACTTCCTGGATCAGCTCGATCTGGGAAGCGAGAGCTATCCACGCGTCGCCGACCTGGACGGCGACGGACATCCCGAGATCTACATCGCCAATAAGATTTCTGCTACGGACAGCCGCACCTCTGTGCTCGTGAGATTCGAATACGCCGACGGCGCGTATCGCTTGCGCGATTCGCTGGCGCTGATTCCATCCTACCATTACGCACCGGCTTTCGGGGACCTGGATGGAGACGGCCTGGTCGACATGGTGCTCGGCACATGGAATGATGGTGTTGCATGGTACCGCAACACAGGGACCGATACCGGCTCGAGGTTGGAGCTGGTGGCGGAACGCTTCGTGGAGCTCACTCGCGGGAGCCACACCACTCCGGCTCTCGTCGACATCGACGACGATGGCGATCTCGACCTGTTCGTCGGAGAGACATCGGGGACGATCAACTTCTACGAGAACGTGGGCTCGCCTTCGGAACCGGCGTTCGAGCTTGTTTCGGATGAGTACCTCGGAATCGACGTTGGCAGGCGAAGCGTGCCCATCTTCTTCGATATAGACGGGGATGGAGACCAGGACATGATCATCGGATCGGAGAGCGAGGGCCTCGTGTTGTTTCGTAACGTGGGGACTCGTTCGGATCCCGATTTCGAGAGCGAGGGTCCGTTGCCGATCGACGTTCCGCCCATCGCCGTACCCGAGATCGCGGACCTCGATGGGGACGGACGCGTCGAGATGCTCGTAGGTGCGGTAGGTGGCGGCCTGATCTTCTTCGACGACGAGCCGTAAGTCCGGTTGGGACGAAAAGCCTGGTTCCGTTTAGGCTGAAATCGCACACGCACAAGTCGGATGCGGCAGCTCATCTCCTACTTCGAAGCTCGAGAGATCGTGCTGGACTCTATCGAGCCGCTTTCTGCCGAGCGTATTCCGCTCTCTCAAGCTCTCGGGCGAGTTCTGGCCGAGGTTATCGTATCCGATGATAACATTCCGCCGTTCGACAACTCGGCCATGGACGGATATGCGCTTCGAGCGGCGGACGTCGACGAGGCCGGCGTAGTGCTACCCTGCGTCGGAGAAATCGCGGCGGGCAGCGTGGAGGGTACGGTGCTGCAGCCTGGAACGTGCGTGGCCGTCATGACCGGTGCGCCCATCCCGCTGGGCGCTGATGCGGTCGTGCCTGTCGAGAAGACGCGACGCCTTGATTCCGATATCCAGTTCGATGTGGTGCCTAACCAAGGTGACCACGTCCGTCCCGCCGGTGGAGATGTGCAGGTAGGCGAAAGGGTGTTGGAAAGGGGCACGGCGATTACGCCTGGAATTGTCGGCGTTCTGGCCTCGCTTGGGTACGCCGAAGTTGCCGTGGGTCGCCGGCCACGAGTGGCGGTGGTCACGACAGGAAACGAGCTTGTCGGAGTTGGCGAGCGGCCCGGCCCGGGTCAGATTCGCGATTCTAGCGCGTCGACTCTTGCTGCCTTCGTCCAGCGAGCGGGCGGAACCGTGGTTGGACCGTATCGTGCGCGCGACGAGCTCGCCGAGCTCCGACGCGTGTTGGAAGACGCACTCGGGGCCGATGTCGTGGCCGTTGCCGGAGGCGTCTCCGTTGGAGAGTATGATCTCGTCAAGCAGGTCCTCGACGAGCTCGGCCTCGAATTATTCTTTTGGAGGGTGCGACAGCGGCCGGGGAAGCCACTTGCATTCGGTCGGATTGGACGCATCCCCGTATTCGGACTTCCCGGCAACCCGGTCTCGTCGGCGGTATGTTTTCAGGAGTACGTCTTGCCGGCGCTCGCGAAGATGCAAGGCAATCGGCAAACGATCCAGCCGCTTGCCCGCGGGATACTCGTTTCGGAGGTAATGAAAGTTCGTGGCCTGCACACCTTCGCTCGGGGCGTGGGCCGCTGGGCGGATGGTCGGCTGCTCATCGACCCGCTCGCGAAGCAAGGATCCCATATGGCCAGCGGCCTCGCCCATGCCAATGGGCTTATCCATCTTCCTGAAGAGCTGGATGCAGCGCCTGCGGGTACGGAGGTGGCGTTCGAGTGGCTGTAGTCAGCCCCCAATCAGGATCATTGGTCGATTCTCTAGATCGACCAATTGATGCAGGCCGGCGTGCGCCTTTTTCTTTCGAAGTACGGCCCCTTTGATGGCCTCGACGATCTGCGCATCGTCGGCACCGCTGCGCATGATGTCGCGAAGGCTCACCTCTGCATTCCCGAACAGGCAGACCTTGAGCGCCCCGTCCGCGGTCAGCCGCAGTCGGTTGCAGGTGCCGCAGAAGTCGTCTGACATCGACGAGATGAACCCGACACGCCCTCGGAATCCCGGAACGCGATAGGTTTTCGACGTTTCGGTGCGGCCGTCCGCCTGCCGTTCGAGCGGGAAACAGGATCGAATTCTCTCCAGCATTTCCGCATACGGCATGAAGAGCTCATCATTCCAGCCATTTCCCTGGAAGGGCATGTATTCGATGAAGCGGACTTCAATCGGTCGATGCTCGGTCATCGCGACAAAGTCGAGGAGCTCGTCGTCGTTTACCCCCCGCATCACCACGCAATTCAATTTCACCGGATCGAAGCCTAAGTCTGTGGCCACCTCGATGGCCTCCAGGACCTTCTCCATCCCCTTTCGCCGCGTGATTCGCTCAAACTTCTCGGCGTCGAGGGTGTCCAGGCTGATGTTGATCAAGTTCACGCCGGCCGCATGAAGTCTGGGCAGCTTCTTGGGCAGCAAGAGACCGTTCGTCGTGACCGCGAGGGTGCGGAGGCCCGGAATTTTGCCGAGCCGCTCCACCAACACCTCCATGTCCTTTCTGACGAGCGGCTCCCCTCCCGTCAGGCGAATCTTATCGACGCCGCCGCTCACGAACAGGCGTGCCAGCCGTTCGATTTCCTCAAAGGTCAAGATGTTATCCTTCAGTGAGAGCTCGACGCCCTCCGCCGGCATGCAATAGGTGCACCGCAGATTGCACCGCTCCGTCAGGGAGATGCGTAGGTAGGTATGGGCCCGACCGAAAGTGTCGACGAACATCGGGGGGGAGGCGATATGCGGTGGCGAACCGTACGGACGGTGGCGTCGGGTAGCGTCACGGTGCCCGACTAGTATACTTCTGGCCGTCGATTGGATCCGAGCTTTCCATCCGAGCCGTTCCCGTCAGGAGTCGAATCCATCGAGCTCGCTAGCGGCTTCAGAGACTGCTGAAGGACGTGTACATGATCGATGTTGCATAGCGCCGAAGTCAGTCCCGAGGGCGCGTCTGGAAGCGAACGGTGACCTCGGGGCTTTCATTGTCCGGCCAACGTGCTCTCTCCGGTCGGACGAGTCGCGTGGTGAGGGAGGTCGATTGGTTGATGGACGAAAGGTTGATGGTGTCGGTCAGCACTTCCCACTGGACGGCGCCGCGGGGCACGAGCACGTCTACGGTATCCGGCTCGACGGCATAGCCGGCCAATTCCACGGAGTCCGGAAGGGTGCCTACAGTTTGGAGGCGCACGCGCGCACGGACAGGCTGGAGGCGTTCGGCCTCGATAGTCACGACCTCAGGCTCTGCATCGTAGAGCTCCATGTCGGCAGGAATCGCAAGCCCACTTTCTTCGACCACGAACTGGTTGACCCCTTCTCGGATGTTGCTCAGGTCGAGGGAAAGGGTCAGATTGGCCACATCGAGAAGCTGAAAAGCGGCCTGTGGACCGGCCAGCGTGATTCGGACTTCGGATGGAGACGGCTCATCGAGCGACCATTCTGCGGGAAGGTTTCGAAGCTCGACGGGCACGGTCAGCGTGCGATAAACGAGGCCCGGCTCGAAAACGAAGAGCAGCCAGGCCAGCATCGCCAGCACAACGGCGAGCAGGGCTGTCCGGAGCTTCTGTGCGTTCCACCGCGCGAGAGCCCCGTCGCTCTTGGCCTCGTATTTTTGCTCCCAGAAAGACTCCAGATGGCCCTTGAGATCGCTCGCCGTTTCGATCGGGAGGAGCCGCCCGTCGTGCGCCAGACTTATCGTGCCGTGCTCCTCCGACACCACGATGACGAGGGCATCGCAGGCCTCCGCGAGGCCCAGGGCGGCCGTGTGCCTCGTACCGTGATCTCCGACCTCGTCGAGATTCTTGGAGAGAGGAAGGTGCGCACCAAATCGCGTAATTCGGCTTCCCTCGAGCAGTACAGCCCCATCGTGCGCCGGTGACGTCGGATTGAACAGGCTATACAGGAGCGGCAAACTGATTTTGCCCCCATGCTCGATGCCACCATCAATCAAACGCTCCCACTCTTCCCGCCCGCGGATCGCGATCAGGGCCCCAGTTCGCCTTTCCGCCAGATTTTCCGTCGCTTCGACAAGCAGGTCGACGACCTGTCTATCCCGAGATGTGCTCATTCGGCCGCCCGTGATCCAGAGACCGATCCGCTCGACCAGGCGCCGGATATCTGCCTGGAAAACGATGACGATGGCGAGCAGAATGAGGAAGAAGAGCCCGCGAAACACGAGCTCGAAGAGATACAGTTGAAGCAGACGTGTGATCGCGTAGACGCCGAAGAGCACGACGACGGCGACCAGCATATTGCGCGAGAGCTCCCGGCGAAGCCATCCCAGTATAACGTAGAGGATGATGGAAACGAGGGCCACATCCAGAAGATCACGCAGGCCGAAACTCCGAGCGAAGTCCTGGAGGAAGTCCTGAAAGGTCTCGATCATTCCGAAATTCGTACGGGCACTGGGAAGGCGCGTCCGCGAATCCAGAACTGGAGGAGTCCGGTTCGCTCGCCGGCCGCCGTCGTATCGGGGCGCGGTCCACGCGACGCCCATTTCTCATGCCAGGGCAAAGCCAGATACTCCTGCCAACTGATGGAGTAGCTCTCCCCTGCTGGATCTCGCCAAGATAAGGAATCCGGATTGGGCAGCGGGGCTTCGGGGCTTCGGATGCGATAGAACGTGCTCACGAATCGCTGAAGTGAGGGCCGGTTCAGGCGAAGCGTATCCGGGGGTGGGTAGACGATCACGCCGGGCGCCTCGTCGTAGTCTGACCGCGGCCACCCCAGGCGAACGAATGTCGCACCGACCCAGATTGGGATGGTAAGACCCGGCGCCCGATTGTATGACGTATTTGACGGCCATGGGGTCGTCCTACCCGTGATGAGATCTTTCCGGATGTAGGGATAATCGCCGGTATAACACCAACTCCCCCAGATTGTCTGTGCGCCCCTGGATCGCAGCTTCTGGATGAGCGCCAGCGTAGGTCCATCGAACCGGTTCCCATCAGTCAGGCGGGTGGAGGTGTGATGTTGCCAGTACCCATCCTCCTCGACCCAGTAGCCGTGCCCGAACACCATCACGTGACGCCCCAACCATAGGGTACGGCCTTCTAGATAGGAGTTCTTGACAGGCGCGAATTGCGCGGCCACGAGCAACCAAAACACGATGTTGCCTCCCGCCAGGATGAGGGCGAGCGAACCTGCTGCTGCCATCCATGGGCGCGCCCAGCGCGCGCTTCGCGTGTGGAGCATCTCGATCTCTTCTGCAGTCAATTCCTTCTCGCTGCTCACTCCCCTCTACATCTGACGAAGACACCATCCGCGTTGCAGGCTCAAAGCCGGGGACTCGAGGTGTACTCACCTCGTGGTAACCGGTGTCGAGTCCGGCGAGAGATCCTGTCCGAAGTTCGTAACAACGTGCGCGGCCCGTGCAAGGAAGAGATCCGGAAGAAAATTCCCGCATTCGGGAGGATTCTGCGCGCATCCACATCCACCCATGGAAACGTTAACACCGCTCTGATTCAGGCCATTTGAGCGATTTCCGCATATATCGCTGCTCGTACGGCGTCTCTGATCGGCCGATTTCGGGCTTGGGCACATTTTATGATTTCCGCGCAGCCAGATATCCATTTTACAATCAAACAGGAGGCCTAGACGTGAGCCGACTACTTTTCGCAGCCATTTTCATGCTGATCACGCTTGCGGCGCCGGCCCGTGCGCAAGACGGGGAGGAGCTCTCAGATCTTCTGAGCGAGGTCGGCAAGGCGTACGCGGAGCCCTACCTGCAGCCCTTGGCGAATGCACTGGGTGCGGATATGAATTCGGGGCTGTTCCACACGGCCAGCATCGGAGGCGGCATGCTGCCGCTCGTCGACGTTTACGTGGGCGTCAAGCTGATGGCCGGGTTCGTGCCGACGAGCAGCCGCACGATGAGCCTGGCGTACGAGACAAACAAGGTTTTTGAGATCGAGGGGGAGGAATATGTGGTCCCCGTGACGTTTCAAATCACCGATGCACCAACGGTGTTCGGCGAAACAAAGCGTGGCCAGGCGACTGCCCACGTATTCGAAATATTGGAGGGTCCCGGTGGCAATGATGTAGTCCTCGACACTACCATCGCCTTCGACGTGCTCCCCGGGCTTATCAATACGCCGGTCGCGCCTTTTGCCGTCCCGCACATCGGCATCGGATCCTTCATGGGAACGGACCTGACCCTCCGATATTTGCCTCGTCTGGGCTTCCAGGACTACGGCTCGGTAGGCCTATTCGGAATCGGCGTCCGCCACAGCATCAGCCAGTACCTTCCGCTCTCACCTGTCAACCTGACGGCGCAGGTGATGTGGCAGAAACTGTCCATTCAGGATGCTCAGAAGGATGAGGTTTTTGCGGCCTCGGCGATGGCCGCCAATGTCGTGGCCAGCAAATCGCTCGCCGTCCTCACTATGTATGGCGGACTTCAGGTCGAGAGGTCGAGCATCGACATCTCCTACACCTTTGGTGCTGAAGCCGATCAGCTGAGTGGACAGGAGATCCATTTCGGGATGAAGGGCAACAACGTAGTCCGCGCGGTTGTGGGTGGCGCCCTGAATATGGGCCCGGTCCTGTTCAACGTCGATGCCGGTATCGGCAGCTCACGAATAATCAGCACAGGCCTGGGCGTTTCGCTGTAGTTCCAATGTATCGAGGCTGACCCGTCGTATGTGTTCGAAGCCTTGAGGCGGCGCCGGCGCTCCCTGGC
>CBFGRV010000061.1:0-17808 GCA_965651265.1 uncultured Rhodothermales bacterium
CCGCCCCGGCTACCTGACGCCGGACGCTCGTGGTGGTCGTTCCTTCAGCCTTGGGGATCTATGCGGATATACGTAAAAACGGCCGCCGGCTGGCTGTACCTGCTCGGCGGCCGTCTCTCAATGCGACTTGGCTTGTTGCTCGAGTCGCATGACTTCATCGTCGGGTTCCAATGCCGAGATTAGTACACCGTTGCGGTTGTGGAGGCGCCGATGTTGTCCTGGACATGCACGGTCGTTTCCTCCATTCCTCCATGTACTGGGCAAAATACACGATAGGTCCCCGGTTCGAGATTGACGGCAAGAATCTCACTTTCGCCTGGCTCGAGGCTTTCGATCGACCAGTCGGAATCCATGCCGGCAATACCCTCGTCGGGAGTCGTCATCTCCTCCTCGCCTTCGATGGGCTGATCCTGCATGCCCTCACCCTCCATGCCGTCATCCTGCATGTCGGTGGCACTTACGAGCTCGATCTCGAGTCCGTGCTGCTCCGTATCGGAGTTCTCGACTTCGAAAACGACTTCCCCGGACGAGATGGTCTGCGGAACGTCTGTTTCAAGCGATGCGAGGTCTACCGAAATGGTGTCTTCGACCATTCCGAGGTACGGGTCTGTCAGACCGGTGGTGTCGCCGAACATCGAGGTGTCGCTGGCGAACTCGTCCGTCGCGGGTCGATCCGTACAGGCCGCCAGCGATACCGCGATGACAAAAACGAGTGCGGCTTCCACGAGGCCGCGAACACGACGAAATCCGCGCCCGGATTGTCTCTTGCTTGGATGCATAATCTGATGTCTCATTTTGTTCACGTGCCGATTTTCGTTATGGCGGCTCGGCGCGGGTGTGCGCCGCAGCCTGTGGTCCGTCCGATCACCGCTCACCCTAGATGGAGTTTCCCGGGCGCACGCACCGTGATTTGACTATTACAATCGTCCTTTCCCTTTCTAGATGCGTTACAAATCAGCGTCGCACGGATGGACGACAAGCGGTCCGCATAGGCAACACTCGTTACGCTCAAACGAAAAGAGTAACTGAAATGAAATAGTGCGGGTCTGCGAGAGATGGAGGTGAACCGGCGGGTTCGCCCTGCATTAGAGAAAATGAAACTCAGGGATGGACCCTGAATGAGGAGAAGGAGGCGGTGACGAGGTTCAGCCGGATCACAGGCCGTCGACAATCGAGTTCGATGGTACGACAGCCTGCCATTCGGTAACACGTCCGCCAGGACGAGAGGTCCATTCCGAAGGGAAGGGTCGGTGCTCGCGTACCGGCCCTTTTTTTTGGTCCTCACTAAGATCCTCGACACAAAAAAACCGCTCCCGACCGGCCTGCAACCCACGTGACGACGACATCCCCGCCTTCGACGCCGCCTCCGGGTGGCCGTTTAGCCGGTCGGGAGCTTAGCCCTTCGCTCAAGCCGTCATTCTACGCTTCGATAAAGCCGGTACCCGAGAAGGACTGGCTTTTGGGGATGGGCAGCTCGCGACGCTTCGCCTCGGCTTCGAGATTGGCCACTACCCGAGCGAGCTCTTTAGTGGCACGGGCGATTTCCAGGCTTCGATAAGCGCTGAGCTGATGTAGCTGACGGCGGCACTCTAAGATCTTACGGATGAGGACGGCATCCTGTAGGTCCTGTGCATCCGTAATCAGGTTGATATCCATGGCTTCCTCCGGGGTGGTTGCAGTCCGCCATAGCCTACAGTAGCATCTTGCGCCGATTCCTGCAAGTCCCTTGTGCCATTCTTACCTATGCGTAACGGCCGAAGCGAGCCATCCTGTTACATACGCGTAACGCGAAGCCCCATCCATTTACGTCTTAGAATAGTCCTGATCAGTCCTCGGGTGGAGGGCCGCCCGTCACGGACCGATCGCGTTTGGCGGGCAGCCGGTCCCATCGGTCAAGAAGTGACTCGAGCCTGTGAAAGGCCGGTTTGCGCGTTCCATCCATCTCGATGAGACCGCCGTTCTCGATGAAGGTCCTGAAATCCGCGAAGTCGTACCAGCTGATATTGTGGATGTACGGTTTGCTATAGAGGATGGTGTACATCTGCTCGAGCCAATCGGCCTGCACCTGCTCGTCCCAGTGACGGTGCCAGTCGTACATGAGTCCCTGCCGGCCTTCGTCGGGACCGGCCGATGCCCCGATCTCGGTGATGTAGACGGGTTTTCCGAGCTCGGCGAACCTCTCGATCAGCCGTACGATGGCCGATAGGTCTCGTCCCGGAAAGTACATCTGCACACCTGTGACCTCGAAGGGCACCTCGGCCTCGATCAATTCTTCCATAAACCGCCGCGGCGTCCGCAGGGGCCGGTCGGCGGGCCCGGATGACGTATGCCCTTGCGCAACATATTCTGCAAACACGCAGCAGTTGTTGATCAGACGCTCCACGCGCGGGTTCACGTCGTGGGTAGTCTCGCACGCGAGGCGGGTGATTTCCGTGATCTGGTCGGGCGTGTGGCCGAATTCGTTGGCCCAGTCATGGTACTCGTTGACGACTTCCCAGTACAGAACGTCGTCGCCGTAGTGTGAGACGAGCGCCTCCGTGTGCCGGCGGACGTAATCCTTCAGCGCGGTGAAGTCCTTCTCCCGCAGCCAGTCCGGCATCACCCACGGGTGGAACCAGAAGAGAGGCCGGCCCTCGGCCGTGATGTCGTGCTCCTTCAGCCAACCGAGAATTTCGTCCTTGATTCCGAATCGGTGCTCGCCTTCGTACGGCTCGAAGACCGGATACCAGGTGTCGTAGTTGTAGTGGGTGATGGTGGCGTAATTGAACAGCTCGACGAAGCGGTCGACCATGTCCACCGATTTGGCCCAGATGTACTGGCGTGTCTCACAGCCGAAAAAGAATTCGTCCGTTCGGGGTGAGTGCGCGAGATCGGAACGCGCCTTGTCGAGCTCGATCATTTCGCCCGCCCAGAGGCCGTAGAGCAGCGATTTATCGGCGAGGGCTGCTTGCCGCTCCCCGGATGCGCGGGTCGCGTCATCGAGCAGCTCCTGTGCCAGCTCGTACAGACCGATCGTGTCCGTCCCGAAATCCGCACCGGCATAGCGGCGCATGCGCTCACGATTCTGGGCGACCTTCGTGCGGGCAAATTCGAAATTGAGGCTGAGCCCACCGAGCGCTTCGTAATCCCCGGGTCGGAAGAACTCGCCACCATTGTCGGCTTCCAGCCAGACGTTCCCGAATCCTTCGACGAACCATCGCGCATTGATGGCGAAGGGACGATCGACGCCGGACGGCACCACCAGCCCGGATTGCGTCACGTTCGTGGGTGAAAGAAAGGCATCTCCTTGCGTATCGGTCAGGTAGGCCCAGTCGACCTCGCCCTGAAGAGGATGCGGATAGGGTCGCAGCACGAGGTCTGTTCGAGCAGCGGGCCGCGCCCAAACCGACGACGGCCCCACGGCGAGCCCCGCGACCCCCAGCGCACCCCGTTTGATGAGTTCTCGTCGCGTAATCATTCAGAATGCCCAGATCATTGAGAGCGGCCACGATACACGCGCACCTCGCGGGGTCGCAGCGCCATGGAGAACGAGGTTCGATCTTCGCAGATGCTGATCGGCAGGTCCGGGCCACCAAAGATCTCCCTCATCGAACTGGATCTGCCTTCGAGAGCCACGCTCACTTCCGATGCCTCGTCTTCCAAATTTTGGATGATGATCATCTGCTCGCCATTCCGGCTTCCAAGCGTATCGACGCGAACGCGCCCGCGCCCACTGACATGTGGCCGGTTCAGCTCACCCGCCGTCTCGACGAGGGCCGCGATAATGCGGCCCGTCGACGGATCGCCGTGTCGCGCATACGACAGTCCGAGATACGATCCGATCAGAATGGCCCGCCCCTCCCCGTAATGCATCTCGGTGATGGCCGGTGCTCCATCCCGGAATGAGCCGATGATGTCGGCGCCTTCGATGAAGTACGTCTCCTTGACGATCGCGCCGTAGGCCGCGGCGCCGGCTTCGACGCCGGGAAGCGAGCGATCCAGACGCATCTCGATGCGGCCGATCCCGCCCGCGACATCCACAGGCTGGGCCGCGACGAAGCCGTCGGAGTCGTTGATGCCCGGGTGCAGATCCAGGCGGGCGCCACGCCTCGTCAGGCCACCAACAAATAGGTACTCATCCTCCGATGCCGGCTCTGCATGGGCTTGACGGACGCCGAAGACCTTGTGCAATCCGTACCCCGGCACGGTCGTCGCATGCCGGCCTTCTTCGCGATTCCATCCACACAGATAGGCCTCCGCGATCAGCGTACCACCCGCTTCGACCCAGCCGGCCAGGGCCGCGGCCGTGTCGGCATCGAGCAGGTAGGGCATGGGAGCGATCACGACCCGGTAGTCGCGTAGCACGCCTGCCCGGACGTCGTTCGGGTGGATGAAGTCGATGCGATGGCAGCGCTCATAGAGTGCGCGGTGGATGCCGAGCATAGAGTCGGTGGCGGACTTCTCGTTGCCCGTCGCCGCCCACGCGAAAACCTGATTCTCCGGGTGATAGACGATGGCGATCTCCGCCTCCGGGGGCTCAGCATCGAACAGGAAGTCCTTTTCCTCGTCGAGGACACGGCCGCACTGCGCGAACGCCTTCAACCAGGGCGTGGGGGCGCCGTCGAGCCGGGTCAAACCCCAGGCAGGCGCCTCGCGGCCGAGTAGCTCGGGCCGGTATTGCCAGAAGATGAACCCTTTTAGATTGGCGGCAATCCCCGTGAAGATGTGCCGTTTGACGTCGTCGGCATCGATGCATTCGTGGAGATCGAGGGTGTACCCCATGAGCATGAGCATCTCCGCCGACATCACCGGCTTGCCGCGAGCGCTCGACCGCAGGATGTCGTGCATCATCGGGTCGTCCATCTGCGTGAAGCCGTGGAGGTCGCCGTACTGTGCCACGTTCCACGGATCATTTGCCGTGGAGGTGATCGGGAAGCCCTGGATGAAGACGTGGTGGCACATCTTGGGATGGCGATCGCCGTCGACCTCGCGGCAGACCTCGTATCGGCGCCGCACGTTCTCACCGAGGACATCGACGAAGAACATGCGCCAGTCGATGATGTCGTTGAACGTATTGCGGGTCTTCGGGAGCTCCACGTCGTCGAAGCCCGCATAGTTGCGATTCCAGGAGTGGTTCAGCCCGTCGATGTCGCCATATTTCCGTTCCAGCCAGCGCTGGAAGGCGAAGTGACAGCGTCCACAGTGACAGAGCATGTCGCCCATTCGGGCGGCGTCGTCCGCCCAGAGCCGCATCTCCGCCATGGATTGCGTGAGCTCGGGCTCGCTGCCGAAATTCCATATCTCCAGGGCGGGATGGTCCCTGTACCGGTCGAAGGTGGTGCGCAGAAAGCGCATCATGTGTTCGACGGCCTCATCGTGATTGAGGCAGAGTCCGAGCCCGCCGATTTGCCGGTGCGGTTGGGTCTGCGGGCCGATGCGGCGACCGTCGAGCGTGACCATAGAGGCATCCGGGTACTGCCGGTAGATCCAGGCGGGCGCGACGTCCACGATCGTGTTGAGCATGACTCGAAGCCCGTGCTTCGCCGACAGGTCCATCAGCTGGTCGATGTCGTCGAAGTAGAAGCGGTCCTCCTCGGGGTGATTCCATCTCCATTGAACCCAGAATTTGACCGAATTGAAGCCCAGCTCGGCCATGGCCTGGAGGTCGCGATCCCAGTCTTCGGGCGGCGGAGACGGGGCGCGATAATACTGGGAGCCGAAAGGAAAGTAACTACTACTGAGGAGGTCCCTCATCGAATGCGGAAACAGATGGGGCCAAAGCAAACACGATAACCCGTGCGCAAACGATTGCGCAGCGGAGTTTACAGCTTTCCCCCGCCTAAGTCAATCGACCACACGCCGTCCTCAGCTCTCCTTTCTCCTTATTGTTTGGCGCGAATGGCTTTGATGAGATCGGCCTTCGACATCTTGCTCCGGCCATCGATGCGAAGCTCGCGCGCTCGATTGTAGAGCTCTTCCTTGCTCCGGTCCTCGAGCGACCCGCTCGGATTGCCGGTGCCCTGCGTCCGCCTATTCGGCGTCCGCCCTTCTTCACGCCGCGATTTGTTCACGGTCCGGGCGGCAATCTCCTTCGCGCGCTTCGTTGACTTGCCTCGGTCGAGACTGCTTTCCTTGATGTGCTCGTACTGGCGTCGATCCTTATCCGTCCACTCCGGCATGGTTTTGCCTCCCCTGTTCTCGTCTTAGTAAGGACTAGTAAGTACAAATCCTCCCGGTGAGTCTGATCAGTTTACAGGATTTTGAGCACAGCGCAAACGGAGCAGGAGCTGGTGTGGATGGGAATAGAGTATTTGTTACCGGTGTGCCGGGGGCGTAACCGGATGGTAGGTTGCTGGTTGATGGCTTAAGTATCACAGATTCGGCAAAGTTGGGCGACAACAATGCGCGTCAGCCCGGGTTGCTGTACTGTGGTCCGGGGCCGGGTGGTCCGGCAGTCCGGATTAAAGCGTAACGTGAATCAGCACAGCAGAGGAGGTACGCCCGAATGAAGGACCTGCAAGACCTGTACGTACACGAGCTCCGAGACCTTTATGACGCTGAAAATCAGCTCATCGAGGCGCTCCCGAAGATGGCTAAGAAAGCGGAGCATCCGGAGCTCAAGAAGGCGCTCGAAGAGCATCTGGAGGAGACGATGCAGCAGCGCGACCGAATCAAGGAAATCTTGAAGCGGCACGATGAGAGAGTGACTCGCAAAGTCTGTAAAGCGATGCGCGGCCTGATCGCCGAAGGCGAGGATGTCGTCAAGGAAGCCGAGGATCCCGACGTACGCGATGCGGCCATCATCGCCGCCGCGCAGCGCGTCGAGCATTACGAGATCTCCGGCTATGGCACCGCCGCAACCTTCGCCGAAATGCTCGGCTTCACCGAGGACTACGAGCAGCTCACGGAGACGCTCGAAGAGGAGAAAGCTGCCGACACGAAGCTCAACAAGATCGCGAAGGATCGCGTGAACAAAGAGGCGGCTGCGGTCTGACCAGACCTGAGGCTCGGTTCGGATGTCCCGGAGTTACGCGCTGGAATCCGCACAGCCCTCTTCATCGATCAGGAAGGTCGGCTTCGAATCCATCGAGGCCGGCCTTCTTTATTTAAAGGAACACACCGACGAGCGTCATCACCGTTGCGAAGAAGGCGGTCAGTGCGAGAAATCGCCACGTCAGATCCGCCTTCAGCGATGACATCTCGCCCTTCAACTCTGCGCGCACGGTCGCCATCTCCCCTCTTAGCTCCGCGCGCAGGCCACTCATCTCGGCCCGAAGCAACGCCACATCCTGCTTCGTGGCCATCTCCTCCCGGTATTGCTCGAATAGAAGTGCGAGCGCGTCGGACTGCATGGCCGTGAATTCGGATTTTTCGAAGTGCTGCCGGAGGAGGTCTCTTTTCATGCTACGTTCCCTGTGTCTGCCGGTTCTATATAAATAGACACGGGACGCCTGAAGATATAACCTCGCCGGAAGGGCGGCGCTTCTATTGCACAAGCCGCGCGAGGTGGCGCCGGCCGATCCGAAGCCCCTCCTTCACCCTCTCCTCGGTGCCCTCGTATTCGGGATCCTCGTGTTCGATGGAGAGCGCCCCGTCGTAGCCGATCTCGCGAAGCGTGGCGACGAAGGCCGACCAGTTGATCTGTCCGCTGCCCGGCATCCGGTACCGCCACCACCCCGAATGCCACGGATTGTCGCCGAGCTGCTCGCCCAGCACGCCGTGGCGATACTGGCCCTCCAACAGGATCTCGGCATCCTTCGCGTGCGCGTGGAAGATGCGACCGGCGTAGTTCCGCGCGGCTCGCAGGTAATCGATGCCGAGCCATAGCAGATGCGACGGATCGAAGTTGAGGCCGAAGTGTTCCGACGGCACCTCATTGAAAAGCGCATCCCACAGCTCCGGCGAGTACGCGTAATTGCCGGGCAACCCGAACTTCACCCAGTTCTCCATGGGACAGTTCTCGATCATCAGCTTCACGCCGCGACCCTCCGCGTACGACACCAGTTCACGGAACAGCCGCCCGGCCTCCTTCATGACCTGCGCCGGCTTCACGGGCCGCGCGCCCACGAACGTACCCACCAGCGGCACCTCCAGCAGGGCCGCCGCGTCGATCACCTTGCGAAGGTGTGCGTGGTAGCCGCCCCGCCGCTTCGCGTCTGGATGCAGATTGTTCTCGTAGTAGGCCATCGCGGAGATCCGGATGCCATTCTCCGCCAGCACCTCGCGGGCGCGTGCCGCATCGTCGGCCGTGAGGTTCGCCACATCGAGCTGACCGGCAACGTGCTTCCGCCGCGTCTTCCGTGGCCACGCCGCCAGCTCGATGGCATCGAAGCCCTCCGCCGCCGCCCATCGAACCACGTCTTCGAACGGCACCTGCGGGAGGCATGCTGTCAGAAATCCAAGTTGCATAGCGTGTAATTAGAATCGCGATTAGATATCGACGCGGAAAGGTTCGATCTCCTGCTTGACGACGTCTTCACGCGGCGTGCCGCGGCGAAAGATCACGAAGTAGGTGGCCGCGTCAGAATCCACGGGATGGCAGGCGCTGTGCCAGACGCCGCGCCCGATGACCACGGCCGTCCCGGGCTCGGCGCGGAAGGCGTGTACGCCACCGTCCTCATCCATCACCGGCAGCACGAAAGGTCCGTCGATGGGCACCAGCAGCTCCTGCGTGCGGTCGTGCCGCTCCATCCAATCGACTCGACCATCGCGCGGGTAAACCGTGCAGAAGCCGATCTCGCTCTCGCCGTCGGTGTCGTACTGAGCGACATCCGACCAGAACTTGAACGTTTCGTCCGAGGCCAGCGGCGGGCCGGATGGCGGGCTGGCCACTCGTCCGAACGGACCGAAATTCTCAGGTGTGATGGGTTGCGCACGCATATCGGATTGAATTGAATTGACTTGCGGGATGCATCGTCGGCTCGGATGCATCGTTGGGGATCATCGTAGGTTCGTATCAAATGACCACATGAGGTACTATCGGTTCAGCAGCATGCGGCCGGTCAGCGTCTGCTCGCCGACCTCGAGCCGATAGAAATAGACCCCGCTTGCCAGGCCGCCGGGCTCGAAGCGGACGTCGTGATCACCTGCCGACATGGTGCGATCGATGAGCGTCGCGACGCGACGACCCAGCACATCGAATACGGCAAGCGACACGGGCGCCGCCTCGGGGATCGAAAAGGAGATGGTGGTAAACTCATCGAACGGATTCGGATAATTCCGCGCCAGGGTGGCCAGGGCAGGCACCTCGGCGGGCGGCTCCGTCGCGACCGGCAGTTGCAGCGCATCATCCGAAATGGCAAGGAGAAGCGTGGTGTAGCCCGGGATCTCGCGGATCACCGTGCCGAGTTCGGCCCCTTCTCGCATTTCGACGGCGCCGGTCATCAGATCGGTCAGGTAGTAGGTCGCGTCAGCGTCCAGCTGCATCTCGGCCGCGGGCAGATGGAGCTCGGCCTCGACGGGCTCTTCGATCGTGTTGACCGCAGCGATCACGTGGAGGCCATCGCTCCATCGCCGAAAGGCGAAGACCCGGCGCTGCGCCTCCTCAGGAGTGACAGGCACTTCCTCGAAGGTCCGGCTATGGAGCGCCGGAACGGAGCTGCGCAGCCAGGTCAGATATTCGTAATGTGGCACGAGGCCAAGTGGATCGAGCGATCGGATCGATCGTCCTCTGGCGAAGATGAAGTTGGTGCTGTAGGGATGCTTCGTCGAGCCGATCTCCTGGCCGTTGTAGATCATCGGGATGCCGGGCAGCGAAAACAGGAGTGTGGCCGCCATCTTCGTCTGCTCGACCGTGTGATCGGCGATGAACCGTCGGGTGTCGTTGTTCTCCATGAACCGGAATACCAGGGCATTCGGGTGATGGCCCTTGCCTTCGTTCGTCAGCGCCCTTCGAAGCAGCGACGCTCGATTCGTCGCGTTGGACGAGTTGAAGACGGTGTGACTCGTCTGCTCCGAATACGACGTCTGCCATGTCCAATGGGAGACCCAATCGTATTCATCGTACCAATCGTAGGCCGCGTCGAAGCGGCCCTCGAAGTTGAGGTCGCGTGCGGCCGGACTCTCGCCGAGCAGGAAGATTTCAGGCTTGATCCGCTTCAGATCGAACCGCCAGTTCTGCATGGCTTCGGGCGCGCGGGCATTGACGCTCCAGACCGCATCGATGCGGTACCCGTCGATGTCGTACTCCTCGATCCACTTCTGGCCCGCCTCTCGCATCCAGCGGTACACCTCCGGGTTGTTCCAGTCGATGATGACCAGTCTTTCCCAGAAGTAATTAAAGAACGGGTAGTATGCGGCCGTGTCCGATTGGGAATAGTGCTGTGAGTACGGCGCGTCGTCAGGCTCCGTCATGTAGAAGTCGTAGTAGCGCGACGCTTCCCGATGGGCGAGCACATCCTGTGCGTATCGATGCTGGATGGAGGTGTGACTCGGCACGAAGTCGAACAATACCCGCATCCCGAAGTCTTCCTTCGCGGAGCGCACCAGCTCGCGCAGGTCTTCCTCGCTGCCGAGGTCATCGCGCAGGCGGAAGTAGTTCGTGATGCCGTAGCCCTGGCCCGACGTCCCCGGCCCCTCGCGCTGCGCCTCGAACACAGGCTGGATCCACAGCGTGTTGACGCCGAGCCGCGCGATTTCATCGAGACGCTCCGTCACATCGCGCCAGCGACCGTTGGGTTCGAAGATGTAGGGGGTGACCTCATAGACGATGGCGCGCTCGATCCATTCGGCATGATCCTCTTCGATGTCGAAAGGCACGATGCCCTCGCTGGAAACGGTGACGAACGTCCGCGCACGGCCTTCCTTGCCGGCGCTGTCTGCGACGACGACGTCGAAAAAATACTCTCCGAACGGAGCGTCGTCCGGAATGGTCGTCTGGGCCGTTTCCCCCGAGCCCGTCACGGTGAGGGGGGCAGGATTGTCCGGGTCGGCGCTCCACTGGTACGATTCGGGCGGCCCGTACGGCGCCTCCAGAACATCCACACTCAGTGTCACGGTGCGGCCGCTCACTTCCGCCCCGGCATAGATCTCCGGAACGAGGTCGTATCCGATAACCCACCGCGCCGTATCCGAGCAGGCACCCTGCGAGCACGCCACAACGATGTTCTCGCCCGTTCGGAGCACGACATCCACAATAAACCGGCCCTCCGCGACCTCGAACGGGTACTCGTCATCGTTCACATGGACGACGCCGGCGTCGATCTCACCCTCCACGGATCCGGTGATGTTCTGCTCCGGAAGCCAGGCCTCTGCATCGTAAAAATCGAGCTCGATGGACTGCGCCGACGCCCCACAGGCGAGAATGGCGAGGAAAGCGGTAAGCCGTACACATCGGCCCCATGGAGCATGCATCAAAACGTCACCCCGGAAAACAGAATGATATTCGCGTAGGGCGTCGCCTCGCCGGTGCGCACGAACCACGTATTGCCGTTCTCGCAGGTTCGACGCTTGAATTCTTCGTGAGGGACCGCCTGGATGGGGACGTTGGGTAGCATTCGGCGAACTTCATCGATCAGATCCCCTCCCAGGCTGGCCATCTCCTCCGCGATGAGGGCGTGCTCGACCTCGAGCTCCTCGAGCACGACCCGAAGCGTATCGATGAATCGCGGGATGTTCGTGGTGAGGGCCAGGTCAACGATCTCCTTCCCATTCGGTATCGGCAATCCGCTGTCGCAGATCACGAGGCGATCGGTATGTCCCATTCCGGCCACGATTCGTGCAAGCGATGCGTTCAGGATGCCGTTCTTCTTCATTTCGGATGCGGGGATGGAGTCGGCGGATTGCGATGAGGTGGTGCTTCAGGCGCTTTGATTTAGCGCCTTAATGTCTGTGATGAAGGCGTCGAGCTCCTCGGGGGAGGGCATGGATGTCTGAGCCCCCATCCTCGTGACGGCAAAGGCCGACACGGCGATGGCCCGCTCGATGGCGTCCTCCACGGTCTCTCCGCGCGACAGGCCGTAGGCCAGGGCGCCTGTGAAGGCATCGCCCGCGGCCGTGGCGTCGATCGCCTGCACCTGGAGCGCCTCGAAGGATCGAGACTGCGACTCTGTGACCAGGAGCGCCCCCTGCGCGCCCAGCGTGATGATGACGCATCGCACGCCGCGCTCCATCAGGGCTCGCGCGGCGGCCTCCGCCGACGCGGTGTCCGTGACGGAAACGCCCGAGAGTAGCTCGGCTTCGGATTCGTTGGGCGTCAACACGTCGACCAGCTCCAGCAGCTCATCCGGCAGCTCCCGTGCGGGGGCAGGATTCAGGATGACCTGCGCGCCGGCCTGTTTGCCCTGACGCGCCGCTTCGATGACCGTCTCCAGCGGGATTTCCAGTTGCAGGGCCACGACGCCGGCCTGCTCGAAGGCCGCCCGATGCGTGCGAACATCCCGGGGGGAGAGTCGCATGTTACTACCGCCGACCACGATGATCTCGTTCTCACCCGTAGAGTCGACCGTGATCAGCGCCACGCCCGTGGGCTCCGCATCGTCGAGAATGACGTGCGACAGGTCGATGCCCTTCTCGCCCAGGCTCTCCGACAGGCGGTCCCGGAAAACGTCTCTCCCCATCCGAGCGATCAACCGAACGCGGCCCCCGAGTCGCCCGCAGGCCGCCGCCTGATTCGCTCCCTTTCCTCCCGGGTACATCCCAAAATCCGTCCCCATGACCGTCTCGCCGGGCTCCGGGAAGCGCCGGCATGACACCACCATGTCCATGTTGGCACTACCCACGACGACGACGGGTGAAATCGTCTCGTTCCGGCCGAAGGAATCGCTGCTCATGCCGAGTGCATTTCTTCTGGATGTCTCGCCTCGAGGCGCTCCGCGTGATGAGCGCGCCCGGTCGCTCGCAAGCGTGCCGTGTACCTTTGCAGATCCCCGCTGGCATGGAGCGGCCCCTCGCGTAACACGGTCATGAGGGGGTCTACATTTGTATCGCTTGCCAGCATCATCTCACGACGCCAGGTTTCCAGGAGCGCCGAGCCGTGCGCAACCAGCTCAGGATGCTCATTCGCCAGATCGTTTTGCTCATGGGGATCATTCTCGATGTCGAATAGCATGACGGGCTCGACCATCTTGTAGCCGTCGTGGTAGGTCACCAGGAGGAGGTAGGAGGTATCGTCTGCATCAAACCGCACTCCTCGTTGCGCCGCATGGGCGCACTGTCCGAAGACCACGTAATCTCGTCCCTCGCTGCGGCCCTCGCGAAAGGCGTCGGCGAAGGAACGGCCGTCCCAGTTTTTCGGAATCGCCTCCCCGAGAAGGTCGATGGTGGTCGCTGCCCAATCGAATTGATAATAGAGGCCAGGGTCGACGCGCGGCGAGGTTGAGATTCCCGGCCAACGCACGATGAGCGGCACACGACACGTGATCGCATCGGCTGTCTGGTGATCTCCCCAAACGTTCAGCTCGCCCTGGTTCTCGCCGTGATCCGCCGTGATGGTGATTACCGTCTCCTCCAGGACTCCCTCGTCATCGAGTGCATTCAGAAGGTGGCCTATGTGCTCATCCGTATACCTGATGCCGGTGTCATAGCCGTCGAACCAGGCCCGCACGGCGTCCATGGAATCGATGGAAGTCGGAAATCGAGGGTATCCAAGAAAGAATGTCTCGTCTCCGTAGCCGTGCGGCTCTTGTGGGCTATGGGGACCGAAACCCTCCCATCCCCGACGCCAGACATCTTCGGTCATCCAATCTGGTAGCGGCTCGCCTGCGAAGGGATGTCCATAGTTCTCCGGTGTGCGGTAAGGGATGTGCGGATCCCAAAAATTGACGTGTAGGAACCAGCGCTCCGACGATCCGAACCTCCGGATCCACTCGATGGCTTGGTCGGCAACCTCGTCGGCCACGTCCATCCCCTTGCGGCCGGTGTTCATCACGTCGTTGAAGCCCGCGTACCAGTGCCAGGCGGCGTGGCGTTCGGCGAATGAGCTCACTGTCGCCGTGCGCAAGCCCGCTTTTCGCAGGCACATCATCCAACCCGTATCATGGAAGACGTCGGTCCAAGACCGCTGTGGGCCTTCGCTGAAAGGCTCGGCGGCCGTGCCGCCATGATTGACCACACCGCTCCGAAATCCGCTCCGACCGCACCACATAGCCGTTCGCGAAGGAAGACAGGGTGCATCGCTTACATACACGTTCTCGAACCGCACACCCTGCGCGGCCACCGCATCGATATTCGGACTCGTCGCTCGATGATAGCCGTAGCAGCCGAGGTGATCCGGCCTCAACGAGTCGATGTCGATGTGAAGAATGCGCATGGTTGCGTGGGCGGAGATCAGATGTCAGTGGCTAGAGGCCGTTCATCGCGCTGCGACTTCCGAGTTTCGAACTCCGATGTCCGAAAATTCATACCTGTGCTCATGTACCAATCGCGGCGGCGAAAACAGCCCCGACCGTTGCCTCTCTCCTTCCAGGATGTTGATCAGGGTGTTGGTGACTCTCAACTCGAACGTATTGCGACCTTCATGCACGTGCGGGGTGACGTCGAGCCGATACGGGTGCCACGGAGCGATGAGGCCTTCGCTACCGTTGACGGAGATCTCGAGCACATCCTCGCCGCAATCGGCCTCGAGCCAGAGCCGGCCCGTTCCGACGTACTCGGCGGGCACGTCGACATCCATCCGGTACATGCCCGTCCCCGAATAGAACGGATATCCGTGCTTCGTCCAGTCTCCGACCGGCATCTCGGACGGAGCCGTCACGATCGCGCCATCTTCCACCGCGAAGTCGCCGATGATCTTGAGCAGATCCAGCATACCATCGGTCTGCCGGTTCGCCATTAGCCGCACCGCCACCACGTTCGTCCCCTCGCGGAGCCGCACGTCGACCTCCCTGATCTCCGCATCCAGATAGCTGCGGCGGCCCGGGTCCGTGATCTCGTCGCCATTCACGAAGAGCCGGTATTCGGTGCCGGAAAAGCCATCGATCATCAGGCGCGGATTGTTCGGGATGTCGCGAACCTCGAAGGTGGCGCGATACCAGAGCACAACCGGATATGTGCGCTCGTCGCGTTCGTGCGGAAGCTGGGGCTCCCATGGACCCATCTCGACATCCAGCCAGTCCGAATCGTCGAATCCAGGGTCTGCGAATTCGTCGCGGTCGTCCATCGTCATCCGGTAGCGACCGATGGTCAGGGCGTTCGGCCCCTCCGCCCTCCATTCGGCGCGATCGCCGAAGGCGATCTCCGGCAGGGGTTTCCGGCCCGAGCGCGTGATCGTCTGGCCGCCGTTCTCGGAGACGACTCGAGCGAAGACCTCATCGACCATCTGGCGCGAGTAGCCCACCACGCGCTTGCCGTCGAACTCGACGACATCCAGATTGGAGGATGCGATGAACGGCCGCTCCAGATCTCCGCCAATGACGACGACGTGCGCCTCCGACGGCGGAAAATCGAGTTCTATCCTGAGCCGGCCTTCGTGGACGTTGTACACGAGGATGGGCTTGATCTCGCCCGTATTCGGGTTCCAGAGCTCGGGCTTCCCAACTTGCTCGAACGTGATTTCGACGCGGCCTTTGTGCTGCTGCGAGGTGTTGGTCAGGAAGTAGATGTCGAACCCGTCCTTGACCCGGTGAAGGTAGAACACATCCTCGTCGCTGATGGTGACATCGGGCACGGCGCACGTCCGGAGCAGCGTCCGGAGCACCTCCTCGCGGCGGGCCTCGAGCGCGGCCTCCTGCGCGATGAATTCCTCCGGCCCGAGCCCTGAGTCGAGACCCCGTTCGCGAACGATCAACTCCTGCAGCCGCCTGTTCTCCGGTCCGCTACGATAGAGCTTCTCGGCCTTCGTTCTGCGACTGTAGAGTCCTTCGCCGCGCAGGAAATAGAAATGGCCCTGGTCGCTCAGGTGCTGGAGGGCGAAAGGCTCGTCCGCGTGAGAGGTGAACTTCTCCAGGATGGCATGGCCGTCGAGGCCGAAGAACCGATCGAGCCTCGTCACCGAGCCGTTCGTGGCCTCGCCGTCCTCCTCGAGCAACCCGATTGGCACGAACGCATCCGCGATGACGTGGCCACCCGCATCCAGAAATTCCCGAATCTTCCGGTACGATGCCGCCTTCATGTGCGTCATCGGCGGCAGGATGAGCACCTCGAATTCCTCATCTGCAATCCGGAGCTTGCCGTTCACGATCTCGGCGCCGGCGAGCACGTCCTCATCCACATAATCATAGTCGTAGTGCAGCCGCAGGAGGATGTCCGTCAGATACCGGAAATCCTCCTCGATGACCTCCCCGATGCGATTCTGCTCGTGCGGGACGTAATTGATCCAGACGCTGTTGATCGGATACAGCATGGCCACCTTGGCGACGTGCCGGCCGCCGGAGAGCAGGTGCGACAATCGAGCATTGTATTCCGTGAATCGATCGTAGTACTTCCACCAGGTGTGATGATAGAACTGTGACGGCGGCCAGTCTCGCTTGCGCTCGCCCTCGATCGTGTAGTGGTATCCGTGATTGTTGAAGAGATTCACACCCAGGACGTACTCCCAGTTGTTGATCCACTTCATGCGTTCGAGCGTGCAGTTCCAGTAGGTCCCGCCCATCGATTCGCACAAAAGGCGAGTCGATCCGAAGTGGTGGGCGGCAGAGCTGGCCAGCTTGAGGGCGACGTGCTGGTCCGGCTCCTCACGCGAGCCGATTTTCGGATAGAGATGATCGACGCCGATCAGGTGCATCTGCTCGAGATGCTTGAAGATGTTGCCTTCGCAGCGCGCAGCGAGCCGGAGGTGCTCCTCGAACAAGACGTGGCCTGTGAAGATGAGGCCGTTCTCTTCGCACCAGTCGCGTAGCCGCTTGTAGTACGTTTCGGTGTACTGCTCGCTGAGCGTTCGCCAGAAGTCGTATCGGATCTGCGCCGTCTTCTCGCCGATGTTCACATATAGCGCCGGCAGATAGGGTTTGAGATCGTAGCCGCGTCGCTCGCGGAAGATCTTGAACATCTGCTTGGACCACGGCACGACGTAGTTGAACATACCCACCTGGTAGTAATACATGGCGGGCTCGTCCGTGAAAAAGCCGGGCACGGTGGCGCCGAACTCGTGGCCGACGGCCTTCTTGTAGCGCTCGTGGGTGAGCTCGATGAACTTCTCGGTCGACGCCGGATCGAGCGTGTCGATGTAAAAGGGAGCCTCCTTCTCGAGGAAGTACATCAACACCCAGTCGCCGTGGGGCGCCTCCCATGCTATCGTCTTCTCCCAGGCGAGGTTTTTCGACAGGTCGATGGTTTCGGTGACTACCGAGTCGTACTCAGAGGCCCGCACGCCGAAAGCGGCGATCGGATTCGAGTTGCCCGTAGGCACGTACCGCTCGTCGTGCGCTTCGAGAAAGGTGAAGATGGGGCCCTCCAGCCGCAGCGGCACCAGCTCGAGGTACCGCTGACCCAGATTGGGATCGGCTTCGATGACTTGCTTCTGGGCCGTCCCGCTGGGCCAATCCATTTCGTCGTAGATCCACGCATCGATGCCGATCTCGCGGGCCTTTTCGACGACGAATTTTACGCGATCGAACCAGTCGTCCGAGAGGTAGGGCACCTTCAGGCCCATCCGCCCGTGAATGAAGAGGCTTCGGACGTCGCGGTCATGGTACTCGCGGAGCTGCCACTCCAGCTCATCCGGTTCGAGGTCGCCGTTCCAGAACCAGAACGGCACGATACCCATCTCGGGCGGCGGTTTCTGAAAGTTTTCTCGGGTGAGGGGTAGACCGTCGACTACGCGATCGCGAAACATGAACTGGCTGTTGGTTACTGGTTACTTGTTACTGGTTAGGATCACTGGACCACGCGTCGTCGCCAAGCCTTGCGGTCCGCCTCCTGACTTCTACATCCGACCTCCCATCTCCCATCTCC
>CBFGRV010000062.1:0-16562 GCA_965651265.1 uncultured Rhodothermales bacterium
TCGGAGAATATCCGGGAGAGCGCCTCTGCCTGCGCGTCGTTCATCTCTGCGCGTACGAGATAGTCTCGAATGGTGTCGGGATTCATAACGGTTACGCTTCGGGAATGTCGCGAGTTCTGGATGCCTCATACACATAGACACAGAATCTCCTGCAAACATCACCTCGAATTACGCAAGCGGCTCACGTGCGACGCCCTCTATCCAACGAAGAGGTTCAGGAGCGTGCTCGCCGTCGCGACGAACCCGACAATCGCAGACCACCCATTCGGGTAGGTGCGTGCGGTGGGGGCGGCATCTAAATTGACGGCGCATCGATCGTACTAGAGCAGCCTCCTTCGCATCGATGGAGATGAAGCCATGGCTACTAACGAGCTATTCGTCCCAGCACCCACGCCTTCCTCCAAATCGCAAATCCTCGGAAGAAGCTTGGCCGTCGTCCTTTTATCCCTGCTGACTGCCGGACCGGCCGACGCCCAACTGGAGAATCTCACCGGGGCGCGCGTCCGCCTCACCATCGGACCGCCGGGCGCCCACGTAACCAAGGTCAAAGGAGTCCTCATTGGGGTCTCCCCCGACAGCGTGACGCTTGCTAACGACGATGTCATGCGCTCAGTGCTGCGTACCCATATACGGCAAGTCGACATCAGCGCGGGTAGGCGACGCATGACGCTGCGCGGCGCCGTCACCGGAGCCGGAATTGGTGCACTCACGTTCGGGGTTATTGCTGCCACAACGAACGATCCCAACTACTGCGAGAAGCAGCAGGACGGATGGTTCTGCATCGACTACACCACACCCCAGGTATTCCTTATGGGCTCTTTGGCCGGCGGTCTGCTCGGCCTGCTGGTGGGGGGCATCGTAGGATTCGTGACCACGACCGACCGCTGGGCGAGGTTGGATGTCCAGGTTGCCACGCTTCCAACTATGCCTCGGGAGGGAATGGCACCGGCGGGCGTACGGCTCGTCGTCCGGCTCTGAAGACCGCGTCCCGCCCCCGAAGCTCACTCACCGGCCGAAGCCCGCCACGAGAGCGATGAGGAGGAGAATCGGAAGATAGATCGCAGCGGCGATGACCAGGGAGGCGACGAAGTTGTGGCCCCAGACTGCAAACGCACGTTTCAAGAAGCTGTGGTCGAGAAGCATGGTCTGCGGGACGTCGGCGTCCACAGGCATACCCTCGATGGCATCGAGGCGCCGCTGAAGAAACTCGATCTCTCTACGTGCCTGGGCCAGCTCGGCGGCAAGTTGTTGTTCCATGGTGAGTGACGGGACGGATGATCGGGATCGGATGAGGCCTTACGTATATCAAAATGTACATTCTTCTTGTATCGACGCGCACACGAGTGCATTAAAATGGATCGATAAAATGCATTCCGTTGAACGCAACCCGAATGGTGCCTTCACGCATATCCAAGCCGCTCAGCGAATGGACGTGTGCGAGCGATGATGCGTCGCATTTCCGCACGAGTAAGACCTTCAAGGCGCTCACCGTGGTGCACGACGATTCGCCCGGCCAGTTGGCCCTGCTCGAATGCACTATTCGGGAATGCGGGCATACCGGCCACGGTGGGATGGAGCAGGGAAGGATGCTTTTCAATGTCGAGAAAGGCGGCGACGCGTCCCATCATCTCGTCTGGGCGCTCGATAAGGTCCTCGAAGCGAATCACAAGGTGGCCTGGTCCCTCTGACAAGCAAGCTATCCGGAGCGAGCGGCGGATCTGTGCCAGCACGCGCCGGGGAGATTGCATCGAGCCGAATACCTGCTCCTCGAGCCGCTTGCGCGAGGCGTAGACGGTAAGCGGATCCCTCACCATGTGGATCACCCTCGTGGATGGCAATTCCTTCCGAAGGCGCCGGACGTGAAACTCATTGGTCGGGGTCTTGTCGATCCACCAAAGAGCGCGGCCCGTGACGGATGCGTAGGCCAGCACGATGGCCAGATGCGGCCGCAGGCTGCTGGGCGAGCCGAAGATCTGATCGAGCACCGGCCACCATCCCAGGAGGGATCTCGCAAACCGGACATACGGGTCGTTCTCCCCGCCGGAAGGTCCGAGCAGCCAGTACGGCGGCTGATTGGTAGGATTGGCGAGGCGCCGAAGCCACTCCTTGCCGAGGGTCTCGGCCCGAACGGCCTCGGGCAGGTGCCGGATTCGCGCGCGCAGGCCGGTGAAGTACCCGCCCTCGGAGGGCAACACGCACATCTCCGGGTGCCCATCCAGTAGATCGCGCATCAGTGTCGTGCCGCTGCGATGTACGCCGCAGATGAAGACGGCCCGGTGCGCGAAGTCCCCCGCCTCCTCGACCCTATCCGGCACCACCGCCCCGGCCTCCATGGCCGCCCGCCAGACGGCGTCCGCCCAGCCGTCTGCAGCCTCGAGCAGGGCCGCATCCGGCCGCCCCCGAAGACGAGTCGCGGGCAGCACGCGAGACAGGCGCTCGGCCAGCTCGCCCATCTCGTCACGCGGCTGCATCCGCACTGGGCTCACTTGTGGATCTAGAGGATCACATCACGGGGCTCCGGAAGGATGATGGATGACGATGACCCGATCGAAAGGATTCTTGGCGCCGGCGATTTTGACGCGGGATATATCCCGGGAGCACCAACGCGCGCGGGCCGGTCTCAGGACTCCTGCCGGGCGAGCCGCCTCACTCAGTACACTCAGTAGCCGGGATTCTGCTGCAGGCCGGCCACGTCGACCTCGCCCTGTGGGATGGGGTACAGCTCGTGTGTCCCCACCTGGAAGACTTTGCCGACGCCGGCCATGACCTCGGCCGCACGGCCCTGGCGGATCAGATCGAACCAGCGGTGCTGCTCGAGCGCCAGCTCGACGCGCCGCTCATGCCAGATCGCCTCGAGCAACGCCTGCCCGCTCGCCGTGATCGGCGGCAACAACTGGCGCGCCTCGATCGTCACCGACACCTCTTGCACGTCCGCGCTCCCCGCAGTGCCGCAGGGCTGTTGCGAAACGCGCAGCAGCTCCACATCGGCCTGTTGACCCGGGCTGAGCGAGGAGACCGCGTTGAAGTAATCGTCCAGCGTCGTGATCGGCGTTCCGTTCACGGACTGGATGAGGTCCATCTGCTCGATGCAGACCGGCACGAGCCCGCCATCGTATTCGACTCGGGAGGATGCAAAGCTCCGCAGCTGTCCGGCCGCCCAGCTCTCCGGATGGACGTATCGAACGAAGACGCGGGTGGCATCGCCCGGAAGTCCGAGGACGTCGAACGCAATGTCCTCATCGAGGAGCTCAGGTGTAAACCCGAGCGTGACGTCGTGCTCCCGCGCGCGTGCGCGCACGTCGTTCAGCCAGAGCAGCGCAGACGCCTCATCGCCCGATCGGGCGCACGCCTCCGCGGCATTCAGTAAGACGTGCGAATAGCGGATGCGGCGGATGTTCGTTCCGCTGTTGCCCTGGCCGCCCGGATTGTTCGGCGGAGTGTACGCCTTTTGATTGTAGCGGTCGTTCGTCGTCTGCGGATTGATCTCCACCACCTGGCCGTCCGGATCACCAAACGGGAGCCGCTCCCAGGGGAAGAGGATCGTCGCCTGCTGGCGAGGATCGCCGGGCTCGTACGCCGCTTCGAGGTCGTCGCTGGGCTGGTTGAAGCCCCAACCCAGGTTCGGCACACCGCGGACGCCTTGAACCTCGGAGTACTGCGAACCGCCGCCGCCCTCCTGCAGGGCCACGGTCTGGATTTCGAAGACCGACTCCGAGGAGTTCTCGCCGGCCGGCGTAAAGATTCCGCTGTAGCTCGGATACAGGGAGTAATCGCCTGAATTGATCACCTCCCTGCCGAGCTCGCAGGCCTGCTGAAACTCCTCCTGGAAAAGGTGCGCCTCGGCCAGCAGGGCCTGTGCCGCGCCCCGGGTAGCCCGTCCGAGATCGGAGGGACCGATTTGCGACTGCGGCGGCAGGTGTTCCGCCGCAAATCGCAGGTCCTCTTCGATCTGCGCGTACACACTGTCGCGCGAGGCGCGCGGCTGGTCGTAGTACTCGTCAGGCTGAAGCGGCCTCAAAATGAGAGGCACGCCACCGTAGGCGCGCACGAGGAAGTAATAGAAGTACGCCCGAAGGAATCGGTTTTCCGCAAGCAACCGGTTCTTGAGCGACTCGTCGATGTCGGTCATCTCCTGGATACCTTGAATCGACATATTCGCCCGAAAGATGCCCTGGTAATATCCCGTCCAGGTATCCGCGAAGGCGATGTTCGATGGCGTCCAGTTCAGGTTGTCGAATTCAAGGAGGAACGCGGCGTCCGACGGCGTGCTGCCTTTCGTGGCATCATCCGAAACGATATCCGTCATGCCTATCCAGGCAAACACGTGCACCGGCCATTGCCGGAGCATGTTGTAGGTCGCGTTCGTGGCCTGCACGGCCTGCTCGGGCGTCACGAAGAAATCTTCCGTGGTCAACTGGCCAAGTGGGCTGGTCTCCACGAAGGAGTCGCATCCGGCCCACAGACTTGAGGCGATCATCGCCAGCAGGACGGCCGCCGCTGCGGCGCCCAAACGGCGCGAGGTTTTCGTTAGGCCCTTCATGACTTCTATGGATCAAAATTGTACAGCCATCCCAATGGACACGCGTCCTCCAGATGGAGGAGTCGGTCTCCTACAGCGTGACGTTCACGCCAGCTGTGATGGTTCGAGAGATCGGGTAGACCCCGAGGTCGATTCCATTGCGCAGTACGTCCGACTCGGTGATCTCCGGGGTATATCCGGTATAGTCGGTTATCGTGAACAGATTCGATCCGCTCACGAAGATGCGGGCATCCTGAATCTGCATCCGATTGAGCACGGACCGAGGCAGACGGTAGCCCAGCGTCGCCGTGTGAAGCTTCAGGAACGAACCGTCCTGGATGAAGCGATCGGAGGCCTGGTAGTTGTACCCGGCCGTGGTGACGCGTGGCTCCGTGTTGCTGGTACCCTCGCCATGCCAGCGGTCCAGATAGATGGCTTCGAAATTCTCGATGCCGAAGCGGACCGCCTGCTTGCCGTTGAAGACCTCATTCCCGGCCTGACCCGCGAAGCTGAGCGTGAGATCGAACCCGCCGTAATTGAGCCCGATATCGAATCCGTAGACCAGGTCGGGGATGCCGGAGCCGAGAAGGACTCGGTCTTCGCGGTCGATGACACCGTCCCCGTTCTGGTCGACATAGATCAGGTCGCCCGGCTCGGGTGCGCGTCCTCCGACCGGTGGCGCGCCCTCCGTCTGTTCTGCGTTCTGATACACGCCGGCCGTTTCGTATCCCCAGAAGTACCCGATCGGGAGGCCGGGGACCGTGCGCGTCGTGACGGTGATCTCGTTGCCCAGTCCTCCGCCGAGAATCTCCTCGCGGCCGCCGCCGAGCGCCTTCACCTCGTTGTTGATCGTCGAGCCGTTCAGCCCCAGTTCGAAGTCCAGCCCGCCGATCGTGTGATTCCATCGAACACTGGCCTCGACGCCGGAGTTGAGCACCTCGGCAGCGTTCACGAACGGCTCCTGGCTCGCTCCGACATAGTCGGGGATGGGCACGCGCACGAGGATGCCGTCCGTGGTGCGGCGATAGTATTCGAACGTCGCCGTGAGGGCATCATCGTAGAGCGACAGGTCGAGCCCCACGTTCGTCTGGCGCGTTTCTTCCCAACGCACCTCCGGATTGGCCAGCTCGATGGGCAGCGCGCCGAATTGCAGCGTCTGCTCCTCGCCGAACACGGCGTTCAAGTTGCCCGTGACGATCGGAATGCCGGGGTACGCCCCGATCTTGTCATTGCCGATCTTCCCCCAGCTCAATCGGAGCTTCGCGAGGGAGATCACGGGGTTGTCGCGAAGGAACGACTCTTCCGCGACGTTCCAACCCACAGCGAGCGAAGGGAAGTATCCGAACCGATTCTCCCGGCCGAACCTCGACGATCCATCGATGCGGAAAGAGGCTGTCAGCAGGTAGCGATCCAGAAGGCTGTAGTTTACGCGCGCGAGATAGGAGAGCATCCGCCAATCGAAGGCCGTGTTGAAGTTGCTCTGCCCCTCGGCATCGCCCGCATCGAAGTACCACAGGTTCCTGCCCTCACCGACTAGGTTGGATCGCTCTCCGCCCAGCAGCTCCGAGTAGAACGCCTGCGCCGTGATACCTGCCACCGCGTTGATGTTGTGCACGCCGTCCCGCGAGAGGTAGTCATAGCTGAGCGTGTTCTCCCAGAGCCAGGACGTCTCCTCCGTCCGTTCGAGCCGCAGATTGCTCACTTCGTTCTGCTGCACGGGGGAAACGAAGTACACGGGCAGGAAGCGCCGGAAGCTGCTTCGATCGTAGTCGATCCCGAAGCTGGACCGGAACGTAAAGTTGGAGAGGAAATCGGCCTCGGCGTAGGCGTTGCCGATGAGGCGGTAGCCGTTCTCCCTGTTCCGCGTGTAAAACACGGTCGCCGCCGGATTGCCTCCGCTCGATCGAACACTCGCATCCGAGAAATTGCCCTCCGCGTCGCGCGGCGGGATGGTGGGGTCGGCCACGTAAAGCGCCCGGTACACATTCGGCGCTTGCCGGCCCTCGGTGTAGGCAAAGTTCAGATTGTGCCCGAACTGCAGCCAACCGGTCAGGTCGTACGTGTTGTTCAGCCGGAGGATCGCGCGCCGGAAATCCGATTTCGGGATGATGCCGGCCTGATCGACGTAATTCCCGCTGAGGTAATACGTCATCCGCTGCGTACCTCCCGAAGCCGAGAGCTGGTAGCTCTGGATGAGCGCCGGTTCGAAGACCTCATCCTGCCAGTCCGTGCCCTCGCCCAGCTGATCCGGATCATCGAACGGCAGATCAAAGCCCTCATTCTGGGCCAGTTCATTGGCGAGGATCGCGTATTCGCGTGCGTTGGCCATCTCGATCGGGTTCATCACCGACTGGGACCCGACGAACGCATTGAAAGAGATCCGCGTCGGCTGGTCTGCGACGCCTTCGCGCGTGGTGACGATGATGACGCCGTTGGCGCCGCGCGATCCGTAGATGGCCGTCGCCGAGGCATCCTTCAGCACCTCGATGGACTCGATATCGTTCGGGTTCAGAAACTGGATGTCATCGACGAGCATGCCGTCGACCACGTAGAGGGGCGAGGCGTCGTTGAGCGTCCCGATTCCCCGGATGCGGACGACGGCCCCCTGGCCCGGCTCGCCGGAGGACGGGGTGACCTGAACGCCCGGGATCCGGCCCTGCATGGCCTGCTCGACCGACGGCGTGGGCACCTCTGCGATGCGCTCGCCGCTGACACTCGCCACCGATCCTGTGACGTCTCGACGGCGCAGCTCGCCGTACCCGACCACGACGATTTCATCGAGGGCGATGCCGGGCTGGAGCACGAAATCCACGACCGTGGTCTCGCCCTCCGTGACCACGACATCCGTCACCTCCTGGGCCGTGAAGCCCACGAATGATGCCCGAACGGAATACGTCCCCGGTGGGACGTTGCTGATCTCGAACTCGCCGTTGACGTTGGTGGAAGCGCCGAGAGAGGTCCCGACTACGACGACGTTCACGCCGGGAAGGGGCTCCTGAAGCTCGCCGTCGACCACCGTACCGGCGATTTGTCCGGTCTGTGCCTGCACGGGAGCTGGCGACAGGCCGAACGCGAAGAGGAATAGCACAAATCCCAGTATCAACACGCTGCGCATAGTCATCTCCTTCAACGTGCTCACTTCATCTACACCAGGTGATGGGGCGCAAGGCACACTGCGATTGCAGCGCGGCCTATTTATTACTGCATATAATGCGAGATCTCCCCCTGAGGTAAGAAGTGATTTTCCATTATGTTACGTTGAGGGAGAAATTGTGAACGAGACGCCGCCTCGCACGACGCCTCGTTCACCGATGATGAGTCTGGGATGATGATGAGTCTTGGATGAGAAGCTTCCGGCAGGGCGAGCTTACCCGGCCAGCGCCGCCTACCGGACATCAGGCGTCGCGTCGACGCCTGCCGTCTTGGTCAGATTGATCGGGTTGCTGCCGTCAGGATTCATCCGGAAGATCTCGAAAGCCGTCGGATGTGGAGCGCCCTCATCTCGCACGCTAGCGGGTCGCACGGACTGGAAATAGATGTAGTCCCCGGTGCGTGACCAGACGGGCCACCGATTATCCCAGTCATTCTCCGCGACGTCGTCGGGTTTCGGCGTGAGGTTCGTCACATCGCTGCCGTTGGCATTCATTGACCAGACCTCGTGGTGGAAGGGAGTGACGGTGGGATCTCCGAGCTGGACCGCGAAGGCGATGCGCGATCCATCGGGCGACCAACTCGGCTTGTATTCGTAGGCCGGATCGCTCGTCAAACGCTGCGCCGAGCCGGATCCGTCCGCGTTGACCACGTGAATGTCGCCATCGCGCGTGAATACAATCTTGGTACCATCCGGCGACCAGGACGGGTACGCGTCCTCTCCCGCGTGGTTGGTGATCCGGCGAACGTTGGACCCATCGGCGTCCATGACGTACAGCTCAGGGTTGTTGTCGCGAAGGGACATGAACACGATTTTGCTCCCGTCCGGTGAGAAGACCGGCATTTGATCGTTGACATCATTGTCCGTCAGTCTTTTCTCTCCGCTGCCGTCCACGTTCATCACGTAGATCTCCTGTTCGGGATGATTCGGGAGCCCCCTGGAGAAGACGATTTTCGACCGGTCGGGCGAGAGATTGGGCTGACGATCATCCACTTCGTTGTTCGTGATGCGCCGCGGATTGGAGCCGTCGGGGTTCATGGTGTAGATCTCTCCGGCATTCGCGAGCGTGGTGAAAGCGCGCGTACTGGCGAAGGTGATCAGCACGTCTTCCTCTTCGACCTCCTCATCAGGTCCAGAGATCGTTTTGTTGCAACCGAGTACCAGGGCGACTATGGCAAACAGACTCAGCATGGCGGGTAAAAGGCGGGTACGTTTCATGGCGGACCTCCTTAAATCTAGCATAGCAAGGAAATTCGAGTGGGCTTGCCTTCTATAGCGCATTTGCGGGCCGCCGTCCCTCATCCGGACCCATCGTGCAAGAGGCCGTGCATTGAAATTTTCCGGGGTCGCTCCTACTATTCCATGAGCCGTCCAGAGGAAACGGCGGCTGCCCGACCAGGCATTTTCGAACGTTCGGCCAGACACCGTCCCCGAGGGATCCAAGCAGCAATGGACGATCACCTCGACATCACGCATCTCCTCCTTAAGTGGAGCGGCGGGGACAGGGAGGCGTTCGACCGGCTTCTTCCGGCGCTGTACGGCGAGCTGCGGAAGACTGCCCATCAACACCTCATGCGGGAGCGGCGCGACCACACGCTCAATACGACCGCTCTCGTGCACGAAGCGTACCTGAAGCTCGTCGACGGCCGACGCGTTCAGTTCAAGGATCGCTCGCATTTCCTGGCGATCGCCTCTCAGGCCATGCGCCGCATCCTGGTCGACTACGCGCGCCGGCGCAATGCGGAGAAGCGCACGGGCGGCAAGGTTCAGGTTCCGCTCGATGAGGAGAGGCTCCTCCCGGATGAGAGCATCGAGCCGCTGCTCGAGCTCGATGAAGCGCTACAGCGGCTGGAGGAACGACACCCACGCGCGGCGCGGGCGATCGAGCACAGTTACTTCGGCGGGCTGATCGGCGAGGAGACGGCAGAGGTTCTGGGGGTGTCGGTGGCCACCGTCGAGCGTGATCTGCGCTTCGCGCGCACCTTTCTGGCGAGCGTCCTCGAAAAAGGAGGTCAGACGGTCTCGGAGCCATGAGCGTCGATCCGAGCCACGAAGCCGTTCGGCGCCTATTCGATGCGGCTCTGGAGCGTCCGCCCGGTGAACGTGACGACCTGCTTCGGCGCCTTTGTGGCGACAACGAAGACATTCGCCTCGAGGTCTTGCGGATGCTCGAGGTACACGCGCGGGCCGACGACGTGCTCGCAATCTACGAACAGCACGTCCGCGGCTCACGCATCCATCAGGCCGAAGGCGCCTCGCGTATCGCCCCGGCAGATCCGCTCGTTGGCCGCCGCATCGATCAGTACCAGATTCTCGACCACATCGGCGGCGGCGGGATGGGGGTCGTCTACAAGGCACGCGACACGAAGCTGGATCGGCTGGTCGCGCTGAAGTTTCTGCCCACGACGCTGACCCGCGAGCCCGACGCGAAGGAGCGCTTCATCCAGGAGGCACGCGCCGCCTCCATCCTCGACCACCCGCACGTCGGGGTGGTGTACGAGATCGGAGAGATGCCTGGCGATCAACTCTACATCGCCATGGCGTACTACGAAGGGGCGCCGCTGAAGGAGGTCATCGGCCGTGGACCCATGCCCCTGGAAGATGCTCTCGAGTATGCCATCCAGATTGCAAAGGGCCTCGGCGCCGCGCACGAACGTGGCATCATCCACCGGGACGTGAAGCCCGCCAATCTGATCGTGACCCCGAAGGCCGGCATCAAGATCGTCGATTTTGGCCTGGCGAAGATGACAGATGTGAGCCTCACGCAGACGGGCACGACGCTCGGCACGGTGGCTTACATGTCGCCCGAGCAGGCGCGAGGCGACGACGTGGATCAGCGCTCTGACCTCTGGTCGCTGGGTGTGGTTCTCTTCGAGATGCTCACCGGCCAGCGGCCCTTCCCGGGCTCCCACGAGCAGGCCGTGATCTACTCCATTATCGCGGAAACGCCGCTTCACGCTTCCGACCTGCGGCCCGATGTGCCGCCGGATCTCGAAGCCATCCTCCACAAGCTCCTTCAAAAGGATCCCGAGGAGCGCTATGGGGATGCCGGCGAGGTCATCGCCGATCTGGAAGCCATTCGCTCCGGGCGCACAATCGCATCGAAGTCGCCGATCGTGGGCCGTGCGGGCCGGATCGCACGGCGGCGGTATGTGAGAGCGGCTCTTTCTGCTTTCCTGCTCGTGGTGCTGGCGGGCGTGCTCGGCGTGATGTGGAAGAATCGCCCGGCAATGCCCGCGGGGAACGGGCCGGGGGTACGCGTGGCATCGATAGCCGTCCTGCCGACGGCGAACTACTCGGGCGATCCGGAGCAGGAGTACCTTGCCGACGGCATTCACGACGCGCTGATCAGCGAACTGGCCCGGATCGGCGCGCTCCGGGTCATTTCTCGCACCTCGACGCTGCGCTATCGCGGAAGCGACCTGACGATCCCGCAGATCGCGCAGGAGCTGGATGTCGACGCCGTGGTCGAGGCATCGCTCTATCGTGCCGATGACTCGGTGCGTGTGCAGGTGCAACTCATCCAGGCCAAGCCCGTGGAGCAACACCTCTGGGCACAGACCTACGATCGCCCTTTCCGCGACGTGCCGATCCTGCACGCGAGCGTAGCGCAGGCCATCGCGAGCCGAATCGATGTGGCCCTCACACCCAGCGAAGAGCGTCACTTCGCCGAGGCGCGCAGCGTCGACCCGGAGGCGTACGAGGACTACTTGAAAGGACGCTTCTACCTGCTCAAGCTGGCGCCGGACAACTCCGAGATCGCATTCCGCTACTTCCAGTCGGCGCTCGAGAAGGACCCCGACTACGCTCGGCCGTACGCAGGACTGGCGCTACTCTGGGCACATCGTGGGCTGTGGGGCGGCGTGCCGCCGCTCGTGGCCAATGCGCGGCTCCAGGAGGCCGCCGCCCGCGCCCTCGAGCTGGATGACGCGCTGGCCGAGGCCCACATGGTGCACGCGGTCGGCTACTACTGCTATGAATGGGATTGGGACGCTGCGCGCGCTGCATTCCATCGCGCCATCGAGCTCGATCCGCAAGATCCGCAAATTCGGCTCTTCTACGGAGATTTTCTCCTCTCGATGGATGAGGCCGAAGCCGCGCTCGAGCAGATGGAGCGCGCACTCGAGGTCGATCCGCTCAATCCCTTCGCACAGACCATGCGCGGATGGGCCCTGCTCTCGATGCGCCGCTACGAAGATTCCATTGCCCAACTGCGGGCCGTCTTGCGCGTCGAGCCGAACCTCTTCCTGGCCGTGCGCTGCCTGTGGACGGCCCTCCACCTGACGGGCCGGTATGATGAGGCTCTGGCCCACGCGCAGATTTTCTACCGTTCGCAAGATGTGCCGGAGATCGCCTCCGACCTCGCGCAAGGATCCTGGGATGGGGGATACATCCAGACGTACCGCGCCGCCGCGGAACACCTGGCCGCGCGCGCCGAGGAGGTGTACGTCCCCTCGATGCATGTGGCGCGCCTCTACATGTTCGCCGGCGACGTTGAGTCAACGCTGGACTGGCTCGAGCGCGCGCACGCAGAGCGCTATCCGTCCGTTTTCTCGATGAACGTGGATCCGCACTGGGACGCCGTGCGCGATCATCCGCGATTCGTTGCTTTGCTCCAGAAGATGGACCTCGCCGGGTAGGTCAAACCGAACAGGGCGCGCAATCTCACCGTTCGATGGAAACGGTCCGGCCGGTCGCGGCCGACTCGCGCGCCGCATCCAGAATTTGCATCACGATCATGTTGGTCTCGAGAGACGAGAGATCACTTTCAGGCTGGATCGTGCCCCGCACCACGGCCGCGAAATACGAGAACGGATCGTCGTGATGATCCGGGAAGGTCTCCGCCTCGATGCGCGATTCGGGTTCATCCTCGCTGGGGCGGATCCGCATCATCCTCGTGTTATCGGCATGGACGTACCCGGACATCCCGTAGACGGACATATCCTTTCGTGAGATCGGCCAGTTCCACGATGCCTGGATGATCCCCTGCGCGTCGGGATACGTGACGATGATCGTGGCCTCGTCATCGACGTCCGGATAGATGTCGGGTTTGATGGTCTGCATCACAGCCGTGACCGCGATCGGGCGCTGCCCATCCAACAGCCACGTGATCAGGTTCGCGCCGTAGCAGCCGAAATCGACGATGGCGCCGCCTCCGTTCAGCTCCGGATCGGTGAGCCACGCCAGAAACTCGTCGCTCACCCCGATCTCCTTCGGTCCCCGGTGGCCGTCCCGCACCACGATCTTCCGGATCGGCCCGATCTCGCCGGCCTCGACGATCGCTCGCGTGCGGAAGACACTCGGATACCACGAGGTCTCGTAGTTCGTGATCAGCTGGATGCCTGCTGAATCGGCGACGTGTTTCATACGTCGAGCGTGCTCGAGCGAGACGGCGAGCGGCTTTTCGACCATGACGTGGATGCCGTGCCGCGCCGCGATTTCCGTCACGCGGAGATGATCATAGATGCTCGTGAACACGGTCACGGCTTCGGGCTGCGCCGCCTCGATCAGCTCCTCGACGGAATCATACACGATTTCCATGCCGAACCCGTACTGATCCGCGTAGCGCTGCGCCAGCGCTCGGTTCGGCTCCGCGATGCCCACGATCTCGATGTCGCCACGCTCCTCGCGCCCCAGGATCCAGTGGACGTGATCATGCACGAGCCCGACCACGCCGATTCTGACGGGATTCTGAAGCACTTGTGCACGCGCTTCCTGGTGCGGACCAGATATGGTGAAGAGTGCCGCCATGCAGATGGCGATGATGTGCGCGCCGCTCACTCTCGTTTCGCTCCCGTCAGGCTCTGGGTGATACAGGCTCAAGCTGATCCTACGAGCGGATAATACCGATTCCAAATGCTTCCGATGCATTGAATCTCAATCTATCCAAACATGGGGAACGGTGGTCGCCAGCTCCTGATACCGGCAGAACGCGTTCGCCAGCTTCATCTGCTCGGGCGTTCGGCATTCGGGCTCGAAGAGGTCGGGATTGGCCACGACGACAACCAGCGCCTGCGCGCGCGAGGTGGCGACGTTCAGCCGGTTCAGGCTGAAAAGGAATCCCATACCGCGCGGGGCGTCCTCCGCGCTCGAGGTCGCTATCGAGTAGATCACGATGGGTGCCTCCTGGCCCTGGAACTTGTCGACCGTGCCCACGCGGGCGCCTTTTGGGAGGCCCGCCTGAAGCGCAGCGACGTGCGCATTGTACGGCGCGACTACCAGGATGTCGCGGATGGTCAGCGGAGAGGTCACGCCCTCACTGTTGGTCCACATCGCGCCGCCGTCGAGAAGCCGGCCGATGATGTCCGCGACGACCTCGACCTCTTCGGGCGATTCGCTGACGTTGCCCTCGTGGTGCACGGGCACGAACCGAAGGCCCGCACCAGAAAGGGGGCCGTGCCCACGGATACACTGCGCTTCGAGGCCATCCCGCGGATGAAGCCTCCCGTCATAAAACAGCTCGGAGGTGAAGCGGCAGATGTCCGGATGAAGCCGGAATGTGCGATCGAGAAAGAGTCCTTGCTCCGGCGGCATGGTCGGCGCGTCACCGAGAAGATGCGCGAGTGCCGACACGTCGGTTCCGGGAGGATGGACGCCCTGCAGCGGCTCATCGAGCTGTTTCGGATCGCCCAGCAGGACCAGGCTATCGGCCGCTGGTGCGACGCCCAGTGCATTCGCAAGCGAAAACTGACCCGCTTCATCGATGAAGAGGAGGTCGACCGCGCCGATCATCTCCTCACGACTCCAGAGCCACGCCGTCCCGCCTGCGAGGGTCGCCTCTCCACGCTGGAGCGCTTCCAACACATCCTCGTTCTGTCCGGCCCGCTTGATTTCGCCGGCCGTACACAACTGTGACTGCTCTGCCTTCTGAATTCCACTGACGGAGTAGCCTTCCTCGCGGGCGGCCTCACAGATCTTGTCGAGCAACTGCGCGATGACGCTGTGGCTCGGTCCGGTAACCCCGACGCGCTTGCCGGCCTTGAGCGCGGCCACGATCATCCGGGCTCCCGTGAACGTCTTGCCTGAGCCGGGCGGACCCTGGATGGGCAGGATGGTTCGATCGAGCGAAAGCACGAGCCGGCAGGCCGCCTCGAGCGGGGATTCGCCCGGGAGGATCAGCTGCTCTCCGTCGGCCCGTCCCGTTCGCGGCGGGTGCCGCATCAGGAGATCGGATGCCGCACGGTACGTGGCGGCATCGCCGAGTCCATCGTCAACCACCGCACGTGCAATTCGAAGGAGGCTGTCGCGAAGGACCCCATCCCCCACATATTCATAGGGGATGATCGCACGCGGATGTGGCGCCGGATTGGTTTGGCCGCGCTTGAGGTCGATCGTGCCCGCTCCGTCATCGATAGCCACGATGGTCCCGGGAGAGCCCTCCGTCTCCGGGTCGCGAATTTTCTTCTCCGGCCGGAGGCCGTGATCCTGTCTCGGAAATCGATATCGGTGTATGAGCGACCGCTTCTCGCTCCCTACGACGCCTTCGTACGTCAGTCCGCCCAGGGCTTTCGAATCCTCGATGAGCTCGTCATCGCTCATCGCCAGCCACTCGAAGTATTGCCACCACGTCGATTTATTCTCGCGGCGGTGGAATCCTAGCAGCTGGGCGAGAATCCAGCGGGCCTGCTGCTCGACGGTGCGAACTTCCGGATCGTCAGGGATGCCGGCGGTCAACAGCTCCGTGAGCTCGGCGACTTCCTCGAGATGATCCGACAGATCTTTGCCCGGCTCCGGATCCCCCGGATCGGGACGGGGAACTTCGGCTCCGATGTGCGCGGCGAGCTCATCGCGCAGTTGTTCGAGCCAGTCGCGCAGCCGGAGCGTCGACAGGCAGTCGTCGCGGTTGTAGTTTTCGATGCAATCCAGCAGTTCATCCCTTCGCTCATCATCGCCTCCAAGCTCCAGCCAGGCCTCGAAGTGGGCGAGGGCGGAGTTCGCGGAGCGCAGCTCGACGGTCCGCCGGAAGCTGTAGAAGGGCTCGAGCTTTTTGATCGAATAGCTTTCGACGGATGCCCGCAGGGACTGCCGGACTACCCGGTGAAGATCGACGAACACCTTTCCACGAAGGAGCCGGTCGACCTCGTCTTCCCGCGTCGCGTGACGGCCCATGAGGCGCTTCACCGCCGCGGTCTCGTACGATCCGAAGTGGTAGATGTGCAGATCCGGATAGCGCTCGAGCCGCTCCATCACCCCATCGATGAACTCCTCGAAGGCCTCCCTTTCATCGGTGCGATCCAGCGCCCATCTAGCCGTGTACTGCCCCGTTGCGTCTGTCAACCCGAAGAGGTACTCGATCCCGTGCGTAAGCGCGTAGGGATCTGCCTCGATGTCGAAAAAAAGATCGCCCGCGGAGGGAGAGGGAAGCGCGCCAAGTCCCTCATTCGGGACGACCGGCTCCAGGAGCTCATATCGCGGCTCGCCTGCCCGGCGGCCCTCGACCTGGATCCGTGCCTGATCACGAATCTTCTCCAGTGTGGTGCGATGGAGTCCATCGACGGGTGGGCCACCCTGAAGATCTAGATCCGCCAGCCGCTCGACCGTGTCGACGCCGCATGCGTCAAGCGCACGACGCTGGCTCCTCCGGATGCCGGCGACCAGCGAAAGGTGATCAACTTCTCGCCGCTCGCTATCGCACTGCATCTGCCAGGAGCACAGCATACAGTGTTCGGTGGGATCCGGCGCGCGTGGAAGCTGGTCGGGCGCGGCCCGGACGTGCTCCTCGAACCGTCGCTTCAGTAGCCGGAAATACGCGATGTAGTCGCTAACTCGGAAGGATTGCAGCCTGGCCTCCGGAACGCCGAGCTCCAGATACGCGTGCTCCGGCAGGATGCCCTGTGTGGCCTCGAGCAGATCCGCATAGACGAGCAGCTGGAGGAGCGCGCCGCCCTTCGC
>CBFGRV010000063.1:0-16319 GCA_965651265.1 uncultured Rhodothermales bacterium
ACAACCGCCACGTTGCCACCATCGAGACGTTCGGGATGATCTTGCGATCGCCGCTCCGGCTGGCGGCCCGGATCCGCGAAGCATCGTCCTCGGGCAGGTCGCCGTAGAGCCTCCGACGGACGTGCTGTACGTTCAGCCATCCGTCGATGCGCAAGGTGGTCAAACCGCGTACGGGCCATGTAATGGAGCACGTAGGGCCGATCTGCTCGATCCATGTGCGACCCGCACGCGTGATGCTGGTCCGGATGACCGCACCGCTCTCATCGAGCCGCACCATCCTGTCTTCATCGAGGGCCGCATACCGGACGGTCGTAGCGCGATCGAAATCGCTTCGGATGTACGCCCGGGCGCCGATCATCGCGATGAGGCCGCTACGCGTCTGCACCTGAAGCCCGATCCACCCGCTGTAGGTACGCAGCGTGTCGAATGGTATCTCGGCAAATTCATCCCAGAGCAGCCGGCCCAGATGTAGGTCGCTGAAGCTGCCCTCGCCGAAGAGCGTGACGCCGCCGCCGAAGCCGTGCTCCAGCGCGGCCTCGTAGCGGAGTTCGCGCGCGGATTGGTCGGGCGAACGGCGACCCGGAAGCGTGAAATCGTGCACCGTATAGGTGGCGCGTATCTCCGACCCGACGCGCACGCGGGTACGCTCCGATGGCCTCCAATGCAGCGCCGGACGCAGCCGCAGCGACCGCCGGATGTTGTTCTCTGCGGACCGCGTCGAGTTCAGGTAGACGGTGTGATAGTACGTGCCCAGCAGGCGCGCCTCGGCCGTCAGATACCGGCTCAGGCGCATCTGCGCGCCGAATTCGCCCGTGTGATACAGCTCGTCGCGGTCGTCAAGGTTCAGCTCCGGCGTATCGTGGCGGAGGATGGAGCTCGAGCCGTTGAAATCCAAGACGAACCGCCCGACCGCCGCACGCCCCTCCGCGTGCAGCCCGAACAGGCCGTCGTCGTAGTCCGCCTGGCGTAGCAGGTTCGTTTTCTGCGATGCCTGCGCCGTGGGGAGATCCTCTCGGTTCGTCAGCCGGCGACGCTCCACTTCGGCCCCAGCCTCGGCGGCGATCTGAAACATCACGTTCCCCTGATCGGGCGAGCCGTACATCAACCCGACCCGGCCGTCCACGGCGCGCCGGTTGAATGCCGTATCAAAAAATAGGGCATCCTCCGGAGCGCGCAGGGTGCGGATGAACCGGTTGTTCGCGCCGACATCCACCCGGCCTATCACGCGAAATCGCCGGAAAAGGGGGGCCTCGGTCTCCAGGCCCACGCGAAGCGTATCGCTGGCCGTTGCTTCGACGGTCTCCGACAACCGATCCGTCGGCTCGGTCCGGTTCAGGAAGGATACGGCCTGGTAGGCATCGCGGCGGTAATTGCTGTACGAGATGTCGGTCGCGATGCGCACCTCATCGAATCGCCGCTGCACGGCGCCGTCGAGCTGGATGCCTCGCCCCCGACGCGGGTTGATGATCTGGTACGATCCCGATCCACCAAACCGAAGCCGGTACTCGTTGATGGGCGCCGGCGTCCAGGCGGCGCGCATCCCGAACGCCGGCCCCATATCCAACCTCAGCGGGGGCTCTCCGGCGACGCTCACTCCGGGCCTGCGGTCCCACGCCATCCCGATCGCCGGCTCCACGGTCACGCCCGGCTGCGGGGCGTACCGCACTCCGCCATAGATCTCCTGGCTGAAAACGCGGCTCTGGCTGAACCAGAGCGAACGCCCGCGCACCACCGCGCCGAAAGGACCCGGGGCATCCCGAAGGATGCGCCACGAGAGCTGGTTCTCATCCCGAAAGCTCAGCCGATCGCTGAACAGCACGAAAGCATCCGACGTGAAGCGATTGTCGATGTCGATGGACCAGCCGCCGAATCGTTTCGAGATAAGGGCGACGCCGGTCCACCGGTACCGGTTCACGTCCCGCTCGAAGCCCGTTTCGACCTGCGTCTGCGCCTCCGCACGAACCGAAACCAGCATCAAGGCCGCCGCTCCGACAAAAACGAGGAATCGTACGGGCATGGCCTGGAGGTGCGCTCACCCCGGCGGCCACGCCATGTTGCGCCCGCCGAGCAAGTGAAGATGGAGATGATCGACAGTCTGGCCCGCCGCCGGCCCGCAGTTGAAGACGGTCCGATATCCGCTACGCAGCCCCTCCCGTGCGGCAAGTTCCTTCGCGACGATGAACAGATGTCCCACGAGTGGCTCGTCCTCGCGCGTCAGGTCGTCCATGCTCGGGATCGGCTTCCGCGGCACGATCAGGATGTGCGTGGGCGCCTGCGGATTGATGTCCCGAAAGGCGAAGCAAAGATCGTCCTCATACACCATGTCGGCCGGCACATCTCCATCCGCGATCTTCTCAAATAGCGTGCGTTCGTCCGCCATCGTACACGTGCATTCTGACTCGTTGGGGGCGACGTTCCGTAACAGGAGGGGAGGGAATATAACGAACAATGGACTCGGTTCAACGGTTGGAGGAGGGGATGGGAGATGGGAGGTCAGATGTCTGAGGTCGGAGGTCAGATGTCGGAGGTCAGATGTCTGAGGTCCGAGTCAGAGGTCGGGGGACGGGAGACGGGGGAGAGCCGGTCAAACTCCGAGCGCTTGGAATGAAGCTTGCTTCTGTTCACACATTGTATCGTTCTGTTCCTGGTTCAACAACCAGCAACAAGTAACCAGCAACCAGTAACCGTTTCATGTCAATTCACGTTACCCGCAAGGTCCACTTCAACGCCGCCCACCGGCTCCACAATCCGAACAAATCGGATGAGTGGAATCGCGAGACGTACGGCGTGTGCAACAACCCGAACTGGCATGGACACAACTACATCCTCGAGGTGACCGTCGCGGGCGATCCCGACCCCGAAACGGGATTCGTAGTGGATCTGGTCGATCTGAAGCGGATCATCAACGAGTGTGTGGTCTCACGATGCGACCATCGCAACCTGAACGTGGATGTCGACTTCATGCAAGGCATCATTCCGTCCACCGAGAACTTCGCCATCGCGATCTGGAACGAGCTGAAGGGTGCCATTCCCAACGGCCGCCTCCACAAGGTGCGCCTGGTGGAAACGGACAACAACTCAGTCGAATACTACGGGGATTGACCCCGCCGGCCGGCCCGACCGTACGTAACAACGTATCCCGGCCGCGCATCAGAGGTCACCATCTAAAATGAACCTCCCTTCATCATCGATATGAGTCGAAAACACGGAACGTCTGACCCCTCCACCGGCAAGGAAACGCTCGACGCCGATTTTGCCGCGAACGGTTCGATAGACTACGACGACCCTATCCAGTATCAACGGCAGGATCTCTATCGGGAGGAAACGACCCGCGAGATCGCGGATCACGTGGCTGAGATCATCGGCCTGCTCGGAGAGGATGTCGAACGCGAGGGCCTCGTGAAGACGCCCGAGCGCGTGGCCAAGGCCTATCAGTTTCTCACGCACGGCTACGGCCTCGACCCGGAAGCCATCCTCATGTCGGCCATCTTCGATGAGGACTACAGCGAGATGATCCTCGTTAAGGACATCGAGGTCTACTCGCTCTGCGAGCACCACATGCTGCCGTTTTTCGGGAAGGCGCACGTTGCCTACATCCCGAACGGCAAGATCGTCGGATTGAGCAAGATTCCGCGCGTGGTGGATGTATTCGCGCGCCGGCTACAGGTGCAGGAGCGGCTCACCCTGCAGATCCGGGACGCCATCTCCGAGGTGCTTCGGCCGCTCGGCGTGGCCGTCGTCATCGAAGCGGCGCACCTCTGCATGATGATGCGCGGGGCCGAAAAGCAGAACTCGATCACGACCACCAGCGCTATGAGCGGCGAGTTCATGAAGCCCGCCACGCGCGCCGAGTTCATGCGGCTGATCAACTCCGGCTGAGATGCCGCTCGTTCTCATCACGGGTGCGAGCCACGGGATCGGCCGTGCCGTGGCCGCGGCATTCGCGGAGGAGGAGGGAGCTCGGCTCGCTCTCGTTTCGCGCAATGAATCGCTGCTCGAGGAGACGCGACGGATCTGCCGCGAGCGCGGCGCGGATGCGGAGTTCTTCCTCTGCGACGTGACCGACGAGGGCGAGGTCGGCGAGATGGCCGCCGCGGTCCTTGAGCGATGGGGCGTTCCCGATGTCGTCGTCAACAACGCGGGCAGCTTCGAGCCCGGCGGCCTGCGCACCATGACGGTTGAGACGTTTCGTGCGCAGATCGAATCCAACCTCACGAGCGCCTTCATCGTCTCTCATGCCTTCCTGAACGAGATGATGGATCGGCGCAGCGGGCATCTCTTCTACATGTGCTCGGTGGCCTCCATCCATGCTTACCCGCGAGGGGTGGCCTACGGCGCGGCAAAGCACGGCCTACTTGGCCTCGCCCGAGCCGTCCGCGAAGAGACCAGGGAGCACGGCGTCCGCGTGACGGCCGTCCTCCCGGGCGCCACGTACACCCGAAGCTGGTCGGGAAGCGGCCTTCCGGAGGAGCGCTTCATGCCGGCCGAGGACGTGGGGCGTGTGGTGGTCGATGCCTACAGGCTGAGCGGGCGGAGCGTCGTCGAGGAAATTCTCCTGCGGCCGCAGCTCGGCGACATCTAGGCAGATCGGTAGGTCACCGTCACCATCCAGTCCGCATAGTCCGGATGGGAGGCCCGAAGCACGGTGAGCACGCGCTGCCGATACGTGGTCTCGATGATGCTTCCCTGGCCAGGCCACAGCTTGAACTTCATCCGGATGTATTGCCAGGAGCCTCCCTCCGCCTGGCGCGTCCCCATAGATTCGGGATCCTCCAGGATGATGGCGGGGAACTGATGACGCATCCCGCGTGCGATCCGCTCGACGAGCTCGACCACCTCCTGAATCTGCGCACCGGCGGGGATCTGGACATCCACATACGCCCGCACGTATCCCCGCCGATAGCGGTTGATCAGCGTGATATTTCGATTCGGGATGTTCACTTTCTGATCGTGGAAGTTCAGCAGCGTCGTGAAGCGGAGCCCCACGCGCTGTACGCGCCCGGTCTGGCCGGAGATGTCGACCATGTCGCCCACGTTGAGCAGGTCCGTGAAGATGAGCGTGAGGCCGACCACCACATCCTGAACGAAGCCCTGAAGCCCGAATCCTACGGCCAGGCCGATCACGGAAGCGCTCGCGACGTAGGTCGTAAGGTCGACGCCTAGCTCGCTCAGGATGAGGCCGATGGCCGCGAAGTAGATGGTAAAGGTTGCAGCACTCACGAAGATCGTCGTGAGGGTGGCGAACTTTGGATTCTGTCGCCAGAGCTGCTCGCGGCTGGTTGCCGTGCCGATCAGGAACCGCTCCGACAGGGATCGCAGACCGCGGACCGCGAAGTGCGCGATCACGGCGATCAGGACGATGGCAAGAATGCGGAGCTCCTGGGGAAGTGCTTCGAGGAATCCCATCATCCTTCCATGGCTGCCAGGCTCGCGCGCGTTTCGTCGAGGCGGCGCTGGAGGGCGTTGCTCAGCCGGACCTCGTAGGGTTGGGATGCGACTTCCAGCGCCAGCAGGCGCTCGGGCAGTCTCGACTGGGCCTCGGTGGCGTATCGTCGCGCCTCCTCGAGGCCTCGGCGCCCCGCCTCGGTGCGCTCGCCACCCTGCATCACCAACTCGAGGAGCGGATCGCCTTCGTGCGGCTCGTCGTGAGTGGCGATGACGTCGTAAGCGGCCTGGTCGTCCTCGAACATCCGATAGACCTGTTTCCGTCCGGGGAGATTCGACTTCGCGGATGACAGCTTCATGCGCGGACGGCCCGCGTACTCCGCGAGCTTGTAGGCGCTGTCGAGGTACGGCTGATCTGCTACGGTGCCCATCCGCGTGCCGACGCCGAACCCGTCGATGGGGGCGCCGCCGTCGAGTAGCTCGACGATCCGGAACTCGTCGAGGCTCCCGCTCGCGACGATCTGCACGCGCTGGAGCCCGGCCTCATCCAGAACGGCGCGCGCCTCACGGGCCAGCGCACCGAGGTCGCCCGAATCCAGCCGGATGCCGGTGACCCGGAAGGCATCCCCCAGCTCGCGCGCCAGCTCGACGACGCGGCGCACGCCCTCGATGGTGTCGTAGGTGTCGACGAGGAGGATGGTGGATGGAAACACGCCCGAAAAGGCCCGGAAAGCCTCCATCTCGGAATCATGCGCTTCGATGTAGCTGTGTGCCATCGTGCCGGAGACCGGAATCCCATAGATCTGACCGGCCAAAACGTGCGAGGTCGAATCGAGGCCGGCCACGTAGAAGGCGCGAGCGCCCTTCAGCGCGGCATCGGCGGCGTGCATGCGCCGCATCCCGAAATCGGCCACCATTCGATCCCCCGCCGCACGCCGCACGCGGGCCGCCTTCGTGGCCAGGTTGGTCTGGAACGTGATCTGGTTCAGGAGGAACGTCTCGACGAGCTGCGCCTGCCCGATCGGCGCCACGACCTCGACCAGGGGCTCATTCTCGAACACCGGCGTGCCCTCACGCACGGCGTAGACGTCGCCCTCGAAGCGGAAATCCCGCAGATAGTCCAGAAAGGCAGCATCGAAGCGTCCCAGGCGCCTCAGATACGCGATGGCCTCGTCCGAAAATCGCAATGCCTCCAGGTACTCGAGCACCGTCTCGAGCCCGCAGGCCAGAAGGTAATTCCGCTTCCCAAGGCGCCTGACGAAGAGATCGAACACCGCCGGCTCGTCCATCTCTTCCATGAAGTACGCCTGCAGCATGGTGAGCTGGTACAGATCGGTGAAGAGCGCAACGTTCTCTAGATCGACCCAGTCTCGTGACGTCGACATCTCGCTCGTGTTCAAGTAGTTCGACTCGCTTCCCGCTGCGGGCCGTTTGAAACGATTCCGCAACCCGGTCCGGCGGACGGAAAACAAGATAGAAGCCAGTCCTCCAATATTGCACGATTCCGGAGGCACTGTGCGACCAAACGGGGTCCGACTTCGAGGAGTCCGTCAGTTTAGTCTCGGATCCTCGGGGAAATTAGCGAGCACCGCGTACTCTCCGCCCATCCGTCGGAGGATCTTGCGCCACAACTCTTCCGGCTCGTCGTCGAAGACCGTCTCGGCGCTGCCGGGTGCGAGAATCCACCCGCCGCTCTCGATCTCCATCTCGAGCTGATCGGGTGACCAGCCCGCGTAGCCGAGGAAAAATCGGACCCGTGACGACATATCCTCGTTCTCGTCGAGGAAGGCTCTCAGGATGTCGAAGTCACCGCCCCACGACACGCCGCCAGCTATCGGGATCGAATTGGGAATCTCGTCGCCGAAAGAATGGAGAAAGTGCAGCGTGTCGGTCTGCACCGGGCCGCCTTGCCAGAGCGGGAGCTGCGTGCCGTCGAGTCCCTCCAGCACATCAGAAAGGTGAACGCCGAGCGGCCTGTTGAGGATGAGCCCGAAGCTGCCCTCGGCGCCGTGCTCACAGAGGAATACGACGGAACGCCTGAAGTTCGGATCCATCAGGTTGGGCGGCGCGATCAGGAGACGTCCGGCAACGGGATTTGGGGCGTTTCCCATCCCCTCAAGCCGCCTTCTCGAGCGCGCGAAGGGCGCCGCACCACCAGTCTGAATCGCGCGTGATGGATGTCACGGTCAAGTCGCGGAAATGAGGAACGAGCGTGACTAGAACTTGAGGCAGCTCGGACCACTGATCGCTCAGGATGAGCTTCTCCAAATCGTCGGCGGCCTTGCGGCTCCATCTCCACTTCTCGCGCAGATTCTCCGCCTTCTTCCAGTAGTTCCTTTCGTCCCACGCCTGAGCGCTCTCTTCGATGGTTGCGTAGATGCCTCTCAAGTTGAAGACGAGAAAGGCGGCCATATCCTTCGCCTCCCCATCGAATCGGGAGCGCTGAGCGAGAAGACGAAGCACTTCGGCACACGACCGCATGTGGGCGTGGCGCTTCTTCGCGGGCGTTTCGCCCGTTGCAATGATTCTTGCCATGTGATTCCAGGGATGTTCGATTCGCCCGCCAAAGATAAGGCATGCCGTTCACCGAAATCGGCCAAAACAGCCCCGTTTTCGGCGCTGAGTCGGTGGATTCCGGGCGCTCCGGCGCATCGTTCCCGGCTCTCACCCGTTGCGCCCGCGGCGCATGAAGCGCCCTATCCAGGCTTCCAGTTCTGGCGCATTCTGCAGATAGGAGGCGCCAAAGTAGACGAACACGTACATGAGCAGGACGAGGACCGCCTTGGCCGCTACATGCCAGCCGGGCAGGACGAGCCACACGACGAGTGCAGGCACACATGCGAAGGCGGCTGTGGCAATCATGCGTCGAATACGGTCCCAGGGGAGCGTGACGACGGGGACCATCGAGCGAAGGGCACGCAGCAGACGCCACAACTCCACCCACGCGCCGAGCGTCGTTCCGAGCGCCAACCCCGCGCTCCCCAGATAGAGCAGCCTGTCCTCCGGCGGCTCAACCGAGAGTCCGAGCGGCGCGCCCCACGTATTCACCACACCGGATACGGAGAACTGATCGAGGAGGAGCATGAGCGGAATGGCTGCCGCCGACGACACGACCACGCGCAGCACGGCGATCTTCGCCGGTGTCTTCGTGTTGTTCAGCGCGTAGAACGCGTTCTGCAGCAGACGCGACATCGTCGTGGCCAGTAGCCCGAGTGAGTATCCGGCCAGCACGAGATACACGAGCCACTGGTCGCTCAGCCCGAACTCGCCAGTCTGGAAAATCGCGCCGACCACCAGATAGCCGAACACCAGATAGCCGATCAGCGTCGGGACGGTCATGAAGAGCATCTGACCCATCGAACGCTGAAGGCGCGCCATGAAGGCTTGGATCTTTTCCGAGCTGAAGCGAGATAGCTCGGGCAGCTCAGACGCCGCCACCGACAACCCGAACAGGCTCACGGGCAGGATGTAGAGCATCAGCGCGTATCGCAGGGACGAAACCGCTCCCGCCGCAAGAAAAGACGCCAGAACGGTGTCGAGATATCCGGATAGTTGATATACGCCGCGTCCGGCCACGACGGGTCCAAACGCCCGGAGGGCTGCCTTGACGCCCTCCACTCGCATCGAGATCGAAACTCGAAATCCCTTCAGAACTCGCAGAACGAGGGGAAGCTGCACGAGGAACTGGAGCAGTCCACCCAGTAGAGCACCAAAGAACGCCGCGAACAGAAGCCGCCTGCGCGCTTCGAGATCGACGTTCTCCAAGGTCCAGACGCTCACATCCGGATCCAGAGCGACCCATCCGACCACAAAAAGCGCCGAGATGATGGCCATATTCCAGATGACCGGGGCGAAATATGGCAGGAAGAACCGGCGATGGCTGTTCAACACCCCCAGGCACCATGCCGAGAGCACGAGGAAGCCGGTCATCGGGAAGATGATTCGAACGGCCTGAACGGCAACCTCAAACCGATTGATGGGAAGCGTACCGGCCGCCACCCTGGCCGCATCCTGAAGAAACCCCGGCGTGAAGATGGCCACGATCGGTTCGGCAAACACGAACCCAAACGCCGACAGCACGAGCGCGGCCACGACGAGCAGCCCGAAAATCGCCCCCGCGAATCGCCCCGCATCCTCCTCGCGGCCTTCGGCGAGCATCCGTGAATAGATCGGGATGAATGCGGCCGAGATGGTACCCTCACCCAGCAGATTCTGCAGCAGGTTCGGTAGTCGAAACGCCACCTGGAGCACGTCGGCGTGAACGCCAACGCCGAAGAAATGCGCGAAGGCCCTCTCGCGAACGAAGCCGACGATCCGGCTCGTGAAGATGCCGGCCGCCACCGTGCCAGCAGCGCTCCGTCCGGAGACGGCAAACTCGTCGGAGGCCGGAGCCTCGTAGTCTTCCAGCGCTCGAGGATGGTCGCTTCCGGGCTCAGACATCCGAGTCCGCTGAGCTCCTTCGCGATCGCCCGACGAAATAGCGCACGGCCAGATCGTAGCCCATCGCACCGAGGCCGGAGATCTGGCCCACGCACACACCCGCGATCAACGAGCGATGCCTGAAAGCCTCCCTCGCATGAATGTTCGAGAGATGCACCTCGATAACCGGCACGCCCGCTGCCGTGACGGCATCGCGAATCGCGACGGAGGTGTGCGTGAATCCGCCCGGATTGAACACGATCCCGCTGGTCCCGTCCGAAGCCGCTGCGTGGATTCGATCGATCAGCTCACCTTCATGATTACTCTGGAAGAACTGGACGTCCAAATCCGAATAGTTCGATCGGATCAAGGACTCGATGTCCGAGAGCGTCGTGCTCCCATAGACCTCCGGCTCGCGCGTACCGAGGAGATTCAGATTGGGTCCATTGAGGATCAGCAGCTTCACGATATCTCAGGTGTCGTTGAATGCCAACGATTGTTCCGCCGCACCGGACGTCCGATTGCGCCCTCGCATCGATGAGCCGCCAATATACACATTCAGCATAGCCGGCTCTCTCCATCGAGCCGGATCGTAAAACTCAGTCCGTCGTGTGCGAGGTTCATCCCATCCGGTAACCGGGCGTCCGTCTCCGCATGGAGTACACTGTGCGTCATGTGTATGAAGTACGTCTGACGCGCGCCGATCCGACCGGCGACCTCTACGGCGTCGTCGATGGTGAAGTGTGTCGGATGATAGTCATCGCGCAAAGCATCCAGCACGAGCACGTCAAGCCCTCGAAGGAGATCGAAGCTTTCCTTGGGGATGAAATTCGTGTCCGTGAGGTAGGCGAAGTTGCCCACGCGATACCCGAAGAGCGGCAGGTCACCGTGGTGGACATCGACGGGCACGATCTCGACGGATTGCTCCGGATCGATGCGACTCGGGACGCGGAAGGGAGCCTCGACCACTTCGAGTACCAGATCAGGCACGCCCGGATACGATCCATCCTGGAAGATGTACCTGAACATCCGGCGAAGAACCTCGGCCGTGTTGGCCCTGGCATAGCACGGAATCGGCCGGCTGTTTCGGAAAAAGAAGGGACGAAGATCGTCCAGCCCCACGATGTGATCGAAATGATGGTGCGTAAACAGCACCGCATCCACATGCCGAAGTCCTTCCCGGAGGGCCTGGGCACGAAAATCGGGACCCGTGTCGATGACGATGTTGAGGCCGTCGTATTCGACGAGGCACGAGCACCGCGTTCGCCGGTCGCGCAGGTCGGAGGACGTACATACGCGGCAGCCGCAGCCGATGACCGGAATTCCCGTGGACGTCCCCGTTCCGAGGAGCGTGACGCGCATGGATTCGGCGCTATTCATCCTCGCCGTTGTCCGCAGGTATGGATGCTCCGCGACTCCAGATTTCCTCCAGCGCGCTTCGCACGGCGGGCCGGAGGAAGACGCCATCGATCGGAAGGCCCTGCAGGCTTTCGGCGAGCACGACGAGTTGCGCCTCGGGCAGATGCCGCTTGTTGAGCATTATGATGTCTTCTCCGCCGATCGTGCAGCGGCCTCCCCGGAAGTTGCCCTTCTCCACGCGCACCTCGTACCCGAGCTGGCCGGCAGCCCGCTTGAGTTCCTCGATGATCTGCTGTGTCTTCATTCGTCACATCGTAAGGCCGATCCGAAGCTGCACCCGGGCGGGCAGTTACCAGTTGAGCCCCAAGCTGATCGTGTGCTCGGAGCCGACGTAATCGAACAGGTCGTCGGTCTGCCCGATCAGGAGCTCCGATGCTCCCACATTCCAGACCTGCGCCCTGTATCCGTAGGAGACCGACACCCCGAATCGGTCAGCGATCTCGATTGCCTTGATCTCGACGATGCCATCGAAAAGATAGGAGCTTCCGGCCGTATCACCGAAAGCGTGTAGGGCTAATCCGATCGAAGGCATCGCGCGCGCGACGGCGCTCACATGATCAGAGAACTCGGCCGCATACGACAATCCCGCCCCCAGACCGAGTACGGTCACGTTGAAGCCGTCCACGAGAGAATCCTCACTTCCTTCGGGTACGACTCGCCTGTAGTTGGAGACGATTCCTATGGGCACGGCGAGCCCCGTGGTGCGGTTGGTCAGCCAGAGATTGCCCCACGTCGAGATGGAAGCCTGAAGCAGCCTGAGCTCGCGACCGCCTGCATCGGTGTCCCGACCATATGCTACCGAAGCGCGCAGATTCGGCTGCGAGTATAGCAGGCCGTAGGCGGGAGCCGCATAGTCGAATCGGGCCGGAGGTTCGCCGCCGCCCCGGTAATCAAAGTCGATCATCACATAGGCGAAAGACAGCGAACGCACGGCCTGTGGCCGCTGGACGGCATACGAAAACATCTGCGCCCGCGCCGGCGCAGCCGCGATAGCAGCAAGGAACGCGATCACGGCGACTATGCCCATCGACAGGATCCGTCCCCCTTCCCCCGTCTCCCGTCGGCACCGGAATCTACGCCAGACCCGACGTAGAGCTCTGACCGCGATCTCCACTCCGAGATCTCCCTCTCCTTTCACCCTTCGCTCCCGGGGATCGAGACCTTCTCCGTAAGGTCTTCTCCGGAGCGTGCATCGACGAATCGATAGGACAGGGGCGGAACGCTGTCGTCCATCTCGAGACGAACCCGAACGAGGTGCTTCATAAACCAGCGAGTCGGATGGTTGGGTACCTTCCGATTGAGATACGCTGCCGTGAAGGGATGCACGCGAAGTGTCACGGCGCGTCGATTACCCAGCGTCTTGTAATCGATCAGCCACTGCTCCATCTCGGAGAGGATTGCAGCCGGATCGCCGGCCGCGAGATGATTACCTCCTGCGGTGGCCGCGTGGTTGGATGTCGAGCTCGACTCGTCAACGGAACGTCCCGGATTGTCCGCTTTCACGGGTTTTGGCATCCTGGGCTTCTCCCGCGGTTGGTCGGATCTCGCGCCGGCCGCGGGCTCCCGCGACGACCTGGCGCCGTTCTTCTTCGACCCGTTCTTGACAAACTCCGGCGTGTCGGCGGATACCGTGATGCTGGGCCGAAGCCGCTGCCGGGTGATCTGTACGAGCCCGAAGTCGCTCATCGGCAAAATCTTCGATACGGCCCTGTCCTTCTTGAATTCCTTCTTCAGCTCCTCATAGACCTTACGCTTGTTCTTTTCGTCCCGAAGATCGATGAAGTCGACCACGATGATACCGCCCAGGTCGCGAAGCCGAATCTGCTTGGCGATTGCTCGAGCAGCCTCGAGATTCACGCGGAGCGAGTTCTCCTCCTGGGAGAGGCCGCGCCCGGAACGTCCGGAATTGACGTCGATCACGTGCATGGCCTCCGTATGCTCGATGAACAGGTAGCCGCCGCCCGGCAGGTTCACACGGCCCTCAAAGGCCTCCTGAATCTCATCGTTGATTCCGATGGCCTCGAAGATGTGTTGCTTTCCCCTGTGAAGCTTGATGGCATCGACCATCTGCGGCGCGACGGCCTGGATGTAGCTCTTGACGTTCCTGTAGAGCTTCTCATCGTCGATGAGGACGCGATCGTAGTCGTCCGAGAATAGGTCCCGCATCACGGACGAGAGCATGTTGACGTCTTGATGCACCACCATCGGCGGATTCGGCTTGCCGGCCAGCTTCTTCTCAAGCCGCCGCCACTTCTCGAGGAGAAGGTTCAGGTCTGTATCCAGCGTCTTGGCATTCTTTCCCTCAGCCACCGTTCGAATAATCAGGCCGAAACCATCCGGTAGCAGGCTCTTTGCCAGCGCCTTGAGCCGACGTCTCTCCTTGTAGGAGTAGATTTTTTTCGATACGGCCACGTAGTCGCCGAAGGGTACGAGCACCAGGAAGCGGCCGGCCATGGAAATATCCGTCGAAACGCGACTTCCTTTGTTGGAGATGGGCTCCTTGACGATCTTCACCAGGATGCGCTGATCCCGCTTGAGCACATCCTCGACCAGAAAATCGCGTCCCCTGCCGCGCCGGCCCTGTTTGGAGCGCTGCTGCGCTGAGCGACGCTTCCCGCGTGCCTGTGCATCCAGAACCTTTTTCGGCCTACCGTCCGCACCGACCGATCCATTCGCACCGGCAGCCTCCTCCATCTCGTCTCCAGGCTGATCACCTGGGCCGGCCACAGCATTTCGAACGCCCTTCGGCTTTACGCGCTTTCCGCGCTTGCGATTGGGCTGCTTCTCCTCGGATCGGGAGTTTCCGATGTGCGGTTCAGGGTCATCCAGCCAGGCCAGCAGCTCGGGCAGATTATCGGCTACGTCGGAGAAGTGTAGGAATGCGTCCTGCTTCTGCCCGATGTCCACAAACGCGGCCTGAATACTCGGCATGATCTTTCGGACCCGGCCGAGATAAATATCGCCGATCGTTCGGACGTTCTCTTGACCTTCGATGTAGAGTTCTACGAGCTCGCCGTCCTCGAGAATGGCGATTCGGGTCTGTGATTTCTCTGCATTGACAACAATTTCTTTACCCATAAAAGACGTAAGTGCACGCCTCCCTGGAGCTCACCGCACCCCGTCTTCATCTCCTGACGCGGACGTACGTACGTGTGCTGCGGAGATACCCGAACGCAATCTTGAATCAAAGAAAGAGAGGCAGCCTGGTCGGACGCGACAATTCCGCGAAGACCAATGAGTTCGGGGATCATCCGATACGAGCCAACGCGCCCGACAGCAACTGGAAGAGCGGAACGGGAACGGCCCAGTGGGAGCGTTTCACACTCCTTGAATGATGTGAATAACTCTTGTGATAAAACGAACGCCCCAGTCAGAGCGCTCAGGACTGTAAAGATATCCAGCAAGTCTTCAGCTATAATCAACTCCTTGGATGGCGACGATCGCCCTTGCCAACGTCCTCAGCTGGCGCGGCAGTCGCCCGGCAAAAGGAGGACCCTTTACGGCATCGGCCACGTTGTGCCGAGCGTAAGAAGGGATCGGGCGACCTCCGGGTCGAGGGTGGAACGAAGGACCCTGGTCGCGTGAAGATGATATCGTATCTGGCCCGCAAATGATCCCGCAAGCGCGCCGCGTGAACGGACTCCGGATGCTGATCAATATCGTCTCGAGAGCTTCCGAAGCTAGGCACTATGCCGGCATTCGGGCGTATACAGATCGGTAACTCGTGTCGATTCGGCGCCGCGGTTGAGCAGCGACCATCGAACCTGACTACGTTCCATCCAGATACAGCGCATGCCTGACCCACTCACAAATATATCGGGCGACGGATCGAAGGCAGATCCCTCACCGGCACCGGCGAAGTCACGCGGCCTCGAAGGCGTCGTGGCCCTCGACTCCAAAATTTGTTTTATCGACGGACAGAAAGGAGAGCTCGTCTATCGTGGATACGACATCTTCGATCTGACGGAGAATGCGTCCTTCGAGGAAGTGGCGTATCTGCTCTGGAACGGCCGCCTCCCCGATGCCCGGCAGTTGGACGAGCTCAACAGCCGTCTGTACGCCGAGCGCGGGCTACCGCGCACCGTAGTGGACATGATTCGGCTGATGCCGCGAGACGCCAACCCTATGGCGGCTTTGCGGACGGCGGTCTCCGCCCTGGCCCTGGAGGATCCCGAAGCCGATGATATGTCCCGCGAGGCCAACTACGGAAAATCCATCCGCCTACTGGCACGGGTCCCATCGGCGATCGCCGCCTTCGATCGCTGTCGAAAGGGTCTCGAACAGATCGCTCCGAAGAAGGATTGTTCGACGGCACACGACTTTCTCTACATGCTCAACGGCGAGGCGCCGGGTCAGGCCGCCGAACGCACGTTCGATGCGTGTCTCGTACTGCATGCGGAGCACGGCCTCAACGCCTCGACCTTCACGGGACGGGTCATCGGCTCCACGCTGGCCGACATCTATTCCGCCATCACCGGTGCCATCGGCGCCCTCAAAGGCCCGCTGCACGGCGGAGCCAATCAAGAAGTGATGCGGATGCTGCAAGAAATCGACCAGACGGGCGTTGATCCTGCCGACTACGTTCGCCAAAAGCTCGACAGGAAGGAACGTGTCATGGGATTCGGCCACCGCGTCTACAAGACCATGGATCCCAGAGCAGCCATCCTCCGGGAAATGGTCGAAGACCTCAGTGAGGAGACCGGCTCACGGAAGTGGTACGAATACAGCGTCGCCATTATGGACGCCATGTATGAGGCGAAAGGACTCTATCCGAACGTGGACTTTTTCAGCGCGTCGGTCTACTTCATGCTCGGAATCGACATCGACCTCTACACTCCCATATTCGCGCTGAGTCGCACGAGCGGATGGACGGCCCATCTGTTGGAGCAATGGGAGGATAATCGGCTCATCCGTCCACGCGCAGAGTACGTCGGAGAGCGTGGAAACCAGGTGCAGCCAATATCTGAGCGCTAGACCGGGCCGTGCGTTGACCGTTCGTGTGAACCCATGATGGATCCGTACCAGGGACGGTTTCAATTTATCTGCCCAGGGATTATCTAGCGATGGACTTGCGCCGGCGAGCCGCACACGAGAGC
>CBFGRV010000064.1:0-15925 GCA_965651265.1 uncultured Rhodothermales bacterium
AGTTCGGATTTATCTGTTGTACCAATTAAATCCGGGAGTTCGGATTTATCTGTTGCACCAATTAAATCCGGAAGTTCGGATTTGTCTGTTCTGACAAGGGAATTGGCCAGGTATGGAGGTCGGAGGCGGAGGTCAGAGGGCGGAGGTCAGAGATGAGAGATGGGAGATAGGAGATAGGAGGTCGGAAGTCAGAGGACGGAGGTCGGTGGCTTAGAAAGGGCGTAGGCAGATCGAAGAGGCAGATCCGGCCGCGGACAGGAGACGGGTGACGGACTCAGGGCCCGGCGCGGGAGCGAGGCTCAGCGACTTCAACCAGTACCAGCAACCAGTAGCCCTCAGTCCAGATGGCTGTGCTCGACCATCGAGCAGCGGTTCTTTACGTAGGTGAGGCCCGCCTCCTTGGCCAGGCGTTCCGCCTCGGGGCTCGAGACGCCGATCTGCGTCCAGATGACCGGCCGTTCGCCCGTGCGCTCGGCCCGCTCGATGGCCATCCGCACCATGTCCGCCGTGAATCGCGGATTCCGGAAGATGACAACTATGTCGATTCTAATATCATCCGGAATCGCGTGGAGATCGGGGTAGCAGTTCTTGCCGGCGCATTCTGAGTGATTCGGGTTCACCGGGATGACCTCATATCCTACCGAATCCAGGTATCGGGAAATGGCATAGCTGGCGCGGTCCGGTCGGTCGGAGCAACCCACTATGGCGATGGTCTCGACGGAGTCGAAAATTTCCTTCAGTTGCTCGCGTGTATTAACCGTGGTTTCCATATGTGCAGCGTCGCCTTAGCGCGAGATTCCTTCAGTTGCGGGTACCGCCCAGGACGGTTGCGAATAACGCTGGATCAGTTGTGGGTGTCCCCAGATCGGTTGCGGGTAACCCTGGGTCAGTTGCGGGTACACCCCATCAGACCGCCGTCCGCTCGCCGGGTTCGCCGACTTACGGATTCGTACCAATTCATCGGCGCCGACAATGTCGAGCCTGCGGCTGACCGTACGTGAGCTTGGCCTTTAGCCTCGTGGATTCGACCTCATCTTCCAGCGGCGGATTGATCGCGCGCGACGAACGCGACGGCGAAGTGCGAACCGGGACCTTCCAACAGAGACTTCCGTCGTACCCTGTGCGTTGCGCGCCGGGGCTTCAGCCTCATCTATCCGCCCGAACAATTCCTCGTACGGGGTCGTAATTGCCCGTCATCTGAGACACGCCGGACGTGCCCCCGACAACGAGTGAGAACCTGGAGCATCCATGCCGGGATATCCCTTTAGCGATATAGAAAAGAAGTGGCAGCGGTTTTGGGAGAAGGAGAAGACCTTCCGGACTCCCGACGAGCCCGACCCGTCGAAAGAAAAATTCTACGTCCTCGACATGTTTCCCTACCCGAGCGGGGCGGGGCTGCATGTCGGGCATCCCGAGGGGTACACGGCCACGGACATCGTGGCGCGCTACAAGCGGATGAAAGGTTTCAACGTGCTCCATCCGATGGGATGGGATGCGTTCGGGCTGCCGGCCGAACAGTACGCCCTGAAGACGAATACCCACCCGCGCGTGACGACCGAGCAGAACATCGCGCGCTTCCGCACGCAGCTGAAATCGCTCGGGTTTTCATTCGATTGGGACCGCGAGATCAACACGACCGACCCAAAATACTTCCGATGGACGCAGTGGATCTTCCTCAAGCTGTACGAGAGGGGGCTGGCCTATCAGGCCGAGGTGCCCGTCTGGTGGTGCCCCGCCCTGGGTACGACGCTTGCCAACGAGGAGGTCGTCGACGGGAAATCTGAAATCGGCGGGTACGAGTGCGTGCGCAAGCCGCTGCGACAGTGGATGCTCCGCATCACCAAGTACGCGGATCGCCTGCTGGAAGGCCTCGACGAGATGGACTGGCCCGAAAGCACGAAAGAGATGCAGCGCAATTGGATCGGCCGATCCGAGGGAGCGGAGGTCGATTTTCAGGTGTTGGGCCATCCCGACGAGAAGATTCGCGTCTTCACGACGCGGCCTGATACGCTCTTCGGCGCCACGTATATGGTGCTGGCGCCGGAGCATCCGCTTGTTTCGAAGGTGACCACCGACGAGCACGCTGCAGAGGTAAAGGCTTACATCGAGGAGACCGCGCGAAAGAGCGATCTGGAGCGGCTCGAGCTGCAGAAGGAGAAGACAGGCGTCTTTACGGGCGGCTTCGCCATCAACCCGGTAAACGGCGAAAAACTTCCGATATGGATCGCCGACTACGTGCTGATCTCCTACGGGACCGGCGCGATCATGGCCGTGCCGGCGCACGATGAGCGCGACTATGAATTCGCGCGCAAGTTCGACCTGCCTATCCGCGAAGTAGTCTCCGGAGGCGATATCTCTCAGGCTGCGTACACGGGCGACGGGACCATCGTCAATTCATCGAGTGAGGACCGCGAAATCCCGGGGATCGCGCGTAAGGGCGTTTCGATCAACGGGCTCAGCGTCGATGACGCCAAGAAGAAGATCACGGCCTGGCTCGAGAAGCAGGGCCGTGGGCGCCACAAGGTCAATTACAAGCTGCGGGATTGGCTATTCAGCCGGCAGCGCTACTGGGGGGAGCCGTTCCCGATCATTTTTGTGGATGGCCGGCCCAAGCCGTTGCCCGAGGATGAACTGCCCGTAACCTTGCCTGAGATCGAGGAATTCAAGCCGAGTGGTACCGTCGAGGGGCCGCTGGCGACGATCGAGGACTGGGTGAACACGACGGATCCCGAAACGGGCAAGCCGGCGGTTCGCGAAACGAACACGATGCCCCAATGGGCGGGTTCGTGCTGGTACTACCTGCGCTTCATCGACCCTCACAACGAGTCCGAGCTGGTCGATAAGGAGAAGGAGCGCTATTGGATGCCGGTAGACCTGTACATCGGCGGTTCCGAGCACGCCGTGCTGCACCTGCTGTATGCGCGGTTCTGGCACAAGGTACTATACGATGCCGGGGTCGTCTCGACGCCCGAGCCATTCCGCAAGCTGGTTCATCAGGGGATGATCCTCGGGGAGATGGAATTCACGGCGTACGTGCGACGGGATCGGTCGTACGTGTCCGCGGAACATGTTGAGGATGGTATGGCGGATGGGGAAAAGGTATTCCCGCAGCGCGTCAGTGAATCCGATGTCGAGAAGAGGGGCGACTTTTTCGTGCTCCGGAGCGATCCGTCGATTCGGGTGGATGCACGCGCCTACAAGATGTCGAAGAGCCGCGGCAACGTGATCAACCCGGACGACGTGGTGGCCCGCTACGGGGCGGACTCGCTGCGCCTGTACGAGATGTTCATGGGGCCGCTGGAGCAGGTCAAGCCCTGGTCGATGCGGGGGGTGGAAGGTGTGCACCGATTCCTGAATCGCGTGTGGCGGCTGTTGGTCGTCTCCGAGCTGGAGAACGAAGGGTTCGATCCGGTGGATGCTCCATTGCGAGAGTCGGTCCGCGACGTCGAGCCGACGCGCGAGCAGCTGCGGGTGCTGCACCGGACCATCGCGAAGGTGACCGAAGACATCGAGACGCTAAACTTCAATACGGCCATCGCTGCCATGATGGAGTTCGTGAACGAGGCGAACAAGTGGGAGGTCGTGCCGCTGAGCATCGCGCGCGAATTCGTGCTGGTGCTGAGTCCGTTCGCGCCGCATCTGGGCGAGGAGCTGTGGGAAAAGCTGGGCGGATCGGGGACACTGGCCTACGAGCCGTGGCCGGAGGTGGTGAAGGAGTATCTGCAGGAGGATGAGATTGAGATAGCCGTGCAGGTGAACGGAAAGGTGCGCGGCTCGATACGCGTGGCGCCAGAGGCCGCGGAGGAGGTCGTCCTGGCGATGGCGCGCGCGGAGGAAAACGTGGCGCGATACCTGACCAACGGCAACGTCAAGCGGGAGATCTACGTGCCCGGGCGGATCGTTAATTTTGTGGTCGGGAAGTAGGTTGTGGGAGGTCGGAGGTCGGAGATAAGAGGTCCGAGGTCCGAGGTCAGAAGTCAGAGGTCAGAGCTCGGACATCGACACCATCACCCAAGAAATGTCTGACATCTGACATCCGTCTTCTGACCTCTGACTTCATCCTGTATTTTGCGACATCAACTTGCCTACACACAACATGCCGCTTGACGTCCTGGCGTTTGCCGCGCATCCTGATGATATCGAGCTGTGTGCGGGCGGCACGGTCTGCACGCTGACGAAGCAAGGATACCGTGTAGGCGTGGTGGATCTGACGCGGGGGCAGCTAGGATCGCGCGGCACGCCGGAGATGCGTGACGAGGAGGCGGCGCGCGCGTCGGAAATCATGGGGCTTGCCGCGCGCGAAAACCTCGGCATGATGGATGGCGCCATCGAGAACACGGCCGAGAACCGGCTGGCCGTCATCCGGATGGTGCGGAAGTACCGTCCCCACATCGCGCTGATCAGCGCTTTCGAATGCCGGCATCCGGATCATGGAGCTTCGGCGAGGCTGTGCGCCGATGCCTTCTTCTATGCCGGGCTGCGGAAGATCGAAACGGAGATGGACGGCGAGCCGCAGGATCCGTGGCGGCCGCATCACGTGCTGCACTACATGCAGGTCATCGACTTCGAGCCGACGTTCGTCGTCGACGTGAGCGATGTCTGGGAACAGCGCATCGAGGCGCTGCGCGCGTTCAAGTCGCAGTTCTACAACCCGGAGTACCGAGCCTCCGAAGACGAGCCCGAGACCTACGTCTCGAACGAGAGCTTCTTCAAGTGGGTGGAGGCGCGGGCGCGCGCCTACGGGTACCGGGCCGGCGCCGAGTTCGGCGAGCCCTTCCTGTATCGACACGGGCCCGTCGGCGTGCGCGACCTCGTGCGCGTGCTCTCGTTTGAGAAGCTCTTTACGTAGAACGACCGGGGCGTTCATGGGGTAGCCCGCCGCTGGCCGTTCTTGCCGTCGTTAAAGTCGTGCGGCGATCCCGCCGATCCTTCTGGATGCCCCTTTTCCACTCCAGAGGACCGACTCGGAGGATCCAGCCATGAAGATCCCCACTCTCCTTTTCGTTTTCGGTATGCTCGTTCTCACGGGCTGCGGATCCACAAACACCGTGACGTTGGACGTCCGTGAGCCGGCATCCGTGCTATTGCCGGATCACATGACGCGGGTCGCCATCGTCGACCGCACCACGGGCGACCGCGATCACGCGTGGCTCGAGCGCGTGGATGAATTCCTGTCCTTCAAGGGCGAGGCTTTCGACCGGCTGGGCGCAGAGGCCGGTGTGGCGGGGCTCGTCGAGGAACTGACCAGAGGCAATCGTTTCGAGGTCGTCGTCGAGGCCGAGCCGTACCCCGAGCGCAGACCGAACCGCGGGGTTTTCCCGGCGCCGCTAAAGTGGGATCAGGTGGATGCCATCTGCGAGGAGTACGATGTGAACGGCATCTTCGCGCTCGAGTGGTACGACACGGACACGAAGGTCGATTACAAGACGGAAAAGGTGAAGCGGAAGGCGCCGGACGGCACGGAGGTAGAGGTCCTCGAGCACGTGGCAGTAGTCGGGACGAACATCCGGACAGGATGGCGGATTTACGATGCGCAGTCGCGCACCATCATCGACGAGTCCGAGATGCGCGATGTCGTGGTCACGCGCGGACGCGGGGTGAACCCCGTCGAGGCCGTCGAGGCCATCACGGGCCGGACCGAGGCCGTGCAGACCGTGAGTCGCGGAATCGGGCGATCGTACGGGCACAGCGTTTCGCCGTACTGGCATCGAGTTGCGCGAAAGTATTACGTGAAGGGGACCGACAGCTTCGAGATCGCGAAGCGCCGGGCGCAGACCGGCAACTGGGAGGGCGCCGCCGAGCTGTGGCTCGCCGAGGTGGAGAATCCCGACCCGAAAATCGCCGGAAGAGCCGCGTACAATATGGCCATCATGAGCGAGATTCGGGGCGATCTGGATGCGGCCATCGATTGGAGCCGCCGCGCCTACGAGGACTTCGGCGACAAGCTCGCGCTAAGCTACGTGCGTCTACTGCAGGACCGGCAGGAGCGCCTGGCGATGGCGGGGATGGAGTAGGTCGACGGCGTTCTGGAGTAGAGACTCCAGCCGCCGACCTATCATTCCGTTGCCGCGGGCAGGGCCTCGACCTTCTCCTTCGACAGCTTCACGCGAACGCTGGTATGCGGCGCGAATGGGTCGTCGATTAGATGGAAGGCCTCGACCATGGCATGTTCGCTGGTGGCCTGCGACCAGTCGGTGAGCGAGAAGACGGCTGCGTCCGAGAGGTCGAAGGCGACGTGGAAGAGCCAGTTGCCCTCCTGAGCCTCCGCCATCGTGAACGGGACGGTTTCGTTGTTCTCCAGCGGCACGCCGAAGGTGGCATAGTGCTTGTTCCCTTCGCGGTCTGGCTCGAGCTGAATGTTCGGCGCCTTGAGGCCGCCATCTTCGGGGCGCTCTGAGTGGCTGCAGTCGTCCGCGTCGCACCAGCGGAACATCTGCTCGTCGGCGCGGCGAACCAACTTGTCGCCGATGTACATGGGCCCGTTGACGTCCGGCGCCGTGGCCGTATCCACATAGACCTGCCGCAGGACGTAGGTGACGCCGGCCAGATCGTCGCCGGCCTCAGCGGGCACGGTGAACGTCATGTCGAGATAATCGAACGTCATCTCTATTCGAGAAATCAGTGCCTGATCATCTTCCGGATAAGGTGAGCCCCCGCAGCAATTGTAGCCGCCGGAGAAATCGGTGGTGCTGGCTACATCAAAAGTGAGCGTCCCCCCACGGCCGAGGTCTGGGCGCTGCAGCACCTCCGGCGTCGCACCGATCGTCGTGACGTGGTAGCCTGGACCTTCCCGACCGCCGACCATCAGTCCGCCGGCATAGATTCGGCCTGCCAGAGTTTCGGGCGTGAGGCAAATGATTTGCCCGTCACCGCAGACACCATCCAGAATGCCCGCGGATGCGAGCGTGTATCGTCGCGAGGATGAGGCTGCGATTGCGCCTGCCTTGGAGGCCGGCGCGCCATCATCGGCCTCGAAACGCGTCACGACGTCGTAGATCTTGCTGTCCTCATCAGATTCGAAGATGTCGCAACCTGCAGCCGGTAGCGCGACGGCGAGCACCAAGAGTAGATGCCAGATTCGTACTCTGTTGCTTGACATTTCAATCACCTTGATTTGTCAGTGTCTATACCGATGCGTACTATCGGCGCTACATCATGACACTTAAAAGAATGTCTGACTCGAGGTATATCCACGATGACCCGCCGACATACGAATGACATGATCATGATGGTATCAGGCATCAGCTACGCCCAGTACACGTCATTTCCTTTCATGAGTGAAAATGGGGTACTAAAATGAGTCGCAAAGCCAGATTTCAGCAGCAGGATTGAGTGCCTCTTTATCTCCGCATTCTTCTACGTGAGAGCGATCAATAGAAGGGCCGATTGGATTCGTACGGAAGCGCCACCGAAACGATTGACGGAGGCGTTTGATGGCTGATACAACCTCAAGAATCTTAGGGAGAAGTCTATGCACGATCGCGCCTCGGAATTGATTGAAGTACTAGGCATGCAGCCGCATCCCGAGGGTGGCTACTTTCGGGAGATCTTTCGATCTGCGGAGCGGGTCGTTCCGGAGGACAGGCGCGGGGTTCGGTCGGCGCTTACGACGATCTACTTCTTGCTGACCGAGGGGACGTTCAGCCGCTGGCATCAGGTCGCCTCCGACGAGGTCTGGCATCTCTACGAGGGAGGTCCGCTCCAGCTGTTCGAGCTCCCGGAATCCGCCGACAACTTGCGGCGACACGTGCTGAGTCCGGTGGATGGTGAGGGTGGTGCTCCGGTGTGGACGATCCCTGCCCGGCACTGGCAGGCCGCTCGACCTGTCGGGAGCTATGCGCTATTAGGCTGTACGGTCGGCCCCGGTTTCGAATTCGCCGACTTCCGCTTCCTGGCAGATGTCCAGGATTTGGCCGCGCGTGTGCGGAAAGTCTGGCCCGATGTGGCCGAGCTCGTCTAAGCTCGCACGAACGGACGGCTGCGCAAAGAAGCAGCGTCAGCAGATCGATTCGCGCATCGCAAAGCTGGCACGGGATCCTCGGCCTGTCGGTTGCCAGAAGCTCTCGGGGGAAAACAGCTATCGGGTTCGGCAGGGAGACCACCGGATCATCTATGTGATCGAGGATGACCTTCTCGTCGTGACGGTAGTGAACGTGAGGCACCGGCGCGACGTGTATAGGTGAGGGCGTAGAGCAGCACAACAAAGTGAAGATGCGGCCGTACCGCCCGCAGGTGGTTCGTGCGGCGGCTGGGGCGAAAATCGATTGCCAGACACTCAAATTGACGAGATCGACCATGCCCATATTCGACAGCAGTCCTGGAGAGTCCCTTGGCGAGCGAGTTGCGGTGATTGCCTGCTCGTGTCTTATGATGCTGGCCGGGAATGCCGCCGCACAGGTCGATGACGCGCGCGCTACGATGTACTTCGAGGAGGCTGCCGAGCTCTGCGAACACGAAGGCGGTCGTCTCTGGGGGATGTCGTTGTGCGGCCCGATGGTCTTCGCTGATGTACAAACCGGGACGATCGCCACCAATCAACCTGCGCCTGAGGCACCTCGACCGCGGGTCCTCGGCTACGCCAATGCGGCGCTGGAATGGGGCGACGCCCGGTGGTCGACGTTCATCTGGAAGATGATCCCTGCCGACGACGAGCGTGATCGGGCGCGCCTGTTCATGCACGAGCTTTTCCACCGGGTTCAGCCACAGTTCGGGCTTCTCATACCGGCGAGTGCAACGACGCCTGATCACCTGGACACGATGGAGGGGCGCTACTGGCTGCAGCTCGAATGGCGGGCACTGGTTCAGGCGCTCAAATCGTCCGGAATTGAGCAGGCGGATGCGATCCGGGATGCACTCGCGTTTCGAGCGAAGCGTCGATCGCTGTTCCCGGGCTCCGAGGAGAGCGAGCGGGTAGTCGAGATCAACGAGGGGCTGGCGCAGTACACCGGCACCGTGGTGGCCGCATCTTCAAACGAGGAGGCGCGGCTGGATGCCATCGACCAGCTGTTGGAGGCTCCGGAAAAGGCGAGTTTCGTCCGCACGTTCGCCTATCCCTCGGGAGCGGCGTATGGGATTCTTCTCGATGCCTATTCGCCGGGATGGACGAGACGGATTGAGGCCGGCGACGACCTGGCCGAGTTGCTGATGGAGTCCGCAGACCTCGAAGCCGCCGACGATGTGGAGGCCGCCGCAGAGCGATACGGCGGGCCGGAGCTGCTGGTGGCTGAGGAACGGCGCGAGGCAGAACGACAGGCCCGAATCGCCGAGCTGCGGCGCCGCTTCGTGGACGGTCCCGTGCTCGTACTTCCACGCGGGCGAAACGCGTCCTTCATCACCACGGGGGTCACCCCAATTCCGGGCGAGGGAACGGTCTATCCAAGCTTTCGCGTAGCGGGTGAATGGGGGAGCATCGAGGCCGATCAGGTACTCATGTCGCCGGATGGAAGCACGCTGACGGTCCCGGGACCGGTCGCGATCGAAGGCCAAACGCTGTCCGGCGAGGGCTGGAGGGTCACCCTCGCGGAGGGATGGGTCGTACGCGACGGTCGTCGCCCCGGTGATCTTCGCATCGAGCCTGGGGGCGAGTGACACATAATAACCACCTGCCATGCGGTTGCACGCTATTGGTGTCGCCCATGAAGACCGCACTACGACGGGCAAGCCATCAAACGCCTGCAGCTATCGGATTCAGTCATCGCCGAGAACGGAATGCAGATCGTGACCGACAAGCCGGCGAACAGAGGCAACGATGCGTAAGGAGCGCGTGCGCAGGGACGTGCCGACGTTTGCGTGTAACCACCTGGGGTCCTACGTTGAGCGCAGGAGTTTCGTCTGAGCGCTTGCGCGACGTGCCGGTGATGGGGGGTCGTCATGCGGCCGAGCAGGCGAACAGAGCGGGTTCTTTGTAGTCGTAGAAGGAAGAGAGAAGAGAATGGCCGAGCAATACTTCGGTAGAGCCTACGGCGGCAATCCTGCGGCGAGCTACGAGCGTTTCTTCGTTCCGGCGATCGGCGCGCCGGTGGCAGCGGATCTCATGGACATCGCCGCGCTTCGTACGGCCGAGCGGGTGTTGGACGTCGCTTGTGGTACTGGTGTTGTGGCGCGGCTAGCGGCACGTCAGGTCGGTGACGACGGGATCGTAGCCGGGTTGGACATTAATCCCGGAATGCTGGCCGTTGCGCGCTCCGCATCGCCGGCAGATCTGCAGATCGGGTGGCATGAGGGAAGCGCCGAAGCCATGCCGCTTCCGGATGCGTCGTTCGACGTGGTGCTGTGTCAGATGGGGCTCCAGTTCATGCCGGAGAAGGAGGCTGCCTTGCGCGAAATGCGGCGGGTTCTGGTACCCGGGGGCCGCCTGATCCTCAATCTGCCCGGACCGACGCCGCGATCGCTCGCTATCATGGCAGAGGCGCTCGGGCGCTACATCAGCCCCCAGGCGGCCGGCTTCGTGAACCACGTTTTCTCCCTCCACGACGCGACGGAGATCCACGATCTCGTCAAGGGTGCAGGCTTCGACGATGTCTCCGTTCAGTCGGAGACCAAGCTACTGCGCGTTCCGCCGCCCGAGGAGTTTCTCTGGCAGTATGTATATAGCACCCCGCTTGCGAGTACCGTCGCGCAGGTAGATGACGATCGTCTCGGCGCGCTGGAGCGGGATGTCGTCGCAAAGTGGCAGGAATTCGTGCGAGATGGAGTCCTCGAGCTTCAGGTGCGCATCGTAGTCGCCACCGGCCGGGCATGAGACGTTCGGTTCTTCGGTCGTCCTCGTTCATGAGAATTCCACATGTTGCTGGTTCGATGGCCGGCATTTACTTGCCCATTGGGACCTTGACTAGCCGCTCAATGCAAGCTTCGACCATCGCCGACCACCGCCTGCGCGCCACAATAGCCGTCGCTTTCCTCACCAGCGTATTCGCGTCTGCACGTGCTCAGGAGCCGCCTCCATCCACGACGCTCGAGGCGCTTCATCTCGATACGACGCATGTTGGGAGAATCACTGCGTATTTCGGCCCAGCAGATCGAGAATACGCGCATCAACTCGCGACTCTATCCGATGCGGCAGCAGCGTACTTTGAGCGAGAATTCGGTGGGACGTTATCTCTTCATCTAGCCATTCTGTCACCGGAGGATTGGTTCGATCCGTATACGGGTGGCGACTCCATGGCATACGGGATGCCGTGGGGCTGGGTGGAAGGGCAGATAATGGCGGTGCCCGCCTCCCTGGATGACGGCGTGCTGATCCTGGGCCCCGACTCCGAGTCGAACCGCCGGCGTGTCCAATTCGTGATGCTCCACGAGCTCGGGCACATCGCCAGCAAGCGAATGCTTCACCCCGAAAGCCCCATCGCGTACTCGTCCGTCTGGTGGTTCGAGGAATTTCTCGCCACCTATTTCGCCTACTCTTTTGTGCGTGCCCATGACACCGAGTGGGCGGAGGCAAGTCGGAAGGAATGGGTGGATTTCTTGGATGGTTATACGCCCGCCGTCCTTTCGATGGACTGGGACTTCATGGACGACCTCCCGCCGGAAGACTTCGCACGCACGTATGCCTGGTATCAGATGCTGCTGAACCTCTGGGCTGCCGAGCTATACGAGGATCACAGCCTGGACTTTCTGCGAAATGTGAGAGATCGATTGCCGTGGAGGGAGGGAGGGGCGTGGACGAGCGACCTCGTCCTTCGCGAGCTTGAAGAGATTGCTCCAGGTTTCCAAGCCAGGGTCGACAAATTGCAGAGCGGCGGTTATCTGCAGGATCGTCGCTCGATCGATCACGGGCACTGATGCCGCCGCACGGGATTGACGATGCCGACCCAAGCTAGCGCCGACCAGCACCATGAAGCGGACAGCGGCCAAATCGGAGGGAATTCGATTCGCCCTCGAGCGTGACGGGAGAGAAATCGCACGCGCATTTCTCTACATTCTACACAACGACCTCCATGATCGGCCTTTTGGACTCCTCGAAGATGTCTTCGTCGATGAATCGTACAGGGGAGGAGGACTCGGCAGTCTGATCGTATCCGCTGTAATCGACGAGGCGCGCGATCGTGGGTGCTACAAATTGATCGCGACCAGTCGTTATTCGCGGCCGCGAGTCCATGTACTCTATCAACGACTCGGCTTTCGGGATCACGGGAAGGAGTTCCGCATGGATTTCGGAGCCACCAGTGCTACATAGCACAAGTGACGTGCCATCGGAGACTGGATGGGCGGAGCCGTGGATCTGGAGGGTCGGGAGCAGGTGCCACAGCCGTAGGAAAATAGTTCGTCCACCACGCAGAATGGAATGGAACCAGTCCTTCTGGTAACCGGCGGAAGTCGCGGTATTGGCGCCGCCACGGCGCTGCTGGCCGGCCGAAAAGGATATGCGGTTGCCGTGAACTATGTACAGAGCGACCGCGAAGCCCGCGCAGTCGTCGACCAGATCCGCGAAGCTGGAGGATCGGCCCTTGCCATCAAGCGCGATGTCTCCGTCGAAGCAGAAGTTGTCAGCCTGTTCGACAGTGTCGACGAACACCTTGGACCGGTTCGGGCGCTCGTGAACAACGCCGGGGTACTCGAGACACAATGCCGGGTTGCGGAACTCTCTGCAGATAGACTGGGCAGGATCTTCGCGACAAATGTAATCGGCTCCATTCTATGCGCTCGCGAGGCGGTGCGCCGGATGTCGACCGCGCGGGGCGGAAACGGGGGAGCCATCGTCAACGTCTCCTCCGTAGCGGCACGATCGGGATCGCCCGGAGAGTACGTCGACTACGCGGCATCCAAAGGAGCGATCGACACGTTCACCATCGGGTTGGCAAAGGAGGTTGCCGCGGAAGGGATTCGAGTGAATGCGGTACGTCCCGCGTTTATTTACACCGACATCCACGCATCTGGTGGTGAGCCCGACCGGGTAGATCGGATCAAGTCAAACATACCCATGCGTCGTGGGGGTCATCCTGACGAGGTCGCGCGTGCTATCCTCTGGCTACTGTCTGATGAAGCTTCCTACGCCACGGGTTCGTTCATCGATCTGGCGGGTGGCGCGTAGCCTTCGACCGCCGCCGGCGCAATCGCGATCGGAGCAGCAAATACTCACTTCGGCACGATTATTGTCAACTCGCCGTTTACGTTGTCTTGAGTATTCGCGCTTGCCGCGTTTGGAGTGCAAACTGCAATCCGAATGTGGTGGCGGAGGGCATTGAGGTGAGGTCGAATGCTGCATCCAAAGGAGGCAGCACTCAAGGCATCGCTAGAAAACGGAGGTCCGTTAATGTCCTTCATTCCATCACAAACGCGGTAAAGTCCGCAAGTACACAAATGGCAAAAGCAACGAAGGCTAAAGCAACAAAGAAGAGCCCGGCGAAGAAGAGCACGACGAAGACGTCGGCTTCCGCGTCGAAGACTTCGAGCGCGAAGCGCTCGACCAAGACGGCAACCGCCAAGCGCTCGACCAAGACGGCGCCCGCCAAGCGGTCGACCAAGACGGCAAGCTCCAAGCGCGCGGCCAAGACGGTGAGCGCCAAGCGGTCGACCAAGACGGCAAGCTCCAAGCGCGCGGCCAAGACGGTGAGCGCCAAGCGCGCGACTAAGTCCGCGCCCGTGCGCGCCAGCAAGAGCGCGAAGCCTGCCGCTCGCAGTGCTCGCTCGACGAAGTCGGCAAGCAAGAAGAAGTAACATGAGCGATCGTCAGGCCCGTAAGCTTGACGATACTCTGTTACATCGCGGCGCGAACTGCCGAAGACTTGAATTCGAGCTCGGCAGTTCGCGCTTTTGGCTTTTCTGGAGGGCTCTTTTTTTGCAAACTTGTCGCATATGCCCGGATAACCGCCGAACGGCGCGAGGTGTTCGATGTCGAAATCGACCGCACTCGGTCGACAAGGGGTAAAGGCGTCCGGCCATTCCGGACATTAGAAACGCCTTGGAGCACGACATCGATATGACCACAACGCGCCATTCGATCAGGCCATTCCGCAGTTCCCGAGGGTCCACTTCCACGCTTTTCGTCGCCATCGCCCTGGCGGTTCCTGCGCTCGCCGGCCCCATGGGTGCTCTCGCCCAAGAATCGGCGGACACGCAGCCGACCGGCGCCCGTGTCGAAGTCAACGGTATGCAGATGTACTACGAGGTCTCCGGGCAGGGCGACCCGCTGATCGTATTGCACGGCGCCTACATGAACATCCCGACGATGGGCGAGATCATCCCGAAGCTCGCCGAGACCCACCGCGTGTATGCGCTCGAATTTCAGGGACACGGCCGCACGACGGACATCGACCGACCCATCACGTATCAGAATCTTGCGGATGATGTCGCGGCGGTCATGGACGCCGTCGGCCTCGATCGTGCCGATGTCTTCGGCTACTCGATGGGTGCGGGTGCGGGGTTGCAGCTCGTGATCCGGCATCCGGAGCGCGTCAAGAAGCTCGTCGCCGCATCCGTCGCCTACGATCTCGAGGGCTGGCAGCCGGCATTCCGCGACTTCATTCCGCAGCTCACGGTGGAGATGATGCTCACTATGCCCTTCGCCGAGGACTACAAGAAGCTGGCAGCGAACCCCGATGGTTTTCCTGCGCTCGTCGCAAAGCTGATTGCGCTCGAGAAGGAGCCCATGGCGTGGGAGGAGGACGTGAAGCAGATCGAGACGCCGGTGCTCGTGATCGCCGGCGATGCCGACGTGTCCACGCTCGAGCACAATGTGTCGATGTTTCGGCTCCTGGGTGGCGGCGCGATGGGCGATATGGGTGAGCCGCTTCCCGCATCGCGCCTGGCCATCATGCCGGCGACGTCGCATACGGCGGTGATCGGTCAGGCCGACCTGCTGCACGCCTTCATCGAGCCGTTTCTGAAGGGGGAGACGCCGAAGGGGATGTTCGAGTAGGGATTTGCAAGCATTGGCTGAGTCGTACGCATTGGCAGAGTCGGATTACTCACTGCCGTGAGATCCGCAGCGCTCGGAGATCGAATCCTCCATCCTCGATGATGAGTCGGATCTGATGCGATCCAGCTTCCAGATCCACCGAACCGACGCGCGTTTGCGTCCAGTGGTCTGCGTCGGGGAGGGCGATTCCCGCTCCGACGGCCGCACCATCCACCATCCACGTCACGCGGCCCGCGGCGTCATCCAACCTGGTCTCGATGCTCACCTCATACATCCCGGCATCCTCCACCTCGACGGTGTATTGCAGCCACTCGCCCGGCTCGATCCAGCCGACGTAATGGCCGCCGTCTTCATCCCGGCCGATGTCCACGCCGTCGTTGCGGTATCCGTACCCCCGATTGCCCGCACTGTTGACGCCCGAGACCCAGTAGTTGGCCGTGTCGACATCGAGGTAGGCGTAGCCGTTCCGGCCGAGGTCGTAATCGACGGCCAGGATGGTGGTCGGATTAGCGGCCGAGACGACGTGCCGCTTCCAGGGCAGGACCTCGGTGGTGTGCGGCTGGCGCATCATCGCATCGATCACATCGCGGTGGATGACGTTGTTCTCCAGCTTCAGATTCTCCGTGAGCTGCTTCAGCCCCGTGAACGCCTCGTCCGGATCCGGTTTGTCGCCGCCTTCCTGGAAGTACTGAACGGTCGCCCTATACGCGTCGTTGGCGACGATCTCCAGTGGCTGATTGGTGCCGATCTTCTTCAGCGGCCACCACGCCCAGCCGATGTCGTGCGACTCGAGAAGCGCGATCGCATTCGTGAACCACGTGTTCGAGTTCTCGCCCGTCTCGCCGAGCCAGATCGGCACGTTGCGCTCCTCCCGCATGTCCAGCATGTGCTGAATTTCGGCTACGGTGTTGTAATTCCAGTATTTGTGATAGGAGATGACGAGGTTGTCGTCCCAGAGCGGCGGCAGCGAACGGTAGTTGTTGCCCCAGCAGTTCCCTTCGATGATGACGATGTGGTTCGTGTCGACCTCCCGGATGGCCTCCGTGATGCGGCGCTGCAGGTCCCACA
>CBFGRV010000065.1:0-15489 GCA_965651265.1 uncultured Rhodothermales bacterium
GCGCGACCCCGCAGGGTCCGGGTGCCAACCATGACGAATTCGAGGGATCGGGAAGGCTGGCAGGTCGCGTCCGGCCCCGTCTTCATTGTAGCCACGCTTGGGTGCCTTGCGATTAGCGTATGGGCAGCCTTGCTTATAAGAGAAGACCGTTCGGTACGAGGGAGCGGCGAGACTGACTCATGGAGATCGAGAAGAGTGAACGAGTGACTTCTCGCCGAGCCTCAGTGATCCTTCCGGTGAAAACTGGAATTGCGAGAACGCATTCTTGCTTTGCTGAGCCCCTGCCGAACTGGGCTGTTCAATGGATGCTGGGCGTTACTAGATTAGGGTTTGTGGGCATTGCACTCGTCCCGCGATCCGATGGGTGCGTTGACTCAATCCTACATCGTAGACTGCCGCTCCGGATGGAATCCGAAAGCCTCATCACACCCGCCTCGCAGCGCCCTTCGGCGTTCGTGGCTTCATCCACCCAGGGGCGCGCCTACGCCCTGGCCGTGCAGGAGCACCTCGCGCCCCACGCGGATGTGGATGTCTGGAGCGATGACGACATCTTCCGCCTCAACCGCGCCTACCTCGACACCCTGCTCGACAGCGCCGGCTTCTACGATTACGGCATCGCCGTGATGACGCCTGACGACGAGATCAAGGTGCGCGGCGAGGCCGGACACGCCGCCCGCGACAACGTCATCTTCGAATACGGGCTCTTCCTGGGCCGCCTCGGCCCGCACCGCGCGTTCATGCTGAAGGAAACGTCCGTGCGCACGTTCAGCGATTTCGCGGGCATCGAGGTGGCCGGATTCGAGCTGGGTCCGAATCCCCTGGAGGCGACGCGCGACGGGTGCCGCCGCATCCTCCGCGCCATGGAGGCAAACGAGCGGAACTACGACGTCGGCTTCCTTCCGTCGACGGCCCTTGCGGTCGGATACTACCACAACTTCCTGAAGCGCCTCATCGACGCCTTCCTGGATGAGAAAGATCTCTGGGTCGCGGACCGGCAGCATCCCGACGGCAAGCACGTGATCGAATACGCCGATCGGAGCATCGAGATCACCGTCCTCATCCCGCAGTCGCTCGATGACCTCGAAGAGGCCATCCTCAAGTCACGCACGCGGCGCCTCACGAAGGTGCGCCTGGAGACGACGTTCCGCTCCTATCCATTCTATGTGGATGGCGACCTCGACGGCGATCCGCTGAGGCTGTTCGACATCCCGACGACGCTCAGCGCGTCGAAGCATGCCATCGAGGCGGCCTTCAGCCCGAGGTTCTTGAGCGACAAGCGCAACCTGGTGCGCATCGAGCGGCGCGAAATCTCGAACTTCGAAAAGACGCTGCGGCTGGTGCTTCCTCCGAACGAACGCCTGATGTCGGTGAGCGTGGCGATCAGGCCGCTGGAGTCGCTGTAAGGGCACCAACCAGCGAAGCGGTCGGATGTACCACAGCGACGAACCGTTCTCGGGTGCCCGGATCGCGCCCCGCGGCTACGATCCTGGCCAGTTGCTGGATGTCGTACAGCCGCTCGTCGGCGCCGAGCCTCTCGTACGGCACGAAGGTCGGGCGCTCACTGCGCCGGTTGCTCCGGGGGCCGAAGCGCCATCCGCGAGCCAGTCGCTCGCCCATCCAGCGGTTGTGTTCCATGGCTCCGGCGACGTCCGGATTACGGTCCGCCGCCCTTAGCTCGTCCACGAACCGCTCCACGGCGGCGCGCGAGTATTTCTGGATGACCCGCTCGAGGGCGTCCCACTGCTCATCATCGTCCCGCCGCTCGATGCGGCGGCGCCTCTCTTCCGGTGGAGGGATCCGGATGTCTCCCATCAACGAAATCCGCTCCCGCACTTCGGGGGCGGCGGCTTCGAGGCGCGAGAGCAGCTCGCCCGGGTCAAGGCGTGGTCGCCCGTCGGGATGGAGGGCTGGCCGCACGAAGTCGCGATAGGCACGCTCGACGTCTGGACGAAAGAGCGCATCCAGGAGGGGCTGTCCCGGGGCCACCGACCCACCCGCAGGCACCTCATGAAACCGGATGCCGAGCGCGGCGAACTTGAGCTCGGCATGCAGGACGGCGTCGACGTTCGAGTCCTCGAAATCAGGATGACCATCCCTTTGCCGCGAGAGCACGCCATGGATGCCGCGAAGCGCGGACGCGTGATGCCGGATGCGTCCCCGCGTGATGGCATCGTAGGACGTGACGTCGGTCTGTCGGCCGAACACGCACAGCGGGTAGTGGCGATCGGCATCGGAGGACTCGCCGTCCCGGGTCGCATCCCGCTGCCCCACGAGGGCCGCCAGTCCGGCTTCGACAGGGAGATACACGTAGATGGGAACGACAAGGTCGGATGGTGTCGGGTTAGCGGCCCTGCCAATCCGTCCGTCTCCGTTGGTCGGATCGTCCGGCAGGCGTTGCATCAGCAGGCGCTGCAGCCGGAGGGCGATCTCGAAGTTGCGGCGCTCCTCTTCGAAGCACACTACGATGGCTGCCGCAGGCCGCGGCGACTGGAGGCGGAGGCGCGACTCGATCACGTCGACCACCCGGTCGGACTCGAGCTCGGGCTCGAGGACGCGGAACTCGGCGTTGACGGCGTACTCGATGGCGTAGCGGCGGATCGCACCGAGGCCGTCGTCCGTGATCGGATCGGCCGTTCGATAGGCTTTTGCCGCCGGTCGCGCCGGGCGGGCGTCCCAGCCATCGCCGGCTTCCAGAAACGCCGGGTCGGCCAGATCCATCCCCGATGGGGCAAATGCCGGATGCCGGCACAGGAAGGCTTCCCACGTTTCCTCGCCATCGGCCGGATCGCCGAACACGGTCAGCCTCGGGCGCCGCTGATTGGCGAAATGGGCAAATCGTGCCGTGTGGAGCGCGACGGACTGGCCCGTCAACCCGAATCCGAGCACGAACAGGTGGAACACCTCGTCGGCGGCCGGAACGACCCGTCCGCGTCTCGCAGGCGTCTGCTCCGCCGAGGAGCGCGATGACAGGAGGCCGAGCTCGAGGTCCAGGCAGAGATCCAGGAAGAGGTCGTGCGCCGCGAGCGTGCCGTTGCTGAATATCCGGAACTCCACGAGTTCGCTGCTCGGCAGAATCTGGCGGCTCCGGACGGCAGCCGAGAGTATGGGGTCGCCCACGTGGACGTAGATCTGGAGCGGCCCGCGTCGTCTGTTGCCACGGCGGCCGCTGTGCGCATCGTCCAGGAATCCACCCGCGATCTCGAGATTCCGCGCGTCGTCGCCCGTCACGATGAACACTTCGGATGCTCGCTTGACCGCGGCCTGCGCACGCACGACCGGGTCGGTCGCATCGCCGCCGACTACAAGCACGCCGCTACGCCAGGCCTCCTGCGAGGCCAGACTCTCTTCGTCCAGGTCGATGGCCGAAACCGGCCGCGGCGCGCGAGATCCCTCCGCATCCACCCGTCCCTCGCGGAGGGCACGCGCGAGCGGGCCTCCGATCCAGCCGAGACCCACGATCACCACGCCCTCGCGTCCACGCGCGAACTCCATCCACCAGAAATGGACGCGCCGAAGGCTGCTCCGAGCCGGACGCGAGACTTCGATGATGATGGCAAACGCCGTGCACGCGACGAACAGGACGGCGAAAAGGCGTGCGGCGCTGTAAAGGTAATACGGCCATCCCGTTAACGGCTCGAGGCCGGGGCGCTGGAGAAGCAGCATCCCGACGGAATCGAACACTACGGCCGTCCACTCTGCCGGCTCATGTTCGCCGGCGATTCCGAGCGCCGTAAACGACACCGTCAGGCAGCCTAGAACGAGCAGGGCCCAGCGTATGACGCGTCGCATCCGGCGATCGTGGTTTCTCACGCCGTCTGAAATGCTCATGACGTCTGCCGAAGGTCAGGGTGATGGTGGGATGTCCGGTAAGTCGGGCTGCGAATTTACACAACCACCGCATCAATCTTATCCAACGTCATTTGCCTGTCGTCAGACTTTTTCGTGTTATTGAAGCAGAGTTTTCCGCATGAGCGTGGGCCGGTGCGTGCCACGACGCCGAATCCCCCTGGATGAAGGTCACAGAAGATGATGTCAAGAAGCATCAAGCGCGACACGTCCACGATCAATGCTACGGCAACTGTGGTTTTCACATTGCTGTTACTGCTGCTGGGTGGTTGTCACGCCAAGCATCCACCGATGATGGCTCTTCGCGATGTCAACGTCGTCGACGTCACGGATGGGACGGTTCGCGCCGATCAGATCATCCTGATCGAAGGGAATCGCATCGTGGAGGTTGGCGCGGCCGAGGGATTCTCCATTCCCGATACTGCGACGGAGGTCGATGCTGCAGGCAGCTACGTCATCCCGGGGCTATGGGACATGCACACGCACCATTTCCGGTCATCGGACGGTCTGGAGGCCGAAATGACGCGGCATCTGAGCGATGGTGTGCTCGGCGTACGCGACATGGGCATCCCCCTGGATTCGATCGCGCGGCTTCGAGAGGTCGCGACCTCGCCGTCAGGATCGGCTCCTCGGGTCTGGTTCACGGGCCCGTTGCTCGAGGAGACGGAGATCTACGCCGCGTACTCCGCTAGAATGGCCGTGTTGGATACGATGGCCGCACGGCAGGCGGTCGAGCAGCTCGCGGCAGCAGGGGTCACGGCGATCAAGGTGCACGATCTGCTCTCGCCTGAGATGCATGGGTTCATCGCGCGCGCCGCCAGTGACGCTGGGCTTCCCGTCGTCGGGCATGTTCCCGTGACGATGACGGTGGACCAGGTTATTGACGCCCGTCAGCGCAGCATCGAGCACCTCGGTCAACACAACGGCCTTTTTGCAGCCTGTTCGGCCGGTGCACCGATCGATCCCCAGACGTCCGCTCGTCTGCTGACGGATCAGCGCTATTTTGCTTACTTCTTGAGCGAGGACTATCTGGCCCCGCTGCTGAGCTCGTTCGATGCCGACCTCTGTGCGGATCTGGCGATGCGGCTCGCCGACGCGGAGGTGTGGCAGGTGCCGACCCTCGTGGTCTGGAAAGAATGGGCGGATGGAGCCCCCTGGATTCCTTCTGACATCGAGGTGTACCTGCGCGCGTCCCTCACGACGGCGATGCGCATCACCGCGATCCTCAACGGCGCCGGCGTGCCGATCATGGCCGGCACGGACAACGTAGACACGATCCATGACGAGTTGGCCTTGCTTGTCGAAGCGGGTCTGACACCCCTCGAGGCGCTCCAGACCGCGACAAGCAACCCTGCCCGGTTCGTCGGGCGGATCGACGACCTCGGAACCGTCGAGCCGGGTAAACTCGCCGATCTGGTTCTGCTAGATGGCAACCCGCTTGACGAGATCGCCAATACGCGAACGATCCGCGGCGTCGTCGCGGACGGGCGGTATTACGGAAAGGCAGACCTTGATAGCCTTGGCGCGGAGCCCCACGCGACGTTAACGGAACCGTGAAGCAAACCATATGGACGCGCAGCGAGAGTCTAGTCAGGGCACCGTGGTCTCCGTACGCGGCAGCGTCGTGGATGCCCAGTTTCCCGAGCGCCTGCCCGAGTTCTACAGCGAGTTGCGAGCCGGTGACGACGGCGGCATCGTCGTCGAAGTGGTCAGCCATCTCGATCCTAAAACCGTCCGCGGCGTCGCGCTGAACCCCACGTCCGGACTCGCACGCGGCTCGGTCATCGTCGACATGCGTCGTCCCCTCCAGGTGCCGGTGGGCGAACGCATGCTCAGCCGCGTCGTCAACGTCTTCGGCCAGGCCATCGACGGCCGCGAAGCGTTCGAAGGCGGGGAGTGGCGCCCGCTGCACGCGCCGCCCGTGTCGCTTGCCGAGCAGGGCACGACCACCGAGATCTTCCTGACGGGCATAAAGGTGATCGACCTACTCGCGCCTCTCGAACGCGGCGGCAAGGCGGGACTCTTCGGCGGGGCCGGCGTCGGGAAGACCGTCCTCATCACGGAGCTGATCCACAACGTGGCCGGCCGCCACCGTGGCGTCACCATCTTCTGCGGCATCGGCGAGCGCTCGCGCGAGGCCGAGGAGCTGGTCCGCGACGTCGAAATGGCCGGCGTGCTCGATAACACCGTCCTCGTGTTCGGCCAGATGAACGAGGTGCCCGGCGCCCGATTCCGCGTCGGCCACGCCGCGCTGACGATGGCCGAGTACTTCCGTGACGACGCGCGGAAGGACGTCCTCCTCCTGATCGACAACGTCTTCCGGTTCATTCAAGCCGGCTCGGAGGTATCGGGTCTGCTCGGGCGCTTGCCCTCCCGCATGGGCTACCAGCCTACCCTGGGGACGGAGCTCGCCGAGCTCGAGGAGCGCATCTGCTCGACCCGGAACGCCGCCATCACGTCGGTGCAGGCCGTCTATGTGCCGGCGGACGACTTCACGGATCCTGCCGTCACGCACACGTTTGGCCATCTCTCCGCACTCATCGTGCTATCCCGCGAGCGCGCCAGCCAGGGGTTCTATCCCGCCGTCGATCCCCTCCGCTCGGAATCGAAAATGCTCACGCCGCCCCTCGTCGGCGAGCGGCATTACAACGTGGCGCGCAAGGTCCGTGAGACGCTCGCCGGCTACGAGGAGCTGAAGGATGTCATCGCCATGCTCGGGCTCGAAGAGTTGTCGCGCGAGGATCAGCGGCGCGTCCACCGCGCGCGGCGACTGGAACGGTTCCTCACGCAGCCGTTCTTTACGACGGAGCAGTTCACCGGCCGCGAGGGACGGCTGGTCGACCTCGAGGAGACGCTCGAAGGCTGCGAGCGCATCCTGAACGACGAGTTCTCGGACTATCCCGAGACGGCGCTCTACATGATCGGAGGGGTCCACGAGGCGAGGAAGCCATGAGCGAGACGGGTGCGATACAGGCGAAGGAAGCCATGAGCGAGACGGCTACGATCCACGAGGTGATGAAACGATGAACATGAAGGTGAAGGTCGTCCTTCCGTCCGGCGTGCTCCTCGAGCAGGAGGCCGCGAAGGTCGTGGCCGAGGCGCAGAACGGCTCATTCTGCCTCCTGCCGCGGCACGTCGATTTCGTGGCGGCGCTCGTCCCCGGCATCCTCGCGCTCACGTCGGAGGACGACGAAGAGACGTTCCTCGCCGTCGACGAAGGCCTCCTCGTGAAGCACGGCCGGGAGGTGCTGGTCTCTACCTGGAATGCCGTGCAAGGGGAGCTCGGCGAGCTGCGCCAGGCCGTACGCGAGCAGATTCGCGAGCTGGATGAGGAAGAGCAGAAGGCCCGAGCGGCCCTGGATCGCCTGGAGGCCAGTCTGGTCCGGCAGATCGTCGAATGGGACAAGCGGATCCATGCCTGATCGACCGGACGAGCCGCCCTCCGCGCCGCCGCACGATCTGAGCGAGCGGATCGGCGCCAAAGAAGCACGCAAGGCGCGGGCGCGTCGCACGCGGGACAGGACTCTGTGGGTGGGGATCAGTATGTTTGGCATCGTCGGCTGGTCCATCGTCGTGCCCACCCTGATCGGGATCGCCCTCGGGCTCTGGTTGGATCGCCGGCATCCGGGCGATTTCTCGTGGACACTGGCCCTGCTCCTGGCCGGAGTAACCGTGGGATGCATCAATGCATGGTACTGGGTCAGCCGAGAGCGAGAGAAGATCGACGAGGAAGAGAAGGGGGCATGATTCCGCGTCAAAGATGAGACGGCATCGTACATGAGTCTGCTTCCCACAATGGCGTTTGCCCTCATCGCCGGCATCGGGCTGGGCCTGTTCTATTTCGGCGGCCTCTGGCTGACGATGCGGCGGCTGCCGACCACCCGCTGGCCCGTGCCGCTGGCCCTGAGCAGTTTCCTGGGGCGGACGGCCATCGTGCTCGTCGGCTTCTACTTCGTGATGGGCGGCCGCTGGGAACGGGTGGTTGTGTGTCTGGTTGGGTTTTTGATGGCGCGGTTCCTGCTGACGTCCCGGTTGCGGCCGGATCGACTGGCCGGAAGTTCAACCGGGAAGGAGGACGTGTAGGCATGGAGATCACCCCGGATTCGATCGTCTACTGGCAAGCCGGGCCCATCAAAATCAGCGCCACGCTCGTGTTCACGTGGTTGGTCATGGCGTTGATGGTGCTGGCCTCCTGGCTGGTGACGCGCCGCCTGACCACGGACACGACACTGTCGCGCGGCCAGAACCTCCTCGAGAGCATCGTGGAAGGCATCCAGGAGCAGATTCGGGATGTCACGGAGCAGGACCCCGATCGCTTCCTCCCCTTCATCGGCACGCTGTTTCTGTTCATCGCTACGTGCAACGTGCTGACCATCGTGCCGGGATTCCATCCACCCACGGGCTCCCTCTCGACGACGGCGGCCCTCGCGTTGTGCGTCTTCGTGGCGGTGCCCGTGTACGGCATCGCGACCCACGGTTTCTTCAAGTACCTGAAGTCATACCTTAGTCCGAGTCCGTTTATGCTGCCGATGAACGTCCTCGGCGAACTGACGCGAACCGTAGCACTCGCCATCCGGCTCTTCGGCAACATCATGAGCGGTTCGATGATCGGCGCGATCCTGCTCGCCGTCGCCCCGCTATTCTTCCCCATCCTCATGGACGCACTGGGTTTGTTGATCGGCTTGATCCAGGCGTACATTTTCTCCATCCTTTCCCTGGTATTCATTGCCTCTGCAACGCGTGCTCACGAGGAACAGCAGCACGTCGAGGCGTCCACAGCGAACGAGGAGATCTATGGATAGTGTAGAGCTAATCGGAATGATTTCGATCATCATGGCGGGAGCGACCGTCGGCATCGGTGCGCCGATCACGGCGATCGGGGAGGGCTGGGCCGTGTCGCGGGCCATGAGCGCCCTGGCACAGCAGCCCGACGCGGCGCCCGTGATCACGCGCGCCATGTTCATCGGGGTGGCGCTGGTCGAGTCATCGGCGATCTACTGCTTCGTGGTGTCCATGATTTTGATCTTCGCGAACCCATTCTGGAATGAGATTCTGGCCATCGCCGGAGGGCAGTAGGTGGGTCTGGACTGGTTCACGCTAATCGCCCAGGTCGTCAACTTCCTGGTCCTGGTCTGGCTGCTCAAGCGCTTTCTATTCGGCCGGATTGTCCGTGCCATGAACGAGCGGGAAGCGAAGATCGTGAACCGTCTGGAGGAAGCCGCGCATAAAGAGCAGCTCGCCGAGCAGGAGGCCGAGGCATTCCGGGCCAGACAGCGCGAGCTGGAGGCGCAGCGTGCGGAGTGGCTGGCGCAGGCAAGGGAAGAGGTGGAAGCGCAGCGGCAGGAGATGATGGAGGCCGTGCGCAAGGAGGTGGAGGCGGCGCAGGCGCGATGGCTCGAGGGGCTCGAAGCGGAGCGCCAGGAGATGCTGCAGGGCATGCGAGAGCGCCTGAGCCAACAGGTCTTCGCGCTCGCCCGCCACGGATTGAAGGAGCTGGCCGATGCGGATCTGGAGGAGCGCATCGTGGACGTCTTCGTAGAGCGACTTCGATCATTGGATGCCGCAGAGCGCGAGGCCATTGTCGCAGCCATCCGCGAGAACGATCGCCAGGTCGAAGTCCGCACGGCATTCCCGCTTAAACCGGAGGCGCGTGAGAAGCTAGACCGGTCGCTCATTGAGCATCTGGATGACGAGCTGGATGTCCGGTACACCGTCGTTCCGGATCTGATTTGCGGTATCGAGCTGTGGGCCCATTCACACCGGCTCGTGTGGAGCCTGGATTCGTACATGGAGCGCCTGGAAGCCCGCGTTTTTGAGATTCTGGATGAGGGGGTCGAGAAGCATGCAAAGGCGGGATAATGACACCGCGTTTGTGCTCCGGCAGGGGAGTTTGTCGGATTCGGTCGAGGCGACGCTCGCTGCATTGGAACAGGCCGTCGCGACGGAACGGGCGGAGCTCACCGCGCGTGAGGTAGGGCGGGTCATCTCGGTCGGACAGGGGGTCGCGCGCCTCCGCGGCCTTCCCGGCGTCCGCGCCGAGGAGCTGGTGAGCTTCGGAGGCGGGCTGCTCGGCCTCGCCTACAACCTGGATCCGGACGAGGTCGGGGTGATCCTGCTGGGCCCGAGCCACGATCTGAAGGCGGGGAGTCTCGCCCAGCGCACGGGCCGCATCCTGGACGTGCCGGTCGGGGAGGAGCTCATCGGCCGCGTCGTAGACGCGCTCGGACGGCCCCTCGACGAGCGCGGCCCCATCCGGCCCACCCAAAGGCGCCCCGTCGAGCGGCCGGCGCCGCCCATCCTGCACCGCGCCCCCGTGACGAAGCCGCTGCATACCGGGCTGAAGGTGATCGATTCGCTGCTCCCGATCGGGCGCGGGCAGCGCGAGCTGATCCTGGGGGATCGCCAGACGGGCAAGACGGCCATCGCCCTGGACACCATCCTGAACCAGCGCGACAAGGATGTCCTGTGCGTCTACTGCGCCGTCGGCCAGCGGAGCTCAGCCGTGGCCAAGTTCCTGTCGTATCTCGACCGCTATGATGCGATGCGCTACTGTATCGTCGTGGTGGCCGCGGGCGACGAGCCCCCGGGCGTGCAGTACATCGCCCCCTACGCGGCCACGACCATGGCGGAATACTTCATGGAGCAGGGCCGGGACGTCCTCATCGTGTACGATGACCTGACGCGTCATGCGCGGGCGTATCGGGAATTGTCCCTGCTGCTGCGCCGGCCGCCGGGACGCGAGGCGTATCCTGGAGACATCTTCTACCTGCACTCTCGGCTCCTCGAGCGAGCGACGCACCTGCGCGATGAGTACGGCGGCGGATCGCTCACGGCGCTGCCCATCGCCGAGACGCAGGCCCAGAACATCTCCGCGTACATCCCCACGAATCTCATCTCCATCACGGACGGGCAGATCATCCTGTCGCCCGAGTTGTTTCGCAAGGGGATTCTACCCGCCGTGGACATCGGACGCTCCGTCTCGCGTGTGGGCGGTAAGGCGCAGCTGCCCTGCTATCGCGCGGTCGCGGGTGAACTGCGCCTCTCCTACGCGCAGTTCGAGGAGCTGGAGGTGTTTGCGCGATTTGGGACCCGACTGGATGAAGCCACCATCACCAGGCTGGAGCGCGGACGCCGGGTGCGCGAGGTGTTTCAGCAGCCGCAGTACGAGCCGCTGGCCGTGCCGGACCAGATCGCCATCCTCTTCGCCGCCGGCGAGGGCCTGCTGAATGCGATCCCCGCCGAGAAGGTGGCCGAGGCGGAGCGGGCCATCCGTCGGGCCGTTCGCGCCGGGCTGCCGGAGCTTTGCGGGCGCATGGAAGCCGGGGCCCCGTTGACGGAGGACGACCGCGAGGATCTCCTCCGCATCGTCCAAAACGCCATCGCAACCGTCGCATGAGCCGCCGATGACGCAGACGCTCGAATCGATGCGCCGCCGCATCCGGAGCGCCGAAGACCTCTACTCGGTGGTCCGCGTGATGAAGGCCCTGGCCGCCGCGAGCATCCGCCAATCGGAACGGGCCGTCGAATCGCTCGCCGAATACAGCCGCACCATCGAGGAGGGGCTACAGATCGTCTTGCGGAAGCGGCCCGAGGCGATCCCGGCCGAGGCTCCGCCCGGGCCGCGCTGGGGAGTCATCGTCTTCGGCTCCGATCAGGGCATGTGCGGCTCCTTCAACGAGCAGGTGGCCGAGTTCGCGCTGGAGCAGCTCGAGGCCATCCCCGGGACGCCCGAAGGGCGGACGGTGCTGGTCGTCGGCGCGCGCGTCGCGGGCCGCCTGGAGGATGCGGGATGTCCCGTGGCCGGGCACTTCCCGATGCCCCGGACGGTCTCCGCCATCACGACGGCCGTTCACGACGTGTTGCTCCAGGTGGAGGAGCTGCGATTCCACAGGGGTATCGACCAGTTTCTACTCGTTCACCAGCGGCCGGGCGAAACGGGCTCGTGGCCGATCCGGCTGCAGCTCCTTCCGGTAGATCGCGCCTGGCTGGAGAGCCTGGCAACCAGGCCGTGGGAGTCCCGCACGCAGCCCATGTTCACGATGGACTGGCGCCGGCTGTTTTCGGCGCTGATCCGGCAGTACCTTTTCGTTGCGCTCTATCGCGCGTTTGCCGAGTCGCTGGCGAGCGAGAACGCCAGCCGCCTCGCGTCGATGTACGCCGCGGAGAGGAACATCCAGAATCACCTGGCGCGGCTCACCGTCGACTACCACCAGGGGCGCCAGCAATCCATCACGGAAGAAATGCTCGACATCGTGGCCGGCTTCGAGATGTTGACCCGGGAGGAGAATCGGACGACGGGGTGAGGTCGGAGTGCCTGGCTCGTTCAGCCCCATCCACTTTCTTGCGTCGTTCGCGTGCGCGTGTGTACTTTGATCCAGAAGGCGCGGCGCCTCACGAATGGCGTGACGTCGTGGTAACAGGCCAGAGAGGAGGCATCTCCATGCGAAAGCTGATGGCGATTGGTGCACGTACGAAGCAGAAGACCCTACGCCGGTGAATCAATTCGCCACGACCGTTACGGCCTCGATCATGTTGACGGGGGCCAAAACGGGCACGGGGAAAAGCTCCAATCGATTCACCTTCGAGGAGAACCAATCTGGATTCCAGCAGGCGGGGGAGCAGCTCGAAACAGTGGCCGGTCTGGAGGATGGGGCCTATTACATCGGCGGCTACACGAATCAACTCCACGTGCTGGTCGATGACGGCAGCTACCTCCTGATCGTCAGCGCCAACGACCCAGACGGCGACAATCGTGGCGCCGGCGAGAAGCTTGCGAGATGGGTCAGCGAGGCGCTCTAGGCTGCTGCGCTCCGTAAAGAGCCGGCGACGCGCATCGGAGCTGCACGTGCGGCGCGGGCGCTCGGAGCAGTTCATGTGAGTAGTCCTCCCGTTGATGCGTTGTGTTGCGAAGCGTAGGCGGCTGACCGACTTTGCCGGCCCGGCCGCCCTGCCTTGCCCGGCCCCGTTCTCTACGAAACCGGGGAGGCCGCGTTTTGACAGTGCGCGCCGACTTCCTGACCGTTTGCGCCAATTCGACGTCGCGTTTTTGCGCGTGCAACTCGGGTCGGTCGCGGGAACCGCTCGCGTCGTGCTCGCCGGCTGAGCCGTGGCCGCGCAAAAGAACCGGGTGTCGACGAGGCTAATCCAGCGTTCACCGCGCGAGGACCGAAGATGACCACTTCCGCATCACGCGTGACGATCCACATGGTCGCGAGCCTCGACGGCTTCATCGCGCGAAAGGACGGCAGCGTCGACTGGCTCGAGACCGACGACGAATTCGCGTCCGGGGATGAGATAGACCCCGCATCGGTTGCGGAATTCCTCGAGACGATCGATTGCTACGTGATGGGCTCGCGAACCTACGAGACGGCGTTGGCTTTCGAGGAGAAGGGATTCGGATGGGCGTACGGCCAGAAGCCGACCTTCGTTTTGACGAGCCGCGAGCTCCCCAGAACCCGGGACACCGTTCGGTTCTACTCCGGCGACCTCACCGTTCTCGTCAACGACCGGCTGAAGCCTGCCTACCGCAGCATCTGGTTCGTCGGCGGTGGGATGGTCTGTGGCGAGTGCCTGCGCCTTGGCCTGGCGGACGACATCCTCTTCTCCATCATGCCGGTCGTACTGGGAGACGGCATCCACTTTTCCGAGGGCCTGGATCACGACGTCGCCCTGCACCTCGCCGAGCTGAGGGCGTACAGGAACGGGATGGTTGAACTGCGCCACGAGGTCCGACGGTAACATTCGGGCCGGTCTGACGACTTGCAACTACTCCAAAAGCGAAGTCGGGTTGGTTGCCGTTCCCGAGGGAATAGCGAAATGGTCGAGCCCGACCGGCGCCACAATGAGGATCTTCAAGACACACCCTGCTGCAATCTGCCGATCGGAAGGCCATCCGGCCGTGTGGACGTTTGCGCCGGCGTTGTGGCCGACGCCTCCCGAACCGACGCCGGATCGTTCAACGCGAGGCGTGTCGCAGTCCGACTTATTCTAGTTCCCATCGGCCCCGGTCCGAACGGCTTGCCTCGAGAGACGAAGTCATCTAAATTCGAAAGACCAACATCCCTTCGGCGCCGTTGAACGCCGATTCTTTAGCCGGCGACTAATTGCCGAATACCAAAGAGGAGGTTTCTGATGGCGCTTGTTACCTGTATCGATTGCGGCAAGGACGTTTCGGAACGCGCGCGTGCGTGCCCCCATTGCGGCGCGCCCATGCAGGCGGACGAGCCGGTGCGCGTGATGGTGCAGGGTCCCGAAGTGCAGAAAGTCGTCCCCGTCGATCCCTCCTTCCAGGGCGGCTACGAGGCCGGTAAAGGCTGCATGACCCTGGCCATCTCAGGGCCCATGGCCTACATCGGGTTTATTGTCGTCTGGGTATTCGGGACCATGTACCTCGCCGTTCGCAATGGATGGTATGTCGAAGAGGAGGATCCTGCGCTATGGGTCGGATTCCTCGTCCTTGTAATGCCGTTTATTATGGCTTACGTGCTGCGCAAACCAATTCGCAAAGTGATGCCCGTCATCATGGGCAGTGTCGTCTTCATTATCCTTTCGATACCCATACTTATCCTCACTTTCTGGGTCGTCGGCGAGTTTCTAAGCTTGATCTTCTGATGGGACGGAAGCGGAAGTGAGGCGTGGGCTAACAGCGGCCTGCAAATGGCCCGCCTCGCCGCATGCGAAGCCGGAATCATCAGACGCCCCAGGCTGTTCAGGCATTTGACGTCACCCAATCCTCTGCTGCAGCCGAAGCGCACGTTTCTGAGCGGGCTTGCAGATAAAGACTTGAGGCGTGACGCCGAATACAAGGGAGCCGGCGGGGCGTTGTCATCCGGACCGCTGATGGATGATCGTCCACAGGGTGCCGAACCGGTCCCGAAGCTGAGCGAAATGCGAAGCGAAGAAGGTCTCAGCCATGGGCATCCCTACGTTCCCCCCGTCCGCCAGAACCGCGTAGATCCGGTCGGCGGCTTCCGGTGAGTCGACGGCCAGGAACAGATACGAGCTCCGTATCGGCTTAAAGTGCTCCGGTGGTACGTCGTTTCCGATCAGCTCTACGTCGCCGAGCGTCATCCGCGCGTGAATTACGGCATTTCCAGGCCCTGGCGGTGCCTCGATGTGCTCCGGCAGATCGCTCTGCCTCAACATCGTCGTAACGTTACCTCCGAGGTGCTTCTCGTAGAAGCGGAACGCTTCCTCACAGTTTCCACCGAAGTTGAGATGGGTGTAGAGCTTCATCGCTTGTTTTCTGTTGTCGTTCGATGCATTTCCAGTTTGTACCCTTGACACTCATAGGTTAGACGTGCAAAACAGGGAAAACTAATCGGTCATGAGAGAACACACATCGGATGAGACGGGGCTGGTCGCCGCAGCGGCCAAAGGCGACGCAGCCGCGTTTAGTCGGCTCATCGGACCCATCCGGCGCGATCTTCATCTCCTTTGCTACCGCATGATGGGATCATACCACGATGCGGAAGACGTCCTGCAGGATGCTCAACTCAAGGCCTGGCGCGGTATCGAGAGCTATGACGGACGCGCGAGTTTTGGCACCTGGATGTTCAGCGTGACGACGAACGCATGTCTCGACGCGCTGACGAGCAGAAAGCCGAAATGGCTGATCGGTACGTGCGTGCGTGGGAAGCCGGG
>CBFGRV010000066.1:0-15249 GCA_965651265.1 uncultured Rhodothermales bacterium
AGAGCAATGCCAAGACTCTGCTCCGAGCGCCTAAAACACTGTCTCGAGCGCCTAAAACACTGTCTCGAGAGCGTGAAACACTGTCTCGAGCGCCTAACTCGGCCCCCTCCGAGCGTTCAGTATCCTGAACGGATCGGGCGTCCACCAGATCAGGAGGCCGATCATGACCAAATTGCAGCGATTCGCCGCGGCCGCCTTGTCGATCGTGCTCGTCGTCGCCATCGTACTGGCCTCCTCGAAGCGGTCCTATTACAGCACGCTGACGTGGAACTCGGCGGCGCCGGGTTTTCAGCGCGCGATCCGGATCGCGGAGGAGGTGGCACAGGCGCCGGATTCTCTGCGGCCGTTTTCGGAGACGACGCGGCACTTCTTCAGCCGCCGGTCGATGGTGGGCGGGCGAACGCCGTCCTGGGCACGTGGCCTGAAGCCCGTGTCGCTGGACCGGCCCGTCGAGCCGGACAGATTCCGGTTCTATGACCGAGTGTCGTGAACGAGGCCGTGTCGCAAGCAATCCCCTGACGAGGCAAAAGGAGCGGTGTCGAAGTAAAGGTGTTGTGTCGAAGTAGCGGTGTCGCGACGACGCCAACGGTCAGTGGAGGAACCGGGGCCGAACCGGGCTGGAAACGCGACGTTTGACGACGCGGATTAAGGACGCGGATTCACGACGCGGATTGACGACGCAGATTCAGCTCCATGGACATCGTTCTGAGGCCTTCGTCTTTTGCGATTCCATCCTCCTCGCGGGATGTCTTCGGGAGGGAGGCACCGCTTTTCGTGGAGATCGGCGTCGGCAATGGTAGCTTCATCGCGAATCTTGCGCGCGCGCATCCCGAAGTAAACGTGCTTGGCGTCGATCGAGCGCCGCAGTCCATCGCGCGCTCGTACCGGCGCGTTCGTGATGGAGATGCGGAGAACATCCGGCTCATCAAGGCCGATGCCTTCTTCGTGATCGGGACGCTCCTCGCCCCGGGGGCCGCCCGGCGCGTGTACGTCAACTATCCGGATCCGTGGCCGCGGCGGAAGCATCGCGAGCGGCGGCTTCTGCGACGGCCGTTCTTCGAGCTGGTCCGGCGGCAATTGGGTGCGGACGGGGACCTCCTCCTCACCACGGATCACCGGGAGTACTTCGAGTACGCGCTCGCGCAAGCGGAGGGACTCTTTCACATCCACTTTCCGTCACCCCCGGCGGAGATTCTGGAGACGAAGTGGGCAAAGAGGGGCGCGCAATATCATCATGCCGTGTTGGAGCCGATCGGCCCGCAGAATGGCCGGGCAGTTGGCGGGGACGACACCAATTTCCACATTCAGATCCTGGACGAGATGTATCATGCCGTTCTAGAGGGCGAGCTGCCCGAGCTGCACTCCTTCGAGAAGCAGGTCTTCAAGCATCGCCACGGCACGACCGTGGTGCTCGACGCGTATCGGATGCTGGATGGAGATGGAATGGCGTTTCTGGTTCACGTGCAGGAGCGGCATCTCAGCCAGGAAGTCATCATCGAGGCGAAGGAGGGGAAGCAGGGATACCTCGTGACGCTCAAGCGATTCGGTGAGCCGATGCACACACGCGCCGTGGGGGAATCGGTGCGGCATATCGTGGAATGGCTCGAAGCGGCCGGGATGCGCGTCGTCCATCGAAAGTATTAGGCGCAGCGATGGGAGTTGGCGCACCAGGGCACATTGAGGCACCAGGTTCAATGAGAGTACCAGGTTCAATGAAAGTAGCAGGCTCAACGAAAGTACCAGGTTCAACGAAAGTACCAGCTTCAGCGAGAGTACCAGGCTAAGTCAGCACCACTCCTATGTCCAACCGAAGCATCGGCCTGTCGGACCCGCTATACGACTACGTCCTCCGATACGGACTCCGTGAGCCCGATGTGCTGCGGAGCCTCCGGGAGGAGACGGCCGCGCATCCGGAATCACAGATGCAGATTGCGCCGGAGCAGGGCCAGTTCATGGCGCTTCTCGTGCGGATGCTTGGCGCGCGCGACCTGCTGGAGATTGGCGTATTCACGGGATACAGCTCTACGGCGATGGCGCTGGCCATGCCGTCCGATGGACGGCTCTTGGCGCTCGACCAGAGCGAGGAGTACACGTCGGTGGCGCGGCGCTACTGGCGGGAGGCCGGTGTCGCGGAACGCATCGAGTTGCGCATCGGGCCTGCGGCGGAGTCGCTCGCTCGACTGATCGAGGAGGGTGCACGCTTCGACTTCGTCTTCATCGATGCCGACAAGGAAGGCTACGACGGCTACTACGAGGCCGCGCTTGATCTACTCCGGCCGGGTGGTGTGATGGCGCTCGACAACATGTTTCGCGGAGGGCGCGTGGCGGATCCCGAGGTCAATGATCCGGGAACGGTGGCGATTCGTGCGATGAACAAGAAGATTCGGGACGATGAGCGGGTCGATTTTTCGCTCGTCCCCATCGCTGACGGCGTGACGCTGGTCCGAAAACGCCCCTAGGCCGGGGTAGCACCAGGGCTCTGGTGACGCCCGGGCAGGCGTGGCGAGACACGAATTGCGGGAAGTCGAACCGGAGCCCTAGCGCAGCTCGCGGCGCGAATGCCAGCGGGTCGCGTCCGTTGCCGTCGACGCAGGAGGTGACGACTGCCTCCGCGAGTGGACGAGCGCAGCGGCGAGCGCCGCGGCAACATCGGATCCGTCGTTCATATGGTCGGGCGCCGGAGAATTCGATTCCGGCGTGAAGTGCCGATCCACGAAATGTGTCGAGTAGGCGCCCGCACGAAATTGAGCGTGATCCATCACGAAGCGGCAGAAGGGGAGGGTCGTGCGCACGCCCGCGATCTCGTATTCGGTGAGCGCGCGGCGCATCCGGTCGATGGCCTCCTCTCGCGTGCGGCCCCACGTCGTCAGCTTGGAGACGAGGGGATCGTAGTGGATCTCGATGCGGCTGCCCTCATCCACGCCACTGTCCACCCGCACACCGAAGCCGGAAGGCGGGGCGTGCCGTACGATCATGCCGGGATCCGGCATAAATCGGTTCGCCGGGTCTTCCGCGTAGATGCGGCACTCGATGGCGTGGCCGCGGATCGCGACGTCATCCTGCCGAAAACGTAGCCCGCCGCCGGCTGCGATGTGGATCTGCTCGGCGACGAGGTCGATGCCGGTGATCCACTCCGTCACGGGATGCTCGACCTGCAGGCGGGTGTTCATCTCCATGAAGTAGAAGTTGCCGCCGGCATCGTAGAGGAACTCGACCGTGCCTGCGTTCACGTAGCCACAGGCGCGCGCCGCCTCCACGGCTGCGTGGCCCATCTCGCGGCGCTTCGATTCGGTGAGCACGGATGACGGCGCCTCCTCGACGACCTTCTGATGGCGGCGCTGGATGGAGCATTCGCGCTCGAACAGGTGGATGACGTCGCGCCGGGCGTCGGCGAGAATCTGAAACTCGATATGTCGCGGTTCGGTGATGTACTTCTCGAGAAAAACGCGGTCGTCACCGAAAGCGGAACGGGCCTCGCTGCGGGCCATGTCGAAGGCGCTCCGGAAATCCTCGGCGCGCTCTACAATGCGCATTCCCTTCCCACCACCTCCGGCGGCGGCCTTGACCAGAACGGGGAAGCCGATCTCCTCGGCCACCGCGAGGCCATGTTGTGCGTCGGCGACGGGATCCGTGGTGCCGGGTGCCATCGGCACGCCCGCGGCGGCCATGAGCCGCTTCGCGCCCAGCTTGTCGCCCATGGCTCGGATGGCCTCCGGAGGTGGGCCGATGAAGATCACGCCCGCGTCGCCGCAGGCCGAGGCGAAGTCCGCGTTCTCCGAAAGGAACCCGTACCCGGGGTGGATGGCATCGGCGCCCGTATACGTGGCCACATCGATGATTCTGGCGCCATCCAGATACGACTGGCGCGACGGAGCGGGGCCGATCGCGTAGGCTTCGTCGGCCATCCGCACATGCGGCGAACGGCGATCGGGCTCGCTGTACACGGCCACCGTCCGGATGCCGAGCTCACGGCACGAGCGGATGATCCGAACGGCAATCTCGCCTCGGTTCGCGATCAGAATCTTCTGGATGCTCCCGGTACTCATGGTGTGCCCCTCAACGCGCACGGCCCGCTTTTTCGGTGCGGACGGGCCGTTGCCGGCGGTTTCTTTGCCAAATTTGCAGATCCGGCCTCATTGGCACGGTCTCTGTGCCTTGTAAAATCGGCCGCCGCGGACCTTGCCGTCCGCGATAAAGTTGTTAATGCGTAGATGATGAAGATGGAATTGTATGCCGGCCGTCAAGGATTACTATAAGATACTGGGGATCAGCGAAAGCGCGAGCGCCGACGAGATCAAGAAGGCGTATCGTCGGCTTGCGAGGGAGCATCATCCCGACAAGAATCCGGATTCTCCGGGTGCGGAGGAGAAGTTCAAGGAGATCCAGGAGGCTTACTCCGTGTTGTCGGATGACGCGAAGCGGCGCGAATATGACGAGCGCCGCCGCAGTCCGTTCGGGGCGTTCGGGGATGGATTCGGACGGGGTGGTTTCGACCCGGGCAGCTCGCAACACGTGAACATCGAGTTCGGCGAGGCACCGTTCGAGGACATCGGAGGATTCGGGGATATTTTCAGCCGGTTTTTCGGGGGCGAGACACGCCGGAGCGAACCGTTCGGCGGCCGTGCGCGGGCGGCGCGCGGGCGCGACGTGGAAACGACGCTGCAGTTGAGCTTTCAGGAGGCGCTCGAGGGAGGCAAGCGCGAGATCGCGCTGCCCGACGGCTCGAGGGTACGCATCGACATCCCGAAAGGGGTGCGCTCGGGGTTCAAGATCCGCCTGCGGGGACGCGGGCAGCCGGGTCCTACCGGCACGCGCGGCGATCTCTACGTCACCTTCCAGGTGCTCGATCACCCGCGGTTCAGGCGCGAAGGCGATGATCTCTACACCCGCGTGAAGGTCGACGCCTTCGACGCGATGTTCGGCACACGAAAGAGCGTTCGAACGCCGTACGGCAAGCAGATCAAGGTGACCATTCCGGAGGGGACGCAGCCGGGCGACCGGCTTCGCCTACGAGGACTCGGCGTCGAGACCGACAAGGGGCGCGGCGACCTGTTCGTAGAGGTGGACGTGACCATCCCGAAGGACCTGAGCGAGGAGCAGAAGGAGACGCTACGCAAGGCGGCCGAAAAGGCCGGGCTGCTCTAGAGACGATTCAGCCTATCTGTCAAACCGTCTATCAGAATGCCGGCCCGAATAGCCGCGAGATGCCGGCCCCCGAATAGCCGCGAGATGCCGGCCCCCGAATAGCCGCGAGCTGCCGGCCCAGATAGTCGCGATCCGGCCCATCCTACTGCTCGCGCAGGACGAGGCGGATCATCTCCTCCGCGGCATCCACGTCCGGATGGTTTCTTAGCACCTTTTGCAGGCTTTTCTCGGCGGCGGCGCGGCTGAATCCCAGGGACTCCAGGGCGGCCAGCGCGTCGTTGCGCGCCGATGAGGCCGCTCGCGCGCCGGAGGAAGGCACCTCTACTCCAGCCGGTTCCATGTCGGTGAACCGGTCCCGTAGCTCGACGATCAGGCGCTCGGCCGTCTTCCGCCCGACACCGGGGATGGTGGTCAGGACGGCGGCATCGCCGTTGACGACATGCGCGCGGAGGTCATCCGGCTTCATCGACGACAGCGCGGCGAGGGCCAGCTTCGGACCGATCCCGGATACCCCCAGCATCACCTCGAAGACCCGCTTCTCCTCGCGCGAGCCGAAGCCGAAGAGCAGCATGGCATCCTCACGGACGTGGTGGTACGCGAACAGCCGAACGGGCCGGCCGACCTCGGGCAGCTCCTCGAACGTGGACGTGGGGATGTGGAGCAGGTATCCGATTCCCTGAACGTCGACGACGACTTGAGTGGGGCGCTTCTCGACGAGCTCTCCGGAGATGTAGGCGTACACGTCGGGTCAGTGGCTGGGGGATGTGACCGGCTGGAGGATGGGATCGCGCGACCATCGCATCACGATGGGCAGGCGGCGGCCCATGCCGAACGCCTTCCGGCTGACGCGGAGCACCGGCGGGGCCTGCTGCCGCTTGAACTCGGCGCGGTCGACCATATCGAGCACGCGCCGGACGAGCGGCTCGTCGTGCTCGGTCGACCCGACGATCGACTCCAGGTCCTGGTTCTGCTCGATGTACAGCTCGAGGATTTCGTCCAGCACCTCGTAGGGCGGCAGGCTGTCCTGGTCGGTCTGGCCCGGCCGCAGCTCGGCCGACGGCGCTTTCTCGAATACGTTCCTGGGGATGACCTCGCGCCCGGCCCTCCGGTTGACGTAATGTGCAAGTTCGTAAACCTGCGTCTTGTAGACATCCCCCAGCACGGCCAGTCCGCCTGCCAGGTCGCCGTAGAGCGTCGAGTAGCCGGCGGCGAACTCGCTCTTGTTGCCCGTGGTGAGCACCAGGAGGTCGAACTTGTTCGAGAGCGCCATCAGAATCACCCCGCGGACGCGCGCCTGGATGTTTTCCTCCGTCACGTCCTCCTCCAGCCCCGAAAAGGCATCGGACAACGAGCTGCGGAAAGCGTCGAATGCTTGTTGGATGGAGATCGTCCGATACCCGATGCAGAGCCCCTCGGCGACCGCGATCGCGTCGTCGATGGAGTGCTGCGACGAGTATTGGGAGGGCATCAGCACGCCGTGCACGCGATCGGCACCGAGCGCCTCGGCGGCCAGCGCGGCCGTCAGCGAAGAATCCATCCCACCGGAAAGTCCGAGCACGGCACCGCGAAAGGCGCCCGTTTTCTCGTAATAGTCGCGGATGCCCAGAATGAGCGCATCGTGCATCTCCTCGATGTCGCTGCGCGGCGTTTCGGAGACGGTTTCATCCTGCCCGAATGTCCAGAAGGTCAGGGCCTCCTCGAAGGCCGGCCCGGCGGCGACCATCCGCCCATCGGCGGCGTGGACGCTGCAGGTGCCGTCGAAAATGAGCTCCGTGTTCGCGCCGACCTGGTTCGCGAAGACGAGCGGCAGGTCGAAATGCCGGCAGATGCCGCGGATCAGACGGCGGCGTTGCTCGCGCTTACCCCGCGCGAAGGGCGTCGCGCTCAGGCCGACCAGCACGTCGGCGCCGTCGCGAACGAGATGCTCGAGGGGGTTGGTCGCGTACATCCGGAAGGCCACGCCCTCCTCCATATTCCACATGTCCTCGCAGATGTGGACCCCGAGCCGCACACCTTTCCATTCCATGCAGGTCGTCGGGGTGGCAGGCTCGAAGTAGCGGTACTCATCGTAGACGTCGTAGGTGGGCAGGAGGCATTTGTCCGTGCGCGCGATGATTCGGCCTCCGGACAGCAGCAGCGCCGAGTTGAAGAGCCGCTTCCCGACCGGCTCGAGGTTGCGCGCGGGCGCGCCCACCAGTGCGGCAAAATCCGGGGGAATGCTCTCGGCGATCCGCTCGACGGCGCGCTCCACCCCGTCCATGAAGGCTGGATTATCCAGCAGATCCTGCGGAGGATAGCCCGTCACACAGAGCTCGGAAAAGACGACCAGATCCGCGCCCTGTTCGCGCGCACGACGGGAAAAGTCAACGATCTTCCGCGCATTTCCCTCCAGATCCCCTACAATGCAGTTGATCTGTGCGATGGCAATGTTCATGGACGCGGCGTGTGTTGAAGATGTAACAAAACGGGCTGGCCCGAACGAGGTACGCCCATCGTGCCGTGCCGGTTTTCTATACTCACGACTCCATCCACAGGAAATTTGGAGGGTGTCATGATCCGACTCGCTGCTTCGTTTACAGCTGCCGTCCTCGTGGCCGCGCTGACGTGGCTTCCGGCGGCGGCGCAGATTGCCATCGAGAATGTGAATGTCCTCACGATGACCGATCAGGAAGTGCGGGAGGGATGGACCGTGCTCGTGGAGGGGGATCGCATCACGGCGGTCGGGCCGGCCGATGACATCGAGGTGCCGGCCGATGCGCAACGAATTGACGGTACGGGCAAGTTTCTGATCCCGGGGCTGGCCGAGATGCACGGGCACATCCCGCCGCCGGGCAACTCGGTGCAGTACGTCGAGGATATCCTCTTCCTGTTCATCGCAAAAGGAATCACGACCGTGCGGGGCATGCTGGGCGCGCCGGGACAGCTCGAACTGCGTGCACGGGCGAATGCCGGAGAGATCGACTCGCCCACGCTGTATTTGTCGGCGCCGTCGTTCTCGGGCAACTCCGTCGACTCGCCCGAACATGCCGTCGAACTCGTTCGCCGGTACGCGTCAGAGGGCTGGGACTATCTGAAGGTGCATCCGGGCGTCAACGTCGACGAATACGACGCCATGGCCCGGACGGCCAACGAGGAGGGCATTCCCTTCATCGGGCACGTTCCGTCGTCGGTCGGCCTGAGGCGGGCCATCGAGGCCGGCCAGCAGACCGTGGACCACCTCGACGGCTACCTGGAATACATGGAGGCCATGGATGGCCCGATCGATCCGGTGCGCCTCGAGGAGGTCGTGCAGCTGACCCTGGAACATGATGTCTGCGTGATCCCCACCATGGCGTTGTGGGAGACGATTCTGGGCGTCAATCCCGAAATCGAGCTGCAGGCCTATGAGGAGCTCCGGTACGTTCCTGCGAATATGCGGGAGGATTGGGCGCGCATATACCGTAACCGCCGTTCGGCAGCGGACTTCGACCAGGTGCGAGTCGATCAGATCGCGGCCAATCGGATCGAGCTATTGCGCGCGCTGAACGAGGCGGGTGCGTGCATCCTGATGGGGACGGATGCTCCGCAGCAGTATTCCGTGCCGGGTTTCTCCCTGTATCGGGAATTTCCGCTGATGGTGGCGGCGGGCATGTCGCCCTATGAGATCCTCGTCAGCGGCACGCGGACCGTGGGCGAGTACTTCGCCGACAAGGACGACTTCGGCACCATCGAGGAAGGGAAGCGTGCGGATCTTATCCTGCTGAACCGCAACCCTTTCGAGAACGTGATGAACGCGCTCGACAACGATGGCGTGATGGTGAGGGGCCGGTGGTATTCGGCCGAGGACATCGAGCAAAGGCTCGAGGAAATCGCGGATCGAAGCAGCTCTTAGCGGTTCGCGGATCGAAATCGCCGGCGAACCGATCGACGGCCTCTCAGATTACCTCGTCGGGTCCGATTTCGACGACATCCCCTCGATAGCCGAGGGTTCGGCCGAGCGCGCGGAGCAGCGTCGTGGGCCGGCGGCGGACGTACCACTGATCGGCGGCGCGGCGCACGCCCAGACCATAGGTCGGGTACGGGTGGATGGTGTCGGACAGGCGACGGAGCGAGATGCCGTTGCGCATGGCGAGCGCCACCTCGCCGATGAGCTCGCCCGCGCGGGCGCCCAGGATCGATGCGCCCAGAATACGGCCCGACCACGGTGTCGTGTGAATCAGGATGAAGCCCTCGGTGGCGCCGGTGGTCTCGGCCCGGTCGATGCGGTCGAATGGAAAGCGGTAGGTCTCAAACCGCGCCCCCCGCGCTCTGAGCTCGGCCGCCGTGGCTCCGATGTGCGCCAGCTCAGGCCTCGTGAAGGTGACATCGGGCATGTGGCGGTCGTCAACGGCGCGACGAGATTTCAGCAGCGCGGAGGCGACGGCGATCTTCGCCATGTGCTCGGCGCGGTGGCTGGAGCCGTGGCCGCCGACGACATCGCCGATGGCGTAGATGTGGCGTGCCGACGTGCGGCATCGCGTATCGATCAGGATGCCACTCTCGCCGAAGCGCACGCCGGCGGCCGGAAGATCGAGGTCGTGTACGGCCGGCATCCGGCCGGCGGCCACGAGAAGTGCGGTGCCGGATACCGTGCTGCCGTCGTCGAGGTGAAGCCGAACGGAACCGGCGGCTTGAACCGCCCGCCGAATAGGGACACCGAGCCGGAAACCAATGCCTTCCGATTGCAGGATCTCGCGGAGTCGCCTGGCGGATTCAGGCTCATCGCGACTAAGAATCTCGCGGCCGCTCTCGACTACCGTCACCTCTGCGCCCAGCCGGCGGAACGCCTGCGCCATCTCGATGCCGACGCGCCCGCCCCCGATGATGAGGAGGTGATCGGGCAGCCGGTCGAGATCGAACAGCGTTTCCGTGGTGAGGTAGCTCACCTCATCGAGGCCATCTATTTGCGGGATGCGGGGGTGTGAACCCGTCGCGATCACGATGAACCGCGCGCGCAGGGTTGTCGGCTCCCCCTCCTGCTGGACGCGGAGTGTGTGCGGGTCGACGAATCGGGAGGCCCCGTGGAGAACCGTCACGCCCATGGCTTCAAAATGCTCGGGTGTGTCGGCTCGCTCATATACCGATCTCTGCACGGATCGGATGCGCTGCATCACCTCGTGAAAATCGATCTCAAGATCCTGCGCGTGGATGCCGAATCGGTGTGCGCGCCGAACGGTCTCCGCCGTGTGGGCGGCATTCAGAAGGGCTTTGCTGGGGATGCAGCCGGTCCACGTACAATCGCCGCCCAGGCGGTCGCGCTCGATGAGCGCGGTTCGGGCGCCGAGGTGGGCCGCCACGCCGGCAGCCGCCAGGCCGGCCGATCCGCCACCAATGACGGCCAGGTCGAAATCGGTTGTCATATATCTTGGCTTGTCATTCGCACATCCGCGTTGTTTTGCGGTCCGGACCTTCGCACATTATCCGTGCTGCTGCCGGATCGGCCGCCGATAACGGACGTAAGGTCTGAACGTACGCATCCCGTCCTTCAATACTCCATCCACACATGAAATCCGTCGTCTGGATTCTCGCAACGGGACTGCTGGTCGCCGCGGTTGCCGTCATCTACATTGCGATGACCGGTGAGCGCATTTCGCCTGTCGAGCCGAATCTGGAGGTGGCCGGGGAGACATCGGTGCTTTCGGATGACGACGCGGAGCCCACGCCGGCGCCCGATTTCGCCCTGCCGATGCTCGACGGGGGTGAGTTCCGGATGGCGGAGCAGCGCGGCAAGGTCGTCCTGATCAATTTCTGGGCGACATGGTGCGCGCCCTGTCGCATCGAGATTCCCGACCTGATCGAGTTGCAGTCCGAGTACGGCACGGACAAGTTGATGGTCGTCGGCATCTCGCTGGATCACGACGGACCGGAGACCGTGCGGCGGTTTGCCGACGAGGTCGGCTTCAACTATCCCATCCTCCTCGATGAGGGGGACGTGGCCATGCAGTTCGGCGGCGTGTACGCGCTGCCGACGACGGTCGTCGTGGATCGCGAGGGGATGGTGCGCCGTCGGATCTCGGGGATCGTGACGAAGGGCCTGCTGACGCCCATCCTGGACGAATTGGCGTCGGCGTAGCGGTCGTCGCCCTTGCCGCAGTGCGGCCCACGGCCCGCGCCTTGCGGGGTCGGCGAGGGATCAGTCCTTCAGAAGTGCCGGATAGTCGATGCCGCCGCGGCGCAGCTCGTCGGGGGACGGCATCCGATCGCGCCGGAAGAGCTCCTCGATAGCGGCAAGATCGCGGTCGCGTCCGCAAGCGGAGGCGGCGAGGACGTGCCCATCCTCCACATAAAAGGCGACGAATTTGCGGTCGTCCGGCGAGCCGTCGTAGATGATCTCATCCCACGACGTGGCGTGCCCGACGTAACGGATCGAGGTGCCGAACTGCATCGTCCAGAAGAACGGCACGCTGCGATAGGGCGTGTCCACGCCGGCGAGGTTGTACCCGGCGATACGCCCGTGCTGGCAGGCGAGGCGCCAGTGCTCGACGCGGATGAGGTTGCCCGTGCGCCAGTCAGGGAAGCGCGCGATATCGCCCGCGGCGTAGATTCCGTCGGCGGCGCGCAGCCGGTCGTCGACGATGATCGAGCCGTCGCCGGCCTTTTCGAGGCCTTCGATGAACTCGGTCGCCGGGCGCACGCCGATGCCGATGACGGCCATATCGGCGGGCAGGATGGTGCCGTCGTCGAGAACGACTTCGCTGAGATGACCGCGGCCCCGGAACTCGACCACGGTGCGGGTCAGGCGGAACCGGATTCCGTTCTCCTCGTGGATCCCGCGAACCATATTCCCGACCCGATCGCCGAAGACTCGGGCGAAGGGGATCTCCTCGGGTGCGACGACCGTGACGTTCTCGATGCCGAGCGCCTTCAGGCTCCAGGCGACCTCCATCCCGATGAAGCTAGCGCCGATGACAACGGCGTTTCGTGCCGCGCGTCCGGCCTCGAGCATGGCACTCGAATCGGCGTAGGAGCGGAGCGTAAAGACGCCGTTCAGGTCTTCGCCGGGCGCACCAAGCTTTCGCGGGACGCCGCCCGTGCAGATGATGAGCCCGTCGAAATTCTGCTGCGAGCCGTCGTTGAATTCGAGGAGGCGGCGCGTTGCATCCAGCCGAATGACCGTGCGGCCGTGCATGCGCTCGATCTGATGGGCCTCGTAGAAGTCGTCGCCCCGGAGGAACATCCACTCCTCTGGTGCCTGACCCTGTAGATAATCCTTGCTGCAGTTCGGTCGGTCGTAGGGGGTTTCGGCCTCGCGGGTGATCATGAGGATGCGACCGCCGAAGTCCTTCTGGCGGAGGGCCTCGACGGCGTACTCGCCCGCGGCGCCGCCGCCGAGCACGACGAACGTGCGGGTGTCCGCCTCCTGGCGCCTGCCCATCGGCAGGATCCGGCGGTTCTGGGGTTCAGCCGGTACGCGGACAACCACGTCGTCTCCATCTACCCGAACTTCGTACACCTCCAGGGAGTCCAGACCGGGAGGCTCGAGCTGGTCGCCCGAGGCGACATGGAAGCACGCGTGATGCCAGGGGCAGACGATGCGCTCGCCGCTCAGGACGCCCTCGGCCAGGGGGGCGCCGTAGTGGGTACAGTGGGCCTGATACGCGTGGAAACGGTCGTCGCGCCGAATGAGAAGGACGTCGGTCTCGCCGACGGAGACCTGCTTCATCTCGCCGTTGGCGAGATCGGACCGCCGGGCAACGACGGCTTCATTGAAGGACATGATGAAATCCGGATACTAATTACGGGGTGAGTCGGCGTGAGATGGGACTTCACACCGATTCGGGTGATTGCTAAAGGTAAGTAGCCGGAAGGATGTTTTCGTTGCAGCAGGCGCCGCGCGATCCGCTACGGATTCGAGGTGCGTTCGCGTGGATGGGCCGGAGAGTTGTCCGCCGGCGGCGAATTGTGGATGTGCGTCGACTGTTGCGGCGTGTCAGACCGACGGTTTCCGGCGGCATCACGCTGGGCGCGTGAGAGGGCATACACGATGCCGAGGCCGACGAGGATGAGAACAGCCGGGAGGATCCACTCCCTGCCGAGTCCGGCCGCATTCATTCCATACGCGACGCCGATGACTACAATGATGTATCCAATCAGATATATGATGAAGTTTCCGCTCATGTCGCGCATGCAATTTGGCTATTTTGTCAAGCATCCTATAACGACGCTTCTGTTTTAGTTTGCCGGAATGGATGTAATAAGAGAGAAACGTCGACGCATGGAGTTCAACATCAGGAAGGATATAGAGCGAGAGCCGTTCGCGGAGCTTGTGCGGGAAATCGGCCGGATCGCCGCAGGCATGGGGATCGAAGTGTTCCTGGTCGGAGGGGCCGTTCGCGACATCCTGCTCGGGCGCTGGACGACGGACCTGGATTTCGTGACGATCGGGCAGGGAAGTGGCATCGAGCTAGCCCAGGCCGTAGCCGAGGCGTTCGGAGGGCGAACGGCGCACGTATATCCGAAATTCGGGACGGCGGCGGTGCGGCTGCCGGCGTCGATGTTCAACGGGATGGGCAGATCGCGCATGCGCGGTGAGGAGCCCATCCTGATCGAATTCGTCGGGGCGCGCCGGGAATCCTACCGAAGCCACTCCCGCAAGCCGATCGTCGAGGATGGGACGCTGGAGGACGACCTTCGCCGGCGTGATTTTACCATCAACGCGATGGCCGTCGACCTGCATCCGGAGCGGTTCGGCGAGGTGATCGACCCCTTCGGCGGGCGGGAAGATCTGAAGAAGCGTATTCTCAGGACGCCCCTCGACCCTGCGAAGACGTTCGAGGACGACCCGCTGCGGATGATTCGAGCCGCCCGCTTCGCCGCGCAGCTCCAATTCCACATCGACGACGATGTCTTCGATGCGATGCGCGAACAGTCACACCGCGTCGAGATCCTCAGCCAGGAGCGCATCACGGACGAACTCCAGCGGATGATCTGTGCGCCGGCGCCGTCGGTTGGCTTTAAAATTCTGTTCGGCACCTACATCCTGCAGCGCATCTTTCCCGAGCTCGTCGACCTGCAGGGTGTGGAGGAGGTGCGCGGAAGCCGCCACAAGGACAACTTCTTCCACACGCTGCAGGTCGTGGACAACGTGTCGGCTATGACGGCCGATCGAGATTGCGAGGAGACGCGGTGGCTCCGCTGGGCGGCCCTCCTGCACGACATCGGAAAGCCGGCCACCAAACGGTTTTCGCGGTCGGTAGGATGGACTTTTCACGGACACGAGGATGTCGGGACCCGCATGATCCCCGGAATTTTTCGGAAGCTCAAGCTGCCGACCGACGAGCGGATGGAGTACGTTCAGAAGCTCGTCCGGCTGCACCATCGGCCCGTCGCGCTGGTGGATGAGGATGTGACGGATTCGGCCGTCCGCCGCCTGCTCTTCGAGGCCGGCGAGGACATCGACGACTTGATGACGCTCGTGCGCGCGGACATCACCTCGAAGAATCCGCGGCGCGTGCGGAAATATCTGGACGCGTTCGATCGCGTCGAGGAGAAGATGGCCGCCGTCGAGGAGAAGGATCGGCTGCGAAGCTTCCAGCCGCCGCTCGACGGGAGCGAGATCATGGAGACGCTAGGGATCGAGGAGGGGGTCGCGGTCGGCATCATCAAGGAGGCCATTCGTGAGGCCATTCTGGAGGGCGAGATCCCGAACGAGCACGATGCGGCGTTCGACTACATGATGGCGATGAAGGATGAGGCTCTGCGCCGCGGCGAGCTGTTCGATGAGATCGTGCGCGAGCTGCGCGGGCCCGAGCGCGCGGCGATTGGATCCATTAAGGAGGTGATCTTCCGGGGGGAGTTGCCTGAAGGGCGTGACGAAGCGAAGGCGTATTTGATGAGGGTGAAGGAGGAAGCGCTGGCGGGGTAGATTACTGGCTACTGGCTACTGGCTACTGGCTACTGGCTACTGGCTACTGGCTACTGATTGCTGTTTGCTGGTTGCTGTTTGCTGTTTGCTATATGCAGGGTGCCGTGCGGGATGAGCTCGCCCCTGGTTGCTGTTTGCTATATGCAGGGTGCCGTGCGGGATGAGGTCGCCCCTGGTTGCTGTTTGCTGTTTGCTGCCGTGATGAGGGCCTTGTCGAATTT
>CBFGRV010000067.1:0-15221 GCA_965651265.1 uncultured Rhodothermales bacterium
TAACGGTCTGCGCGTAACCGGCGCAGGGCATTGAGACGATTGAACGTGATTATGGTAGCGCAGACGCCGCTACGAGGCAGTAACGCCTGAGCCCTGCGTCCGCGTTGACGCGCTCGTTATACAGCCGTCTCATTGACCGCTTGTTGTACGGCAACCGCAAGATTCGTGTAGTTCGCTTCTTCCGCTCCGATCTGCCGCAGTCCGCTCAGACCAACGCTTTTCTGCTCGCCCAACGCCGCGTTAAGCCTTTCCGTCGAGATCACGTAGAACGTCCACTGCGCCAAATCGAGCGGATCCACCGTTGCCTGCTCCTTGTGGTCAAGCAAGCAGAACACGTACACGTCAGCCTGCCGTTTCCGCTCCTCCGCTAGTAAGTTCGTCTCAGCCTCCCACGCGAAGGTCGGGCGCGTGCTGAAGCTGATACGGGAGAGTCTGTTCTGATGCCAGCTCTGGAGGTAGGCCGACGACTTCACCTCGACTCGAATGCCGTCCTCAGTAGTGGCGTCAAAGGGGTCCCACTCTGCTCTCGCTGCTTCAGTATCACCGAGGGCACGGGCAACGAGGTATTCGGCGAGGATGCCGCGCATAGCGTTGCTGAGGAGGTCAGAAGCCGACCATCGCCAGAAGCTGAGTACATCGAAGCCGAGTGGCTGACCGTTGTGGTGAAACGGCTCCGTTCCTGATTTCGGGCTGACGGTAATGGGGCCGAGGTGGCTCATTCAGCTAAACGGTTTTCCGGCTGCATAACAGTGTGGCGCTTCAGCCGCGCCGGGCAGTAAAACGCATGACGGAAGCAAAGCAGGTGGTGAGGCTCGAAGCGGGCAAGACCGCGAAGCCCGGCGTCGGCTGCGAGCGCGGGTTGTGCGCCGCCCCAGAGCCCGCCTGCGGGGACGCCGGGGAGGGAAGGCCATCACTGCTCACCGCGACGAGCGAGGGCCTCACCGAGCAACCCCTCCACCCGCCTGATAACCGACTCCGGGAGCTCGACGTTCAGGGGCCCAGCGACGGTATCGAACAACTCGCGGCTCCACGCCCACGACTCGCGGTAGGCAGCGCAGAGCGCGCTCGGCTCCGCACTGGCCGTACACCTCACGTAGCGCCCGTACGCGGCGTCCGTGAGGTCCGTCTCCAGCGCGCGTGAAGGCGTAGGCCAGTGGTCCGTGGCCCTCTCGTGGAGGCGAACCAGCTTGAGCAGGGGTTCGTGCGCCTTACTTAGGAGGGCCCACGCACGGGCGAACTCTCCGCGGTTCATAAGGTTGGCGCCGAGGAGCATCAGGTTGAGGAGGTTCAACGCGAGCCCCTCCACGAGTGGGGCGCCCCCCCGCGCCGGGGGCCCGCCCACGAGCGCCTGCGCGTGGCGCGACAGCTCGCCTGATCGGTCCAGGACTACGGCGGCGTCGAGCGAGGGGAACCACCCGTGGCCCTGCCAACTGGAGATGACCGGGAGGTCGGACGCGCGCATGAAGTGGAACTCGCCGCGCACGCCGTTCTCGAAGAGCGCGGTGTGGTGGCCGAAGTCGTCCGGGAAGTATGCGGCCACCGGGCTAACGGCGTCGAGCAAGGAGCGCTGCTCGAAGTCCTCGAACGAGTCATCCCGGACGAACACGGCGAACTCGATGTCGGAGAAGGCATCCCCTTCCCCGGTCGTGAACGAGCCGAACATCAGCGCAGCGACGACGCGCTCGTCTGCGTGGCACGCCTCACGGAAGCGCTCGATCATCCTCTGTTGAAGCATTGTCGGTCTGGCTTCCGTTGGGCTACAACGATCACTCACGGCATGTGCGGCGGTCGTTCGCGCCTGGTGCTGAGCGAGAACGCGTCGTCGTGCGCACAACTCCTATCTAGCCCGCCACGGGTCCGGCGTAAACCGCCGGTGGGCGGGGTGTAAACCGGCCTTTGGCGTGGCCTGACGGCGGCGGAGGTTATGTTTTTGCGTAGGTATGTGTCTAATGATAAAGGAGGATCAATTGTTTTCAAAAACCCGACTGACGTGAAGTGGGATGGAAGGGCAGAAGCTGCTGGATCAAGTGCGGCAGAAAATCAGATTGAGGCACTATAGCTACCGCACGGAGGAAGCATACACCGCGTGGATCAAGCGCTACGTCCGGTTCCACGATTTGACGCATCCACGTGAACTGGGCGATGATGCGATTGAGGAGTTTCTGTCGCACCTCGCAACGATTCGACGCGTCTCGGCGAGCACGCAGAATCAGGCGCTCGCTGCACTCCTTTTCCTGTATCAGCAGGTGCTCGGAAGAAACCCCGACGAGCTCTCCTTCACCCGCGCACGGCCGTCGCGGCGCCTGCCCGTCGTCCTCCACCGAAACGAAGTGCGGGCCGTGCTCGACGCCCTGCGCGGCAAGTACCGCCTCATGGGTTACCTGCTTTACGGCGCGGGACTGCGGCAGAAAGAGTGTCTATCCCTCCGAGTGAAAGATGTCGATCCGAAATTCGGGCAGGTCATCGTGCGGGACGGAAAGGGGGGAAAAGATCGCGTTACCATGTTTCCCGAAGCGGCCACGGGACTGCTCGAGATGCAGCTCCTCCACGTACGGACCGTGCTCGATGCCGATATCACGCTCGGTAGGCCCGGTGTCTCGCTTCCGGCGGCTCTCGCACGGAAGTATCCGAATGCGCGACTCGAGTGGGGCTGGCAGTACGTGTTTCCGGCGAGCCGCTATTCGAAGGAGCCGCGCACGCGGCGAGCCTTCCGCCATCATGCCTATCCGAGCAGTCTGGAGAAGGCGATCCGGAAGGCGGGCCGCTCAGCCGGCATCCATAAGAAGGTCTCTTGCCACACGTTTCGGCACTCCTTCGCCACGCATCTCCTCGAGGACGGCGCCGACATCCGCACCGTCCAGGAGCTGCTCGGCCATCGAGACGTGCGGACCACCATGATCTATACGCACGTGATGGGACGCGGTATCAGCCTCCGCAGCCCGCTCGACCGATTCTCCTAGAGCGAGAACCAATGGCTGCATCGCGATCCTACTACTCCATCCCCGCCATCGCCAGCCGGTCCTGCAGGTCCTGCCTCCCGCAGTACCGTCTCGTCGAGGATGTACCGCCCACTATGATCGCATATCCGCCAACCGGTCCGGATCGTCGTGGTGACTCACCCGCGTCATGTGGGGCGGCAAGGTCACAAACACGATGCGTCCGCGCGAGCGAATCGATGCGCGCCTCGTCGCTCTTCGATGAGCCGAGCGTGTCTTCCGCTCTACACATGGCAGATTCGGTCATTATCTATTGCTCTCCTCGTCCCGATCGGTTCGCCCCTGATCTGACCTTGAGCCCGCGTTCATTCCCAGCACCCACCTCACTCCACCACCCTCCACGTCACCTCCCCGCCCAGCGGATCCTCCACCAGCTCATACGCGCCGCCCCGCTCGACCAACCGCAGCTCGTGCACCTCGCCCCCCGGCAGCGCTACGAGCCCCGTCGCCTCCGACTCGTCCCCAAATACCCGCAGCTCGAGCTCGGACCAGTCCATGTCCGCCGTGCTCTGGGCCAGGGCGATGTGCGGGATGACGGCCCCGCTCCGCACGAGCAGGACGATCGGCACGTCACCGGCCGCGATCTCGTGCCAGCGCGCGCCCTCGTAGGCCTCGCCGCTCTGGTAGTCGATCCACTCGCCGGGCGGGAGGTACACGCGCCGCGAGTCGGTGTCGTCGAAGAGCGGAGCCACCAACAGGTCGGCGCCGAGTAAGTACTGATCCTCCACCAGCCACGAAGTCGGATCGTCGGGGTACTCGAAGAAGAGCGTCCGCATCAGCGGATGCCCGTTCGACGACGCCTCCACGGACTGCGCGTAGATGTACGGCATCAGGCGGTACTTCAGCTCGATCGCCCGGCGAAAGTCCGCCTCGAACTCTTCGCCGTACTCCCACGGCTCGCGCGGCGGCGCGCCGTGCGCGCGCGTGTGCGAGGTGAGCGCCCCGAAGGCCGTCCAGCGCCGGTACAATTCCGCCGACGGGCGGTTTACAAAACCGCCCATGTCGTGCGCCCAGTAGGTGAAGCCCGACAGCCCCATGCTCAGGCCGGCGCGCAGCGTGGCCGCCATCGCGGAGTTCGTGTTCTCGGCGTCGCCGCCCCAGTGCACCGGATACCGCTGGCTGCCCGCCCACGCGCTCCGGCCCCACAGGATCCCCTCGCCCGTCTCCTCCACGGTGACGTCGAACACCACGTCGTTGTAGCGCACCGGATACAAATTGTGCTCGTGCCAGCCCGTCCGCTCCGAGGCATACAAGCCGGGCAGCGGCGAGTCTTCGCCGAAGTCCGCCTTGATCACGGAAACCCCCTGGTCGAACAACCCGCGCAGCTTCCCCTCGTACCACGCCACCGCCGCCGGATCGCTGAAATCCAGAACGGCATCCTCGAAGGGCATCACGCCGCCCGGATTCTCGACGTGATAGCCGTTCGCCACGATCTCATCCCACAGCCGGTTCTTGCGCGTGAAGTAAGGCAGCTGCCACAAACTGATCCGGAATCCATCCTCCCGCAGATCCGCCATCATGCCGGCCGGATCGTCGAAGCGCGAGGCAGCGAATTCGTAGTCGTTCTGCCAGTCCACCTCGAACCATCCCGTGTCGATGTGGATGACGTCGGACGGGATGCGGCGCTCCCGCAGCCGGCGCGCCACCTCGCGCACCTGCGCCTCGGACTCGTACGTGATCCGGCTCATCCAGAGGCCGAACGACCACAGCGGCGGCACCGGGCTCCGGCCCGTCACGGCCGTGTACTCGGTGAGCACGTCCTTCGGCTCGCCCAAAAACACGAACAGATCCAGCAGCTCGTCGCCCGTGTAGATGGTCGTGTGCGCGTCGAAGTCGCGCCCGAAGTCGAACGTGACCGGCGTGCTCGTATGCGCGAACATCCCGTAGCCGCGGCTGCTCAGGAAGACGGGCACGGGCTTGTACATGCGCGGATTCTGCGCCCCCATCGCGTCGCGGATGTAGAGCACCATGTGCTGCCCGCGCTTGTCGAGCCGCGTGAAGGACTCGCCGCCCCCGAAGATCATCTCGTCGTGCGCCAGCGAGAAGGTCGCCGCCGTGCTCCGCCCGAGGTCGCTCGCGCGGCGGATGAAGGAGAACGGCACGTACGGCGCGAACGAGGCCGGATCGCCGAGCGTCTGCGTGCGCGTGAGCAGGCGCCCGTCCGCATCGTAGAATTCGATGTGCCACGGATCGATAATGAGCCGGACCTCGCCAAATTCGCTGCGGAAGCGGTACGCGCCCTCCTCCTCCGTCACCTGCCAGGAATCGTCGCTCGGCACGGGGCCGTCGAGCATGAGCGAGGCCTCATCGCGCAGTGCGTCGATGGGCACGTCGCGCGTCGAGAACCGCAGCCGCACCGTCCGCGGGCTCACGAACGAGATGGCAAACGGGAGGATGGGATCGCGGTCGTATTCCGTGCCGGGGAATTCATTCGGCTGCGCGCGCGAAAAGGCCACATCCAGCTTGTTGAAGGACAGGCTCGGCCGGCGCTCGTATCGGTCCCACTGCAGCAGGCCCTCGCCGCTCGCCGCGTCGAACTCGGTCACGCGCGCGCCGACGTAGTAGGTCTGCTCGAGCCGCTCGAATTCGTCGCTCACGTCGACGAGCTCGCCGATGATCTGCGCCGAGGCCGTCGCGGGCAAAAGCAGGGCCGAGAGCAACAGGACCGGGAAAGTCAGAACGGGTAGAAAGGGGATGGAGCAAGCGTCCGCTGAAGGTCGCCGGCCCGGAAGGGTCAACGAAGGCAAAAGGGTCATATCCACTCTCATCGGAGCCATGATTCCCAGAATTCGGTGGGGTTCTCGCCTACACACGGAATCGGCGGGTCCAGACACTCCTCTCGATCCGACGGAATCCCCCCGCACCGCGCCGCAAAATCGTAACCCGCGGCCCTTCGCGCCAGGATCGTAGGGTTGATGTAGTGCCGGATGCCATGTCCTGCCCCGAAGAAGCCGTACCCGTTCTCCACGTTCGACATCGTGCCGGGCACACCCAGCACGTCCGGGTCGAACCGGCCACCCGGTGCGCGCCACGACGAGTCGGCGACGACGGCCGTGAACACTATCCGCTGGAGCCAGATGTTCGGCGCGCTGCCGGATGCACCCGTGATCAGGCAGTTCCGGAAAAACTCGTCCTTTACGAGCTTGAAATCGTCGAACATGTTGATGTCGAGGCGGTAGCCGTCCGCCATCGGCTCGACGTCTTCCGTGTGGTCCACCGTGACGGGAAACAGCACGGGCGGGTGAACGGGCATCCCAGGCGGCCACGTGTTCGCGGGTGGAACGTTGATGGCTCGGTAGATTACCCGCACGCCGACCAGGTTGGGGACCTCACCGCGGATCTCGACGGGAATGTTCACGCCGTCGGCCTCGTCGTCGACGTCGTATTCCACGGCATCCGGCACGATGACTTCGACGCTCGACATCTCCCCATCCGACCGAACCACTTCGAGCCGGTAGCGGTGATTGTTCTCCGCCCGGAACGGCGCCCAGAACACATGCCCCACGATCAGGCTGTCGAATCGGACCTTCCGGTACGACCATTCCCGCCGCTCGCCCGTCGTCAGGTCGATGGAACGCACCTCCGCGTCGATGCGATTGGAATCCGGAATCAACTCGTCGCTCACCTCGAACACGCGCACGTACTGCGTGTCGGCCCCTGAATTCATGAAGCCCCAGATGGTGTAGGGGTAATCGGAACCGGTCCGGAAGTCGACGGACTCCTCGCAGCCGGCGAATCCCAACGCCGCCAGGAGAATGATCGAGGGGATGATCGCGGCGCGCAGCGGCCCGCGGCGGTTCTCGGGAGGATGGAACGTCGACCTCACGTCGCTACACCTCCAGCTTGATGCCGAGTATCGGCACGATGGGCAGCTGATCGGACCGCTGCCCGGTGAACAGGTCGAGCGAAAAGATATTCCGCCGGTCGTACGCGTTCAGTACGCCGGCCTGGATGGTGGCTTCCACGCCCCCGCCCAACTCGAACGTCCGGTCCACGGTCACATCCAGCCGATGATAGGTGGGCAGCGTGCCGCCGTAGGGCTTGCGCTCGTAGATCACGCGCGGCAGGCCGCGGATGGAGTCGACGCGCACGTTGCCATCCATGAGAATGAAGCCGTCGAAGGCCTCGATCCGCGTGAAGGGCAGCCCCGACCCGAAATGCCAGCGGAGGCTCACGTCGAAGCCCGACAGGCTGGTCGAGGCCAGCAGGTTGATCTGATGGCGCCGGTCGTGCGGCGGGCGGAAGGGCTCGGCGAGGGGTGAATCCGCGATCTCGTAGCGGGTCGACGAGAGCCCGTAGTTCACGAACCCGTATAAGCTCGCGCGGCGCACCTCGAGCCGGAAATCGAGCCCGGCCGTCCGGCCTTCGGCACGTTGGAGCCGCGTCGAGAAGCTCGGAAACGCCGTCCATTCGCTGATGAACAGATCATCCATCCGCCGCATGTACCCCTCGACGGACACCTCCATCCACGAGAACGGTTGCGTGCGATAGCCGAGGAGCCCGTGCACGGCCCGCGACGCGCCCGAGGGCGTCTCCACCCACGCCGTGAAGATACTGGATGCATCGCGGCGATCGGTGAGCCCCACGATCTCCTGACGGTACAGCCCCGTCGCCGCGCTGAAGGTGTGCCGGCCGCGCTCCAGCACCATCCGCAGGCGCGGCTCCGCGAAAGTGCCCTTCGATCCCACCATCTGCACCACCACGCCGGGCCGCACCCGCAACCCGCCGCCCAGATAGATGTCCGGCTCGATGTATCCGCCGGCATTCACGGAGCGCCCGGGATCGGTCTCGACATCCTGAAACAACCCACCGAGGCGCGCATCCAGCCGCGGCTCGCGCAGAAATCCGCCCCAGTGCATCTGCGTGTTGCCGAAATAGTTCGTGATGTTGAGCGCAACGTTGATCATCTCGGTGTACGAGGAGCGGATCGGATCGTCGGCCGGGCCGAGCTCGGAATCGAGCCGCGAGTAGGAGACGAGGAGCTCGCTCAGGATGGGGATGGCCCGCGGCGCAATGAGGTAGCGCATGCCCAGGGCGCGATTGCGCCAGCGCACCTCGTCGTCGATCTGGAAGAGGTCGCGCTCCGACGTCAGCGAGCCGCGGTCGTACGTCTGCAGGCCGGAGAACGAGATGCGATGGCTGCCCGCGATGACGGCGTGCACCTTGCCGAACAGGTCGTTGAACCGGTAGGGCATCTCGTCATTGACCACGTGCGAGGCGAGCTCATCCAGCATGGAGTACCGCGCCGCGCCGATGAACGAGATGTGATCGGGAAGGAGCGGCCCCTCCAGGCGCACCGTGCCGGCGAAGGGCGAGGCGCTGACCGAGCCGGAGTAGAAGCGCTTGTTGCCCGTTCGGGTCTGCACGTCGATCACGGACGAGATCCGGCCGGAGTACCGGCTGCCGAAGCCGCCCGCGAAGACATCCGCGCGGCTGATGATCTCCGCCGGATACGCCGAATAGAATCCGAGGATGTGGAACGGCTGGAAGATGTACATCCCGTCGAGGAGCGTCAGGTTGTGCGTCGGCTCCCCGCCGCGGATGAACACCTGGCCGCCCTGGTCGCCCATCATCACGACGCCCGGCATCGTGGCGAGGTAGGAGACGAGGTCCGCCGACACGTCGGGCGTGGGAACGAGCTCGATGTCCTCCGGCCGGATGGTCTGCTGCCCGGCGGTGAGGCGCGCGGCGCCGGCCTCGCGCTCGCCCTCGACGACGACCTCACCGATCTCCTCCGTCTCGTCCTCGAGCAGCAAATTGGCCGTCACCTGCTCGCCGGGCTCGATCGACAGGGTGTCGATGTACGTCTCGAACCCGATGTAGGAGGCGCGCAGCTGATACCGCCCGGGATCCACCCGCGTGATGGCGTAGAAGCCGTCGGCGTTGGTCACCGCGCCGTAAATGCCGTCGCCGGTCGGCGCAGTCTGCACGCCGTCGCTGAGGTCGTCGAGGATCACGTGCACGCCCAGCAATGGCTGACGGTCGGAGGCCGCGCTCACGAAGCCGCGGACGGACTGGGCGGCGACCGGATGGAGGGCTCCCCCCGCGCACAGCAGCGTCAGCGCGAGCGCTGCGGCCGGACGCCGCCGGGAACGATGCCGTACATCACGAAATCGGCGCCAAAGGGCGCCGGCCAGGACCGCTATGAAGCGTGTGAGGGGTTGGATGGAATTACAAATCGCAAGAACCTTCGGTCGATCCGGTCAACGAACCCGTCGTGCCAGCCGCGCCGCCCGCTCGGCGAGCTCTTCCGACGAGGGGCCTTCGTCCGCATCATCCGGGAGGATGGCGGATGGATCGCCGACCGGGGGCGGAACCCGCAAAGGTGTCTCCAATGAATCCTCCAGCACATCCTCGACCGGATCCTCGTGCCGCAGCAGGCCGGAATGCGAGGGCAGGTCGTCCCAGTCGCGGCTCGTGACGATGGCCTCCAGGTTCTCGATGCGCTCCTGCAGCCTGCGCAGCTCGGCCGCCGACGGTTGCACCTTTCGCTCGGCGCGCATCTCCTCGCGGAGCAGGTCGCGGACCTCGTCGGCATTCAGCCCGTGCTCCTGCTGCAGCATGATCTCGCGGACCTTTCGCTCCTCCCAGTTACGGCCGTACATCGGGAACGTCGCCGCGGCGTGCGCCCCGAGGCCTATCCCCCATCCGAAAAAGGAGTACAGCGGCCAGAAGTGGCCCCCTCCGGATAGGAGGTAGATGCCGATCATCGCCACGTGGGCAACCAGGAAAACGGCCAGGTGGGTGTAGAACTCCTTCATCTGGGCGACGCGCCGTCGCGCCGCCTTCTCGGCGTCCTGGGTCGACGTCTCAGATGCCGTCCGGTCGTCGTGTTCGTCGGAGATTTTCATCATTATTATAATAGGTATTCCTGCCACATCGTGCAGTCCACAAATCCATCGCACTCATCCTCCGAATCCGGCCCGTCCCGCCATGATCCGATCTCGTCTGCCGCTCGCCTTCATCCTCCTCTTCCTTATCTCCCGCTTCGCGCCGGTTCATGCTCAAGATATAGAAGCGCGGGTGGATTCGTTGCTTGCGCAAATGACGCTCGACGAAAAGGTCGGGCAGATGACGCAGGTGACGCTGGCCGTCGTCGCCGAAGACGGCTCCGGCCCGTACGACGTCCGGCTGGATCCCGAGAAGCTTCGGACGGCGATCGTGGATTATAAGGTGGGCTCGATTCTCAACGTGGCCGACCACGCGCTCACGGTGGAGCGCTGGCACGAGCTGCTCACGCAGATGCAGGATGTGGCCACGCGCGAGACGCGGCTCGGCATCCCGATCATCTACGGCATCGACGCCGTTCACGGCGCCAACTACCTGACCGGCGCCACCATCTTCCCGCACAACATCGGCCTGGCCGCCACGTTCGACACGGCACTTGCCCGGCAGGCCGGCGCGGTGACGGCGCTCGAGACCCACATCTCGGGCATCCCGTGGAATTTCGCGCCCGTGCTCGACCTCGGCCGGCATCCGGTCTGGCCGCGCTTTTACGAATCCTTCGGCGAGGACGTCCTCGTCGCTGCCTCGATGGGCGCCGCGAACGTCCGCGGCATGCAGGAGGACGTGATCGACGGGCCCGACATCGTGGCCGCCTGCGCGAAGCACTACGTCGGCTACTCGTACCCCTTCACGGGCAAGGACCGCACGACGGCCTACATCCCCGAGATCGAGCTGCGCGAGTACTTCCTGCCCCCGTTCAAGGCCGCCATCGACGCCGGAATCAAGACCGTGATGGTCAATTCGGGCGACGTGAACCGGATTCCCGTCCACGCCAGCCGGTTCCTGCTGACGGACGTGCTTCGGGGCGAGCTCGGATTCGATGGCGTCGTGGTCACCGATTGGGAGGACATCATCAAGATGCATCGCGTGCACCACACGGCGCCCACCGTACGCGAGGCGACGCGGCAGGCCCTCGAAGCCGGCATCGATATGGCCATGGTGCCGAACAATTTCAGCTTCTACGACGACGCACTGGCGCTGGTCAAGGAGGGCGTGATTTCGGAGGAGCGGATCGACGAATCCGTGCGGCGGATCCTGCGGCTCAAGTTCGAGACCGGTCTGATGGATGCGCCCTACCCGGGCGATTTCACGAGCGCCGACATCAACACGGACGAATTCCAGGCGCTGAATCTGGAGGCGGCGCGGCGGACCATGACGCTCCTGAAGAATGAGGATGGGGTGCTGCCCCTCCGCGATGGCGCGCGGGTGCTCGTGACGGGCCCGGCCGCGCATTCGTTGACGGCGCTGAATGGCGGATGGACCTACACCTGGCAGGGACGCGATGCGAGCCACTTCCCGGACGACCGACCGACGCTCCTGGACGCGCTTCGGGCGCGGCTCGGCGAGGATGCCGTCGTCTCCGCGGAAGGCGCGCCTTTTGGGGACGTGATCGGCCTGCCCACCCCGCCGCCCGCTCGTCCGGTCACTGAGATGCTGCAGGAGGCCGTCGAAGCCGCGCGCTCCGTCGACGTCGCCATCGTGGCCATCGGGGAGGATGCCTACGCGGAGACGCCCGGAAACATGGACGATCTGACGCTGCCGGAGGTGCAGCGGCGCCTGGTGACCGAGATCGCGGCGACGGGCACGCCCGTCGTGGTCGTCCTCATCGAAGGCCGGCCCCGTCTGCTCGGCAACGCCGCCGATGCGGCGGACGCCGTCCTCATGGCGTACTGGCCGGGCATGCAGGGTGGCCGCGCCATCGCCGACGTCCTCGTGGGCGACGTCAACCCGAGCGGCCGCCTGCCGTTCACCTACCCGCGCAAACCGAACGCGCTCCTCCCCTACGATCATCCCGTCAGCTCGTCGTTCGGGATCTGGCTGAGCGAGCCGAATGCTTTCCATCCCCAATGGGCCTTCGGAACGGGCCTTAGTTACACGAGCTTCGAATACGATGGGCTCTCGGTCGCCGATACGGCGCTGGGGATGTCGGATGTGCTCGAGGTCTCCATCGAGGTGACGAACACGGGCGATCGCGCGGGGCGTGAGACCGTGCTCGTCTACGTCGCGGACGAATACGCCACGGTCGCCCCGCCCGTCCGCCGCCTGCGCGCCTTCCGCAGCGTCGAGCTCGAGCCGGGCGCCTCCGAGACGCTCACCTTCACGATTCCGGTCTCCGACCTGGCCTTCGTGGGTCCGGACAACGAGTGGATCGTGGAGCCGGGGACGTTCCGCGTCGAGGTGGGCGGACTGAGCCGGGAGGTCGTCGTCCAGTAGACTGGCTCATCGCGAAGCGCAGTTAGGTCTCGTCATCGAGTAGCCGCCGCCGGGGGCACTTCCTCCGGCAGCGGTGACTCCCTTCCGTCGTCATGTCTGTAGGGAAAAGCCCTACGTCCAGCCCACCATCCCCCTACACGCCGCTTCCAGCACCCCCGAACCTCCGTGTCGGGACTGTCTGGCGTTGCCCGAGCCGCGGGTGACCGATCATTCACGTGCAGTCATCGGAGGGTCTTCGGCCGGCCACGCGCCGCCCCCGAACCGCCGATCGCTGACCGGATCGACACGATCCGGGCGCTGCACCGAAAATCATCATCCACAGAATAGGGTCCCGGTCTCAGCCGAGCGCTGACGCCAACCGCAGACCAGACACGACCATGAAACAGTCACTCAGAATACTCGCACTCGGCCTCGCGGCTGGATTCCTGCTGGTTACCAAGGCCGACGCGCAGTTCTTGCAGGACCTCCAGAACTATCGATCGCCCAGTCAGGACGGCATCAACGTCTTCGAGGCGCCGAAAGAAGCGGCCGACGAAGACATGGACCATATCTTCCTGCGGCCGGGCGGCGACTTCGCCATCCAGTTCCAGGCCCTCGAGCAGGAGAACGACCTCGACAACCTCGTCGAGCTGGCGCCCAACCTCACCCTGCCCTCGGCCAACCTGAACATCGACGTGCAGTTCACGCCCGGCGTTCGGATGCACCTTCGGACCTATCTGTCCTCCAAGCACCACAACGAGGCCTGGGTCAAAGGCGGGTATTTCCAGATCGATGATCTCAACTTCATCCAGGATGGATTCCTCTCCGACGTGATGCAGTACACCCGTGTGCGCGTCGGCATGGACGAGATCAACTATGGCGACACCCACTTCCGTCGATCCGATAACGCGGGGGCGCTCTTCAACCCCTTCGTGGAGAACTACATCATGGATTCGTTCACCACGGAGCCGTTCGCTGAAGTGACGGTGATGAAGGATGGATTCCTGGGTGTGGCGGGTGTATCGAACGGCCGGCTGAACCAGACGCCGACCCCCGGCGATGACGGTGTGGCGCTCTTCGGCAAGCTGGGTTACGACCGGCAGGTCAGTGACGATGTGCGCGTCCGCCTGACGGGCTCCATCTATCACAGCACCAAGGAGAGCACGCGCGACTACCTCTACAACGGCGACCGCGCCGGATCGCGCTACCACAAGGTCCTCAACACGGAGGAGATCACGAACGACTTCATGCCGCGCTTCAACCCCGGCTTCGCGAATCTGACGGCCTACATGCTGAACCCGTTCGTGCGGTTCGCCGGCCTGGAGTTCTTCGGCGTCGCCGAGATGGCCATCGACGGCGAGTCGGACGCCAACTACACGCAGCTGGGAGGCGAGCTCCTCTACCGCTTCGGCAACCGCGAGCAGTTCTACGTCGGAACCCGCTACAACATGGTGACGGGCGAGACGGCGGAAGGCCTCGAGCAGGACATCAACCGGTTCAATGTCGGCGGCGGCTGGTTCCTGACGCCCAACGTGCTGTCGAAGGTCGAATACGTGACCTCGAGCTACGACGGCGCGGGCTTCACCGACCACCTCGCCGGCGCCAAGTACAACGGCGTGGTCGTGGAGGCTGTGATCAGCTTCTGACGCCGATGTAAGCCGCTCATGGGAGCGCTGTAGTGCCAGGCGCGGGGACATGTGCCGTCCCCGCGCCTTTTGTTTTATGTGGGGATGGGCGTTCTTGGATCCGGCGGCGAGATCGCGGCCCTTCGCAGCGCCGGCGAACCGCCGCGTCCCCGACTCCATCCAACAGACCGATACCCTCTGCCGTGCCCACCGAACCCCTATGGGACCTCCCCGCCGACCTCGCCGTGGGCGGATGGGACCGGATGTCCTCCATCACGCCGCGCGGATACGTGTGCCACTTCACGCGCGAGGCGCCGCGCATCGATGGGCGGCTGGATGATGCCTGCTGGATGGACGCGATCTGGACGGAGCCGTTCATCGACATCGAGGGGGATCGCAAGCCGCGCCCCCGGTTCGAGACGCGCGCCGCGATGCGGTGGGATGACGAGCACCTCTACATCGCCGCGAAGCTCGAGGAGCCGCACGTCTGGGGCACGCTCACCGAGCGCAACAGCGTGCTCTTCCAGGATCCCGACTTCGAGGTCTTCATCGACCCGGACGGCGACCACCACAATTACTACGAGCTCGAGATCAACGCGCTGAACACGATCTGGGAGCTCGTCCTCGAGAAGCCTTATCGCGACGGCGGGCCGGTGCACTCGCCGGCCAACATCCGTGGGCTGCGGTCGGCCGTGCACGTCGACGGCACACTCAACGCGCCGCACGACGAGGATCGCGGGTGGTCGCTCGAGATCGCCATCCCGTGGGAGGGGCTCGCGCCTTACGCGCCGGGCGGCGTGCCGCCGCGCGACGGCGAGCGCTGGCGCATCAACTTCTCGCGCGTCGAGTGGGATGTCGAGATCGCCGACGGCATCTACCGGAAACTACCGGATCGCCCCGAGCACAACTGGGTCTGGTCGCCGCAGGGCGTCATCGACATGCACCGGCCGGAGCGGTGGGGCGTCGTGCAGTTCTCGCGCGCCGGCGAGGACGCCTTCCGCCCCGATCCGACGCTGCCGGCCCGCGACGCCCTGATGGAGGTTTACTACGCCCAGCGCGCCTACCGCGATGAGCACGGAGAGTGGGCGGAGCGGCTGGAGGAGCTCTCCATCGACCATCCGAATCTTTCGATGCGGCGGGATGGTGACGGCTTCATCGCCGAGATCGAGACCAGGCTGGACGACGGTTCGGCGGCCCGATTGTCCGTGAACCACGAATCCCGAATCCAAGTGCATCCATCATGAGACCTACCCTCTTGCGAGGCGCGATAACGTGCTGCGCCCTCGCGATTTTCACGCTGTTACTCGCCTCCTGCACGGCGCAATATGAGGCGGCCGAGTCTAGCGATGCCGCAGCGTTCGCGGATGGCCGCTATCGCATCATCGCCTATGTGGGCGGGCGC
>CBFGRV010000068.1:0-15106 GCA_965651265.1 uncultured Rhodothermales bacterium
TCGGATGTGGGTTCGAAACTCGAGATGCTCGGGATTCAAACGGGAGATGCTCCACTATTACGCCGCCAGTCCCCGCGAAGTTGTAGGGGGTTGGGGAACTCTCTATCGCGACCTTTCGCGAAATCCGTATCAGATGGACACTCGGTCGTCCATCTCACACGGAGACTGGCGCGTTCAAGATTCTGGATGAAGAGTTATTCGTCTACTGGATGAAATATTGTCTGGCTACCGCAGACTTTTCTTGACCCGGCACGTCGGACGTCATCACATCCGGCTGTGGCAGACAACGGATGGTTCATCTCTCACGGATTTCGGGAAATCTCGCTTTCTACCCATCCCACCTCCCTAAGAAAATGTCTGATTGAAGTTATGCGGAGCGGCTGTTTGGGGTCTATGAATAAAGCCCCTATCGTAATCGAGCCCAAACCGTATGGTCGATCTCGCCGAAGTCGGCGCGCGAGCACGCGCCCTTGCCCTTCAGATAGTCTGGGATCAGTGGGATGCACTTGGCTACCTCGCACCAGAGCCCGCGCGGCGGCCGAGGAATTCTGTCGTGGATCCCGAAGCGCTGCTGTTGCTTTCGATCCTCGTTCGCGAGGCCGACGATCGACTGCGCGCGGTCATGCGCTGGTGGATCGAGGCGAGGCCTGATCTCTGGAGCATGCAGCGGCTGCGACGCCTTCTCGTATCGTTTCCCCGGTGGCACTCCGCAGGCCGTGCTGGATCGATGGAACCGGCACTCTCAGGACGTGAGGCGAGATGGTATCCCATCATTGCGGGCGCCCTGGCCGGCGAGCCCCTGGTGGGCGAGCCAGTTCGCCAAAAGAAGCGCGAAATTCAGCTACTCAATCCGGCGGCCCTTGTGCTTCGTTCACGGCTACTTCTCGGAGTAAATCCCCGATCGGACATCCTGGTCTATCTTCTTGGCCGAGGGGTCGATGCGGCTTCGGTGCGCGAGATTGCCGGCACGACCGTCTACGCGCACACCACGGTACACCAGATCCTGCAACAACTAGCGGCCAGCCGACTCGTCCTGCGAAAAGGAAAGCGGCCGCATCGATACTCCATTTGCACGGAGGCATGGCAGGAGGTGTTCGGACGCGATGCGATCAAAAGCGGTTTGAATGCTCGCATAGGGTTTCGGCGCCTGTATGGCAAGAAGACGGCCGCGCGGATGTGGCTCTGCTGGGCACAAGTGTTCTCGCTTCTGGCATTTCTGACGACGGTCGACGCCGACGGTGCGGACAATCCCGAGGACAATCCTTACGTGCACGCTGTTTTTCAGCATTGCCTACGCGAGCGTCGGACGTTCATCGAGCACAGACTGTACGTTCCGACCTATCATGGGCTCGACCCACGCCGCTTTCAGCTGCTCCACGACTGCATCGACGCGGTGGCGGAGTGGTACGCCGCACAAGCCTGACGGCGCGCGCGCCGCACAAGCCTGATCGGGATCGTGCGCGGGCGATTCGGAACAGCGGATCCGGCACGGAGAGGCTTCGTATGCAAGCCGCGCACCGTCATTCGTTAAGGCTTGCAACCAATCGCAAGCCGCGCACCAACATTCGCAAGGCGCGCGCAACCATCATTTGCGGCGGAGGAACGTGGACATGTCGACGAATTCGGAGAGCTCGGAAGGAGGCATCCTAACACGCGCGATCATCGTTGCGCTGGCGGCGGCGATCGTGGCGGCTATCGGCTGGATCATCCTGGGTGGATCGAGATCTTTGCGACGACCGTCCGGGGCGGCCCTGCCGCCATCTCGCAAGATCCATCCGACTATGCGTCCAGTCGGTAGCTCCGGGGCGGTCGGCGATGAGATCGTCGAGTCGCTCACCGATGAGGAGCTGCAGCGGCTTCTGGATGAGCTGGGCGGGCAGCTCTAGGGGAAATCGGGATGGCTGAGAACCACCGAGAGTGTCCCTCCTGCGCGCTGCCGATCGATTCCGCCGCGGACGAATGCCCGTACTGCGGGTACGATCTTCCGCGACAGAAGGGATCGCTCAAGATCGCGGCCATCGTATTCGCGCTGCTCCTCCTGTGGCCGCTCATGAGGCTCATCGATTATTTGCTCGGATGACGAGGATCGGACGACCAGGATCGGACGACGAGGATCGAATGACCAGGATCGAATGACCAGGATCGAATTACCAGGATCTAATGACGAGGAAAGGACGACGAGGATCGGATGACGACAATCGGCCGACGAGGATCGAATGACGAGGATCGAATGACGAGGAGTAGTCCAGAGGCTCTGTTGGGCGGGCTCTCGCACGAGGAGTTCCTTCACGAGTACTGGCAGAAGAAGCCGCTGCTCGTGCGCGGCGCCTTTCCGTCCTTCGAGTCGCCCATTTCGCCCGAAGACCTGGCCGGGCTGGCGCTCGAGGAGGAGGCCGAATCGAGGATCATCATCGAGCGCGGCGGTTCGAAGCCATGGGAGCTGCGGCACGGTCCGTTCGAGGAAGAAGACTTCGCCGCGCTGCCGGAGACGCATTGGACGCTCCTCGTACAGGAGGTTGATCAGTGGGTGCCGGACATCGCCGATCTGCTCGAGCATTTCCGCTTCCTTCCTCGCTGGCGCATTGACGACGTGATGGTGAGCTATGCGCCGGATGGCGGCAACGTCGGCGCGCACATCGACAACTACGACGTCTTCCTGTTGCAGGCGGCCGGAAAGCGCGAGTGGCGCATCGCGTCGCAGCCGGTCCATCAAGAGGAGCTCGTGTCCGGTCTGGATGTTCGCGTGCTGGCGAATTTCGAGGCGGACCAGACATGGATCCTCGAGCCGGGAGACATGCTCTACCTGCCGCCGCGCATCCCGCATCATGGGATAGCAGTCGGCGAATGCATGACCTTCTCCATCGGATTTCGCGCCCCCTCGCACGCGGAGGTAATCGCCACCATCCTCGGCGCGGCGCTCGATGAAGCGGATATCGAGACGCTCTATGCCGATCCGGATATGGAGCCGGCGGAGCACCCCGCACTCATCGGGCCGGATGCCGTTGTGCGCATCCGCCGCATCCTGGATTCACAGCTAACGGACGCGAAGCTGCTCCGCTGGTTCGGTGAGCTCGTAACGGAGCCGAAGCGGGGTGAATTCGTGATTCCGGCGGACGAGAAGTGGTCCGTTGAAGCGCTACGAGAAGCGGTCGTATCAGGCGCCGCACTCGATCGCGTCGATCCGAATCGCTTCGCCTTTGCACCGCTCGACGACGGTTCGGCGCTTCTATTTGCGCACGGAGAGGCCATCGAGGTCGATCGCCAAATCGCTCAGGTCGCGCCGCTGATCAGCGGCGACGATCCGCTGGATGCCCATACGCTGGCGGATTTTCTACAGGATGAGGCGTTTGCAAAGTTGCTCGCCCGACTCGTGAACGACGGACATCTCATCATCGACGACCATTAATCCTCCATCGTCAGACTACAATCGATTGGGAGCACGATTCAGCATCAAAGCATGATCAAACCCTGGAAGCGAAACGGTAGCCGGCCGCGCGGAGATTATCGTGTGTTCAACGTGCGCGAGGACCACGTGACCTCGCCGGTCAGCGGCAAGGACTATCACTTCTTCGTCATCGAGGCAAACGACTGGATCAACGTCATCCCACTGACGCGGGACGGCCGGCTCGTATGCGTGCGCCAGTACCGGCACGGCATCCAGGAAACCACGCTCGAGATTCCGGGGGGCGTCATCGACGACGGCGAGGACCCGCTCGAGGCGGCGCGCCGCGAGCTGATCGAAGAGACGGGCTACGAGCCGGAGGAGATCACCCTGCTCGGCTGCGTCTCCCCGAATCCCGCCATCCAGAACAATCGTTGCTTCAGCTTTCTGGCCACGGGATGCCGTCGCGTCGCCGAGCAGAACCTCGACGGGACGGAGGACATCGCCGTCGAGCTCATCGACCCGGCCGACGTGCCGCACCTGGTGCGCGAGGGCTCATTCAACCACGCGCTCGTCGTGGCCGCCTTCTACCTCTTCGACCACCGGGAGGGTGGGTGACGTGCTCGCGGGTGACCCTGTTGCGGGCGTGGACGCCCCGCTCCGCGCCGCGGATGACGTGCTCGCGGTCGCAGATGACTCGCCGGCGGCCGCCAGTGACTCGCCTGCGGCGGGCAGCACGACCTCCGGCGCCGGCGCACGCATGTTGTAGTTGTTGCTCATCACGCGCCCATAGGCACCGGCCGTGGCAATGAGGATGACGTCGCCCTCCTGCGTGTGTGGCAGGCGCCGTCCGTAGCCGAGCACGTCGCCCGTCTCGCAGATGGGCCCCACCACATCGGCCGTGATGTCGAGCGGCTCATCCAGCCGGCTCAGGTTCACGATTTCGTGATATGCGCCGTAGAGCGCCACGCGGAGGAGCGAATTCATCCCGGTCTGCAGCCCGATGTAGTGCGCCGCGCCCTTGCTCTTTACCTGTGTGACCTTCGCCAGCAGAACGCCGGCTCGCGCGATGAGGTAGCGGCCCGGCTCCATCCACAACTCCAGGTGCGGATGGGCCCGCTTGAATCGACCAAGGGACGCCGCCACGTCGGCGATGTCCAGCTCCGGCGTGCTCTGCCGCTCGGAGACGCCGAGCCCGCCGCCGACATCCAGGTACCTGACATCCGGAAAGCGATCCGTGAGCGACGCGAGGAAAACGGCCGTCTCGGCCCAGGTCTCGGGGGAGACGATGCCGCTCCCGACGTGCGCGTGGAGACCCGCAATGCGCACCGAAGCAGCCGCCGCCAGGCGCTCCAGGCGCTCGAGCTCCTCCGGCGCGATGCCGAACTTGCTCTGCGGCCCGGCCGTGCGCACATACTTGTGATGCCCGTGACCGCGGCCGGGGTCGACCCGCACGATCAGCTCGCGTCCCTCGAAAACCTCCGGCCACGCCTCGAGCGGATACAAATTGTCGAGCGTCACGAACGCGCCCGCTTCGAACCCTGCCTCGTACTCCTCTTTCGGCGCGAAATTCGGCGTGAAAAGAATGCGCTGCCGGTCGATCTCCGGAAAGAGCTCTAGGATGTAGGCGATCTCCCCGGGGGAGACGCATTCGAACCCGAAGCCCGCATCGTGGAAGATGCGAAGCACGCTTGGATTCGCGTTGGCCTTCATCGAATAGAAGATCCGGTCGAGGGCGGAGATCGACTTGACCTCGTCGATGGCCTCCCGAATGCTCGCTTCGTCGTAGACGTAGACGGCCGGCTCCTCCTCGGCGATTTGCAGCAGCTCATCTCGTCGGAGCTGCCACCACGCCGGCTCACCGACGCGATCCTCGGCACCGTTTTCCATCAGCTCGCGCCACGTCAGCCCGAAAAGCAGGTCCGGCTCCCGCTTGCCGAAAAGCTGCGCGTGGAGCTTCCGCACGAGGCGGAAGGCCTGGCTCTCATCCACCACGAAACTGAAATTCAAATCGCTGGCCGCCTGCGAGACCTGGTGGATGTGCTGCTCGTGGAAAACCTCGAAAGCCGGCCCCATCTCGTGCAGCAGCGATCGGATGTTGCGCCCGACGAGGCTCACCACGGCGCACGGCCCGATCTGCTCGGCAAGGCAGTAGCGGCCGAGGTCCTCCAGCAGCGCATCGATGCGTGCGGGATCGAGGGCGTTCGCCACCGGATCAAGCGAGACGGTGACGTTCGTCTCCGACGTGGCGACGAGGTCGATCGAGAGGCCGTGCTCCCGAAAGGTCGCGAAGACATCGGCCAGAAAACCCACTTCCTGCCACATCCCAAGCGTCTCCATCGAGATGAGCGTGATGCCCATCTTCGCAGAGATGGCCTTGATCTGGGCCCCGAAATCCGGCGTCTTGTCGGAGATGATGGTGCCCTCGAGCTGCGGCGCATCCGTGCACTTGACGTAGAGTGGGATGTTGTAGCGCTCGACCGGCTCGATGCAGCGCGGATGGAGGATCTTCGCGCCCATGGTGGCGAGCTCCTGCCCCTCCATGTAATCGAGCCGCCGGAGGAGCCGGGCCGATGGGATCTCGTGCGGGTTCGCCGTGAACATGCCCGGCACGTCCGTCCATGTCTCGAGCCGCTGCGCGCTGAGCATCGCCGCGAGGTAGGCGGCGGAGGTGTCCGAGCCGCCGCGGCCCAGCAGGACGGTCTCGCCGCGCTCGTTCGCCGCAATGAAGCCCTGCGTGATCACGACCTGCGCATCCAGGCCGTCGAGCCGGCGCTGAAGGTCAGGGTCGGGATCGAAGGTGCACGTGGCGGCGAGATACCGCCGCTGCTCGGGAAGATGCCGGTTCTCCTGGATGTGGAGTACATCTCGAACGTCCATCCACTGGACGGCGAGTCCTCGCGCGGACAAGAACGCCGCGCCCAGCTTCGTCGACATCAGCTCGCCCATCCCCATCATACGGGCCTTCAGGCGCGGACTGCCCTCGCCAATGAGCGACGCGCCCAGTGCCATCCGGCCGAGCTCCTCGAAATCGTCGCCGAGCACGGTCTCGCCGTCGAGACCCAGCTCCATCGCCAGATCGAGGTGCCGCTGACGGATCTCCTCCAGCTGCGTCTCGTACTCGCCGCGGACGGCCTCCTCCATCAGCTCCTCGAGGGCATTCGAGATGCCGCTCAGCGCCGAGCAGACGATCACGGGACGAAGGCCCTCCTTCAGCCGCTCCTCCGCAATGTGCGCGATCGTTTCCCAGCGCGGGCGGCTCGACACGCTCGTGCCGCCGAATTTCAGCACGATCCGGTCGGGAGGGGCCTGACCCTTGCTGGGCGGTGGGTACTCGTTACTTGTTTCTGGATACTCGAGGGGGGCTTGCAATGGCGTTCGTTATAAAACTTCGGATTTCGTGGTGCCACCGGTCGCGGCGACGATCAGACATGGCCGATTATATAGGCAGACCGGGCGGGGGTTCACTCGCGGCCGCGCCGGTAGCGCTTCGCGTACACAAAAGACAATCGACTCCTTTCCCAAACAACTCTGCGAGATCTGGGGACGGAACGGTCCCACTCACGGGCACGGCCGGAGCCCTTGAAAGTGATGCATCGACCCTGTACCTTTGGGGTCCGGGGACTACTGATTACAGCACCTATTCGATAGTGCTTCCACCCCACGTCTGCAGCCGTGCATCGCTGACCTCCTTGGCTGAAGAACCCAGATGCAGTGTCTACTCTGAAGTACGCGACAATCGCACTAGCCGGCTCAATACCGAAAGCTGCGATGATACCCTTGGCTGTGGCCCTCATCCTGCTCTCCGGCTCGACTAATTCTAGTGCACAATCTGTTCCTCACTGGGATACGCAGTTCGCCCTCCCTGGTGTGAGCGGGCCGGTTGGCGCAATTGCTCTCGCGGAAGATCGCTACATCATTGGAGGTGTTTTCTCCAGCGCTGGTGGGGTCCATGCATCGAACATCGTTTCGTTCAGTCCGACTTCCAACATGTGGTCGCCTCTCGGGGGAGGGGTTAATGGTCAGATCGACGCTATCGCCGTAGCAGGCGGGGGTGAGATTTACGTGGGAGGCAGCTTTTCCTTGGCGGGGGGCGAAGCCGCCGCCAACATCGCCATGTGGGACGGCGCTCAGTGGCATGCTCTTGCCGACGGTCTCGATGCTCCGGTATCGGCTCTGGCTCTCGATGATGGCCTACTGTATGCCGGCGGAGATTTCCTGGCCTCCGGCAGCATCGTTCTAAACGGAATAGGAGCGTGGGATGGAACGGAGTGGAAAGACCTGGATGGAGGATTGAAGGAGGACGAACTCACTCTCGGCGTCTACGCGCTGGACGTCGACGACGAAGGCCAACTGTTCGTCGGAGGACGGTTCAGCGAGGCCGGAGGTGTGGCGGTAAATTCCTTCGCCGTTTGGAACGGATCCGAATGGTCATCGCCAGGCCAGTTGCTCAGTTCGACGGAGAACTTCGGCGTGGCTGTGTATGCGATTGCTTGCGCCAACGGTGCTACGTACGTGGGCGGGGATTTCACCCATGCCGGCCAACTCGAGGTAAGCAATATTACTCGCCTGGAGAACGGTACGTGGAGCAGATTAGACAACGGTCTCTCTGAATCAGTCATTACGGACATCGCGCTATCAGAAGCTGGAGATTTGTTCGTTGCCGGCAGCAGCACGCTTTCTCCGACAAGTTATCTATTAGCAGCGTTTCGCGGCTCGGAGTGGAGTTTCATTGAGCCCCCTGGTCCCCAGCGCGGCGCTTACGCGCTGGCAGTCGATGAATCCGGAAGTCTGCTGGTGGGGCATATAGATCTCCTGGATCCAGCGGGGGGAAATCCCACTCAATTCTTGTACCGGTGGAATACGACCGAGAAAGCATGGCAAGTCCTCGGTACGGTGCTGAAAGGAGTCGATGGACCCATCTACGCATTCGAGCCAGACTCGTCCAGTGGATTTTTCGTGGCTGGAAAGTTTTCGTTTGCAGGGCAATCTCAAGCCAACAACATAGCATACTGGGATGGTGTCGACTGGTCGCCACTCGGCGACGGCATCGCGGGGGAAGTAAGGGCGCTTGCGCTGGCGCCCAGCGGGGATCTCTATGTAGCCGGTGTATTTCGTGCGAGCGGCGATGTCCCCGCTCGCAATATCGCTCGTTGGGACGGGGCGACGTGGCATGCCCTGGAGGATGGAGTCTTATTTCCAGCACAACCAGACCTCGAGGAGGTAAATACGCTGTCCGTCCACGAAGATCTTTTGATAGTGGGCGGCATTTTTACGAAGTCCGGCTCCATCGACGTAAGCCATCTCGCGGCGTGGGACATCAACGATCTAGGCTGGCGAGATCCACCCGGCTTTCCAAATAATACCGTTCTTTCTAGCGCCTCCATCGACGAGGGTCTGGTCATCGCGGGTCATTTTGATCAGCTCTCATCCGAAGGAGGTTTCCCGTATGTAGCATGGTGGCGTGACGGGCAATGGGAGACCATGGACGAGGGTAGCTCAGCTCCTGTCGTTGGCCTTTATACCGCGGGGTCCGCATTGTACGCATCAGGCCGTTTCGGAGAGAGTGATGTGGCGAGATGGGATGGCAGTCAGTGGATTCCAGAAGGTGTTGATGCGCATGACGGCATAATCCTGGCGGCGTCAAGCCTCTCGGATGGGCGTCTAATCATCGGGGGCAATTTTCGCGAACTCAACTTCGCAGGCGAATCCATTCACGTAGATCGAATGGCTTACCGGCTAGGTGACCGTTGGAAGCCCCTCCCGGGCATTGGCGTACAATGGGGCTCGATTCGAGAAATCGCCGAGTACGGCGACGATCTTATCGTCGTCGGAGATTTTGGCGCAGGCGGCGGCGACGGTGGTCTTCCATTCGCCAACTTTGCTGTTCTTCGGGAGGCTACCGCATTGCGGGCACCAGGAACGGGTGGACCAAGGAATGCGACGGAAAGCTCGATTTACCCGAATCCAACGAGCGGAACCATCATCGTGCAACTTACGAAACCCATAGTCGGCGCCGGAAATCTCATGATCTACGATCTTGCGGGCCGCGAGGTGCATAGGGGGACGCCATCCGGCCTCAATACCAAGTTGTACTATCGCATGCCGTCACAAATTGCTTCAGGCACTTACATAATCCGCATAGTGCTTGACGGAGAGACCATTACGGAACTATTCACCTTCGTAAGATGACCATGTTCAAATTGCTTCCGACTTATGTCCTGATCGGGTATGCTTCAATTATCCTAACAAATCATACCCTGCTAGCGCAGCAATTGAGCCTCAAGAGCGGAGATCGATACTTCTCGCAGGATCCGGTATACGTAAGTGATTCAGGTGGTGAGTACTCACATAGAATCTATTTCCAATTTAGAGTGAATGTGTTGCCGAGTTCTAACCAATCCCATATAGATGTAGAGAATCTGTTATCTGTTAAAGCGGACGGCCTACCAATGTTGCTTAGAGATCTTCAGGCTATATATGGTCCGTTTGAAATGCATAAGGCATTTCCGGATGCTGGGTGGAACGACACGCATACCATTAATAAGCGTACTGGCAAATCCGCTCCAGTACCGAATCTATCTCAGATCGGCTATTTCGATTTTCATCACGTTGTACCAATTGAGGAGGTAGTCGATAGGATTGAGACCGAGCCATACATAGAGTATGCAGAGGGCCCGCTTCAAGGATTTCTTACGGATTCTCCTGATGACTGGGTGTACGTTAACAAAACTCAGTGGTCCCTTGATAAAATTGGCGCCGAATATGCTTGGGACCATGCCAAGGGATCGGGTATAAAAATTGCCATAGTAGACGCATGGGACTCCAGCGTTACCGAGGTCCATACGGATCTTAACGGACGGCTTGTGAACGATTTCGGATACTACGGTGGACACGGCACGTGGGTATCTGGCGTCGCTGGCGCAGTAACAAATAATGGTCATGGCATGGCAAGCCTGGGCTGGGATGTCTCATTGGAGGGATATAGTATGTATAATTACAGCTCAATCAAAGATGCCGCGGATAACGGGGCTGACGTGATTAATAATAGCTGGATTACTACCTTTAATAATAACACGTTGCGCAATAGTGTTGAATATGCTCTTGCCATGGGTGTAGTTGTAGTGGGGGGCGCTGGTAATGAGGAAATCTGTACGTCATGCGTAAAGTATCCAGCTGCGTATGCGTTTAATATAGCTGGTGAACGACATCAGGTAATTGCCGTCAGCGGTACCTTGGCTAACGACAATTTCAGAACCGGTTGGACGTATAGCCCCGGCACGGACCCACTAAATGATCCCACCAATGCGTTTATCGACGTATCAGCTCCCGGAGATTCGACTCTGGATGTCGGGGATGGTATTTATGTTGCGTATTCCTACAATGACGGAACTGGTCGTCATTCTATCGTGAAGAGAGCTGGAACCTCCTTCGCCGCACCTCAGGTCAGCGCGTTGGCCGGATTACTCTTAAGCATCGACCCAACGTTAACCGTTCCGGAGGTATATGATATTATAACGGGCTCTGCAGACAAAGTGGGCCAGTACAGCTATGACGCGAATGGGTGGAATCGATATCTCGGCTACGGAAGGATTAATGCCGGGATTGCCGTATGCAGCGTTGCACCGACATGTTCACTTTCTGCACCGACGAACCTGCAAGTGGTGAATTACGCAAGCACAGGGCAATTTCCAGAACTTGCGTGGACACCGCCGGCAGGAGTAGTCGACCATTACAACGTATACCGACAGAGCCCTGGAAGTACGTCATGGGTACTTGTGGGGACACCGGATGTAAGTAGCTACACAGATAGAGATGTCAGGATAGCCGTCAAGACTGGGGTTAATGATTATCAGTATCGAGTGGCGGCGGTGGATTTTGGAGGAGTCGAAGGAAGCTATGCATGGGTAAGCATTTGGGGCGAGCCCTCCTACAAGTACGGTGGTCCCACCTTGACAGACGCTAAACTACCTACGCGCTACGAGCTCTCGCAGAACTATCCGAATCCGTTTAACCCATCGACGGAGATAGAGTTCGATCTTCCCGAGTCCGCATTTGTACGATTGATAATATATGATGTCATGGGAAGAGAGGTTATGCGGCTCATTGATCAAAACATGGAGGCAGGCAGGCATTCAGTTATCGTTGATGCAGAGGGATTGCCTAGCGGCGCTTACTTGTATCGCATTAGTGTTGGGTCGTTCAGAAAAAGCCGGTCCATGATGTTACTGAAATAAAAATCTATGATGCCCTGTAACGATGTTGTACATGGTTCTTGGCACTTGCATTTAGAGCCATAGAGTGCGATATGATCGTGTGACTCGTAGGTAGGTATGTTTAGGGTTCGCTTTGCTAATATGGTAAATGAAAAATAAGACGAGAATGTGAGATGCGTTTATGAGTTAGCCAGGTACCGGCAGATCATGACTCTTATGAGGGCGATCACGATACAAGTTTGTTGAAACTCTACTTCGTTTAGCTGCGGGCGCACTAGACGGAACGGGTGTACGTTCGCAGACGTGTCGTGTGGAAGCGTTAGATTAGATAATGCATTTAGACCTTCTATTTGAAGGGTGGTGCTGCAGGCTTTTTGTGCCAGACCGTTCATTGATGGAACGATAACGCCAATCAATCTCAGGAAATTATATAGACGAGGGCATACCTCGGTTCGCCGGCCCGAAGGCCGGTAGCGCTTCGAGGGCCGAAAATGTCGCATCGATGCCCAATTCCATGCTGCTCGCCGAGATCTGGGACGTGCTCGAGCGGCGCGTCTTTCCGATTCCATCCACGGACCGGCTCTTCAATCCCTATCGTGACGGCGCGCCCGATCTGGACCGCGAGGATGCGCCCGCGATACGCCGCGAGAACGTGCGTGCGTATCTCGCCGCCTACGATACGATGCCGGATGTCCTGCTTCTCGCCGAGGCGCCGGGCCCGTGGGGCTGCCGCTTTTCGGGCGTGCCCATCACCTGTGAGGCGCAGCTGCTGGATCCGGCTTTCCCCATCGATGGGCGGAAGACCAGTCTCGCGTCCGATCCGCACACGGAGTATTGCGCCGGTATCCACTGGCGGGTGCTGGCCGATCACTTTCCGCGGTTCATCACGTGGAATGCCGTGCCCTTTCATCCGCACCGGCCGGGGGAGCCGCTCTCCATCCGAACCCCAACCGCGCGCGAGATCGATGCCTTTACGGATGTGGTCGACGCGTTTCTGAGCGTCATCCAGCCGAAACAGGTCGTGGCCGTCGGCCGCAAGGGCGAGCATTCGCTCAACCGGCTGGGGGTCGAGAACACCTACGTCCGCCATCCGTCACAGGGCGGGGCGAAGCGGTTCGAGAGGGGGGTGTTGGATGTGCTGCGAGCGTGTGGAATCTAGCGAGCAACGTTATGAGCAGATCCCTTCTAATCGCACTGACAGGTCTCCTATGCTCCCTGACTGTAGGATGCGATACGGCCGGCACGGAGAAATCCGACCCTGTAGAGATTCGACCCACTGCAGAGGCTCAGCTCTCCACGTCATCGGTCCGGTTCCGCGCTGACAGCGCGGGCAGCATCCATGGACGCTGGTCGGATAGCGGAGAGCAGGTCATCTGGGATGCCGGTGTTTGGGTCGCCGGACGGCAAAGTGGGAAGGCCGCCGCGACCTTACGGGTGATGGACGCGAGCAATTATCGATCGACAGTCGGGGAGCGATCACTCGGGATTTATCGGCTTCGCCGTGACAGCATCGGGTACGTTTCTGTAGCCGATTGGCCCGTTGAGTATGGCGCTCCGACGCAAAGCGATGGAACCCCGCTTGTGTCGGGAGAGGAGATGCTGTGGTCTGCCTTTCGGCCCTATACGGGCGACTTAACCGGGTTCAGCCCGGAAACCCTTCTGGAGTCCCCAATACCGGATGTCACCATCACGCAATCGATCGTGGCGTTCCGTGAAGCTGAAGTGGCCGATTTCACGCGGATCGAGTACAACATAACGAACGACGGTTCCGCCGCCGTTAGTGATTTGTATCTAGGGTTTTATGCCGATGTGGATATCCAGACGTCTGGCTGCATCTTTTTGGGGCGGAACTCCGTCGCGTTTAATTCGACAGAGGCTTTTTCGTACACGTATCCCTCTGAGGCGCGAGGCGACACGGCGCTTACGTGCGACATTCCGGTGGTGGGCTATACGATACGGTTCGATGATGCATCCGAACCCGCCACGCTGTACCACCCGCCGCTAGGCAAGAACGCTGATATCTTCGAGTTCAGTGAAGCGACTTTGCGAACGCCTGACGACGTGATCGATCGACTGCGGGCGGTGTCCAGTACCGGCGAACCGCTCACGAATCCCGAGGACGGTCAACCGACGCCGTACGCCTTTACGGGTGATCCCGTAGAAGAAACCGGTTGGCTGGGAATCGAATCCGACGTGCGGAGCCTCTTGTCGAGTGGTCCTTTCGAACTCGAGGCTGGTGGGTCACTGAGGTTTTTCGTCGGATTGGTGACGGCTAGACGCGGCAGCCTCGCCGAATCGATAGAAGCGGCTAAAGAACAGCTCAGAATGGCAGAACAACTGGGACATCTGCCTTCAGCTCGGTTCTAGGTTCTCCTTTTTCGGGCGGTCGGAGCCTGCCGGGCCGCGCTTCGTATCTCTGCGGAACGCCAAGCCCGAATCCATCCCGCCGCTCCATGTCCGACCTGTTCAAAGACGCCGCTCGCCGCTACCAGGCGAAGAAGGCGCCGCTCGCTGATCGCATGCGGCCGCGGACACTGGATGAGTTCGTCGGGCAGGAGCACATCCTCGGGCGCGGCAAGCTGCTGCGGCGCGCCATCGAAGCCGACCAGATCACGTCGCTCATCTTCTACGGGCCGCCGGGCACCGGGAAGACGACGCTCGCGCGCATCATCGCGAACACGACGAAGTCGCATTTCACCTCGATGAACGCCGTGCTCTCAGGCGTGAAGGACATCCGCGAAGCCATCGCCGACGCGCAGCGGCGCCTCGAGCTGCACCGCCAGCGCACCATTCTGTTCGTCGACGAAGTGCACCGCTTCAACAAGTCGCAGCAGGATGCACTGCTCCCGCACGTGGAGAACGGGACCGTCATCCTCATCGGCGCGACCACCGAGAATCCCTATTTCGAGGTCAACAAGGCCCTCGTGAGCCGATCGCGCATCTTCGAGCTGCACTCGCTGGATGAAGCCGCTCTCCGCAAGGTCGCCGAGCATGCGCTGGCCGATGAAGAGCGCGGATACGGCAAGCTGCACGTAGCCATCGAGCCGGAGGCGCTGGATCATCTCGTCGGCACCGCCAATGGCGACGCACGTTCGGTGCTCAACGCGCTGGAGCTGGCCGTCGAGACCACCGAGCCGGACGACGACGGCGTCGTACGCATCACGGTGGCCGTCGCGGAGGACTCCATCCAGAAACGCGCCGTGCTCTACGACAAGGAGGGCGACGTGCATTACGACACGATCAGCGCCTTCATCAAGAGCCTGCGCGGCTCGGATCCCGACGCGGCCCTCTACTGGATGGCGCGCATGATCTACGCCGGCGAGGATCCGCGCTTCGTCATCCGGCGGATGCTCATCTTCGCGGCGGAGGATGTCGGGCTGGCCGATCCGCGCGCCTTGCAGATCGCCGCGGCCACGGCGCAGGCGTTCGACTACGTCGGCATGCCCGAGGGCCAATTCCATCTAGCCGAATGCTGCCTCTACCTGGCCACGGCGCCCAAGAGCAACTC
>CBFGRV010000069.1:0-14673 GCA_965651265.1 uncultured Rhodothermales bacterium
TGGATGAAGATTGTCCCGCTATCCTGGACAGCCCTTGTCCAGCTGACACGGATTTCGAGATTTTCTGCTTTCAGACACCCCGGCACCCTCGGCTGCCCCCGACTCCCTCACAAAAGCAGCGCCTCCAGGCGGTGGGCGTAGAGGCGATCCTCCAGATCGGACCACGCGAACAGGGTGAAGCGCCCGTCCTGAGAGGCCACGAAGGCGAGGGCATCGCGCTGGTCATGAACGAACTGGGCGGCCGAGAGGTGGCGCGTCCCTCCTATCGAAGCGGCATCTACGGTCAGCGGCACATTCCCTACGACGGGCTCGGTGATCACCACCTCCTTCACGGTGGATGAGTCGAGCGCGCGCTCGATCTTCGCGCCGAAGGCAAGCAGTGCATACTGCCGATTGATGATGGTAGCGCCATCCACGGCCGTGAGCCCGGCGAGTGCATCGACGGCCTGCTGCACCTCGGCGAGCCTTGGTCCACCTTCTCCTCCGTCCGCACCAATCTCTTGAAGGAGTAACGAGAGCTGATCGAAGGGCGGTGTGATCTGGTATCGAATGGGCGTCACGATCGATCGCATCCAACTGTCGTGATCTCCCACGACCAGCAGGATGCCGCCATGTCCGTGCGCGCGCATCGAAATGGCCAACCGGAGGAGCAAGTTCGGGTAGGTATCCGGCTCCTTCGACACGTTGTCCGCGGTCGATCCGAGCCACCCCAACCTCCCGTCCATGCCGGTCAACGCCGCAAGCACCTCGGGGCAATCGGGGCGGCGGGCCGCCTCGTCATCGACGACCTTCACCTGATCCCCTTTAAACATCGCCAGGTTGCCGTACTTCCCGTAGGGATGCCCACGGCTGTATTTGGCGACGACCAGGCCTGGCTCGAAGACCTCGACGGCCAGGCTGTAGTCCGGAACCACGCGCGTGGCCCCCCAGACGCGAAGGTCGGGGGCATCGCCCCACACACAAAGATGGAGACCCGGCCGCTCGACGGCAGGGGCGAGTCGCGTGAGGCCGCCAGGGGCCAGAGTGATACTCCGATCCAGAACGATCGCATCGCCGGCCTCTTCCCGGGGCACGATGGCGAGCGAAATCTTCGGTATCCGGCCCTCCTCGCGACGAAGGCTGGCCCAGAAGGCGGCCTCTATCAGCCGCTCGATGACGTCGGGCTGGGGTAAGTGGGCACGAATACTCATGCCCGTGCGGCGCGCCTCTTCGTGTCGTCGCCGAAGGGACTCGTGGATTGTCGATGACACCCTCCCGGCCGGCGGGTAGATGAGATCGCTCATGGGCATCGGCTTCCGATTCGGTCGATCACCTCAACGTGGACTCAGCAGCTTCACCAGCTTGTTGTAGACGCCCATCGTAAGCAGAGTCGGCGCCCACATTCCGACGAGATGGCTCCGCTCCAGTTCTCCGCGCTTATAATACCACAGGGCGAGGCCCATCGCGCCGAAGGCGGCGAGTAAAAAGGCATCCGAAGGCAGCTTGGCCGCCTGCTGCTCCATCAGCCTCGTCAGCGCGCCCTCCGCATGCTCGGCCCGGCGAACCGCCGACGGCTCGTAGACGCGCTCCGATCTCTTCATGGCCGGGTTCACCATTTCCTGGCTCACATCGTCCCTCTTCTCCATAATCTCAGCCTCAAGTTGCAACATTGCTTCGTTTCGAGAGAAACGGCCGCCGACCACCGCAGGTTGAGCCTGGTGTGTGAAGTTTTGAACCCAGGAACGACAAAGTGAACAGAAGCGGCAACTCCGGCAACGATGATCCCCAGAATCAGTCCGACGAGGGATTGCAGCTCGCGGCGGACGGCACCGGGCCGCTCATCCAGCGCGACTACTGGGCCGTGATCAACGCCTGCCAGCTCGATCCGGAAGAAGTCATCGATATCGTGCGGCGCAGATTTCGCGATCTGGCGCCGAGGGAGCTCGTCGAGTTCTCCAACCCCGGCAAATCCCACCTGGAGCTGGGCGATGAGATGGAGGTGCACATCCGCATGGGACCGGATTTCGGCGTCCGCGTCGCCGATGTGAGCGACCTGAGCATTACCCTCACGACGCTTCGGGGGCACGCCGAAGCCGGCAAGATCACCTTCGGATGCTACCGCAACACGCGCGGCGACGTGATCTTTCACATCCGAAGCCGCGCCCGGGCCAAATCCCTCCTCCATCAGATCGGATTCCTGACGGCCGCCGATGCCATGCAGACGAACACATGGACCGACTTCATCGACCGGCTGGCGCACGCTGTGGGCGATGGGGTCATCGGAGAGATCTTCGCCGACACCTGCGAGGTGGATGACTCGGAGATCGATGCAAAGCCGGACACGCCGACCTTCATCGCGGTGTCCGAATGAAGGCTCGATGGCGTATCGGTGGGGGATGGTCGCGGGACGAGCTCCAGCGCGAGCTCGAATGGGCCGCGACATTGCGGCGCAATTTTGACGCGGACCCTGACGACTTGCCGCACGACGCCGGCTGGTTCGGGTATGGATCGGAATCCGTTCTGGCGCACGCCCATCCGGGCCCGCCCATCGGCGGCGGCGCCTTCATGGCCGGTCGCCGGTGCCTCGAGTGCTACGGCTTTTCCGATCCGCGCATCGTGCGGGCCTACTTCGATGACGACGCGGACCTCCTGGAGCGCCGGATGATTCTCGATCTTCGGGCATTCCGCATCATCCGATTTTTGGGAGGCGTGGTCGTCGGCGCCGTCCGCGATGCGTCCACCGAGACATCCACAACCTTCGGCTTCCGGTACGATACCCTCGAGGGGCACATCGAACGGGGATCCGAATGGTTCTTGCTGTCGAAGGACCACGAAACGGGGATGATCCGCTTCCGGATTTCGGCGCGCTGGCTCCCGGGGGATTTCCCGAACTGGTGGAGCCGGGTGGGATTCCACCTGGTTCGGCGACACTATCAGATGCAATGGCACCGGCGCGCGCACGAGATCCTGGCCGCCGAAGTGCGCGGCGCCATGCAGGCCGGTGAACGCCTGATGGCCGGCCCGCCCAAAGTCACGTTCGAATTCGAGAGGAGGACCCAGTATGCGTAGACATGACTCCACGACGCTGTGGATGGCGGCCGGCTTCGGTGCGATCAGCGGAATCCGCAGTATGGCCGGCATCGCGCTCTTGAGCTGGGGCCGGCACCATCGTCCGGGCGGGACGCTCCGGCGCCTCGGCGAGATGGCGGCGCTTCGGCTCTCGGGCAATCATCGCATCACCACGCTGCTGGCCCGCAGATACGTCGACACCGTCACGGCTACGCTGGCGGCCGGCGAGATGACGGCGGACAAGGTCGCGGATCTACCTCCGCGCACGGAACTGCCCGCGCTGCTCGGACGCGCGGCTTTCGGCGCCCTGTCCGGTCTGGCCGTGGCCGAACTGCGCGACGGCCCACGAGCGCTCGCCGCCACCACCGGCGCATTGTCCGCCATCGCATCGGCTCACCTGTTCTACCAGGTCCGGAAGGCCGCCACAGACCAATCGAGCATCCCGGATTGGGCGATCGGCCTGGCGGAGGACGTGCTCATCCTCATCGGCGGAAAACGCCTGATCGATCAGCTACGCTGAGCTGGAGGTGGGCTGAATCTGGGGCGCGTGCGATAGCGCCGAAAGTAACTGTCAGCGCTTGACGGCCTTCACGATCTCTCGCAGCCAGAGCACGGAGCTTGCAACGGCCGTACAGATGATCCAATCACCGCCACTTAGCGAAACCGTCCCGAACGCGCGCTGCAGGATCGGCACATAGACGACGGCGACCTGCAGCGCCACGGAGAGCCCGACCGCCCCCCAGAGCCATCCGTTCGTGAACAGATCGAGGAAGGCGCTGCGATCGTCCGAACGCGCGTTGAACACATTGAAGACCTGGAACAGCATGAGCGTCGTGAACGCCATGGTCTGTCCGTAAGTGATGTCGCCTGAACCCTCGATGAGGCCTCCGGGCAGCGAGGCATCCAACACGGCCAGCGTGCCCATGGCCATGACGGCTCCCACGAAAAAGATGCCGCGCCACATCTCGGCTGTGAGCACACCTTCGTCCTTCGGGCGCGGCGGATGCGTCATGACGTCGGCGTTGGCCGGATCGAGGCCCAGCGCCAGCGCCGGCGCGCCGTCCGTAACGAGGTTGATCCACAGGATCTGCGTCGCCAACAGCGGCAACACGACGGCCCCCCCGCCCACATCCAGCCCGATCACACCGGCCAGCAGCACGCCGAAGAACATCGTCATCACCTCGCCAATGTTAGACGAGAGCAGGTAGCGCAGAAATTTTCGGATGTTGCCGAAGATGACCCGCCCCTCCTCCACCGCCGCCACGATGGTCGCGAAGTTGTCGTCAGCGAGGATCATGTCGGATGCCTTCTTGGACACGTCCGTGCCCGTGATGCCCATCGCGATCCCTATGTCGGCCGATTTGAGGGCCGGCGCGTCGTTCACGCCGTCTCCGGTCATGGCGACTACATCCCCGTGCCGTTGAAGCGCATCCACGATGCGCAGCTTGTGCTCCGGATTCACACGTGCGTAGATCGACGTCGTCAGCACGAGCTCGTCCAGCTCTTCGTCGCTCAGGGTCTCGAGCTCGCGTCCGACGGCGACGCGCTCCTCCTCGGCGATGCCGAGCTCGCGCGCGATGACCAGGGCCGTTGCCGGGTGGTCTCCCGTGATCATGATGGGACGCACGCCGGCGCTCTTGGCGCGGCGAACGGCGTCCCGGACCTCCTCGCGCGGTGGGTCGATCATCCCGATCAGACCGAGAAAAACGAGGTCCTGCTCGAGCTCCGCACCCGGCTCATGGCCATCGAGGCTCTCGCCCGGGATCACCTTCGTTGCGACGGCCAGCGTTCGGAGCGCTTCCCCGGCGAGTCGCTCGTTCGTTTCGACGATTTCGAGGCGGCGGTCGTGGGTGAGCGGCCGCTCGACGCCGTCGACGAGCTCGTGCGAACACCGTGGCAGGAGCACATCCGGCGCCCCTTTCGTGAAGATGCGGAGCCGGCCCGGTTCATCGGCGATGGAATGAACGGTAGACATGAGCTTCCGCTCCGACGAAAAGGGCACCTCGCCCACGCGCGGAAAGCGTCCATCCAGCTCGTCGGCATCGAGTCCCGCTTTTCGCGCCGCGACGATGAGCGCGCCCTCGGTCGGGTCTCCCTGAACGATCCAACTCCCGTCGTCCTCCTGAAGCTCGGCATTGTTCGCGCGCTCCGCGGCCGTAAGGGCCATCATCACCTCCTCCCGCAGGGCGCCGTCGGGCGGCGTGTCTCCATCCACCAGGACCTCTCCTACGGGAGCATATCCGGTGCCGCTGATGTCGACGCGGCCGGATGCCGTCACGACGGCTCGCACCGTCATCTCGTTGCGCGTTAGGGTGCCCGTTTTGTCGGACGCGATCACGCGCGCCGAGCCCAGCGTTTCCACCGCCGAAAGGTGGCGCACGATGGCATTCCGCCGGGCCATTCGCTGCACGCCGAGTGCAAGCACTGCCGTTACGACGGCCGGAAGCCCCTCGGGAACGGCCGCCACGGCCAGCGCCACACCCAGAATGAGCACGTCCACGATGCCCGAGAGCCCGGTCACGTTCTCCACGAGGATGATGGTGGCGATCATCACGACGGCGATCCCGATCACGATCATCCCCAAAAGCTTCCCGACGCGGTCAAGCTCGATCTGCAGCGGCGTGGTCTCGTCCTCCGTCTCGCGCAACAGGTCCGCGATCCGACCCATCTGTGTCGCCATTCCCGTGGCCGTCACCACGGCCCGTCCGTGTCCGTAGGTGGCCGATGTGCCGCTGAACACCATGTTGTGGCGATCCCCCAGCGCGACCTCGTTCGGGATCACATCGGCGTGCTTCTCGATGGGCTCGCTCTCGCCCGTGAGCGCCGCCTCGCTCACCTTCAGAGCGACCGTCTCGATGAGCCGCGCATCCGCCGGAATGGTGTCGCCTTCCTCGATGAGGAGCAGATCGCCCGGCACGATGTCCGCAGAGGAGATGATTTTCTGCACGCCGCCGCGCACCACCGGGGCCTGGTCCGCGGCCATCTCCTGCAGAGCCGAAACGGCCGCCTGCGCGCGAGACTCCTGGAGGAAGCCCATCGCGGCGTTGAGCAGCACGACGGCCAGGATGGCGATGGCCTCGTACGGCGCGGCGGTGTCCTGCTCGATGATCCAGAGCCCGGCGGAGATCGCCGTGGCGACGAGCAGCAGGATGACGAGAGTATCCTGAAACTGCGCCAGAAAGCGCCGCCATGCGGGCACGGCCGCCTCTCCGCGCAACTCGTTCGGCCCGAAGCGCTTGAGCCGAGCCGCCGCCTCGCTGTCCGAAAGGCCGTTCTCCGCATCCGTCTCCAGTGCGGCGATCACCTGCGAGACATCCACCCGATACGCCTTCTCCACCACGGCCTGGGATTCGTCGACGGGCGTTTCCGGAACTGCGTTCATGGGAGGCTTCGGTTCATCACGCAGAGATTCCCATGACATCCGCCAGGAACGCGCCCACACCGTAGGCGATGCCTGCCGCCAGCGCGCCGACCAGCATCATCTCGAATCCCGACTTCCACCAGCTTCCGCGCGTGATGAACACTCGAGCGGCGCCGACGGCGAACAGGGTGAGTAGCGTCAGCACCACTGTAACGGGGAAGCGGTATTCCGGGGTGACGGAAAAGATCACCCCCAGCAGGGGCACCGCGCCGGCCACCACAAACGCGAGGAACGTCGCAAGGCCGTGGCGAAAGGCAAACGGTTCCGTGACGGGCTTTTCCTCCATCTTCTCCACAGCCGTCTGGGAGCGAATGGACAGGAAACTGCTCGCGCCCATCGAGACACCATCGGCCAGGAGATTTGCCACGCCCAGGATGAGCACGACCACGGGTGAGAGCTGCGCGCCTTCCACGCCGGCCACGACGGCGAAGGTCGTGATGATTCCGTCGGTGGCCCCGTAGACGAGCTCAGGTAGGTAATGCTGCGCCACGTCGCGCGGCCCATCCAGAGTCGGATGCGTGGTCCCTTCGTGTATCAGTCGCATGCTCTCTCCTGTTGATCGGTGGTCTTTTAGATACGGCATCCCGAACTTGACGAGCCCTAATTAACGCACGGCCCTCCCACGAAGTAACGAGAAGATGATAAGGAGTCTACGACGCCTTCGGATTTACAGTCTGCTGCTGGCCCTTGGGCTGGTTGGCACTTCGGCCAGCACGGCGCAGGAGCGTGCGCCTGTCGTCGACCGTCCCCGGCAGGAGGGCGCCAATAAGAACGATTTCTTCGTCTTCTCGACGTGGTACGTGGGCGGCAAACCGCGTGCGCCGATGGTGTCCGACGTCACGCCTGCCTCGCGCGAGACCTGGCGCGCCGACCTGCAGCAGATCAGGGATCTCGGGTTCAACACGGTCCGCACGTGGGTTGAGTGGGGCCGCGGTGAGCCGGAGGAAGGCGTGTACGACCTCGATAACCTGCGCCTCCTGCTGGAGCTGGCCGAGGAGGTCGGGCTGAAGGTCTTCATCCAGATGTACGTGGATTCGGCGCCGGACTGGGTCGGAGAACGGTATCCGCACACGCGGTTCGTATCGCAGAGCGGACACGTGATCGAGCCGCAATCGGCGCCGGGCTATTGCACGGACAATCCCGAGATCGCGGCCCTCGTCGAAGGCTTCTACACGGAGGTGGCGCGCGTCGCCTCGCAGTACGACTCGTTCTACGGCTGGGACCTCTGGAGCGAACCTCACGTCATCAACTGGGCCCTGATCGATTATTTGGATGATCCGCAGTTCTGCTACTGCGAGGCCACGCAGGAGCGATTTCGGGAGTGGCTGCGCGCCAAGTACGGCTCGCTCGAGCGCCTGAACGAGGTCTGGTACCGCGGCTTCGAGAGCTGGTCCGAAGTGCAGCCGCCGCGCTTCGCCACCATCCTCACGTATGTGGACTACGTCGACTGGAAGACCTTCATCCGCGACCGCCTGGCCGACGACCTGTCGCGGCGCGATGCGGCCGTGCGGGCCGGGGGCTCGGACCACGTCACGACCTCCCACGCCGCGGTTTCCGCCATCACGCAAAGCCCGCGAGGCGGCGCCGGCTCGCCCGACGACTTCTATATGGCCGACCAGGTCGACTATTACGGCACCTCCATCTACCCTAAACACAACCGCCCTACCACGCACTGGCCGTACTGGCGCGTGATGTCCATGATGGAGTTTCAGCGCGGCGTCAATATCCACAACGGAGGCTGGTACGTGGGCGAGCTGCAGGCGGGCGGTGGAACGATCGGCCTGTGGCTGAGCGAACCCGTCACGCCGGAGGACCATCGGCTCTGGGCGTGGTCCGCCGTGGCCTACGGCGCGAAGGGCATCAACGTGTACGCCTACTACCCGATGTCGTCGGGGTACGAATCAGGCGGATACGGGCTCGTGAATCTGGATGGAACGCTGACCGAGCGCGCCATCCACATGGGCGAGATCGCCGGTACGGTGGATGCGAACCAGGATTTGCTGCTTCCATCGCGCACCGTGCCGGCGCAGATCGGGATCGTGTTCAACCGCCTCACGCAGCTCGTCGGCGGGCAGCGCGGCGGCGGCGACAACTACCACGATCATCTGGTCGGATATTACCGTGCCTTCGCCGAGAGCAACATCCCCGTCGAATTCGTGCACCGGAAGGACGTGGAGGCGGGTGCGCTGGAGAACTATCGACTGCTGATCGTCCCGTACCCGCTCATGATGACACAGGAAATGGCGGACGGGCTACGGCGCTTCGTCGAGGGTGGCGGCCGCGTCGTAGCCGAGGCGCGCCTCGCTTGGAACGACGAGCGCGGCTACTCCTCGGAGATCCTGCCCGGCCTCGGCCTGCACGAAGTCTTCGGCGTACGCGAGCAGGATGCCTGGATGGTCGACAAGGCGGAGATGGTCGTGCAGGATGTCTCGCATCCGGCGTTGGCAGACCTGTCCGAGGGGGATGTGCTCACCGGTCTGATGTTCGCCAACACGGTCCAGCCGCTATCCGATGAGGCGAGGGTTCTCGCGACGATCAATGGCGAGCCGGCCATCGTGAGCTCGCGATTCGGCGCCGGTGAGACGCTCTTCGTGGGCTCGTTCGTCGGCGCGGCCACGCACCAGCGCGAGATGACGGCAGCTGCGCAGATCGAGCAGGCCGACGAGAAGGCCACCATCAACACGGGCGGGCCGAGCACTGGCGCGTTCGAGCTTCCGGAGGTGAACGCGCGGTTCATTCGCGCCCTCGCCGATTGGGCCGGCGTGGAGCGGCCCGTGTCGACGTCGCTGGATGGCGCGACGAACCCGCCGCTCATCGCGCGCCTGCACGAGGCCGGAGACCGGCAGGTGCTCTTCCTGATCAACTACAACGTGGCGCCCGCCGAGGCCGCCGTCGAGGTGCGCGTGCCGCAGGACGGCCGCTATGCGCTGCGCGAGATCATCAGCGAGGAATCCATCCAGGCAACGGCATCCGGAGGCGTCCTGCAACTCGACGCCGATCTCGAGGGACGGGGCGTCCAGGTCTGGGAGCTCCGGCCCGAGTAAAACGGCATCAAGCGTAGTACCGCCGTATCGATTCGGCCACGCCGTCCAGATCCGGGAACAGGTAGCGCTCCTCGACGCCCGCCAGGTCGAGCTGGTCGCGCATGTGTGCCGTAGCCTCGGCCGGGATGATGAACTTCGTGAGTGCGTCGATTAATCCTTCATCGGCCAGGAAGCGTTCGTAGGCTCGCGACGTGTCCGTGCTGATGGTGAAGGTCGCCGCCTGCGCGACGATGCGCTCATTGAGCGACGGCGGCTCGATCAGGACGGAGAACGCCGACCCCTCGTGCCGAAACAGATCCCACGGCGTGAAATCCTCTTTCTCGCCGAACAGCTTGAGCCCGGCGATATCCTCGATGCGCAGCGCCAGCGGTTCGATGCCATACGCCTGATGCACGCGCTGCCACTCGAGGCGCCAGATGGCGCAGGCCTTTCCGGGTACTGCACCGGTCGTGGCAAAATGCGCGGCCACGAGCGGAGAGTACGACCAATCGAGCAGCCGCGTGGGCACCCCGTGATGCTGTGCGATCACGAGCAGCTCCCAATCGTTCACCGGCGCCTGATCGAGATACGGCCTCGAATAGCGGGCGAAATTCCGCAAGATGTGCGCCTCGAGCCGGCGCTTCGTGTGCGGTGGATCCGTGCCCCCGAGCCGGTCCAGCGACGTGAGTAGTGCGTGATCCGCCCTAATCGAGCCATGGTACACGCCGAAATCCCGTCGCCGGCCTGTCACCGGGTCCGGCTCCGCCGGTGTGACGGCATCGATGAGCTCTCCGAGGCTGGTTATGACGCGCTCCTGGATCTCCATCCATCCATCAATTGGCCTGAACCCATTCGTCGAAAGGATTACCAATATACCTCGACCCCGGCCCAGGATTGGCAATTTGTATGTATCGTTCGCCTGCACGAGCGGGCCATGCCTTCGTCAAACGGCGCGAACATTCTATCCACGTAATCCGTCCAATTTGCGCGCTTCGACGGCGCCTTGCTCCCCCTCCCCGGAGTTGTCCGCTTGTACACCCCCGCGATGATCGTGACTCATCTCGCATCGGCACGGCCGATGGTCGGATTGTTGATGATGGTCGGATTCCTGGTGGGAGGATGTAGGGGCGAGACAGAAGTCCCGGCGTCCGATCGTACGATTAGCGAGGTGGCACCGCCCGAGGAGATGGATTGTTTGGATGGCGACGCGTTCGTCGCGAACGGCGCCCTTCCGGTTGAATCCGATGCGTCCGACGGGGGGCCGCGGCGCATCGACACGATCGGATGGGCGTCGCACGATGGATGCGAGCGTCTGGTCATCGACATCTCGGGCGCCGATGCGCCCACCGGTGAGGCGCCTCAGAGATCCGCTTCTATGCCGGCTACTCCGGGCGCGGTCCGCGCCGAGCTTCTGCGTGATCTGGGCATCCTGCGGATCGAGCTTCCGGATGCCGTATCCGTGGACACGGCCGCCACCGAGGAATTCTTCGAAGGCCCCCTGGCTCGGAGCGCCTACTCGGTGATCGCGACCGATGGTCAAGGGTTCTTCATCGACGTGCACCTCGGCAGTGCCGCTGAGGCCCGCGTCACCACCCTTGCTCGTCCCGCACGCATCGTGGCCGACCTGCGGCCCGGCGGCGACCCCGTGCCTCCCCCCGCGGTAGCGTCCCGGCGTGTCGTCGTCATCCAGCCTCGAGGCGCCGAGGCAACGTATCCTTTCGAATTGATGGGATATGCGCGGACCTTCGAGGGAAACGTCGTCGCGCGCATCGAGCAGGAAGGCCGCCAGGTCGTCGAGAGGTTCACCACGTCCACCGGCTGGCTCGAAGCCTGGGGGTTCTATTCGATCACGTTCCAGGATGGCCCGGCCGGACCCGTCGAGCTGCACGTCGGAGAGTACTCCGCCCGTGATGGGACCTGGGAAGGCGCATCCCTGCAGCTCATCGTCCAGTAGTATCGTCCCAGTAGTATCGTCTAAATGAGTCAAAATCCCGTGGACACCTTCAATGTTCTGATCGCCGTAGCTCTTGCATCAACCGGACCTCGCCTTCTCCGCATCGCCCGGATGCTCTCTCCGCAAGCCCTCCAACGCGTCACGGCACTCCACTGTCGTACGGCGACCAGCGCATCCGCCGATCCCCTCACCAGTGGGACCAATCCGCTGAGTCCTCTCCTTCAGGATGGTGCGCCCATTTTCGGGCTGGACGTCGCCACCGACGACATTGCCGGCACGATCCTGTCGACGGCCGAGGATTCGGCCTCAGACCTCATCCTGCTGGGTTGGCATCGGCCCATGGTTCACGATAATAGCGGTCCCAGCCCGGTGCACGACGTCATCGAACGCGCACGGTGCGATGTCGCGATGCTGCTGTCGCGTCAGGTCAGTCCCGTCACGCGCGTGCTCGTCCCCTTCCACGGAGGCCGGCATGACCGCCGCGCCCTCGTTCTTGCCGCGCGGATGCAGCGCCACGCGGACGTCCACGTGACGGTTCTGCACGTGGTCGACCCCACACGACCGGAGGCGGCGGGGGGCACGGGATGGTCCGATCTTGTCGAGGACCTCTCCGATGGACGCGTTCGGCTCAAGGTCGTCGAGAGCAGTGATCCCGTCGACGCCGCCATTCGCGAGGCCTGGGCGGGGTACGATCTGATTGTGGCCGGGGCGTCCGAAGTCTGGGGAATCGACGGGGGGATCTTTTCGGAGCGCCTGCAGCGACTCGCCTTCGCGACGCCCGCCTCGATGCTCGTGGTGCGGGCTGGATCGGCTCCTGAACGCGAGCCCTCAGGCGTGACGGCGATCGACGATGCCCATCATCCCAACGAATCTATTCCGTCCGAGGAGCTTGGAGCGTAGCACCGGGAGCTACTTCGGTCACCTGCGCGCCTCTGCACGGACCGGAATCCTCAGGGCGCCGACAAGTACGAATGCAACACGCGCAGCAGCCGCGCCTCCGGATCGTGATCGTACGACCAGAACATCACCCCTCCTAGGTCCCGCTCTCGCACGAACAGCGCCTTGAACTGCACAGAAGCCTCGTCATCGTAGGTGATGACGCGCCCAGAATCAGGCTGCACGAGATAGGGCGCGTGCGCCTCGGCATCCCAGCGCCGGATGTAGCCGTTGCGGCCGATGTAATCCCGTGTCAGCGCAGCGAACGAATGCGCGCCGGACTCGCCGGAGTAGGGGCTGCACAGATCCGGAGTCTCCACACCCGACCACGAACGGCCATAGAATGCGGCCCCGATCACAATCTTCTCGGCCGGCACGCCCTCTTCGAGGTAGCGATCCACGGCCGATGCCGTCGAGATGCCCCCACATCGAGACGGGTACAGGTTGGTGTGATGGGCCGTCTGATCCGTCCATGGGCCCGCGAAGTCGTACGTCATCAAATTGACGAAATCGACGATCTCCGCAACCCGCGCCATCTCCGTGTTGCTCAGGTAGCCCTCTCCCGCTCCCGCCGCGATGGTGATGAGGTAGGGCTCGACCCGCCCGGTCCGCTCCGCGAGATCGTCGAGATGCTCCCGCAACGCGGCGAGCAGCAGCGTGAAGTTCTGCTTGTCCTCCGGGCGATGCACGTTGCCCGCGCCCTCCATGCCCGGGTACTCCCAGTCCAGGTCGATGCCGTCGAGGTCGTGCTCCTGCACGAGGCGCACCGCGCTGCGGGCGAACCGCTCGCGCGAGGAATCCGAGAGCGCCGCATCCGAAAATCCGCCAGACCACGACCATCCTCCTACCGACAGCAGAATCTTCAGATTGGGGTTGATCGATCTGAGCGACGTCAGCGCCCGCAGGTGCGTTGCATCGTCGGCTCGCCGTAGCACGAGCTCAGCATCCTGTACATCCGCAAAGGCATAGTTGATGTGCGTGAGGCGCCGGGCATCGATGGAGGCAAGCTCGAATCTGCCCGAGGGCCGAACGTAGGCCGTGATCGTGTAGGCCGGTGCGGGAACGTATGCTTCAGCAAGATCGGCGGCGGATCGAGGGGTGCTGCAAGAGGTGACCAGGACGGCCGCTGCAACGACTCCGAGCCGTAGACCTTTGATCATGTGGGATGTGTCGGGTTGAGAGATCGGTTATGGCTGGATGGTGCTCATACCTCCCCGATGCCCGCAAGTTTATGACTCGAGATTACTGCGAGGGTGTAGAGCGGCTCGTATATTGAGCGAAACGAGGTCTGGATATACCCATGCGTACGGCAGTTCTGGCTTACGGTCTCGCGGTCCTTCTTCCTCTCGGCTACCCTGGATTCGCCGTGGCTCAGTCGCTCTCCGGCACCTTCACCGGCGTCATCGCCGAGACGCCATCGACTCTCATGCTGGAGCAGGCAGGCGACGCATTGACGGGGCAGCTCGATTCCGGCGGTTACGTCTACCATCTCGAAGGGACCGTCGAGGACGCATCCGCCGGCGGGATGCTCACCGACATCCAGACCGGCGCCATCCTGCCGTTTGATCTAGAAGAACGAACAGGCTTCGTGACGCTTGCTGTGCTTTCGTCCGACCCCTATGGGCAGCTGCAGCGCGTGGAATTCAGGTTCGAACGGGATGATGCCCGCTCGCCCGTGCCCCCAGTGGAACCGGCCGCGCCATCGATGGCGGGTGCACCATCGACGGCGCAACCGCCTGCGGCCGCTCAGCCGCCATCCGGCGCCCCATCGACATCCCCACAGGCTGCCATGAGGCCCGAGACAGAGCAATTCGAGCGGGATCCGGCACTCGTGGGTGCCTGGAGCTATTCGGACACCTACATCAGCGGCGATTTCTCCGCCACCACGCGCCTCTTCATGCAGGTGAATGCGGACGGGAGTTACGCCTACGGCAGCGGCGGCGTGTCGGCGGGCATGGACAATAATCTCGGCTCCGTCTACGGCAATAGCGGAAGCGGCGACGTGACCCGAGGCGAATGGCGCACCGAAGGCGGCATCGTCTACATCCGCGAGCCCGGCGCGCCCGGATGGACCCCGTATGCGCGCTATTACGTGGAAGGTGCGTCCATGATGTTCACCTTCGCGAACGGCGAGCGCCAGGTCTGGCACAGGAGGTAGGCTGCGCCCAGCTGCTCCGGAACGCCGGCTTGCTCGGATGCCCGTCTCGCCTCGAACCCTAGGCCGTGCTGCTCAATACGATCGATGAGGCCGTCAGCAATCTCTTCCCGGGGTATTTTGCCCTGGTCATGGC
>CBFGRV010000070.1:0-14605 GCA_965651265.1 uncultured Rhodothermales bacterium
TGATCGCGATAGGGGCCTTCCGTACTCCCCATCAGACTCAACCAGAAGCCGTCCTCCGTCAGAACGGCGGCTACGCGCTCGGCAAACAGCGCCTGATCGGTCGGGTCGTCGAACACGTGGAAGCAGCCCATATCGAACACAAAGTCGAAAGGCGCTCCGGGCACCTTATCCTTCAGGAAATCCAGTGTTTCGAATCGTATGGACAGGTCGGGGTCGTCGACCTTCGCGCGGGCCAACTCGATCGCAACATCGGAAATGTCGACGCCGAGGACGTCGAAGCCCTGCTGAGCGAGCCAGATGGCGTTTGTGCCTGTTCCGCATCCCACGTCGAGTGCTCGTCCCGGGCTCACCCGGGAGCTCTCAATGAACTCGATCAGAAAGGGGTTGGGCTCGCCCACATCCCAGGGCGTCTCACCCTGCACATACCGTTCGTTCCATTCTCGTACTTGAGGCATAGTCTTTCGATTGATGAGTCAAATACACACGAAAAGTTGAGCTTTTTGTCAGCTATGTCGCAAGACGGACCCCCTTGGTTAGTGGAAGAGGCTCTATTATTACAATGACATCGCATCCAACGCGAACGAACCCGATTCGCGTGCGATCATCGCATTGACATCGGGAGATCCATTCTTTGGCCACGCATTTTTGAAGTCCGATGACTCAATTCGATTATATCATAATTGGAGCCGGCGGCGCCGGCGCCGTCCTGGCCAACCGTCTGAGTGCCGATGCGCGCAGGCAGGTCCTCCTCATCGAGCGAGGAGGAAGCAATCGCGTCAATCCACTCATTTACATCCCCAAGGGCTTCTTCTTCACGCTCAACGACAAGCGGCTGGCTACCACCTACTTTTCCGAGCCATTCGGGCCTACGAACTTCAGGGAGCCGTGGATGCGAGGGCGAGGCCTCGGTGGCTCCACGGCCATCAACGGCATGATGTATGTTCGCGGCAACAAATCCGACTACGACGCGCTCGAGGCCCGCACGAATGCGCGATGGGGGTGGTCCAATTTCCTGCGTGCGTTTATCGCCATGGAGGACCACTCGCTGGGCGCGTCGCCGATGCGAGGCGGGTCGGGGCCGCTCGGCATCACAGTGGCCACGGAATCGGATGACGAAACCGTCGAGCGCATCTTCGCCGCCGCCGAGCATGCCGGTTTGCCGTTCGTCGAGGATCTCAATGCCCAGGAGGGTAAGCAAATCGGCTTCACGCCGTCGACCATCAAGAACGGCATCCGACAGTCGACCGTGAACGTCTTCCTGAACCCGATCCGCGACCGCAAGAATCTGACGATTCTCACGGATACGTACGTGGGGAGGCTCCTGTTTGATGGGAAGCGGGTCACCGGCGTTCTGGGGAGCACGAACGGCTCGGCGGTCGAGTACCGTGCCAGGCGCGAGGTCGTTCTTTCGGCCGGCGCACTCGAGACGCCTATGCTGCTGGAACGCTCCGGTATCGGGAACGGCGAGGTCCTCCGGAGCGCCGGGATCGATCTGGTGGTCGAGAGTCCGAACGTCGGAGAGCGGCTCATCGAACAGCACGGACTCTACGTGCAGGCCCGGTTCAAGCGGGTCATCGGCAACACCCTGCAGCTTTCCAGCTTCCCGAAGCAGATGATCCAGGGCGCCCGCTACGTGGTTTCGCGAAAGGGACCGGTGGCGAAGACGGCGTATGACATCATGGCCCATTACAAGTCGCGACCCGAGGTCGATCGTCCCGACGTTCAATCGGTGATCGTGCCGTTCGCGCTTGATTTTTCCCGCGGGATGGATCCGGCCAAATGGCCCGGTATCTACATGCTCGCCTATCAGATCCATCCGCAGACCGCGAGCTCCATCCACGTTACGAGTCCCTCCATCGATGACCCGCCGAAGCTCACCGCCCGCTACTTCGAGACCGAAGAGGACCGGCGCGTGACGGGGTTCTCCATTGAGAAGCTCCGCGAAATTCTGGCGCAACCTCCGCTTGCCGACGTCATCGAGTCGGAGGTCGCGCCCGGCGATGACGTGAAGACCCCTCAGGATGCCGTCACGTGGGCGTCCTCGCCGGGTATGACCATTGCGCATGCCGTCGGATCGGCCGCCATGGGCAACGACGGCGACGACGTGGTCGACACCGAGCTGCGCGTTCGGGGCCTCGACGGCCTTCGAGTGGTCGACATCTCCGTGCTGCCGATCCAGGTCTCCGGCAACACGGCCTCGACGGCCATGGCGCTGGGCTGGCTGGCGGGCGACCTGTTCGCCGACTAGCGGTCCGACCAGACAGCCAGCTCGTTCCCGCTCGGGTCCTTGAAGTGAAACCGCCTGCCGCCGGGAAACGAGAATATCTCCTGCGTGATCGTTCCGCCGGCGTCCTGAACGCGGGCGAGCGTCGATTCGAGGTCGCTCGAGTACATGATGATCAGCGGTGGCACTACGGGCCCTTCGGTTTCGAGTCTCAGTCCGCCGGCCTCGCCACCCCCAGGCTTCTCGATGCCGGCATATTCGGGGCCGTAATCTGTAAACTGCCAGTCAAATGCCCCCGAGTAAAACCGCCGGGCTTCATCCATGTCGGTAACCGTCAACTCGATGTATTCGATGTCGTGATGGATGTGATCGCTGTTTGCCATTGGTCGTCTGCGATTTGTGAAATCCCATCAAGTGAAAATCTTGGATGTTTGTGCCTCGTAGCCGCCGCAGCCGGATGACTACGCTTACCTTGAAGCCTGTCACCATCCACCCATAGGAGGAATCCCATGGCACTATTCGGTAAGAAAGAGAAGCCGAAGGAGAAGCCCAAGGCCGACTTCTCGAACGTTCAGAGCGGGTCGTCGACGAGTGCGCCCCAACAACCGAGCGCGCCGGCGGCTCGCACCTACACGGTGCAGGCCGGCGACTCCCTCTCTGCGATTGCAAAGCGGGAATACGGCGACGCCGGAGCCTGGCGCGTCATCTACGAGGCAAACCGGGACAAAATCGACAATCCCGATCTCATTCATCCGGGCCAAGAGCTCACGATTCCGCCCAGGGGAGGTGAGTCATGACCAGGTACACAAATATCGCATGGATCTCGGTCGTCGTATTGTGCATCGGCCTCGTTGGCTGCGGCCGAAATGACGCCGACAGGGACACGATGGGCGCGGAGGGAACGCAGGATGCCCAGGGCACCCAGGGTACGCAGACTGCCGGGCTCCGCGTGGTAGATGTCGAGCTCGGATCGTCCATCGGTGCCGACCGCCGGGTTACCAACGACATGGATGACTTCGCGGCCACGGACACGGTGTATGCCTCCGTCGAGACGGACGGTACGCAGAGCGCGACGCTGACGGCACGATGGACCTACGAGGACGGCCAGGTCGTGGACGAGACGTCGCAGACCATCTCGCCCACAGGGCGAACCTATACGGAGTTCCACATATTCCAGCCCGGCGGACTGCCGGCCGGCGAGTACAACGTCGAAATACTGCTCGACGGCCAGAGCATCGAGACGGAATCCTTCGAAATCCGGTAGACCCCTCCTGCCATGAATATCCTCGACACCATTACCGGCACGCAGAACGGCGCCGCGGTCCAGCAGCTCGCGTCCCAATTCGGTCTGTCACGCGAGCAGACCTCCGACGCCCTCGGCGCACTGCTGCCCGCACTGGCGGCGGGACTGCAGAAAAATATGTCCAGCCAGGACGGCCTTTCCAGCCTCATATCGGCCCTGTCCAGCGGGCATCATCAGAAGTATCTGGAGGATCCCACGTCGCTTTCCGATCCCAACACGCGCAACGATGGGAATGCCATCCTCGGGCACGTTCTCGGCAGTAAAGACGTGAGCCGCGCCGTTGCGGCGCGCGCCTCGCAGAAGACCGGCCTCGACACCGGCATCCTGAAACAGATGCTGCCGCTCGTGGCTGCTCTCGCCATGGGCGGCCTCTCCAGGCAGACACAGTCCGGCACGGCCGTCCGTGCCGACCAGCAAGGAGGGGGCGGCATAGCGTCCATGCTCGAGCCGCTCCTCGATCGGAACCGAGATGGTTCGATGGTGGATGACGTCATCGGACTCGTAGGCGGCTTCCTGGGATCGCGAAGACGATAGAGATTCATTCAGCCAATACACCCACGATGTCCATAGCAAAAGTAACCGAGATTAGCTCCACCTCCACGCAGAGCTTTGAGCATGCCATCGAGGAGGGAATTGCGCGCGCAGGCAAGACCTTACGCAACGTCAAGAGTGTATGGGTCAAGGAGCTGCACGTCCGGGTGGAGAATAACCGTCCGGCCGAATACCAGGTGAACATGATGGTCACCTTCGTTCTGGACGAATAAGCGGGCAGTGTTCCGGCGCTAATGACGGAGGGGATGGCATCGAGTTGCCTTCCCAGGTCGGCGACACGGCGATCGGGATCGTCTTCAGGGCGTTAGTCCGTCCCGCTCGAAAACGACCTCACCGCCGATCACCGTCACATCCACCTCGACCTCGGGGATGCGGGTCGGATCGATATCGAAGAGATTTTCGGACAGGATGACGAGGTCCGCGCTACGACCCGGCGCAAGCGTGCCGATCTGATCCTCCATGAAGGAGGCGTAGGCATTGGCGGTCGTGTAGGCGTGCAGGGCTTCCTCGACGGAGATCTTCTGCTTGGGTACCCACCCATCGGGGTTCGCGCCGTCGATGGTCCTGCGCGCCACGGCGGCGTAGATGCCAAGCAGCGGATCGAGGGGCGCTACTGTCCAATCGCTACCGAAGGTCAGCGGGGCATCGGCGTCGAGCAGGCTGCGGAAAGCATACGTCGTTCGGATGCGCTCGCTGCCGATCCGCTTTTCGGCCCAGCGGCCGTCATCGATGGCGTGATATGGCTGCATCGACGCGATCACCCCCTGAGGGGCCATCCGCTCGATAGCGGCGGGAGTTAGATGTTGGGCGTGCTCGATCCGAAATCGCCGGTCGCGTACGCCGTTCGCCGCTTCGGCGTCGGCGAAGACGTCAAGCAGCCAGTCATTAGCCTGATCGCCGATGGCGTGCACGGCGACGTGCAAACCGGCGGCGTCGGCGTCCAGGATCCATTGTCGGAGGGCTGTCGTGTCCGTCGTCAGCAATCCGGCCGTTTCGGGAGCGTCGTTATAAGGCTCGTAGAACCAGGCTGTCGTGGACCCAAGCGACCCATCTACGAACCCTTTGAGCCCTCCCCACTTGATTTGATCGTCACCGGAGCCCTCACTGGCGACGAGATCGCGGAGGCGCTCCCACGTTCCGAGCGGGACGAAGGAATAGATCCGAAGCCTCAGATCGCCCCGCCGATGAGCGCGCCGGTACGTCTCGAGATGAGCCCAAGCTCCCATGTCGTTGACGAGCGTCAAACCCAGCGAAAGGGCGTGCTCCTGCGCGCGCTCGAAAGCCTGATCCAGCTCATCCTCGGTCGGCTCCGGAATCAAGCGAGACACGAGGTCCATGGCGTTGTCCCTCAGCATTCCGGTCGGCTCGCCTGTCGCCGCATCCCGCACGATGAGGCCTCCCTCGGGATCCGGCGTCTCGGACGTGATGCCCGCCATCTCCAGGGCGAGGGCGTTCGCGAGCGCCATGTGGCCATCGAGCCGGTTGACGAACACGGGATGCTCCGCCGTCAGTGAGTCGATCCAATCGCGCCGCGGAAGCTCGCCTCCCCAGAGCTCATGGTCCCAGTCGCCGCCGGTGATCCAGCGGTCCGGCGGAATGGACCGGGCGAAGGCCCCGATCCGCCGGCTGAATTCATCGGGCGTGGCGGCATCGCGCAGATCCACGCTCACGAGCTGAAAGCCGCCGCTCATGAAATGGGTATGGTTGTCGACGAAGCCGGGCGTCACCATTCGCCCGCGCAGATCGATCTCGCGCGCCCCGTTCGCGGCCAAAGCCCGCACCTCCGCATCCATCCCGACGGCCAGGATGCGACCGTCGCCGACGGCGATGGCAGAGGCTCGCTCAGCGCCCGGTTCGCCCGTCCACACGACGCCGTTCGTCAGGATGAGGTCGCCTGCCGGACGCTTTGGCGCGCATGATGCCATCACCGAGACGCACAGCAGCAGACACCCTATCGTATGGACGAAGGGCAGGCAATTCAACGTCATCGCTGGAATGCCTCTATCCGCAAAGTAGCTAGACAATGGACTCCTCTTCATCCTGGGATCGCACATCCCTCGCGTCGTACCCGATGATAGCGATTCGCCCCCCGGATTCTAGGACGGCCCACTTCACATCCTCCAGCTTTTCGATTCCGGCCCTGCGCATCTCGGATGCAAGCTCCTCGGCGGGTATCCGCTCCAGGTCCATGGTCTCATTCACGGGCTTCCCCTTCTCCACCAACAGGGCGGGCTTGCCTTCCACGAATTCGCCGAATCGCTTGAAGCTGTACGTAAGCGCCGACGTGATGAAGACGAGCGACATCAGCGTCGTCACGCCGATCACGCCATTGGTCATCGAAAAATCCTCTCGGACCAGCGCCTGCGACATGATTTCCGGGATGAGCAGCAGCATCACGAGCTCCGTGGGTGTGAGCTGGCTGACCTCCCGCTTCCCCATGACGCGAAATAGAGCCAGGATGAAGACGTAGACGAATGCGACGCGGATGACGGTTTCCACAACGGCACCTACGGAAAGATGAGCGAGCTGACGGTGACACGGGCCGTGTCCGGGCCCCCAACTGCATAGGCGTCGATTGTTCCGCGATGGCGCCCGTAGCGCTCCCCATGAAGTTCGGCCCAGACGAGCCTGGTTTCTCCCGGCTTTACATCGAGAAATTCCATCTCGAACGGCTCTGTCGGCGCCGGAATGAAGATCAGCTCCGAGAAACGGCGGACGTATTCGGGGTCGAAGGCGACGACGAGGGTGTCAAGCGTGCGGGGCGACGTGTTTTCGACCAGAGCCACCAACCTGGTGGTCTGTTTGTGGCGGAATCGCGCCGGATAATCGACGCGCAGTACGAGATCGGGGGTGGCGTCCTCGACGTGCTGCGCGGTCAAGCCGAACACGCCAAAGAGTGCGAGGATGGGCATGAGGACGATCAGCGGTATCCCCACCCACTGAAATCGATAGAGCTTCAGGTGCCTGGGCTGATCGGGAATCTTGAGGACAGGTGGAAGCTCTCCGCTCATGAGCTCCTCAGTAGGGCGATGCGCACATCGTCACCTTGCGGATTTCAACAGGCAGCGTGAGAAGGGCGAGCAACGAGTACGAGAGCAGCTTCATCATCACATCCGGCGATCCAGGCGATTTAGGGGATACGCTAAGGACTGGAGGGTGGATTGTAAAGGTGCTCGGCGCGCGAGATCGATCTCCTTACGCGCGCGGTACAAGTCTTAGCGGGTCACCTCTACGACAACGCGCCCGTAGCGGGTCAGCGAGGGCTGCCCGTCATCCGTGGCTTCCAGTACGATCTGGATGGTCTGGCCCGGCTCCGCACCCTCCGGCACCTGGAGGCGCGACGCGAGGGTGGCGGCATCCTCGATCTGCACGTCTCCGGGATAGGTATCCACGTCCTTCCACCGCCACCAGCGGACCGCGACCTCATCGCGGTCCGGGTCCGATACAGCGGCATTGAGCGCCACCGTATCGCCAGGGCGGGCGGAGATGCGTGCTTCCTCTATCCGGACCACGGGCTCGTGGTTGGCATCCTCGTACCTCGGCGTGACCGTCCACCGCATCCGCGCGGCGAAATCGTTCTGCGCCGCCGGCGTGAAGTTCGGTTGTGGGGATGGAGGGCGCGACGAAGGCTCTCTGGAGCCGATCTCCTGGACCCGCTGGAAGAAGTTGTCGAAGGATGAGGTTGTGTCCGTGTCGGTCGCGTTGATCGATGCCGGATTTGCGGTGATGCGGCCCGCCCATCCACCCGGCGTCTCGTCGCGATAGGCTTCGAGCCCATTGTCGAGCAGGTTCAGGTACGTGAACGTGTCCCCCTCGCCCAGAAACTCGCCTGCTGGACGTGGCGGCAGCCAGACGACGTACCCTTGCTCACGCAGCTCCTCCGCGGTGTGCCCCGAGATACCGAAGTAGTCGAAAATGTCTCCATCCACCATTTGCTTTCCGTCGCCCCACAAGCGGTATTGGTCGCCGAAGGGGCCGACGCTGGAGACGTTCGCGCGCGTCCACTCCACGCTGAAGTAAGGGGCATTCTCCGCGGAGGCAAAGACGTAGGCACCGTAGGCGAGGCCGACTCCTCCCTCTCCGGTTTGTAGCGTCCGGATGGCGGGCCATTCAGGCTGGATGTACGTGGCGTACGTATCGTCCTGATCGCCCGATAGGGAAAGGATGGCCTTGCCGGCCACCTTGTTCTGGATGGCCGGCCACTCCTGCGTGTTCTCGTACTGCTCCTGGATCGACTTAAGGGCCCGAGCGATCGTGCTCGCCCCACCCCATGCCAGCAGGTAGATCGGACCGGGATCGTCATCCAGTAGGAGATCGCGGATCAGGTCGGAGCCCGGCGTGTCCTTCGAGATGTCGCCATCGAACTCCACGTTGCCCCAGCGGATCTTCGACCGGAGCTCGTTGGGCGAGGGGTATTCCGGGTGATGCACGCGCAGGTTGGGGTACACCTGCTCGTAGATGTCAACGGCGTCATCGATGAAGCGCTCGTCCGGCGCCCAGCGCCACGATTCGCACGGACACAGATCGACTCCAAAGCGCGTGTACTCGCGGCCCGGGACAAACCATTCGGTCCCCTGCCCATCGCCCTTCCAGTGAAACTGGCTGCTGGCGTAGATGAGCCCTTCGGTGCGGAAGTCGGTGCTGTAGAGCAGATACCGGATGAGCGAATTCGAGTCGTCGAGCTCCGGATCCGTCGTGACGACGACGCGCGGCTTGGACGATCGGGCCTCGGAAGAGTCGACCTCCTGCCGCGCCGACGACGGGCTGCAGCCGACGAGGTACAGCGACAGTAGCGCAATGGAGATGGAGCGAAACGGCAAGGTGCTCAGCGAGTGGTTTGATCGCGCTTCAACGTTCGCGCGTCAGACATCCGATTCTTCGTCGTAGCCTCGAACGAGTCCTTTCGGCGCCACATTTCGCCAGGCCAGCTCGAGTGCATCGCGCACAAGATCCGGATCCACCTCCGAAAGGACAATCATCGTCGATCCGTGACGCCCCCAGACCCTGCCTCATCCGCCCTCCTCTTTGTCTCCGCGTCCAGTGCCTGGCGGATTGCCGCGAGGAAGGGATCTCCCGTCGTGAAGCGACGGCCGTAGTCCAGGTTGAAGCGGTAATCGAAGTCCGGCGGATTTGCACCCTGCGTATGCTGAAGGAGAGTCTCGAGTTTGTCGAGCGCTTTTGCAAGCCGTGCCTCGGGCGTCGACGCGGATTCGTATTCATCCCACAGGGAAACGATCTCGTTCCTCTGCGAAGCGGACAATGGGCCAAGCAACTCGAGAAGATCTCGTCGTTCCTGCTCCGCTTTCGCGCCGCTCTTGGCCTGCTCCGGCGCGGGGATGTCTCCACCCACTGCTTCGCCGAGATCGTGCACGATGCAGATCTTGATCAGGCGGGCGAAATCGACGTGCGGGTAGCGATCGTGGACGATAAGTGCCAGGAGGCAGAGACGCCAGGTGTGATCGGCCACGCTCTCCTGCCGTCCGCCCGAGGTATACCCCGAGCGGACGGTGTCCTTCAGACGCTCCGCGCGACGCAGAAAGTCGAGAAGGCTGGAGATTTCATGGGAGTCGACAGGATCAGACAATGTGCCATGTACTCGCTGCGCTGTGCACGCCCGCTGATCCTCAAAGTCTACGGTATCTGGACGACCTCTGCATCCGAGGGAATCAGAGCATTTCTCGTAACCCAGAGCGTGCCGTTGGCGTCTTCCACGACCGACGTGAGCATCGGAATTCCGGAGGCAATGACGGTGCACTGCAGAGTCGCCACGTCGCATGCATTCACGGTCCCCCCAACACTTTGAGCCGGCGCGCCTTCCAGAGCGAACCACGACGCTTCGTCCAGCTCGGCCACGTACAACATCCCATCGGCGCCAAAGGTCAGGTCGATGATCGACGTGAAGCCGCCGTCGAAGACTTTCACGCAGTCCGGGCTATTGCCGCAATCCGCCAACGAGGCACCCGGCGACACGCGCCAGATATTCGACTCGTTCGTAGGTGCGGGAAAGCCCTTCAGCTCGCCGACATAGTAGCTGCCGTCGGGGCCTATGGCGATACTCGTCGGGACCGGCTGGGCCGGCATCATGTCATCGAAGGTGCAGAAAGGATGCCCGGAATCGGGACATCCGGCAAGCGCTTTGAGATTGGCCGTGGAGACCAGCTCATCAGGAAAAACGGCGAGGATCTCGACATTTCCTCGATTGTCGATGCGGAGGAGATCATTCCCCGCAGCATCCGCTACGAGGGCCGCGTTCCCCCCGAGCGACACGACGTCGAATGGATTCGATTCGGGTGCCTCGCCTTCGTCGGGATCGTTCGCCGCTTCGAATTCGAAAAGATTGGCGACCAACGTGACATTGCCTTTCGTGCCTCTGTACAAGGCTTGACCCGTATCCGCGAAAGGATCCTCACCGGCGCCGGCGACAACCCACATGGAGCCACGTCCGATCGGGCTGACTGACGACGCCCCGGGCGCAGAGATCTCCAGAATGCCGTCTTTCGTCACGACGCCGGCGCCCGCGTCGGCAACCACCAGGTCGTTATTGGGCGCGACGGCGAGTCCGAACAACGGACCGGAGAAGGAACCGACGACTTGCTTCTTCGAAAACTCGGGACCCCCTTGGATGCCTCTGAGCACGGAATGGTAGCTGATATTCAGAGCGTCCGGACCAATCGCCGGATGAAGGTCCTCAGCGGCAGTGCCCTGCAGGTCGGGTGTGGTGAGGGAGTCTTCGGTGCAGTTCGTCAGCATCGTGCTGATTCCAACGATAAGCGAAAGCAACACAAGGCGTTTCATTTAGACACTCCGATTGATGGGTGAGGGATTGTTTAAACGACCAAATAATCCCGATAGGGGATTTTCGCATACAAGGTGTGGCACGACGGACGGCGAAGAAACGGAACGATTTGGAATGATCCGGCAAGCCACGGCGTGTTTCGAACCGTGATCTGTGAGATCATGAGCCGACGCGCCGCCCCTCCTAGTTGATCTTCACGACCTGCTGTGACGCCGTGACTCCGCCTCCGACAACCCGGATGAGGTACATCCCACTAGGCCATGTGGGGTTTAGAGAAAAGATTTGTTCCCCGGGGCCCATCGTGCCGTCGTAGATCGACTCTACCTCGCGGCCAACGAGGTCGTAGACGGCCACCCGAACGTGCTGTGGGCGATCGCCCTCGACGGAAAACGTGAAGTGGGTCCGAAAAGGATTCGGGTACGCCGCCGACACCCGGAATCGAGTCGGTTCCTCGCTTCCCACGCTCGTGGGTATCCCGCACCGGACACGGCCCAGATGCGTCACGACGCCTCCCGTGCTGGATACCCAGGCCTCCTCCACCCCGCAATCAAGCGCGATGCCACTGAGAACGGTTACCCCGACCGGGAGCTCATGCAACTGAACAAACGCCCCGTCCGGCGTGAACTCCGCGATGGCATCCCTGATGCTACTCACCACGAACAGATTTCCCGTCACGCTCGATACGTCGACATCTCCATACGACACGCTGAAGGAGTCGGAGACGGAGAATGTCTGCAGGGTATCCCCGGATACGGGATCCACCTCCGCGATACGATTTCCGTTGGCTGTGCCTGCGACATTGTCCTGGACCAAGAAGAAGGTGCCCCGATCTGGGTGATAGGCACCGCCGACCACGTGGCTGTTGCCGAAGCCGGTCGAGAGGGTATCGATTACGGTTCCGTCCTCTTTGTTCACGGCATAGATCTCGGCCGGACCGCTCTCCCCGTTGATGAACAACAAGGTGCCGGCCGGCAGCGTGGTGCCCCCCAGGTCTATTTGCTCCCGCGTAAAGGTGACGTCGACGTCGTTCGCGGATTCACCGGGGCGGGGCACCGAGCCCAGCTCCTCCCCATCCTGAGAAAGGCTAAGGATGGTGCCGGCGGTGCATGGATACGTCCAAATGTTCGAGGTTTCCGAATCCAAACCAATCCCGCACAAGCTGCCTGCACTTGGAGGGTTGAATGAATTCAGGATGGTAATCTGAGCCGTGGCCGGAGAGCCCCAGCCCGCATAGAGGGTGCAGAATGCAAGAAGTAGAACTCGGCGCATGGAGGCCTCCGGTAAGTATCGAGCGACGATTTTTGGAGAGCGCGAAATCTAACAACGGCCACTTTTTTCCTATCGCTGCCGGCAAAAAAAATGACAACTTTCGAGGGTAGCGTGCGTGCAGTGCGTAGTACTCAGCCGTTCTGTTCGTAGGCCATTCGGAGCAGCCCTTCCACTTCGTCAGTGATCTCATCTACGGAGGTCAGCGAGAGCTTGTGCGTGGCCTGGCCCGGCCCGCTGCCGGGGCTGAGGAGGTCGGATGGAGGCGCGTCCTTGAAGCGCAGCCCGACATCCACCCTGGTTCGCGTTGCGGCAGCCACGGCGGCGAATTGTCGTATCCGCACGAAGGGCGTGTAAGTGGATCGGCCTTCGATGGTCACGTCGTCGCCGAGGCCCTCGATGATCTCGCGAAGACGGTCGAAAATCGGGCGCAGTCCGGCCTTCGTCCCGGTATATTGCTGCTCGATGTACTCCTCCGTGGAGGGCGGCTCCCATCCCGCCGCGCGGGCGGCCGCATCGGCAATCGCCCATTGCGAGTTCTGGAGGACGCCATGCTCCTGTTTCAACCATCGACGCACGGCGTTCTGGTCGAGTGGATCGGTGCCGCTGGCGTTCACCAGCTCCACCCATTCTTCGAGGGACCGCCCCGTGCGCTCTCGCATGGAGTGCACGACCGCGCTCATCATTTCTTCCGGAGTCATCTAGCTGCGTATCAAACGTTGCTTCTGTCGGTGGATCGGACTCCCGAAGTATACTCAGAATCCGTGCGGTGCCGCCATTGTGGGCCCTGATTTCACGAAGGCGCCGATTGTTTGCTGGGCAGACGTGGAGTAACGTGTTCCGCGTCGCCGTGCAGCCCTTCTCCCGTCGAGGTGAATCCCCGTGGCGCTCTCCCTTCAGCATGTCACCGAACAGACTCGACCAGGGGCCAATCTGATCGCCGACGGGGCCACGTTTCGGGTCTGGGCGCCGAACGCTCGAGAAGTGCACGTCTGCGGCGATTTCAACGATTGGGAGCCGAATGAATCCAACCGCCTCGTGCCGATTGGAGGAGGCAGCTGGGCCGGCTTCGTTCCAGGCGCTGCCGAGCACCAGACGTACAAGTACTACCTCGTTGGGGAAGGAAGCTCCGGGTTCAAGCGGGATCCGTACGCGCGCGAGCTCGATCCGTCGTTCACCGTGTGCATCATCCGCTCACCCGATTTCCCCTGGCGGGCATCCGGCTGGCGCACACCGCCCTTCCACCAATTTGTCATCTACCAGATGCACGTCGGCGCGTTCTTTGCGCCGCACTGGGACGCCAAGGCGGGTACGTTCCTGGACGTCATCGACAAGCTCGAGTATCTCGTCGATCTCGGAGTGACGGCCGTTCAGCTGCTGCCGGTCGTCGAGTTTCCATCCACATTCAGCCTGGGCTACAACGGCACCGACTACTTCTCGCCGGAAATGGATTTCGGGCAGGAGGACATCCGGCTGGCGCCGTACGTCGATCGCGTCAACATCCTCCTGGAGAAGAAGGGGCAGGCCCCTTTCGATGCGGGAGAGCTGCGCACCGAAGTCAATCAGCTCAAGGCGCTCGTCGACCTCTTCCACCTGTACGGCGTGGCTGTTCTGTTCGATGTCGTTTACAACCATGCGGGGGGCGATTTCGGAGACGAAAGCATCTATTTCTTCGATCGCCAGGCGGGTCAGACCGAGGGGCGGAACGGCAATTCGCTCTATTTCTCCGAGGTCGGCCATGCCGGCGGGCTCGTGTTCGATTTCGGCAAGCCGGAGGTTCGGCAGTTTCTGATCGACAACGCGGTCTTCTGCCTGGATGAGTATCGAATCGATGGATTTCGATACGATCAGGTGAGTGTGATCGACCACGACGGCGCCCCGTATCCCTCGTCTCGCCGATCCATCCGACCCGCGGTCATGGTACGCCCGGAGCCGATCGCGCGTGGCGATGGGGCTCTGCCTGACGGCTCCCGGCATCCCGATGATGTTCATGGGCCAGGAGTTTCTGGAAGACGAACCCTGGTCCGACTACCTGGATGGCGACAGCGAGCTCCTGATCAATTGGGATGGATTGACGACGGATCGCCACATGCGGGACTTCCACCGGTTCACACGCGATCTGCTGCATCTCCGGAGGCGTCTGCCCGCCCTCACCAGCGAGGGACTTCGGTGCAGCTACGTGAACGACCACGATCGCGTCCTCGTCTTTCACCGATGGGTTCCGGGCGAGGGGCAGGATGTCGTTGTGGTCGCACACCTGGCGGAGATCACCCGCTACGGTTATCGCATCGGGCTGCCGATTGCCGGCCGCTGGCTCGAGGCGTTCAACAGCGACGTCTACGACCATTTCGTCAATCCGGTCGTGGCCGGAAACGGCGGCGAGATCCTTGCCGATCCGGAGCCGCTCCACGGATTCGACGCATCGGCAGCCGTCGTACTACCCGCCGTCAGCGTCCTCGTCTTC